>JBNLFG010000003.1:65481-311382 GCA_050305405.1 Anaerolineales bacterium | reverse complement strand
GAGCAGGGTTCGAAATTCGCCATCCGTGAGGGCGGTCTGACCGTCGGCGCTGGTGTTATTACCAAAATTCTTGAATAATAGGTGTCTAAATGGCTAAACAGAAAATCCGTATCCGCCTTAAGGCTTATGACCATCGCGTTCTTGATCAATCTGCAAAACGCATTGTAGACACTGCTGAACGTAGCGGCGCCCATGTTGTTGGTCCCGTACCCTTGCCAACAAAGAAAGAAAGGTTTACAATTCGTCGCTCGACATTCATCGACAAAGACTCACATGAGCACTTTGAAATCCGCACACACAATCGTTTGATTGATGTTTTGGATCCCGAATCAAAAACGATTGACATGCTGATGCGCCTCAATTTACCCGCAGGCGTGGATATTGAGATAAAGATTTAGTTAGTTTTGCCATAGCACCAACACAACGTGTATTGCTGGCTGAATACAAAAGGCCAGCAATTTCGTTGTGTGTAAGCAGGTAACGTAAGAGTTAGCTTGTGAGCAGACCAAAAACAAATGCTCTGTAGCAAGTTAGCTGACTGGGTTACTGAAGAGATGATGCAGCCAGGCCCGGCTGACAGTCTCGATAAATTTCTTTGAAGGAGAAAATTGAAATGATGAAAGGGCTGATTGGAAAAAAGATCGGAATGACCCAGATCTTTGACGAAGCTGGCGTTGCTTTGCCAGTAACAGTCATTGAGGCTGGGCCTTGCTATGTTACACAGGTACGCAGCCATGAAGTAGATGGCTACTCTGCTGTACAGCTTGGCTTTGGAGAAGTAAACCCGAAACGTTTGACAGGTGGACAGCGCGGGCATCTCAAGGTCAGTGATTTACCCCCCTTGCGCTTTTTGCGCGAATTTCGCATTAAAACTCCCGATGTTGCTGTTGGCGATAAAGTTACCGTTGAAAACTTTGAACTTGGTGAACGTGTTGATGTTACTGGCACAACCAAAGGTAAAGGCTTTCAAGGTGGCATGAAACGTCATGGCTTTCGCGGCGGTCCGAAAACACATGGTCAATCTGATCGACAACGTGCACCCGGCTCTGCTGGGGCAGGTAGTACCCCCGGTCGTGTTTTCAAAGGAAAGCGCATGCCTGGTCAGATGGGGAATGTCCGCGTCACCTCACAGGGACTTAAGGTCGTTCTGGTAGATGCAGAACGTAACCTGATCGGTGTCATGGGTTCTGTGCCCGGCGCAAAGGGCGGTCTTGTTATGATCAAGGGCGCACGCAAGCAATAAGCGTAGGGAATTGGAGCAAATATCATGAAAGTAAATCTTGTAAATCTTGAGGGCAAAACCCTGCGTGAAGTTGAACTCCCCGCTGAAGTTTTTGAAGCCCCCATTAATGTAGATTTGATGCACCAAGCCTACGTTCGTCAGATGGCGAATGCACGTTTGGGCACGCATAAAACCAAATCTCGCGGTGAAGTCTCTGGTGGCGGCCGCAAGCCGTGGCGTCAGAAAGGGACTGGTCGTGCTCGTCAGGGCACAATCCGTGCTCCGCAGTTTGTTGGCGGCGGTCGTGTACACACTCCGCGTCCTCGCAGCTATGATAAGAAAATGCCACGCAAAATGCGTCAGGCAGCTTTGCGTTCGGCGCTTTCTGTGAAAGCTGCTGAAGAGAGTATCGTTGTTGTGGAAAATCTGATTTTGTCAGAGCCCAAAACCCGTCTAATGGTGGAGGCTTTGGGGAAACTGGTCGGTGATGCAAGTGCCCTCTTGCTCTTGCCTGAAAAAGATCAGGAATATGACACAGCCATGCGCACCGCTGATAATATTTCAGATGCAAAAGTTTTGCTGGCAGGTTACCTTAATATCCGTGATTTACTCGGGTTTGATAAGGTAGTGATCTCCCTTAAAACTTTAGACGCTCTGAAAGCGCATTTGGGATAGAGGAGAACAGCGATGACTACTATTTACGATGTACTCCGTCGTCCGTTGATTACTGAAAAGAGTAATTACCAACAGAGTAAGCTGAATCAATATACCTTTGAGATCAGCACTGATGCAACAAAGGCGATGGTAAAAGAAGCCGTTGAAACAATCTTTGACGTCACTGTGGCGCGCGTTAACATCATGCGAACCCCGGCAAAGCGCAGCGTTCGCGCGCGCAGCCGCCGTTTGATGGTGCGTAAAGCTGGCATCAAAAAAGCGATTGTAACCTTGGCTGAAGGTAACTCGATCGAAATCTTTGAAGGTGTACAGTAATGGCTGTAAAAAAGTATAAACCTACAACACCCGGTCGTCGTGATATGACAGGGTATACGTTTGAAGAGATCACGAAATCGACCCCAGAACGTTCTTTGGTTGTTCCTCTCCGCAAAAAAGGTGGACGTAATGCTCACGGTCGCGTGACTGTACGCCATCGCGGTGGTGGACACCGTCGCTTTATCCGCCTTGTGGATTTTAAGCGTGACAAACTCGGTGTCCCTGCTCGTGTGGCAGCTATTGAATATGATCCCAACCGGACGGCACGTCTGGCACTCCTTTTCTACGCAGATGGCGCAAAACGATATATTCTTGCTCCAGTGGGTGTTAAAGTTGGTGATACATTGATGTCTGGCCCTGATGCAGATATTCGCGCAGGCAACTGTTTGCCCATCTCCAACATCCCCGTTGGTACCATGATCCATAATGTGGAAATGAAAGAAGGCAAAGGCGGTCAGATGGTTCGCTCGGCAGGTGCTTCGGCGCAGTTGCTGGCGAAAGAAGGCGACTACGCCCAGGTTCGTTTACCCTCTGGCGAGGTACGTTTGGTACGCCAAGGCTGCTATGCCACCATCGGTCAGGTTGGTAATGTTGATCACAGCAATGTCAAACTTGGTAAAGCCGGTCGCAAGCGTCATTTGGGTATTCGCCCGACCGTCCGTGGTTCTGCGATGAACCCGAACGACCATCCGCATGGTGGTGGTGAAGGTCGCCAGCCAATTGGTATGCCTGGTCCGAAAAGCCCGTGGGGTAAACCTACTTTAGGGTATAAGACCCGCCGTAACAAAGATACTGATAAGTATATTGTTCGCCGCCGTAATAAAGGCAAACGGTAAGAGTAAGCGAGGAATTAGTTATGTCACGTTCGTTGAAAAAGGGTCCTTATATTGACCCGAAACTACTCGTAAAAATTGATGCCATGAACCAAAAGGGCGATAAGAAAGTGATTCGCACTTGGAGCCGGGCTAGCGTTATCTTCCCGCAGATGGTTGGGCATACGATCGCAGTGCATGACGGTCGCCGTCATGTGCCGATCTATATCACTGAAAACATGGTTGGGCATCGTTTGGGCGAGTTCGCCCCTACGCGTACCTTCCGTGGTCATGCGTAGTCGTAGGAGTCTTTGAATTATGGCTACTCAAGATATTCGTGCTAAATTGAGCCACCTCTCAGTATCTGCTCAGAAAGTTCGCCTCGTGGTTGATCTTGTACGCGGAAAAGATGCTGTGGAAGCGCTCGAGATGTTGCGCTTTGTACAAAAACGCTCTGCAGAGCCTGTTCGTAAATTGGTTGCTTCTGCAGTTGCTAACGCTGAAGAGAACTTTGGCTTGAGTCGGGATGATTTGTATGTCGCTGAAATCTACGCAGATGAAGCCCCTACTCGTAAATGGCGTCGCTTTGGTGCGCGCGGTCGTTTCAAGCCGTTATTGCGCCGCTCTTCGCATGTCACTGTCGTCTTGCGTGAGCGAGAAGTCTAAAGAAAGGACGCAAAGGAGATATTATGGGTCGTAAAGTTCATCCCGTTGGTTTTCGCCTGAAAGTCACACATCCTTGGAAAGCCCGTTGGTTTGCCAAAGGTGCGCAATACCGCGAACAACTTCAGCAAGATATTGCTATTCGTAGCTTGCTGACTGGTGTCGCTGCCAAAGGTGGCTCTTCTACCTATCGTAAGGTTGAAGAACTTCGTAAAGGGCTTGCCGAGTCGGTTCTTACTCAGCGTGCTGGCATTTCTGAAATTGAGATTGAGCGTTTCCCCGGGAAGGTGAAGGTTTCAATTCATACTGCGAAACCGGGCGTTTTGATTGGTCGTAAAGGTGAAAGCGTCAAGAAAATTCGTAAGAGCCTTGAAGATTTGGTTGGTCAGAAAGTTGATCTGGATGTCAAGGAGATCAAGTCACCGGATACCGATGCTCACCTGATCGCTGTCAATATCGCAGACCAACTTACTCGTCGTATTGCGTACCGCCGCGCGATGAAGCGCGCTATCCAAAATGCGATGCGCCAAGGCGCCGAAGGCATCAAGATCGAAGTATCTGGTCGTTTGAGTGGTGCTGAAATGGCGCGACGTGTCTGGTTGCGTGATGGACGCGTGCCGCTGCAAACCCTGCGTGCTGACATTGACTTTTCCTCCACAAAAGCGATTACCGCTTATGGTGCGATCGGTGTCAAAGTATGGGTTTACAAAGGCGAGAAAATGCCGAAAGTAGAAGAAGAAGCTGAAGCGACTGAAGGCGTCTACGTTAGTCAGTAGACCCATGGTTGCTTGAGAAAAGAGGTTATTTCTTATGTTGATGCCAAAACGTTTCAAATGGCGTAAACAAATGCGCGGCAGAATGCGCGGTAAAGCACTGCGCGGTGCGGAAGTCAGCTTTGGTGACTATGGCATTCAGGCTCTTGAGCCGGGCTGGATTTCAGCTCGCCAAATCGAGGCCGCTCGTCGTGCAATTGTGCGCTCTATGCGCCGCCGTGGTAAAGTCTGGATTCGCATCTTCCCAGACAAGCCTTATACCAAACGAGCTGCTGAATCTCGTATGGGTAAAGGTAAAGGTTCTGTGGAGTACTGGGTTGCTGTTGTGAAGCCCGGTCGTATCATGTTCGAGATCGGTGGTCTGCCTGATGATGTAGCAGTGGAAGCTTTGCGCCTTGCACAGTACAAACTCTCCATCAAAACCAAGATCGTCTCTCGTGAAATTGGAGAATAGACATGAAGGCTAGCGAAATTCGTAAACTGTCTATTGGTGAAATTGAAACCAAATTGTCCGATGCCCGTGAAGAGTTGATGAAACTCCGTTTTCAGCAGGTTACTGGTCAGCTAACGGATACCAGTCGAATGCGCTTCGTGCGTCGCGATATTGCTCGCATGAGCACTATTATCAATGAGCTTGAAGCTGACGTGGAAGGTGAAGCATGAACGAACGTCGTCGATTGACTGGTTTTGTAACCAGCAACAAAATGATGAAAACCGTAGTGGTTGAAGTCACTCGAACTTATCGCCACCCGCTTTATCACAAAGTTGTTCATAGCAGCAAACGTGTCAAAGCACATGATGAAATGAATTGTAATATTGGTGACCAGGTTCGTATTGTAGAAAGCCGCCCGATCTCGAAAGGGAAACACTGGGTTGTTGAAGAAATTATCACGCGCGAAAAGCGCACAGCTGATGCTGGTGTAGGAGACCTAAGCGATGATACAAAGTGAGTCTCGTTTAAAAGTTGCCGATAACACTGGTGCGCGTGAAATCCTCGTCATCAACGTGATGGGCGGCTCTGTCCGCAAGTCCGGTACTGTCGGTGACGTTGTGGTTGCTACTGTGAAAGTTGCTGCGCCGCAGGGCTCTGTAAAAAAGAGCGAAATTGTGCGCGCGGTGATCGTTCGCTGTTCTAAAGAATGGCGTCGTGATGATGGCTCCCACATTCGTTTTGATGATAATGCTGCTGTTATTCTTGATAATGACGGCAAGAACCCCAAGGGCAGTCGTATCTTTGGACCCGTTGCACGTGAACTACGTGAACACGGTTTTACCAAGATCGTTTCACTCGCCCCGGAAGCTCTATAGGGTTTTGGGAGCAGAATTATGAAGAATAAAATCCGTAAAGGCGATACCGTTGAAATTATTAGCGGCCGCTTTGAAGATAAAGGAAAACGCGGAGAGGTCATTAATGTCCTCCCCAAAGTTGATCGCGTTGTTGTGCAAGGCGTCAATATTCGCACCAAGCACCAGCAGCAAGTGCAAACGCAAGGGCGCACGATCAATCCTGGTTTGATTAAATTTGAAGGGCCCATGCACATTTCTAATGTCATGTTGGTTTGCCCAAAATGCGATCAACCCACCCGTGTTGCCGTCCAACGTGATGAAGATGGTTCACATCGCGTTTGTAAAAAATGCCAAGCAATCATTGAGTAAGAAGTGCTGGCTGGAGCGTTGATATGAATAAAGTAAAAACTTTTTACCAAGAAGAAGCGGTACCCACCCTGCAAAAAGACTTTGGTTTTACCAGCGTCATGCAAGTGCCGCGCATCGAAAAAGTTGTTGTCAATATCGGTCTTGGCGAAGCAAAAGACAACCCCAAGGTTTTGGAAGCCGCCGCTGGTGATTTGGCCACCATTACTGGGCAACACCCCGTAATGACCAAAGCTCGCAAAAGCATTGCGAACTTCAAACTTCGTGAGGGCCTTACCATCGGCACAAAAGTAACCTTGCGTGGCGATAAAATGTGGGCCTTCCTCGACCGTCTGATTAATGTGGCTCTGCCGCGTGTTCGCGATTTTCGCGGCATCTCCGCAAACGCCTTCGACGGACGTGGAAACTACACTCTCGGGCTAAAAGATCAACTGATCTGGCCCGAAATTGATTACGACAAAATTGACAAACTGCGTGGTATGGAAATTACCATTGTTACCTCCGCGCAAAATGACGATCAGGCTCGTTCCTTGCTGACCTTGCTTGGGATGCCGTTCAAAAAGGAAGCATAACTATGGCAAAAAAATGTATGCAGTATCGTGAAATGCGGCGTAAATACCCCACACGGGTACGTAACCGCTGCCAACGTTGTGGACGCCCTCGTGGCTATATTCGCCGCTTTGGCTTATGTCGAATTTGCTTCCGTGAGCTTGCGCTAGAAGGGAAAATCCCTGGCGTCACCAAAGCTTCTTGGTAGTCGGGTAGAGGTGAAATTATGAGTGTTTCAGATCCTATTGCTGATATGTTAACCCGCATCCGCAATGCTGTCATGGTTGGTCAAGCAACAGTAGCCATGCCCAGCTCCAAGATGAAAGTCCAAATAGCCAGTATTCTTAAAGAAGAAGGCTACTTGGAGAAGGTAGAAGTCGTAGATGGCGAACGTCCCAACCAGCCAGTACTGCGAGTGCGCATTAAATATATTGGTAAACGTCGCGAACGCCAATCGGTTCTCACCGGTTTGGAACGTATAAGCCGTCCGGGACGCCGTGTCTACACCAAGAAACAGGATATTCCCTGGGTTCTCTCTGGTATTGGCATCGCGATCCTTTCCACCCCCAAAGGTGTAATGACTGGGCAAAAAGCTCGTTCATTGGGCGTCGGTGGCGAACTCCTCTGTAAAATCTGGTAGCAGGAGGTTATAAACGATGTCTCGTATTGGACGAATGCCCGTCACCATCCCTGATGGTGTACAGGTGGATATTAAAGGCTCTTTTGTAAAAGTAAAAGGGCAAAAAGGCGAAATGCAGCGCCAGTTCTCACATCTGATGGAAATCGCTCTTGAAGATGGGCAGGTCACCGTTAAACGTAGATCTGATCATCCCACAGAGCGTGCCCTTCACGGAACGACGCGCGCCCTCATTGCAAATATGGTTCAGGGCGTGAGCGGTGGCTTTGAAAAGGTCCTTGAAATTCAAGGCGTTGGCTACCGTGCCGAAATGAAAGGCAGTACCCTTGTCTTAAACGTAGGCTACTCGCACCCTGTAGAAATTGAACCTGTAGATGGAATCAGTTTTGATGCAGATCCTAAGACCCGCCAGGTAAAGGTCATGGGCATGGATAAGGAAATCGTTGGCAAAGTAGCCTCCGAAATCCGCAAAATCCGTCCCCCCGAGCCTTATCACGGGAAAGGGATCCGCTATCTCGGTGAACAAGTTCGCCGCAAAGCTGGTAAAGCCGGGAAAGGAATGTAAATTATGGCTGCTAAAAATCGTGCTGCCGCGCGCATCCGACGTCACGCTCGTGTGCGTAAATATGTTTCAGGAACCCCCGCTCGCCCGCGTTTGAGTGTTTTCCGCAGTCTTACCGGCATTTATGCTCAAGTCATTGACGACCAGGCTGGTAAAACCCTTGTTTCTGCTTCCAGCATTGACAAAGAACTGCGTGGAAAGATGAAGGGCCTCAAAAAAGCTGAACAGGCTCGTTTGGTAGGCGAAGTTGTTGCAGAGCGTGCCAAAGAAGCCGGAATCACCAGTGTCGTTTTCGACCGTGGTGGTTTCCGCTACACAGGGCGTGTAAAAGCATTGGCAGATGCCGCGCGTGAAGGTGGCCTGCTGTTTTAGGTCTGAGTGGAGAATACTATGGCAAACTTCGATAAGAATAAGAATTTTGAAACCGACGATCTCGATGAGCGCATGATCGAAATTGCTCGTGTTGCGAAAGTGGTCAAAGGCGGTCGTCGCTTCCAATTCCGTGCCACCATTGTGGTTGGTGACGGTAAAGGAAAGATCGGTATGGGCATTGGTAAAGCCAATTCCGTACCGGACGCGATCCGCAAGGCTTCTGAGCGCGCGCGCCGTGATCTACACCTTGTGAATTTGTTTGGCACAACGATTGCTCATCAGACCCTCGGTCGTGTAGCTGGCGCAAGAGTTTTGTTGAAACCAGCATCCCCCGGTACTGGTGTTATTGCAGCAGGTGGTGTTCGTGCTGTCTTGGAAGCGGCTGGCGTCAAAGACATTTTGACCAAGTCCCTTGGCAGCGACAACGTACTCAATGTTGTCAAAGCAACCTTTGATGCCCTTGAGCAACTGAAATCGCCCGCTGAAGAAGCAGCCCGACGTGGCAAGCCGGTCAAAGACCTGATGCCATTCTGGGAGCGGAGGTAATAGGCATGGCAAAGAAAGCTGCCGAAAAGAAATTACAGGTTACCTTGGTGAAAAGCACCATTGGGTATCCCAAACGTCAGAAGGCTACTGTGCGTGCCTTGGGTTTGCTTCGTATGAATCATACCGTTGAGCATGTAGACAGCCCCGCCCTGCGCGGGATGCTGACCAAAGTTAGCCACTTGATCAAAGTAGTGGAAGAGTAGGATTTAGAAGATGAAACTACATGATCTTGCGCCAAATAAAGGCGCAAAAAAGAACAGAAAACGTGTCGGGCGCGGTATCGCTGCCGGACAAGGCAAAACTGCTGGACGTGGTCAAAAAGGGCAGAAAGCACGCTCGGGTAGCGGTGGCAAGCTCTATCGTCAGGGCGGTAACCTGCCTTTCTTCCGTCGTCTACCGTTTATGCGCGGTAAAGGCTTTACGCCCATCAATCGCGTTGAATATAACGAAATCAACCTTGACCAATTGGCAGATGCCTTCAAGGCGAATGCCGAAGTGACCCCTGAAACGTTGAATGAAGCGCGCCTCCTGCGTGACCGCCGCAAACCGGTGGTTATTTTGGGTCGTGGCGATCTGAGTGCAGCGTTAAAAGTGCGTGTACACCGTGTTAGTAAAGGTGCTCAAGAGAAAATTGAAGCCGCCGGTGGCAGCGTAGAGTTGATCAGCTAGCTTGTCGTAGGACAAGGAGACTTTATGAAGTCGACATTTTCTGGATGGCGCTACCTTTGGACTTCGATTGATATTCGACGTAAATTGTTGTTTACGTTGGGTTTCTTGGCACTCTATCGTGTAGCGGCTAATGTTCCCGTGCCCGGTGTAGATTTTACGGCTCTTGCCGCATTTCGCGCCAATATGGGCTCTAGCGGAACTTTCTTTAACTTTCTCGATCTATTGTCGGGCGGTACCGTTTCGCAATTCTCGTTGCTTTCGATGGGTGTTTATCCCTACATTACAGCGCAGATTATTTTGCAACTGTTGACCCCGATCATTCCTGCCTTGCAGCGCCGCATGGAAGAAGACCCGCGCGAAGGACAGAAATGGATGGAGAAATGGACTTACATCCTGGCTGTTCCGATGGCTGCTCTTTCTGCAATCGGGCAAGTGAACATTTTTAACTCCTACGCAGTTCAATTGGGTTTAACTCAGATTATCCCCTTTGGCTTCACAGGCGACTTACTCCTGTCATCCATCACTGTTTTGTTGGCAATGACCGGCGGTACGATGTTCGCCATTTGGCTGGGTGAGTTGATTTCTGAATACGGTATGCGTAAACAAGGTCTTTCCTTGATCATTTTCGCAGGTATTGTTGTCAATCTGCCGAGTAACCTCGTTCGGTTGATGAGCGATGAACAGAACCGCTGGATATTGCTGATTTCAACCGTTGTGGTTTTGGTGCTGACCATTTTTGCCATCGTCTTTGTACAGCAGGGACGGCGTAATGTGCCGGTTATGTACCCTGGTCGTCGTATGGGCAATCGTATGTCCATGCCGGTCAAAGGTTCGTTACCTCTCATGGTTAACATGGCAGGCATGATCCCACTCATTTTTGCAAGCGCTATTTTGCAGTTCCCCGCGATTGCATCGAGTTATTTCGTGAATTCTGAGACCGAATGGGTGCGGAATTTTGCCTTGAGTACTCAATCTACATTTGATGGTTCTGGCGGTGTCTATTGGTTACTCTACTTCCTCATGGTTGTAGTCTTTACCTTCTTCTACACCGATGTTCTCTTTGCTCAGCAGAATTATGGTGATAATCTCAAGCGTATGGGTGCGCAGATCCCCGGTGTTAGCCGTGGTGCCCCAACCCAGCGCTATCTCACCAAAGTGCAGCGCCGCATCACTTTGCCAGGGGCGTTGTTCCTCGGATTGGTGGCAGTGTTGCCTTATCTAATGCAACAGGTCATGCCGATCTCCTCTCAAGGGGCAGGCTTGCTCCTCGTTTCATCAGCGGGTTTGCTGATTGTGGTCGGTGTTGTGCGTGATGTCTTCCAAAACATCGATGCAGAACTGAAATTGCACGGTTATCAAGATTCAATTCTCGTTCGCTAAGGAGAATGTTTGATGGCGACTTACATCGTTTTGCTTGGCCCTCCAGGGGTAGGAAAAGGTACACAAGCCGAAATTTTGGCAGAGCAAACTGGATTAGTACACGTCTCCACAGGCGAGCTTTTTCGAGAGCACATTAAAAATCAAACGGAATTAGGAGTTCTGGCACAGAGCTTTATGCACAAAGGTGAACTTGTGCCAGATGATGTCACCATTGCAATGGTCAAGGATCGCATTACGCGCCCAGACTGTCAAGCTGGTGCCATTTTGGACGGTTTTCCCCGTACCCCAGTCCAGGCAGATGCGACCAAAGCAATGCTTGGTGAAATGGGGGATACGGTGGATATCGTCCCGTATATCACCGCGCCGGATGAAGTACTCATCGAGCGCCTTTCTGGACGTTGGACTTGCCGTGCGAGTGGACATATCTTCAATACCGCATTTCATCGTCCGGTAAAAGAAGGCATCTGCGATTTTGATGGTTCCGAACTTTATCAGCGCGATGATGACAAACCCGAAACTGTTAAAAAACGAATTCAGGTTTATATTGAACAAACATCCCCTCTCATTGAGTATTATCGTAATGAAGGTGTACTCTTTGAAGTGCGAGGCGACCAGGAAATCGAAAAGGTCACAACAGTCCTGCTCGAGGCCCTAAAGAAGTCATAATGGATTGGGCACGACAAATTCATATCAAGACCCCTGCTGAAATTGCTATTATGCGCGAGGCAGGTCGAATTAATGCGACAGTTCATGCAACTGTCAAAGAACTCTTAAAACCAGGTGTGACCACGGCTGACCTCAACGCGGCTGCTGAGGAAGTATTACGGTCACACAATGCTGTATCGCCCTTTAAAAATTATCCCGGACCTTATCCGTACCCAGCTTCAATTACTGTTTGTATAAACGATGAGCTGGTGCACGGGATACCGACAAAGAAACGCAAGCTAAAAAAAGGCGATATTGTCTCGGTCGATTGCGGTACAGTTTTTGAAGGTTTTGTAGCAGATTCTGCTTTTTCCGCTGGCGTAGGTGAAATTTCCGCGACAGCTCAGGAACTGCTTGATGTCACCGAAGGCGCTTTACAGGCAGGCATTGAACAAATGCGGTCTGGCAACCGTACAGGCGATGTTTCTGCTGCAATCCAGCAATATGTTGAAAGCCGTGGCTTCTACGTTACGCGAGAATACACTGGTCACGGTGTCGGACGACAAATGCACGAAGGTCCACAAGTGCCAAATTACGGCACGCCAGGGCGCGGGTTATTATTGCGCCCCGGGGTTACCATTGCCCTGGAACCAATGGTACTGGTAGGCACACATAAGACGAAAGTCTTGCCCGACCAGTGGACAGTTGTTTCAGCAGATAGATCATTGACGGCACATTTTGAACATTCAATTGCCGTAACCGAAGGTGAACCTCTAATCCTGACTGTCCTTTGATCTGCTTGTTGGAAAATTGTCAACCGCTCATTGTTTGAGTGCTAGACTAAATAGAAAACAGCGAGTATAATCCAGTGCTTTGGGCTGAGGAGATACTCAGCCGTAACGTAGGAGAACGAATATGAAAGTGTCACCATCAGTTCGCAAGCGCTGTGCGAAATGTAAAATTGTTCGGCGCAGAGGCAAATTGTACGTAATTTGCGAAAATCCTAAACATAAACAGCGACAAGGTTAGTTGATATGGCGAGAATAGAAGGTGTTGATCTTCCCCGCAATAAACGGGTTGAAATTGGCTTGACCTATATCTATGGGATTGGCCGGACGCGCGCTAAACAAGTTTTGGCCGCGACAAATGTGAATCCAGATCAGCGGATCAAAGATCTTTCTGAAGCTGATTTGGCATTGCTGCGTGAATTCATCGGGCAGAATTACAAACTCGAAGGCGATCTCCGCCGCGAGACACAGATGAATATCAAACGTTTGATCGAGATCGGTTGTTATCGTGGTCTCCGTCATCGCCGCAGTTTGCCTGTCCACGGACAACGCACACGCACTAATTCACGTACCCGTAAGGGTCCGAAGAAGACAGTTGCGGGTCGCGGTCGTCGCCGTGGCGCGTCCAAATAGTAGAATATAGCGAGGAACTAAATGGCAAAGAATGTACGTTCAACGCGTCGCGGTGGAGCGAAGAAGAAAGCCAAACGCAGCTTGTCCGTTGGGCAGGTGCATATTATGGCATCTTTCAATAATACGATTGTCACCGTGACCGATTTACAAGGTAACACGGTTGCATGGGGTAGCGCTGGCTCGGCTGGCTTCAAAGGCTCACGTAAGAGCACCCCTTTTGCAGCTAAATTGGCGTCGGAGCAGGCTTCCCAGGCAGCTCAGCAAATGGGCATTCAGGAAGTTGATGTTTTTGTCAAGGGCCCTGGCCCTGGGCGTGAAAATGCAATCCGTGCCGTGCAAGCTGCGGGCATTAGAGTGCGCTCAATTGCTGATATTACGCCGGTACCCCACAATGGTTGTCGGCCTCCGAAGAAGCGCCGCGTCTAGTTGAGAATGAGGTAAGAAGAGTATGGCGAAATATATTGGGCCGGTATGTAAACTATGTCGGCGTGAAGGCGAAAAGCTATTTCTTAAAGGAGAACGTTGTTTCTCCCCGAAATGTTCGTTTGATAAACGTGATTATGCTCCTGGCCAACATGGCCGTAACATGAGCCGCCGTAGAGGGCGTGAGTCAGTTTATGGTCGTCAGTTGCGCGCCAAACAGCGTGCGCGTCGTGTTTATGGTGTCTTGGAGCGACAATTTAGTCGTTATTACAAGGTTGCTAATAAACGTCACGGTCTGACCGGTTTGAACTTACTGCAAATTCTTGAATCGCGACTTGATAATGTTATCTATCGCATGGGATTTGCCTCCAGCCGCGCAGAAGCACGTTTATTGGTCACCCATGGACACTTTATTGTCAATGGACGTCGCACTGATGTTCCTTCGATGTTGTTAAAAGACGGTGATGAGTTAGCTGTGCGTGATGGTTCCCGTAAACTGACTTATTTCAAGGGCTTAAACGACGTTGTTGAGAAGCGTAATGTTCCGGCTTGGCTCGAACGTGATGCAAAGGCGCTTTCTGGTAAGGTTGCTCGTTTGCCTGAACGTTCTGAGATTGATGGCAGCTTGAACGAACAACTGATTGTTGAATATTACTCACGCTAACGAAGAGAGTGCATTGGCTTGGATGGTGATAGTTCCATTCAGGCAGTGCCTCATCTGCCTAGACAGGGAGAGGTGAACCGTGACTGGTATCACGAATATGGTAATCCCAAAAATTGAGAGAGAAGCTGAATCTCGCAATTATGGTAAGTTTGTTATCAGCCCGCTAGAGAGAGGGTATGGCGCCACCATCGGTAATTCGATGCGAAGAGCGCTTTTATCTTCATTGAGTGGCGTTGCTGTTACCTCTATGCGGATTGCGGACGTTTTGCATGAGTTTACCGATGTGGCTGGTGTGCGTGAAGATGTTATCCAGATCATGTTGCAGGTCAAACAGATCCGCATGAAATTAGATAGTGTTGACAGCACCCGCATGCACTTGGAAGTGCGTGGCGAGGGCGTTGTCACTGCTGCTGATATTATTGCACCCCCAGAGATCGAGATTGTCAATCCGGAACTGTATCTGTTCACGGTGGATGACAATAACGCAAAACTGGACATTGAATTTTCCGTTGCGCGTGGACGTGGATACTCCCCAGCAAATGAACGTGGCGGGCACATGCCGATTGGTGAAATGCCCGTTGATGCACTGTTCAGCCCCGTCAAACGGGTAAATTGGGAAGTCGTCTCGGCGCGTGTCGGTCAAAGTACAAATTTTGATAAATTGCTTCTGGAAATTTGGACAGATGGCACCATTGCCCCTGAAAAGGCACTGAGCACATCTGGCAAAGTTCTCATTGAGCATCTCCGCCATATCGCTGGCGTGAGCGAAGAATCGCTCATGGCTGTGATTGTAGAAGAAGATGAAGAAAGCCGAGTGACCAGCGAAGTAGCTGAAACCCCGGTAGAAGCTCTAGACCTTTCAGTACGTGTTTTCAATTCGTTGAAGCGTACAGGCATTATTACGGTTGGCGATGTTTTGGACCTGCTCGAAAAGGGTGACCAAGCCATCATGTCCATTCGCAATTTTGGTGAAAAGAGCCTCGATGAACTGCGCCAGAAAATGCGCGAAAAAGGCTATATGTCTGATGATGAGACAGAAGGTAACGCGGAGTAATTAAGATGCGACATCAAGTAGCAGGAAAAAGACTAAATCGCACAAAGGGCGCACGCATTGCTTTGCGTCGCACTTTGATCAAGCAGCTCTTTGAACATGAGCGAATTAAAACCACAAAAGCGAAAGCCGAAGCCATTCGCAGCGAAGCTGAACGAATGATCACTGTGGCTCGCAACAGCATTGAAGCAGAAGATGCCAAAAAAGTACACGCACGTCGCTTAGTGGCATCACGCTTGGGTGGGAATAAAATCCTTCCCAAACTCTTTGATGATATTGCCCCTCGCTTTGTCAACCGCAACGGCGGCTACACCCGCATGTTGAAGCTCGGCCCCCGCAAAGGCGATGGCGCTGAGATGGTTTTGCTTGAACTCGTTGAAGAGTAAAAATCCAGTGATCGGTGGGCGGCGCTAGTCGTTCTCTGAAAACTGAAAATGGCACGTTACCAGATTATCCTTGCTTATGACGGTACCGAGTTTCTCGGTAGTCAGCGGCAGGCAAAATCCCATCGAACGGTACAGGGCGAGTTAGAAAACGCCCTCCGTAAAATGGGATGGGACGGGAAATCCGTTCTGATGGCAGGGCGCACCGATGCCGGTGTGCACGCTTCAGGGCAGGTGGCAGCCTTTGACTTAGGCTGGGCACACAGCCTCGAAGCATTAACCAATGCCCTAAATGCCAATCTGCCAGCCGATATGGCTGTTCGTCAGGCGAAAGTCGCACCCGATAACTTTCATCCCCGCTTTGATGCGACTGCCCGACGTTACCGTTACCGCATCTTCTGCCAAGAGTTACGCGATCCCTTGCGGGAACGCTACGCTTGGCGGGTTGCCCCAGACCTGAATGAAGATGTGTTGCACGCGCTGGCGGCTATGCTGCCCGGCAAATTTGACTTCGCCGCCTTTGGATCCCCCCCCCGTCCCGAAGGCAGCACAGAACGTCATCTGATGCAGGCGCATTGGGAAAAGCAAGACGATGAGTGGCACTTTGAAGTGCAGGCGAATGCTTTCCTTTACCACATGGTGCGCAGATTGGTGCGTACGCAGGTTGTGATTGCACAGGGAAAATTCTCAAAGGAGATATTCGCCCGTGCTTTAGCCGAACAAGTTGAAGTCCCGAGCGGTATTGCTCCGCCAAATGGATTGACGCTTGTCGAAGTGACCTATCCTGATAATCTGTAAATTAAACTGATGTCTAAAGACTGAAGTCTATAGTCTAAAACGGAGAGACGAAGTGTATAAAACGTATTATCCTAAGAAAGAAGAGATCCAACGCGGCTGGTACGTGGTGGATGCAAACGGTGAAAATCTTGGTCGTTTGGCGACCCGTATTGCCACCGTTTTGTTGGGCAAACACAAAGCTTCCTTTACGCCTGGCGTAGAGATGGGCGATAATGTGATTGTTGTCAATGCTCGCGGCGTTCAGGTGACTGGCACGCGTACCAACTCCAAGTTGGATACCAAAAAGTATTATCGCCATTCGGGTTACCCGGGCGGGCTTACCACCATCACCTTGCGTGACCAGCTTGCCAAACACCCCGATCGCGTAATCCGCTCGGCTGTTTGGGGTATGCTCCCGCATAATAAAATGGGGCGGCATCTGCTCACGAACCTCAAGGTTTACGAAACTGCGGATCACCCGCATGAAGCGCAAAACCCTGAGCCCCTGAAATAGAGAAGAGGAAGATATTATGGCTGAACGATATTTTGAAGGTATTGGTCGTCGCAAAGAAAGCTCCGCTCGTGTTCGCTTGATGAACGGCTCAGGCAAGTTCATTGTCAACGATAAAGAGCTGGAAGCTTATTTCACCCGCCACGGCGATACAGATTCGATCTTGGCTCCTTTTGCTGCTTCTGGTGAAAAACGCGAATCCTACGACGTGACAGTTCTTGTCAAAGGTGGCGGTGTCACCGGGCAGACAGACTCTGTCATGCTTGGCTTGGCTCGCGCACTTGTAAAGTCTAACCCGGATCTGCAACCCTCCTTGCGTAAAGGCGGCTACCTTACCCGTAACCCCTTGGTCAAGGAACGCAAGAAACCAGGTCTCAAGAAAGCCCGCAAGGCTCCGACCTACACCAAGCGCTAAACCTTTATCAAATCAAATGTCAGAAGCTAATGCTGTTTACGCATTAGCTTTTGCCTTTTAAGTTATTGCTTCGAGAGAAATTATGCCTACACTTCAAGAAGAACTCACCCTGCTCGATCTCGAGAACGCTCCCAAGCTGAGCCTCTGCAATGCGGCCGAATTGCAGGATGCACATATTCCACCTTTCGTGCCGGATATTCCTGTTTTGCTACGTAATCTGGATGGGCAGGATTTGGAGCGTCTCCGCAGGGTTTTGCAGACTGCCTATGACGACGCTCATTTACTGCGCGTAATCACTGCGGATAACACCGTCACGAACGTGAATTTGGGCTTGCTCGGCGTAAAAGAAAGTGATGCCCGCCTCAGCGCCATCTACATCCCGCCGCTCGAAATAGGTACCTCGCTAACCGCCTTTCAGGAGATTGTGGCTCACCTGCGTGCCCCCGACGGCTGTCCCTGGGACAAAAAGCAGACTCACCAAACCCTGCGCAAGCACATGCTTGAAGAAGCTTACGAAGCCCTCGAAGCCATGGATGCGGATGATCCCGTAGGTATGGCAGAAGAATTCGGCGACCTGCTCTTGCAAATTGTACTGAATGCGCAGATCGCCACCGAGAACCGGAATTTCAGGATGAGCGATGTTGTCAAAGGAATTTACGACAAGATTGTGCGCAGACATCCGCACGTCTTTGGTGAAACGGAAGTTGATGGGGTGGGGCAGGTGCTCAAAAATTGGGAGCAACTTAAGGCACAGGAGCGACGCGACAACGGGAATGCCGAAAAGGGCATTTTGGATGGCGTTCCGCTTTCCTTCCCGGCGCTTAATCAATCACAGGAATATCAGGATCGTGCCGCGCGCGTTGGCTTCGATTGGGATAGTATCGATGGTGTGCTCGATAAGCTGATGGAGGAGATCGAAGAAATCCGCGGAGCAGAGACGCAGGAGGAACGTGCATCCGAGATTGGTGATCTTTTCTTTGCCTTGGTGAATTTTGCCCGCTGGCAGGATGTGGATGCCGAAGCTGCACTGCGCGGTACAAATATGCGCTTTAAAGAGCGTTTTGGCTATATTGAAAAACGAGCCAGAGAAGAAAAACGTCCAATGACAGAAATGTCACTGGACGAGATGGAAGCGCTTTGGCAGGAAGCCAAAAAGACTGGGTTATAAAATTCCGCCCTGCCTCCCCGAAATTCTACGTTTAGAATTTCGGGGAGAACAAGGCGAACGAAAGAGTAAAAGCGTCAGGCTTCACAATGATGCTGTTTGGGGAAAATCGTGGTGAGCTATTTCTTTACATTGACAACAGCATATTCAAATGTAATAGAGCTTTCTGTTATGGCGGATAGATAGAAAAGAACAGATTGATCTGGGTCTTGTCTACGCTGGAAGGTATAGACTTTCTCCGCTTCCATAGGCAGGCTGCTATCAAATGATGAGTAGCGCGTGCTATCAGAAAGAAGCTTGCGAACGACCTTGATGGAAGAAAGTAACTCGTTAATATTTTTGCCTTCGCGCTCGAAGAGCAAAGCAAAGCTGCCATCATCTGGTGTAGACCAGGCCGCAAATTTCTGTGATTCATAGTATGCGACGTAGATGTCTCCAGTATTAGCTTCGCCGATCTGCCCTGTCATGGGATCGAAGCTCTGGTTGTTCAGCAGCGTCACCTGTCCCCTTGCAATGACCGTCGGGCGAGGGAAAACTGTAATCCTGAGCTTGGCAGGCGTGCTTGCCTTATCGCTCACGTCATAAGCCGTCAGATAGAGTTCATAGTCACCAGCGTTTTCTGGAGTCCAGTGCAAGGTCTGATTGAGCGAGGTTGCCCCTTGGGCATCCGGGCTGCCATAGGATGCAAGAGATGCGCCATTAATGCTGTTTAGCGTGAGTTCCACAAAGGGAATTTCATTAACGCCCGTTGCGGTAAAGGTAATATCCACCGTATCTCCAACGATAAACTCAGTTCCTTGCGACGGGAATGTGATATCCGCGCTGGGCGGGACTGGTTCCTCGAAAAGAGTTGTCAGATTGCAAGCCATCAAAGTCAGCATGGCAATTGCTAAGCCGATTATTACTTTTTTCTTATTCTTGGTCATGGTATTGTCTCCTATTAAGTTTTTATTTTGCTACTTCTGTGTAGTATGAAACATCAATATAGGAATTGGTTAGCGTATCAAAGTCCAGATACATCCCATTAATTCTCAAATAGCCATAACTCCCGGAGCCGGTTTTGTAGCAGATAAATTGATCGGTATCGATGCTGACCGTATCAAATGAACCCGAGCTGAATTCTTGAATACATTGCTGAATACTTGGCTCTGTCCATGCGCCAAAAACTTTAAGCTTGGAACCCCAAACACCATATAAAACTAAATCGCTCAAGTTATGATCGAAAATCACATCATCGCCATTACCGTCACCTACATCCAGGCTTTGAGAGTCATAGATACTCCCGGAACCCTTGGAAACAGTCGTCGGGAGTGTATCGACCCACAATAAATCATAATAGGCGCTTACTTCATTGCTGTTATCGCAGGGCGTGGTTCCCCAGGCAGATAAGGTGAATCTGTAGCCCTGCCCACCCCAATGCGTTGGAATGTCATAGCTATAGGCCTCTTTATGAAGAACCATCTCATCACCGTTCAAAAAGACTTTGCAGGCATCCACCACTTCCCACTCCAGTGTGATCGTATCACCCGCCGTTGCATTTGCTGGATTTGGTCCGGTAAAATACAAAATAGACGGCCCGCCTCCCACGGGGGGCTGTCCCACAACCCCGCCACAATATTTGACAGGGATAGAGTAAAAACTGCTATCGACGGTCTTGCCGTTTTTGTCCACTGCATGAATATAAACTTCGAGAGTGCCATCATTGCCCGCAAGGGGGAAGTCAGCTTCCAGCCCTACATCAATCCCTGCAGCATAATCACCAATGCCTAGCTGATACATCGTTGCTGAGTAATTTCCAAAATTGCCTGAAGGGCCGTTATAGCCATAATAAATGGTGGCAGAGGAAATTTTATCCAGTGGTTCAAGCCTTGCCTGAATATTGGCCATCGTTTCTTCATTGTTAGCGCAATTTCCATAATAAACAGCATTTTGTGGATACAACGTAATATCGCTTATGGTTACCGGCGCACTATTCGCTGAGTTGGATGAATTTGAACTACCTCCCGCAGATGATGTTTTTGTAGGCACAGCCGTAGCTGGGGGATTATTTTGGGATGACGCAGGTTGTGCGGTCGGACTTGCATTATTCGATTGAGATGGGATGCTCGTTGGCGGTACAACAACGTTACGCACCTGCGTTGAAGTTGCTCTCATTTGTACAGTGGGTGTGCTGCCCTGGGCAGATTCCGTTATCACGGACGAAGGAATTATGCAGGCACTTATCAGCACGCCAACCACAAAAAGGATACTCAAAATAGTTTTTTTGTTCATATTGCCTCTATATAAAATAGTTGAAATCTTATGGAAAATCATTTAGACATTAGCAAAGTGACTGTCACCTTCAGAACCTGTAAAGTCCTATCAACCTTCAAAGAAAGATTGTTACGGTAGTCCTTATGTCGTCTTCATAGGTGACAGTCACTTCCGCTTTTTACAACGTTTATTTGTTCTTTCTATTAGCGCTAAGACCTCGAATATCTAAAGATGTAGAGTGAACGTGGATGCTCTAGCAGCCACCATTGAATACGTACTCGATTGTGCGCCAATCAGCGGGGCCATTGTCCATATGCATCAGTCCCGCAGCTGCTCCCGAGTAATAATAGGTGCCATTAAATTGCTCTGATCCCGAAGAAACATTGAAGACAATCGAGTAAGACGCCGGCTGGCGCTGAACGAGACTATACGTTCCGCTATCATTCCAGGCTCCGTCGATATAGAAATCAAAACTCCCGTTGTCATAGAACGTAAAGGCGGCGCAGTATGGCGTTGTTCCGGCCCAATAGGGGCCGCCATAATAAGCGGAACCGCTGTAATTGGTCATGATCTGGGTCACACTGGGGTCATTGAGCGTCACCGACCCGGATTGATCGCTAAAGCTGCCGCCCGGCATGGGGTAAATGGAAACCTTGCTGCCTCCACTCCAGAACCCGGCACCCGCGGCATAGCTATGACTTCCGGCAGGAACAGTTACGTCCAAATAGCCGCCATTTGCCAGAATAGTTTGCGCTTCTGTCAGAATGACCTCCTGCCCATCAATCAATAATTCGACAATATGATGCGAAGAGTTGTTGTAGAAGCGTACAGTTGTGTTTCCACCGTTTCCTGCATTGCCTCCGTTGTTATTGTTATTATTATTCCCGCCTGCTGCACTGATTTGGATGGATAGTTGCGAAGTTTTTTCAGTGCTATTGTCGCAGCTCGCACCCCAGGCAGCCAGATTGTGGGTATAGGTTGTATCGCCTTCGTTGGACGGCACAAAATAGGTATAGCTATCCGTTGCGTTCACTTCATTCCCATCCAGAAATACTTTGCAGGCATTGAGAACATCCCATTGCAGACTAATTGTGTCTCCAGCGGTAGCCGTATTCGGGCCAAAGAAAGAAACGATATCCGCCTCACCGCCGGGAGGGGGACCCAATACGCCGCCACTACAATTCCAAATGCTGATGCTATAGGCATTGCTATGGATGCTGGCGTTATTTTTGTCGACAACCTCCAGCCAAAATGTGATCGAGCCGTCATTTCCGTTCATAGTGTTTGGGGCAATGCTGCCAATATCAATATCACCAGCATAATCACCGATGCCGAGTTGCCACATTGTCACGTAGCTGGAAGATACAATGCCCGTTGGATCAGACATATCGAACCAGAGCAAGACTTCCTTGATGTCATCAAGCGGGGAAACCGAACTTTCAACGTGAAGGGAAGTCTCCTCTCCATTGAAACAATTGCCATAATAGACAGTGTTTGATGGAGCGTAATTAACATAGCCGATTTGCAAATCCTGATGAACAGGTGCTTGATTTGCTTTTGCTGTGGGCGCAGGCTTGGTCGGGATGGTCGTTGGTGTGGGGCGGTTATCCTGATTTCCGCTTACAGGTTGAGCCCCATTTTGTGACGATTGTGTTGGGCGTGGCGTTGCTGTCGCATTATTGTTGCTGCCCGCTGAAACAGCCTGTACCGTTTTCGCAATGGCTGTATTTTCAGCGGCCTGTTTTAATACATCATCCGGTACGTTGGCTGTCGGAAGGCTGCATGCGCCAATGATAATGATTGCTGCCGCTAATAATAAGGAAATCTGTTTTTTATTCATGTTTACCTCTTTTATCGAATCCCATTGACAAGGGCCTCTCCTTCTTTAAAAAAATAAGCTGATACGTTTTCAGTATCAGCTTATCAAATGCCTCTCTCAAAAAAATCTCAATCCATTATTTTTCGCCCGCCACTTTTTAATTGTTGCCAAACGCTGCAATATCTCTTTCGCTGGATATCCAGTATATCTACCAGTTTTTAGTGTGTTGCGATGGCGTCTTGTTCTTCTTCTTTCTGAAGCAGGCACGTGAACTGATGGCGATGTCGGGCAACCTTACCTTTGATCTTGGCGTCCTCGGGAGTAGCAAGTGTCCAAGCAATCTCGACTATTTCGCCTAATGCTTGCAATCGAATTTGCTGACTGCCTCTTGAAAGAGGGTGTAGGCGAGTTCTTTGTCTGCGGTGTAGACTTTCCAGCCGAAGGCACGATCACCACATACCCATGCGGCTGCTCCGCCAGCGGGGACGGATGTGGTATTTGTCAGGGGCGTATAAAACGCAGTTAGGTCGCCGAGCAAGCTGACGTCCAGCGTGCCTACGCGCGTATCCGCGGTGGGATCCATAATCAGGTCAAGCATAAACTGCGGATCGTCTGATCCGTTATTGTATTGCCAGATGAAGAGAGTGAAGTAATCAGGGCGGTAGGCAGCTAGCATTCCGTCGCTATATTTACTGGGGTCTTCAGCATCGCGTACGTCAAAGAGGGCGATGTCGCTCGGGTGTCCGATGCAGAATTGATATTCGCAAAAGAGACCTTCGAGTGCCGGAGCAGCGGGCGTGAAGGTAGGATAAGGGGTGTAGGTTGGCGGAATGGTTGGTTGGGGTTGTGCTGTGAGCATGGCGGCAACAGTGTCTTCAACACTGTTGGTAGGCACCGTTGTTTTGGGCTGACAGGCAGTCAGAAGCATGACGAATATGATGGAGGGAAGAAGTTTTTTTAACATTGCAAGATTATACGATGAAAAAGAGAGTGCGCGTGCTCCCTTTTTCATCGTATATAAAATGTAGAGGGAATTGTAGGACTTTGTTAGAAACTCAAGATAAACCCTGGACGTCTCATATGGATTGGGCGCTAGAGACCTGTCAGGTTGACATCATAGAAGAGGATGGCAGCGACTGTGCCCCCGATCAAAACGAGAGGGTAGAGAACGCGCATGGTCCAGAAAAGGACGCTGATGATCTTTTCGTTGCCTTCTTGAGTGGATTTATGCCAGGCAATGATGCTGATGAATAGCTCGGTTGCGAGCAGTCCATAGATGGCGTAGAAGGCGTAGTCGAGTGCGACGGTGTACCCGACATTAAGTCGTCCCGAGAGATCGACGTGGAAGAAAACCACGCTGAGCACAGTGCCGGTCATGATGCTGGTGATGGTTTCAAATTCTCTACCGGGCAGAAAGAGACCGAGATATGCCAGGATGATGATACAGAAAACGGGCAGCATCGTTTTTGCAGTGAAGCGGATTACGTCGCGTTTGATCTGGATAGCGGCATTGAAGCGTGAATGTTCAATATCAGATTTTTGCCCAAATTGTTCAGGGTTGCCGCGCGTGGTGTATTCGTGGATGCTGTCTGCGTAGAAGAAGCCATTGGTCGGTTTCCAGTCGTTGACTGCATCGAAAGCGTGGGCTTTATCGAGACTTTGGAGAATGGTCTGGCGGGTGGTGACATCACCCAGCCCGAGCGTGTCGACGACGAAGATCAGATTCTTGCGCTCGAGCATATTATGGCGCAAGTGAATCGAGAGATACTGTTCATCAAATGGGTATTTGCCCAGATTGAATGGGTCTGTGAAGACGTCGCGGATACGGAATAGGCGATAGGATGTTTCCCCCAGCTCTTTTTCAATCAGCGGATCGTCGAGTGAGATTTGTTCAACAGAATTGTCAAAAACGATATGGTCGAAATCCAGATCGCCATTGTAGCGGAACCAGAGATAGAAGTCAGCCAGGAAGGTGTGTTCCCCATCGATATCGACATTGTTGAATTCATTGATGTCAATGCCGACATAGATGATTTGGGTGAGGTAAAGGCATTTCTCACCCACACGTATCATGACACCTTCATCGATTCGGCTTTCGATTTCTTCATCGGTTTCATGCCCGTCAAGGGCCGCGAGTTGGACCGGAGCGGAGATGAACTTTCCGCCTTGGAAAGAACCCATTGCCATTGGCTGAACAAAGTTGTTTTCACCGGTAAAGTAAATGTTTCCGGTAATGCCTTCGATGGCCTCATCAGGTGTGTCAAGAGAATCGAGGTAGTCGCGCAGTTTTTCGCGATCTTCTTTTAGATTATCGGGGTCGCCAGAAATCCCTGCCGAACGCATCGCTTCGATAGCGACCAGCGCACTATCGTAGGTGGTCGCAGAAAACCAGGTTGGATATTCGCCATAAGTGTCGATGTACTGGTCACGGAAGCGTTGTGCGCCCTCGCTGCCAACATCAAAGATCAAAGGGGAGGCGGCGTAGGTGTTTTCCATTTGGTCAGCATTGCCACCATTGGCTATGTAGCGGGTTGCAAAGACCGAATCGCCAACATCATCGCCCCCGATCACCGGTATATTGCGGTAGCGGGTACCGCGAATATTTTTTAGCATTTCCAAGCCGGAAGTTTTGTAGGTGGCAAGGAAAATGAACTCTGGATACTCTTTATAACTTGCGATGATGCTTTTTGCGTTATTTTCTAAGCTTGTAGTATTTGCAATTGGATCAACCTGTAGCACTTCACCGCCCAAAGCCTCGAAAGTCTCTGTAAAAGCATCGCGTAAAGATGAGCCATAGGAATTGTCTTCATAGACGATTGTTGCGGATTTGTACCCTAAAGCAGCATAGGCGTATTCAGCAATATAGGTGCCTTGAGCAGTGTTATCGTTGATTACACGGAAAAACCAGTCATTCCCCGTTGTGACATCGGGGGCGGTTGCCCCCGATGTCATTACAGGCATGTGATTCTCAGCATAGACTTTGCCAGCCGCTTCGGCAGCATCACTGTATGTGTTGCCAAGCGAGATCATTGCGGGGGAATTGACAACTTCGAGCGCCATGCCCGGAGATAGAGAGGCGTCCCCACCATCAACATTGATGAGCATTTCAATTGGGTGACCGTTAACGCCGCCCTCGGCATTGGCCTTGTCCAAATAAAGCTGAACTGAGTTAATTGCACGAGCGGTACCCTCATGCTCTTCGGCATCCCCCAAAACGGTAACTGATACATAAATCGGGTTTTTGTTATTTGCCTGATTTACACGGTAAAGCCAAAAACCTGCAGTGAAAATAACCAAGACAAGAATAATAATGAGGATGCTCTTATTTTTCATAGTTAGCTTCTCCTAACGAAAAGTGTGATTGGGCAATTATAGATGCTTTTTGTCAATAGCGGGTTGGTCATCCTTATCAGTTTTGTTATGTATAAACACAAAAACACGCACCTTTTTTTGAGGTGCGTGTTTTCGTAGGATTGATTATTCTGATATGTTTACTTGGCGTATTCTTTTGCTGCGTTGATAATTGCTTCTTCATCTGTAAAGCGTTTTATGCCAGCACCAACGATCTCTTCCAATGCTTGTGGACTCAATGCGCCAAGTTGCGCGAATGTGTAGATACCGCTCTCATTCAGTTTCTTTTTGATTGCGGGACCAATTCCTTTGATCTTCTCGAGTGGATCTGCGAAAACCTCATCTTCTTGTTCTGGCGTTGCTTCACCGATTTTCTCTTCCAACAGCGAGATAGGTTTTTGAGGAGCTTCTGTCGGTTCAAAATAAGCTTTCAATTTTTCTAGCCATTCTTCCCAATTCCCGTCTTTCAAAAACCATCCTGCAACAAACCCAATGATTAAAAGTATTAGTCTGCTCATGATTTTTCTCCTTTGTCATATGCAATTAGAGTCAAAATAAGTATACAGCAAATCAGCAAGGAAATTTGTTATATAACTCTAAGGATAAGTTGTTGTAATTCAGGTAAAATAGGTCTAATTACAAGCGCAAAAGAATCAAGGAGAAAAACCTGATGACAACCGTAACCTATTCTGTCCCTAATATCTCTTGCGGACATTGCGTCCACACCATCCAGATGGAAGTCGCTGACCTCGACGGTGTCGAAAGCGTCACAGCTAGCGAAGAAACCAAACAAGTCGAGATTGTTTTCGACGCTCCCGCCAGCGAAGATAGCATCAAGGAATTGCTCGCTGAAATCAATTACCCTGCTGCGTAATTTTTCAACGGTAGCGAGATGTGCATTGCATCTGGCAGATGCGTAAGTGCCCCGAAGGGTATGCACATCGGGTCTTGCAAACAAAACTGATTTTATAAAACCGACCTGCAACGCACCTTTAAGGTGCAATGCAGGTCTATTTGTCTGAAATTATGAGAAAACAACTCACTATCCCCATTACTGGTATGACTTGCGCCAACTGCGTTGCATCTGTTGAGCGCAATCTGCAAAAACTTGATGGCGTTGATACTGCTGTCGTCAATCTGTCGTCTGAACGGGCGACCTTTGACTTCGACCCCGACCTATTGACCCTCGATGCCGTCATCGCTCGTGTTGAGCGAGCGGGATATGGCGTCGCCACAGGTGAAGCGGAGCTGGTGATTAAACGCCTCGCTGATGATAACGATGCTCGCCGCCTTGAGAAAGCTCTCAACGAGCTTGACGGTGTCCTCGAAGCGCAGGTTACTTTCACGACCGAGAAAGCCCGCATCACCTACGTTCCGACTATCATCACGCCAACCGAATTACGAAAGGCTGTCTCCTCTGCCGGCTTCGACTCCCTTGAATTAAGCGGCGACATGGAAGATGCCGAAGCCAAAGCCAGAGCCGCCGAGATCGCCAACCAACGCCACCTATTGCTTATTGGTCTACTCTTTACTGTACCCCTCTTTCTCTTTTCGATGGCACGAGATTTCAATCTCCTGCCGATCTGGTCGCACGAACCCTGGGCAAACTGGCTGATGTTCGTCCTCGCCACGCCTGTCCAGTTCTATGTTGGCTGGCAGTATTACGTCGGCGGCTACAAAGCCCTGCGTAATGGCTCTGCCAATATGGACGTTCTCGTTGCAATGGGTTCCTCGGTTGCCTATTTTTACTCCATCGTCATCATGCTCGGCATCCTTGGCGGGCATGTCTATTTCGAGACATCCGCTGTCATTATCACCCTCATCCGTGTTGGCAAATATCTCGAAGCCCGTGCCAAGGGACGCACCAGCGAAGCAATCAAAAAGCTGATGGGCTTGCGCCCCAAAACCGCCCGTGTCGTTCGTGACGGCGTCGAGAGCGATATTCCGCTTGACGATGTGCTCGTCGGCGACACCCTCATCGTCAAACCTGGCGAGACCATCCCTGTCGATGGCATTGTCCTCGATGGGCGTTCCTCCGTTGACGAATCCATGCTCACGGGCGAGTCACTCCCCGTTGAAAAAGCCAAAGATGATCCCGTCATCGGGGCGACCCTCAACAAGCTTGGTCTGCTCAAGATCGAAGCCGCCAAAGTCGGCAAAGAGACCGCCCTGGCGCAGATCATCAAGTTGGTGGAAGATGCTCAGGGGTCCAAGGCACCCATTCAAAAGATCGCCGACCAGGTTTCGGCAATTTTCGTTCCCGTTGTTCTTGTCCTCGCCACCCTTACTTTCCTCGTCTGGTATTTCCTCGTCCCGCTCCCCGCAGACGCCAATCTCAATCTTTTTACCCGTGCGCTCGTCAACATGGTCGCCGTGCTGGTGATTGCCTGTCCCTGTGCGATGGGTCTCGCCACGCCGACCGCTGTTATGGTTGGCACGGGCAAGGGTGCTGAGATGGGCATTCTTTTCCGCTCCAGTGCGGGGCTTGAAACGGCTGGCAAGATTTCGACTGTTGTGCTCGACAAAACGGGCACCATCACCAAAGGGCAGCCTGCTGTGACTGATATTGTGGTTTCAGATGATTGGGATGCGGACAGGTTGCTGGCTCTAGCCGCTTCTGTGGAAAAGGGCAGTGAACACCCCCTCGGCGAAGCGATCTGGGCGGAAGCGACCGTGCGTGAGCTTGCCCTCGTTGAACCGACCGATTTTCAATCCCAAACGGGGTTCGGCGTCAAAGCCCTTGTGGACGGTCGCGAGGTGGCTGTGGGGAACGTCCGTCTAATGGACGGTTTACCCCTCAACGACCTCGGCGCTGAAGTAGAGCGCCTTCAATCCGAAGCCAAAACCGCCATGCTCGTCGCTGTCGATGGGCAGGTTGCTGGCATTATCGCCGTCGCCGACACCGTCAAAGACGGCTCCGCTGAAGCCATCGCCGATCTGCACAAAATGGGCTTGGACGTGGTCATGATTACAGGTGATAACCAAGCCACTGCCGAAGCGATCGGCAAAGAAGTCGGCGTGGATAAAGTCATCGCTGAAGTTCTCCCCGCTGGCAAAGTCGATGAAATCAAAAAACTTCAAAGCCTTGAACTTTCCAACCTTAAACCTGCAACTGTCGCCATGGTCGGCGACGGCATCAACGACGCCCCCGCCCTCGCCCAAGCCGACGTCGGCATCGCCATCGGCACCGGCACGGATGTCGCTATGGCAGCCGCCCCCGTGACTCTAATGAGCGGCGATATTCGTGGTGTGGTACGTGCCATTCAACTTTCGCGTAAAACGCTGGCGACCATTAAACAGAATCTCTTCTGGGCGTTTTTCTATAACGTCATCTTGATTCCAGCCGCTGCGATGGGGTTTATCAATCCCATGCTCGCTGCGCTGGCGATGGCGTTCAGTTCGGTTTCGGTTGTGAGCAATAGTTTGCGATTGAGACGGACGAAGATTTCGTAGGGGCGGACCTATGTGTCCGCCTTGTTAACGGCATAAACCCAAAATACATGGGGCAGACACGCTCTGCCCCTACGTTTTTAAGGCGAGTATTTATCATCCTTTTCCCAATTAACGGGGTTGGCTTCGACGTAATCATGGATTCTTTCCCAATCCTTTTGGTTGCGGATGATGTGTTCGTAATAATTGCGTTGCCATAACCGTCTGTCAAATGATTGCCTACCCAAGTTTTTGACCCCGCGAATATATTCGTTCGTAGTCATGGTTTTGAACCATTGAATGATTGTTCCCAATCTTGGTGCGTCACCATCTACGTTTTCGATGATGATAATGCCATGAAAATGATTGGGCATGAGGATGAAGGTGTTTAATTTGATGTTGGGGAATTTCTTTGGTAATTCGTGCCACCATTTCAAAACCATTTTCCCCGCTTCGTTCAGAACAACTTCACCATCTTTGATTTCCCCGAAAAGAAGCTCACGCCCTTGCGTGACAGTGGTGAAGAAATATGCGCCGGTTTGAGAATAATCGTACCCTTGCAGGCGTATAGAGCGGCGGTGGTGTTTTTCCGAGTCGAATGTCATTTTATGCGGTAGGGTAGGGGCGCACCGATGTGTGCGCCCATTTAACGGAAGCAAACTGTTTTTTTTAGTGGATTCTTTTTTGACGGAAGTAGGTTCAAATAAAGAGCGTTACGAGATAAGTACATAAGGGCAGACACGCAGGTCTGCCCCTACGATTCCGGTCTATAAATTTAATCGATCAATAACTTGACACTAATATCGACGCCCAGCTCGTCGCTGAGGTCATCCATTTTGTCCCGCAAATCGTGTAAGGTGAGTGTGGGCGGTGCCGCGACTTCGGTGACCATCGAGAAGAGCGGGGTGCCTGTATTTGGCGCGTTGGTGACTTCCGTCTCCACATCTTCGAATTGGATGTGCATCTCTGTTAGATATTCCGCCACGGCGTGGACTATGCCCTCGTGGTCGGCGCCCCAGACGGAGACTTCGTAAGGCACAAAGCCTTTGAACTTTTGTATGCGAGTTAGATCGGTTTCGCGGACGAAGACATCCAACCCTTTTGCTTCAAAGCCTTCCAGGGTTTGATTACATTCTTCGCGCTGCTCGCTTTGAAGGGAGAGCATCATTATCATCGCAAATTCACCGCCCAGGCGCATCATGCGGCTTTCGACGATATTGGCATTGCTCTCGGCGATGGTTTCGGTCACTTCGGCGACCAGCCCGCGTTTATCGGGTCCGACAATGGTAACGACAAGATGTGTTTTTGACATTATTTTCTCCTGCATATTTTTCAAAATAAGAGACAAGAACTTCAAATTTATTGTAGCACGACTTGATGGTAAGGTTGCTTTTGTGGCAAAGATCGTAAGGGGCTTGTGCCACTAGGGTAAAAATAAGACTATGGTAGTCCTAGCAGAATAGTATTTCCCGTGATATTATCGTGGCCTGTTTGCTTTCTTTAAGGATAACACTGATGCTTTTGAGCTCTACCAAAAAGAATTGCCCCAATCAATACCACAATCAATACTCCTTATCTTAGGTCGTTAGCGATTAGGCATGTCTGTCTAGTCGCTTTTTTTTAATATGTTCATGTTCAAAGGAGAAAATATGTACATCAGAACCACAGGTAAATGGGGGAGTATTATTGCTCTAGCGCTGGTAGCAGCGTTGCTTGTCTCTAATGCAGCCTTTGCGGCTCAGTCAGCAATTGCGCCGGCTGTTGGGGATGTTGTCATCAATGAGTTTGTGGCGGCGAACGACGTTGTCCAAACAAGCGAGTGGGTGGAGCTTTATAACACAACAGCCCAAACTCTCGATATCGGCGGTATGTATATTGATGATATTGCCGGGGGCGGCGGGGCAGCCAAGTTGATCCCTGCAGGAACAACCATCACTGCAGGTGGTTACTATGTAATGACCTTTAATTCATTTCTGAATAATAGTGGTGATGATGTGCGTCTGCTTGGCACAGATGGCAGCACTGTACATGATTCTTATACCTATACTTCTGCGACCAAGGACATGAGTTGGTGTCGTAAACCAGATGGCGGCACTTGGGATGCCCTTGAATGTGATCCGTCTCAAGGCTCATCCAATGCGCCTGCTCCTTCAGCCCCTGCCATAGGCGAAGTTCTTATCAATGAGTTTGTCGCAGCGAATGGCACTGTGCAATTAACAGAGTGGGTCGAATTGTTCAATACCACAGGGCAAGATTTAGATATTAGCGGTATGTATATTGATGATATTGCTGCTGGTGGTGGTGCTCCAAAGCTGATCCCCTCCGGCACAATTATTGCCGCCGGTGACTATTATGTGATGACCTTTAGTTCCCTGCTAAACAATACTGGTGATGATGTGCGTTTGTTGGGCACAGACGGTGTTACTGTTTACGATACGTATACTTACGCTTCCGCTACCAGTGATATGAGCTGGTGCCGCAAGCCAGATGGTGGAAGTTGGAGCGCCATTGAGTGTGATCCAACTCAAGGGGCGACAAATTCGCCTCCGCTCCCGGCTGGAACCTGGACTCCTGGCACACTCGAGATCCATGTTTTCAATGTTGGACAGGGTGAATCGCAGCTAATTATTGGGCCGACCGGCAAAACAATACTGATCGATATCTTTGAATCTAATTGGAATACCAATCAAGGCGCCACATGGGTTGCCGGTGAAATTCGTCGCATTACTGGTGGAACTCATCTCGACTATGTAATGGCATCTCATTACCATTTGGACCACATGGGTTATGTTGGTTACGGTGGTATCTGGTCTCTCTTGGAACAACAAGGGATTACCACGGACGCGCTAATCGACCGTGATGGTGGTGTCTGGTCAGATAGCAATAGTGATGGTATTTGTGATCCTGATCTGGAAATCGTCTGGCATAACGCTGGAACCACTTCTGGTACGGGACGCAATTGGCTCTGCTGGGCCACTGATCCGAATTCCTTAGCAGGGCAAATACGCCAAATTGCGCAAATCAACTCCACGACTCAAATTGATCTCGGTATCTCGAGTGGTGTTACAACCAAGATCGTCCAGGTTGATGCGGATGGCGTCATGATGGTGGATGGTGTCACGCCTGTAGCCGGTGACCACACCGCTGATGCGCTACCTCCTTCTGAAAATGATTACTCAATCACTGTTTGGGTTAACTGGGGTGATTTTGACTATGTGACTGGTGGAGATACAGATGGTGAGTATGCCACGAGTTCCTTTGGCTACGCATATAATGATGTTGAAACTAATATTGCCAATCGTATCGGGCAGGAGATAGAAGTTATCTGGGTCAATCATCACGGTTCCAGCCACTCAACCAACCAGAATTTTGTTGATATGCTTAACCCGACCGTGGCAATCTACAGCCCTGGAGAAACAAATAGTTACGGTCACCCCGATCAGGGCGTTCTTGATCGCTTATACACTAATGGTACACACCAATACTTCACGCAGCGTGGCGATCCGAATCGCAACTATTATGACTCAGTCATTGTCAATGACAATGTCGTTGTACAAGTTACCGATGGAACTCACTACACTGTCAACGGTGATGCATATGTTGCCACCACTCCCGGGGCGCCAGTTGCGGCTTCAGTCGGGGATGTGTTTGTCAACGAAGTTTTGCCCGCTCCTTCAACGCTTTTCTCCACCGAATGGGTTGAGCTTTATAATATGACTAGCAACACTCTTGATATCAGTGGTATGTGGATTGATGATATTCTCAGCGGTGGCGGCTCACCAAAGCAGATCCCTGCTGATACCTTCCTGGCACCTGGCGCCTACTATGTTATGGATACCAACAGTTTCTTTAATAACTCTGGCGATAGTGTATATTTGCTAGGCACAGATGGCTCGACCGTTTTTGATAGCCATTCCTACAGTAGCTCCAGTTCAGATCTGTCCTATTGCCGACAGCCAAATGGCGGTGTCTGGACCACTAACTGCGTTGCAACTTATGGAACCAGTAACTAACTAGTCTTAAGCAACTACGTAAAGAGGCAGGCGACAGCCTGCCTCTTTTTTCATCTACTATGCATAACTCTCCCCTATTTCAAGCTTTTTTTGAGAATCCCGGCGGTCTCTGCGGTCAACACGATCCGAGCTTGCCTGTTGCGGCAATCCAGTCTCTTGAAACGCGCTTACACATCATCACGCTTGGTAGTGTTCTTGATAAAAAAATAAATTCAAAGCGTTGGGCGGATTTGATGAAACTGGAAGGACATTGGTTGCTCGATTCGTCACAGGTTGCCTATAAATCATCACATCAGGTTTTGCAGGCTTTACAAGAAGAAAAGATTCGCAGCCCACAACATATTGCACGCGTTTGGTGGCAAATATGTCGTGGGGTACAGGGCCGCTTTAATGGATCGTTTCGTGCGCTCCTGCAAGCTAATAGTGATGATGCTCTCTCCGTACAAAATTATTTGCGCAAAAGCCGAACAACCTTCCCTGTTTTATCTGCTCCAATTACCTCTGCTCACTGGCTGGATATGGTCCACCGCAGAGGGGAAGTTCAGCTTCAGCGTTGGGAGAAACTTCGCGTTACTCTTCCTGCTAGACAAAGAAAAACAGCCCTTTTATTTGGATTAGACAATGCCGATCTCCATCCTGCCCTTGCGCTTGCGCTACATGCCTGGCCTTCGGCTTGCCAGCACCTCGACGAAATCTCTTGTGGACTGGAGCATTGTCCTCGTCGCTAACTACGCAGGTGTAACGTTGCGAAAGAATATCTATTAGTGGAGCGCTTTGAAAGCGGGGGTAAAAATGATACAAAGCATTTTTTAGGATAGGCACTAAATCCAAACTCAAATAAAAAAGAACGGGTGTATACTGTCCCGACCATCAAAGGAGACATATACCATGAATTCTGGCATCCTCTACGCCCTTGCAACCTATATTCTGTGGGGGCTTTTCCCTATCTACTGGAAACAACTACATCATATTGGGGCAGGGCAATTGATCGCCCATCGTATTTTTTGGTCTTTTATAATGCTATTGAGCGTGGTCTTAGCAACGGGGCAATGGAAAAAGCTGCGTGCCAAAGTGGATGCGCGCACACTTAAATGGCACGGCGCAGCTGCCATTTTGCTGGGTATCAACTGGCTCACTTACGTTTGGTCTGTCAATAATGGCTATATTGTTGAGAGTAGTTTGGGCTACTTTATCAACCCGCTCTTTAGCGTTTTTCTTGGCATGGTTTTTCTCAAAGAGCGTTTGCGTCCTTTACAATGGGTGCCTGTTGGGTTGGCGGCGATCGGAGTTGTATATCTGACCTTTGTCTATGGTCGTTTGCCGTGGATCGCACTTATACTGGCGAGCAGCTTTGGTGTTTACGGTCTGCTCAAAAAACAATCATCACTTGGCTCACTCTATGGCCTAACCCTCGAAACAGGCATTATGCTTTTGCCCGCGCTGGGCTATCTCACCTATATAGGGTTTCAGGGCAATGCCGCTTTCTTGGCAATCGATACGAAGACGGATCTTTTTCTGATCGGTGCAGGTTTGGTGACGGCAGTGCCCTTGCTCACCTTTGCCAAAGCCGCCCAAAGCATCCCGCTTACCATGATCGGTCTCATGCAATATATCGCGCCAACAGGGCAATTCCTGATCGGGGTATTACTCTATAAAGAAGCCTTCTCGCCTTCACAAGCAATAGGTTTTAGCATCATCTGGTTTGCGTTGATCTTTTTCTGGACAGAAGGTTGGTTGAACCGACGGAAAGGAAAACAAGTATGACAACGATGACGATTCAGGGTCGTAAGAGTGCGATGCGCTGGCAGAGAAAGTATGACATCCATGCGCCGAAAGTGGGCGAGATCGCCCCTGATTTTGAGTTGCGTGATGCCAATGGGCAGAATCCTGTGCGCCTATCAGATTTCCGTCAAACAAAACCCGTGGCGTTGGTCTTCGATAGTTTCACCTGACCGCCCTACGTGCGTGGGACCGTGAGTCTCGCCGAGCTGTATGCAAAGTACCATGAAAAGATACAATTTCTCCCGATCTATATCCGCGAAGCGCACCCTGTGGATGGCTGGTGGTTTGGCGGCAATCCGTTTACGAAACGTATCATGCGTATTTTCGCGCCGAAAGTGGCCATGGATGTCCACGACCCGCAAACGCTCGAGCAACGGAGGCAAGTTGCTGGCGCGTGCGAGACGTCGCTATCCTATGGTATTCGCACCTACGTCGATGAAATGGATGATGCTGTCAATCGCGCTTATGCTGCCTGGCCCACGCGTCTCTATCTGATTGACAAAGCTGGGGTGGTGGTTTATGCCGGAGGCTTGGGTCCCTATGATTTTCATCCGCATAAATTGGAGAAAGCAATTGCAGATTATTTAGCGGGGGCATAAAACCAGAAAGAGAAAAGACCTGATTTATCAGGTCTTTATTTTTGTCACTTACTTTTGCGAAAAATATAATAAAAACTCGTCTTTGCTATTGCAAACTATTGCAAATGCTTGCTTTTAGATGTTGGTTGTGGTATTTTTGTAAAGTATAAATTACACATGCCCGCACGAGGAATGATGGCAAACCTTCTTACAGCAAAACAAGTCCAAGAGTTATTGAATATCGACCGTACGACCATCTATCGTATGTTGAAGGATGGTCGTTTGGCTGGCATTAAGGTGGGGAATCAATGGCGCTTCCCTGCTGGAGAGATTGATCTTTTGATTTCTGGGGATAAAACCGCTGCGCGCGAGGTGTCCCCGGATGATTTTTTTGAGTCCTTGCCTTTGCACTGTATGCAGCCGATGCAAGATGTCTTTGCTGAGATTGCGGGTGTTGGTTCGGTCATTACAGATATGGATGGTTTGCCGCTCACGCGTATTAGCCATTCGTGCGATTTTTGTAAATTGATCCTTGGCAGCACTGAGGGACGAAAACAATGTTTTGCCTCATGGAAAGATGTTGCCGATCAGTCTAAAGAAGACCCTGGCTTTGTGCAATGCCACGCAGGCTTGTACTATGCCAGTGGAGATATTCAGGCCGAGGGGGAGGTTGTTGCTTCTCTGGTGGCAGGGCAGTTCTATGAGAAAGAGCCAGACCCGGAAGAAGAAAGCAAGCGTGTACGTGAGCTTGCAGAGAAATATGAAATTAGCCCCGACCTTTTGGCGCAGGCCGTTCGCGACATTTTAGTTTGTGAACCATCGAAGCAGAAGAGGCTTGGTTCCTGGTTGCAGCGTATTGCTGACACTTTTGGAGAGATCAGTGGGGAACGTGCTGAATTGATCTCTCGCTTAAAACGAATATCAGAAGTAAGTGGAATCGATTAAACAGGAGGCGTTATTGAACTCTTATCAACCCTTTGTTATGAATTTTTCTTTATGTACTACTTTGTTAGTAATTGGATAGCTTTTATTCACTGAGGAGAATGTAAAAATGACAGATGAAACGATTTATCGTCACATGAAGGACGAAGGTGTTTCACGACGTGATTTTTTGAAGATGTGCGGCTTAGTCGTCGGCGCAATGGGCATGACAAAAATGCCCCCGCTCGATGCTAGTGGCTTGCCTGCTTCGCTTAATCATGTTGATACGAAAACCGTCGAGCATGTTGCCAAAGCAATGGAAACAAAACCCCGTTTGCCTGTGATCTGGCTTGAGTTCCAGGATTGCACCGGCTGCAGCGAAGCGCTTACCCGCGCTAATGCGCCGACTTTAGGCAATTTGGTCTTGAATACGTTGACCATCGAACACCACGAAGCGCTTTCTGCAGCGGCAGGATTTCAGGTAGAAGAGGCAAAACAGCAGGCCATGGAAAAATATGCTGGTCAATATATCCTGGTGGTTGAAGGCTCCATCCCAACCGGCGCACATGCAGCTTTTTGCACCGTCGGCGGACGCACCGCAGAAGATATTTTGAGCGAAGCGGCTGCTGGCGCGGCGGCAGTAATCGCCATCGGTAACTGCTCTTCCTTTGGCGGTCTTCCAAAAGCCAGCCCGAATCCGACTGAAGCCAAAAGCGTCATGGATTTGGTGACAGACAAGCCAGTCGTCAACATCCCTGGTTGCCCGCCCATCCCCGAAGCATTTGTGGGTGTCGTAACTCACTTTGCGATCTTTGGCGTTTTGCCCGAATTAGATGAACTCCATCGCCCGAAAGCTTTCTATGGCAAAACAGTTCACGATCGCTGCTTGCGCCGCCCCTTCTACGAAGCTGGTAAATTCGCCCTCTCCTTCGATGATGAAGGTGCACGCGAAGGTTGGTGTTTGTATAAATTAGGTTGCAAAGGGCCTACCACCTATAACGCTTGTGCGTCCATTCGCTGGGACTCTGGCCTATCCTTCCCCGTTCAATCGAATCATCCTTGTTTGGGGTGCTCCGAACCGAATTTCTGGGATGGTGGCGGTTTCTATCAAGGACAATCATCTCCTTTGCAGAAACCTGATATTACCACCGCTGGTGTCGCCGGTGCTGCTGGTCTGGCAATTGGTGCAGGCATGGCTGCAGCCTCGAAAGCAAAGAAGGAGAATAAATAATGAATTGGCAAGCGACTCTTGAATTTGCTCGTGGACCCTTCTTCAACGCTGCTTTGACATTTTTCATCGCAGGCATGTTGTATCGTCTGGCAAATGTAGTTTTCTTAGGTTGGACGAAAGATTTGTCGAAAGCGCGCGGCAGTAAAGGTGCCGGCGTCTTCAAGTCTTTCCTGCGTGGAGGCTTGGTCTTCCCCTTCTTCCCGCGCGAGAAAAAAGCTTTTACCGGTAACCCGATTGTTTACCTGTTCGGCGGACTTTTCCATCTGAGCCTTTTTGTTGTCCTGATTTTGGGCGCAGCGCACATGCTCGTCTGGAAGAATTTACTTGGCTTTGGCTGGTGGACATTGCCCCTGCCCGTTGTTGATTGGATGGCGGCGGTTGGCATTGTTGCGATGATCGCATTGCTGGTCAATCGCATGGTGCACCCTGTGATGAAACGTCTCTCCGGTGTAGCAGAATTTGCAAATTGGACTCTAGTCTTCTTGCCCATGCTCACGGGCTATATGATGACTCACCACATGTTCTTCCGCTACGAAGTTTTATTCAGCTTACACATGCTCGCAATTGATGTTTTGCTGATCTGGCTTCCGTTGAGCCGAATTTCCCACTTTGTCTTCTACTTCTTCTCCCGCACGATTCACGGAGTCGAATGGGGCAAACGTGGCGCCATGCCGTAGGAGGTGAGAGATGACTATTGATAAAACAATGGATGTATTTATAAAGAAAACTGGCGGATGGGCTGCTAGCCAACTGGAAGCTTGCACCCGCTGCGGTATGTGTGCAGAAGCTTGCCCTTATTACCTCGCGACAGGGAATCCTGACTATACCCCTATCTGGAAAGTAGAACTTCTCAGCCGTGCTTACCAACAACGCTTCACATTGGTTGGCAAGATCAAGACTGCGCTTGGTTTCAACAAACCGATTGCCGACGAAGATATCAGAGATTGGAGCTTGATCGACTTTAATGCTTGCTCCATGTGCGGCAAATGCGCTTCCGTCTGCCCGATGGGCATTGAGATCAATAAATTAATTGGCACCGTCCGCGCTGGCGTTACCGCCGCAGGTTACACCCCCGAAGGCTTGATGTCAAAAGCGAAAGCTCAAGATGAATTTGGTAGCCCGAATGGTGATACTGCTGATGTCTACAAAGAATGGTTTGCCTCCGCGAAAGAAAAAGTTGGCATTGATGTCCCTGTAGATGTAAAAGGCGCGGAAGTTCTTGTAGTCTTCACCAACCTGGAAATTTCCAGCAAGAAGAGCAATTTGTACGATCTCGCAAAGATCCTCGATGCCTCTGGCATAACCTGGACCACCAGCCTTGAAGCCCGTGATGCCTTCAATATGGGCACCATTATTGGTGACGGAAAGCTGCAAAAGAAACTCCTGAATCGTATTTACACTGCTGCAAAAGAATTGGGTGTCAAGAAAATTTTGGTCACTGAGTGTGGTCATGGTTTTGTTGCCTTGCGCGATAATATGCCCAATATTTTTGGCGAAGCGCTTCCCTTTGAAGTGACCCACATTGCCGAATTCCTGCCTAAGCTGATCGACGATGGCAAGATCAAAGTTGAAGCTGGCAAGTTTGCGAATGGCAAGACCTACACCTTCCATGACTCTTGCAAGATCCAACGTGCAGGCGGTATGTTTGAAGAACCTCGCCACGCGCTTAAAATTCTCGTTGGGGAAGATTCTCTGAAGGATATGGCTTCCAACCGAGAAGAGGGCTTGTGCTGCGGTGGTGGTGGCGGTCTGCGTGCTATTCCTGAAGCCGTTGATAACCGTATGGCAGCCTTCAAACTCAAACTTGATGAATTGCAAGATGTGAAAGCCGACGTGGTTGTGAGCACTTGTGATAACTGTCAATTGCAACTGAAAGATGGACTTAACTTCTATGACGTGAATACCGTAGAAGTCAAAGGTCTGATCGAAATGGTTGCCGATGCTTTAGTCGTAAATTAGAGGAGTAACTCATGGCAGAAAGAATAGTAGTAGACCCGATTACCCGTATTGAAGGTCATCTGCGCGTTGAAGCTGAACTGGATGAAAACAACAAGATCAAAGCAGCTTATTCCGCAGGCACCATGGTACGTGGTATCGAGATTATCTTGCAGGGCCGCGACCCGCGTGATGCTTGGGCATTTACCCAGCGCACATGCGGTGTCTGCACAACCGTACATTCGTTTGCGTCCATTCGTGCAGTAGAAGACGCGCTTGATATTCAAATCCCAAAGGCTGCAAACTTGATCCGCAACCTTATGATCGCCCAGCAATATGTACACGATCATGTGATGCACTTCTATCACCTGCATGCTCTGGATTGGGTTGATGTGGTCAATGCATTACAGGCTGATCCCGCTGAGACTTCCCGCATTCAGCAAGCGATCTCGAAATGGGGTAATTCTTCCCCCGGTTATTTTGCCGATGTTCAGAAAAAGGTTCAAGCAATCGTTGACAGCGGCCAACTCTCCATTTTTGCAAACGCGTATTGGGGACACCCCGCCTATAAACTCCCACCTGAGATCAATCTTTTAGGTGTGGCGCATTATCTTGAAGCCCTCGACGCACAACGCACCTTTACTAAAATTCACACTATCTTTGGTGGTAAGAATCCGCATCCTAACTTTGTTGTTGGTGGCGTGCCTTTCCCCATTGATTTGAACTCTGATGCAGCCCTTAACTCAGAACGCTTGGGCATCATCAAAGATTCGATTGATCGCATGATCCAGTTTGTGGATCAGGTTTACATTCCTGACCTGCTCGCGATTGCACCTTACTATCTTGAGTATGCTGGTATTGGCGAAGGACTCGGCAACTTCTTGACTTGGGGCGAGTTCCCCGGAACCGATAATAGCGACACCTCGAAATTCCTCGTGCCACGTGCTGTCATCATGAACCGTGACCTGAGCAATATCATCGAGCCAGACCCGAATGATTTCGCCAAGATGAAAGAATTTGTGGCGCACTCATGGTATGAGCAAAGCGTTGGCGATGGTGCAGGTCTACATCCTTGGGAAGGCGAGACCAAATTTAACTTTACCGGTCCGCAACCGCCTTACGAACACTTGGAAGTTGAGCAGAAATATTCATGGCTCAAGTCTCCTCGCTGGGCAGAAGCGCCTATGGAAGTTGGCCCGTTGGCACGTGTACTTACCATGTATGCCAAAGGTCATGCGCAGACAAAAGAACTGGTCGACTACACTCTGACCACGCTTGGTGCGCCTGTAGAGGCACTCTTCTCCACGCTGGGACGCACCGCTGCTCGCGGTCTTGAGACCAAAGTCTTTGCCGACTATATGTTGGAGACTTATAACGAACTCATCGCAACCATCAAAGAGGGCGACACACGCACCTTTAACGACACTAAATGGGAACCGACCACCTGGCCTAAAGACGCAAAAGGTTTCGGCTATATGGAAGCTCCGCGTGGCGCTCTTGGCCACTGGATCGTTATCAAAGATAAGAAGATCGACAACTATCAGATGGTTGTCCCGACCACATGGAATGCCTCTCCACGCGATCATCTTGATCAGGCTGGTGCGTACGAGATGTCGTTGGTGGATACCCCGTTGGCGAAACCTGAATGGCCCCTCGAGATTTTACGCACGATCCACTCCTTTGACCCGTGCATGGCATGTGCCATCCACATGGTCGATGCCGATGGGCGCGATCTCGGTGAAGTTTCTGCCGGATTGAATGTTTGTGTAAGTTAGTATAGCAACTCATCATTGCCTTTTCCTCCCCCTTCTTTGTGAAGAGATGGGGGAGGCAGGCAAGATTTTATTAATACGCTGCCCCTTCTTTGAATGGAGGGGCAGACTTACGAAGGAGAATGTGATGAACTTTTTATTGGGTTTAGTAGTCGGGATTGTTTTAACCGCGGTGGCAGTTCTTGTCTTTATGCCGAAGCTGATGGTGCCTGTGCATGAAAGCAAGCTCTCTGTTGATGAAACCGTTGCTGTACTTGAAAAATCGGCTTTGAATAAAGGTTGGCTGGTTCCTAAGATTTATAATATCCAACAGACCTTGGCAAAGAATGGTCATGAGGATATGACCGAATTAAAGATTTTGTCTATCTGTCAACCAGACCATGCGTATAATATTTTGACCAACAATGATAAAGACAAGCTCGTCTCCGGCATTATGCCTTGTCGTATCGCTGTGTATAAAGGCCAGGAAGACGGCAAAACTTATATTGCAGAGATGAATATGGGATTGATGAGCAAGATGTTCGGTGGAAATATTGCTAAGGTGATGGGCGTTGTTGCAGCTGAAGAGCGTGAAATGGTCGAACCGCTGCTTAAGAAATAGGTTGGTTGTCGGTTCTTTTAGCTGGTAAGATTCGTGGCGCTCAGGCTGATACCCTGAGCGTCATCTTATCTCGTATGCGGAGTTTTTTATGGAACAGAATCGTAAAATTGTGATGGGCATTGGGAATACGCTTAATCTGGATGAGGGGTTGGGGGTCCATGCTTTGGAATTACTGGAGAAGCACTTAAACGGACGTGCCCCGGATGTGGAATTTATTGACGGTGGGGCGTTGGGGCTGAATCTATTGCCCTGGGTAGAGGAGGCAAGCCATTTACTTGTGCTCGATGCGATCAATTCCCGTTTCTCTCTGCCAGGGCAGATCATGGAGCTTGAGAAGGATGCGATCCCACTATATCGTGATATTAAAATGTCCGATCATCAAATTACTTTTCAGGAAGTGCTCGGTTTAGCTAAGTTTAGGGGATATTTCCCAGCAAACCTGCACATGGTGGGGATTCACCCTGTGAGCATTGAAATTGGTATGGGGATGACGCCCGAAGTGGAGGCGCTGATGCCCGAAATTCTAGACCGTGCTGAGCGTGTTTTAGGTGAATGGGGGCTGCTTGTTGACTAGGCTTGCGTGAGCTTTGTCATCTTGCTTTTCAAGTTTTAGGCGTTACAATTTTTTTATTTACCCGTAGAGTTGAAGTATGCATGAATTACCCGTAACTGAGAGTATTTTAGAAGTGACCTTGCGCCATGCGAAAACGCATAACGCTAAGCGAGTGACAGATATTTATCTGGTGCTTGGCGATTGGTCGACGATCATTGATGATTCTGTCCAGTTTCATTGGGATATTTTGAGTGAAAACACGTTGGCTTCAGGGGCGAGATTGCATTTCGAGCGTATTCCAGTGGAGCTTTTTTGCCTTGATTGTGCCAACACGTATACCCCAACTGACAAAGAACTGATTTGCCCTAAATGCGAGGGGTCGCGTGTGCGCGTAACAAAAGGCGATGAATTTAGTATTGATTCGATTGAGATAGAGACATAAAACGTGATGAGTGAAACGTGATTTTCACGTTTTACGCCTCACGTTTCAGCCTACAAATTTTCGTGTACAAAGAAAAAAGGAAATCCCATGACCAAAAAAGTCCCTGTAGTAGAAAAAATCCTCGGCGCAAACGAAAGCCTTGCCGAAAAAAACCGTGCTCGCCTTGACGAACATAATGTCTTTGGCATCAATCTGATGGCCTCCCCCGGTGCAGGCAAAACCTCGCTGATTGAGCAGACTTTGCCCAAACTGGCTGAGCGCTATCGCATCGCTGTCATCGACGGCGACATCGCTACCAGTATTGATGCGGATCGTGCTGCCGAAGCGGGCGCAAATATTGCCGTACAGGTCAACACAGGCGGCAATTGCCATCTCGATGCCGTCATGCTCCAAAAAGGCATGGAAGAAATCGACTTCTCCGAGATTGACTTGCTGCTTGTCGAAAACGTCGGCAACCTCGTCTGCCCCGCCAACTTCGTTCTCGGTACGCATAAAAGCGTGCTGGTTGCCTCCGTTCCCGAAGGCGACGATAAGCCCTACAAATACCCGGGCATGTATCGTGGCGTACAGGCGCTCATTGTCAATAAGATCGACCTGATGCCCTACATCCCCTTTAAAATGGACTACTTCCGCAAGGGTGTCGAAGTGCTCAACCCCGGTTTGGTTACTTTCCCTGTCTCCTGCGCCAACGGCGAAGGGATCGAAGATTGGGTCAACTGGATCATCGCCGAAGTCGAAGCAAACAAAAAGTAATCTAGTTCCTGAGCGGAGCGACCGATAGGGAGCGCAGTCGAAGGACGGCGTTTTCCAGAACCGCTCTTCGACTACAGCTCCGCTTCGCTTCGTTTCCGCTCAGAGACTGCTAGATATAAAATGACCGAAAAAACGGGACTCCGCATCCATATCACAGGCGTTGTGCAGGGCGTTGGTTTTCGCCCCTTCGTCTATGGATTGGCGTCCCGTTTTGATTTAAAGGGTTGGGTCCGTAACACCTCCGCAGGTGTGGACATCGAAGTCGATGGGGATGCGGATATACTGGATGCCTTCGCTCGTGCATTGCAGGATGAAGCCCCGCCCCTTTCTCGCATAGATGACTTTACCGTAACGCCCGTGGATTGGGCTGGGTTCCGTTCCTTCGACATCATCCACTCCGAAGCAGTCGAGGGCGCCTTCCAGCCCATCTCCCCCGATTACACGATCTGCCCCGACTGCCTGCGTGAACTCTTCGACCCCGCCGACCACCGCTACCGCTATCCCTTCATCAACTGCACTAATTGCGGACCTCGTTTTACGATCATCAAAGACATTCCCTACGACCGCCCCGAAACCACGATGGCACCCTTCCCGATGTGTGATGTCTGTGCCGAAGAATACCAAAATCCGCTCGATAGACGTTTTCATGCTCAGCCTGTGGCGTGTGCTGATTGTGGTCCCGAAGTCTGGTTAGAAGGTTTGAAGGTTGAAAGGTTTGAACGTTTGTCTGAAGGCGATGATGCGATTTTAGCCACGCAACAACTTTTACTCGAGGGCAAAATTCTTGCTATCAAAGGGCTTGGCGGTTTTCACTTGGCTTGTGACGCCACCAACGACACCGCCGTCAGCGAACTGCGTAAACGCAAACTGCGCCGCGACAAACCCTTCGCCCTGATGATGCCCGATCTTACTACCGTTGAAGAGCATTGTTTCCTCAACGACGCCGAGCGCGAAGCCCTCGAAGCGATCGCTCGCCCGATTGTTCTGCTCAAACGCAAACCCAATTCAACCATCGCCCCCGATGTTGCGCCTGGACAAGGTCATATCGGCGTGATGTTGCCGTATACGCCGCTGCATTATCTCTTGTTTGCAGAAAGTCCTTGTAGTAAGGACTTTAGTCCTTCAGAGCGACTAAAGTCGCCACTACAAGGAAAAAAGGTAACTTGGCACTTGCCGCCACTAGTTATGACCAGTGGCAATCTCTCTGAAGAACCGATTGCTTTCACAAATGAAGATGCCCGCAAACGCCTTTCTTCTTTAGCAGATGCCTTTCTCATGCACGACAGGGATATTCATGTCCGTTGCGATGATTCCGTCGCCCGTGTGGTGGAAGAGAAAATCTATCCCATTCGGCGAAGTCGAGGCTATGCCCCCTTCCCCGTCAAATTACCGTGGGAAACGCCCTCCATGCTCGCCACAGGGGCAGAACTCAAAAATACTTTTTGCCTGACCAACGACAACTACGCCTTTATGAGTCACCATATTGGCGACCTTGAGAATTTTGAAACTTTGCAATCCTTCGAGCAGGGGATTGAATATTTTGAAAAGCTCTTCCGTGTCAAACCTGAAGTCATTGCCTATGATTTGCACCCGAATTACTTGGCAACCCGTTACGCTATTGAACGTGCAAACCTTCAAACTTTAAACCTTCAACCTGTTCAACATCACCACGCCCATATCGCTTCCCTGATGGCAGAACACGGCATGGACGGCTCCGAGAAAGTCATCGGCGTGGCGTTTGACGGTACCGGCTATGGCGACGATGGCAATATCTGGGGGGGCGAATTTCTGATAGCGGATTACGCTGGCTATGAGCGTGTGGCGCATTTGCCTTATTTCCCATTAGCAGGTGGTGATGCGGCGACGAAACGCCCCTCACGCGCAGCTTTGGGCTTGCTCTGGCAACTCGGCGTGGATTGGGATGAGTATCTGCCCCCGATGCAAAATCTGTGTTCCGAAGAACGGATGGCCTTGCGAATTCAGCTAGAGAAGGAATTGAATACACCGCTAACCTCCAGCATGGGACGCTTTTTTGATGCAGCGGCAGCTTTAGCTGGGGGGAGACAGAGCGTCAATTATGAAGCGCAGGGAGCGATCGAGTTCGAGGCTTTAGCGGATAATGCCGAACTCGGCAGTTATTCCTTTTGCAATGAGCAAGCCCAAATTCAGGTGCGCAGCGGCATTTTATCCCTTTTGAAAGATGTGCAGAATAATATTCCGATCTCGACGATTTCTGCGAAATTTCATAATGGCGTCGCTGGGATGGTTTTGAAAACTTGTGTTTCTTTGCGTGAGAAAAGCGGAGTTAATACAATCGCATTAAGTGGTGGGGTATGGCAGAATATGTTTTTACTGCGGCACACAGTAGATGTGTTGCGGGTAAATAAATTTGACGTTTTGATCCATCGCCAAGTGCCGACGAATGACGGCGGACTGGCGTTGGGGCAGGCTGCAATTGCGGCTTGGAAGTTGAAATGATATTCACCACCTTTGGAGGTAGATATGTGTTTAGGTGTTCCTGGAAAAATTGTTGAGATTGATGACAGCGGTGCATTACGCATGGCAAAAGTGGATTTTGGCGGTATCGTGCGGCAGGCTTGCCTCGAGTATGTGCCCGAAGCGGAAGTTGGCAATTATGTTGTCATCCATGTTGGATTTGCAATCAACTTGTTGAGCGAGGAAGAAGCAATGGATTCGCTGGCTGCGCTCAAGGAATTGGTTAGTTTGGAGGACGAGCTGGGCATCGGCTACGATGGTAAGGCCTCGGATCTATGAAATACGTCGAAGAATATCGGGATGCACCGCTCGTTAAGGGCATCGTCGAGCAGATTCGGCGCACTGTCACCCGTGACTGGACGCTGATGGAAATCTGCGGCGGGCAGACGCATGCCATTGTGCGGCATGGGATTGACCAACTGCTACCGGATGAGATCGAACTCGTGCACGGCCCTGGATGTCCGGTTTGCGTGACGCCCTTGGAGTTGATCGACAAAGCCTTGGCGATTGCCGCCCAACCGAACGTCATCTTCTGTTCGTATGGCGACATGTTACGCGTCCCCGGCTCGACCGACGACCTTTTCTCGATCCGAGCTGCGGGCGGCGATGTGCGTGTCGTCTACTCGCCCCTCGATGCGGTCACAATTGCTCAGCAAAACCCCGATAAAGAAGTGGTTTTCTTCGCGATTGGTTTTGAGACAACCGCTCCCGCCAATGTGATGAGTGTTGTGCAGGCGCAAATGCTGGGATTAAAGAATTACAGCATTTTGGTCTCACATGTGCGCGTGCCACCGGCGTTGCATGCCATTCTTGGCTCACCGAGCAACCGAGTGCAGGGATTTTTGCTGGCAGGTCACGTTTGCGCCGTGATGGGCTACTGGGAATATCCAGAAATAGCAACGCAGTACGGCATCCCGATGTCGATCACGGGCTTTGAACCGCTCGATATAGTGCAGGGGATTTTGGCGAATGTTCAGCAACTCGAAGCTGGACGTGTGGATATTGAGAACTCCTATTCCCGTGCTGTTACTTTTGAAGGCAATAAACCTGCTCAAAAGACAATCGAAAAAGTCTTTCAAGAATGTGACCGAAAATGGCGGGGAATTGGCACGATCCCAATGAGCGGCTGGGAATTGCGTCCCGAATTTGACATGTTCAACGCTGAAAAGCGTTTTGATGTATCTGCCATAACGACTGAAGAATCGCCGCTTTGCATTGCGGGCGAAATCTTGCAGGGCTTGAAGAAACCCAATCATTGTGTGGCGTTTGGCAAAGAGTGTACGCCTGAACATCCCCTTGGCGCCACGATGGTTTCGACGGAGGGGGCGTGTGCGGCGTACTATAAGTATGGGCGTGGATGAGTTAAAATTGAGGTAGAATAATGCCGCGTTTCTGCAGTAGCTATTTGTTAGTAAAGCTCAATTTGTTGCAGATTTGCATCGGGCGTTATTAGTGTTGTCAGGTAGAAAATTTTGATTAGAAATAAAACTCAACCCCTTATTTATGATAGCGCCAAAAGGTTGCATCCGGCAATTGAAGAGTTAAAGGATGTTTTTGCCTTCCGCGATATGATCTTTCAATTGGTGCGTCGGGACGTTGTGACACGCTATAAACGTTCTTTTTTAGGCATTTTGTGGACAATGCTTAATCCTTTAGGAACGATGCTTGTCTTATCTATTGCGTTTTCACAACTATTCGACATGCGTGGTGTTTATCCAGCTTTTATTATCTCAAATTTAGTAGCATTTAACTTTTTCTCTCAAACGACTACAGTTGCATTAAGTTCTATGTTGTGGGGCAGCGATTTATTTCATCGTATTTATTTGCCGCGCACAGCATTTGTAATTTCAACGATTGGAACAGGAATTGTTAACATCTTGTTTTCTTTAGTCCCGTTAATAGTTATTTTTCTCATCACAAAAGTTCCTTTGACTTCTACCGTCATTCTTGTACCTGTAGCGATTTTGTTTTTGGCTGCATTTGCGCTAGGATTTAGTTTGTTCTTATCAGCGTTTGTGGTTTTTTTTCCTGATATTGCAGAAATGTACCCTATTCTTTTAACTGCGTGGATGTACCTTACACCGATTATTTACCCTGAAAAACTCCTTGCTGACGTGTTGGGTGGTTGGCTTCTTCGTTTAAACCCTTTGTATCGGTTGATACGTTTCTTTCGCTTAGTTACATTTGATGGTCTATATCCAACACTGAATGAATTTCTTGTTGCTATGCTTTTTTCGTTTGGAACATTGATTTTCGGCTGGTTTTTTTTTACTAAACAATCTAAGAAATTTGCATATTATGTCTAAAGAATTTTCTCATAATATCGCAGTTGGGCTTGAAGATGTTTCTGTTTCCTATCGCCTTCCTAACGAAAAAATTGCAACACTAAAAGAATATATGATTCGCCTTCTTCAAGGCAAAATACAATACAACTCTTTCGAAGCACTTCACAAGGTAAACTTAACTATCAGAAAAGGGGAGATTTTTGGTGTTTTGGGACGAAATGGTGCTGGAAAATCTACATTGTTGAAGGTTGTTTCCAGAGTTTTGGAACCTACAGAAGGACGTGTTTGGTTGCGAGGGAAGGTTTACCCTCTTTTGCAGCTCGGGGCTGGTTTTCATCCTGAATTGACAGGGATAGAAAACGTATACTTAAATGCTTCTTTGTTAGGGCGTTCCAGATTAGAAGTTGATGAAAAACTGGGGGCGATTGCTGATTTTGCCGAAATCGGAGACTTTATTAATGCCCCTTTGCGGACGTATTCTTCCGGGATGATGGCTCGGTTAGGTTTTTCCGTTGCAACAGCGTGGGTTCCTGATATTTTAATTCTAGATGAGATTTTGTCGGTTGGTGATGCTGCTTTTGTTCAGAAATGTTCAACTCGCATAGAGGAATTTCGTAATAGTGGGGCGACAATCTTGCTTGTCTCTCATTCGATTGAGATGGTTAAATCGATGTGTCAACGAGCAGCCTTATTAGATCACGGTAAATTAATAACTGTGGGGGATGCTTTGGATGTTGCGGAAGAATATCGAAAAATGATTTTTTAGGAATTGAGGATAACGTGTTGAATAAACGTCAACATAAAGTAGGCACTGTTTATAACAGGAGATGAAAATATGCAGATCATCCTAACGAGCATTCCAGATGTTTTATTAATCAAGCCGCGTGTTTTTGAAGATGAACGCGGCTTTTTTATGGAAACATATCATCAGCAGAAAATGCAGGATGCAGGCATAGATTTTGACTTTGTGCAAGACAACCACTCCCGCTCGCAAAAAGGAACGCTGCGTGGTCTGCACTATCAGATCGAGAATGTGCAAGGGAAATTGGTGCGCGTAGCGGTTGGTGCAATCCTCGATGTGGCAGTCGATTTACGTAAGTCATCACCAACTTTTGGGCAGTGGGCGAGCGCGATTCTTTCTGCTGAAAATAAGTATCAGCTTTGGGTGCCACCTGGTTTTGCGCATGGCTTTTATGTGTTGTCTGAGTATGCCGATTTTTTGTATAAAGTAACTGACATTTATAATCCTCAGGCAGAACGCTGTTTGTTGTGGAGCGATTCTACTGTTGGGGTAGATTGGCAAATCTCCGAAGGGGAGACGCCGATTTTGTCTGAAAAAGATAAAAAAGGCTTGTTATTAGACGAAGTGGAGGTCTTTGAATAATGTTTGATCGCATTCTTGTGACGGGTGGTGCTGGATTTATTGGCTCAAATTTTATTCGCTATGTTTTGGAGCGACACGACGATGTAAAGATCGTCAATTTAGATTTGTTGACCTATGCGGGCAGTTTGGAAAACTTGAAGAATCTGCCGAACGAAGAAAACTACTGTTTCATTCAAGGTGATATCCGCGATGAAGAATTGGTCGCGGATTTGTTGCGTGAGCATGAGATTAACGCGATTGTCCACTTTGCCGCCGAATCGCATGTCGACCGTTCCATTTTGGGCCCGGGGGCTTTTGTTGAGACGAATATCGGTGGCACCTTCCATATGCTTGAAGCTGCCCGTAAGGTTTGGCAGATAGAGAAGCAACTCAGCGCGGGTGAAGTCCGTTTTCATCATATTTCTACCGATGAAGTCTATGGCACGCTTGCGCCCGACGATCCGCCCTTTGAAGAAAATACGCCCTATGCGCCAAATTCTCCTTATGCAGCGTCCAAAGCCAGCAGTGACCACATCGTGCGCTCCTACGCCCATACCTACGGATTACCGGTTACACTGACGAATTGCACCAATAACTACGGCCCTTATCAATTCCCCGAAAAACTGATCCCGTTGATGATACTCAATGCTCTTACGGGCAAGGCTCTGCCCATTTACGGCGACGGGCAGCAAATTCGGGATTGGCTCTATGTGGAAGATCATGCCGAAGCGATTTGGTCGGTTTTGCAGCGAGGGCGTGTCGGCGAAAGTTATTGTATCGGCGGAAACAATCAACCGCCTAATCTTGAGATTATTGATACTATCTGCGACATTTTAGATGAACTGAAGCCTAGCGCTTCAGGCAAAGCGTATTCGGAGCAAAAGACCTTTGTGCAGGATCGCCCCGGTCACGATCGTCGTTATGCGATGAAAATTGATAAAATCCAGGCAGAATTAGGCTGGTCGCCGAAACACAATTTAAAAGATGGTTTACAAAAAACGGTACAATGGTATTTGGCACAAGACGACTGGATCGAAGCCATCCAAAAGCAACTTGATTACCAGGCTTGGATGGACAAAAATTACACAGGACGTGAGAAGGAGTAGGCATGAAAGGCATTGTTTTGGCGGGCGGCAAGGGCACACGTCTTTACCCGCTCACGCAAGCAGTTAGCAAGCAATTGCTGCCGGTTTACGACAAACCGATGATCTACTATCCGCTCTCGATGCTCATGTTGGCGGGAATCCGTGAAATTCTCATCATCAGCACGCCTGAAGATTTGCCGATGTTCGAGCGGTTACTGGGAGATGGTTCTCGTTGGGGATTAAGCTTTGAGTACGCCGAACAAGCCGAACCACGTGGGCTTGCGGATGCTTTTATCGTTGGCGAAAAATTTATTGATGGGCAGCCCGCTTGTCTCATCCTTGGCGACAATATTTTCTTTGGTCAGGATATTCCCAGGGAATTGCGTCAGGCAGCCGAACTTGGCACGGGAGCGACCATTTTCGCTTATCCTGTCAAAGACCCTGAGCGTTACGGTATCATCGAGTTTGATGACGAAGGCAAGGCGATCAGTCTCGAAGAGAAACCTGCCAAGCCGCGCTCCCGATTTGCCATCCCCGGTTTGTATTTTTACGATCAGCGGGTGGTCGAATTTGCCAAAAATCTGGCGCCCTCGGCGCGTGGAGAGATTGAGATCACCGATTTAAACCGCATTTATCTCGAAATGGGTGAACTGCACGTACAGCAGCTTGGGCGCGGTACTGCCTGGCTTGATGCGGGCAAGCACGAAGCCCTTTTGCAAGCCGCAAATTTCGTGCAGGCGGTTGAAGAACGTCAGGGTGTGATGATTTCCTGCCCCGAAGAAATCGCCTATCGCATGGGCTACATCTCGCTTGATGATTTAGCTGCTCTCGCCAAGCAATACCCCAACAGCTATGGCGAATATCTACAACGTCTGGCAAACCAAGAATTGCTATGAAAATCCTGCTTTTGGGCAAGACGGGGCAACTTGGTTCGGAACTGAATGAGATTTTGTCGCAATTTGGCGAGTTGCACGCCTTCGACTATCCCGAAATCGATTTGGCGGATACGGACGGGATGCGTATGCTTATTCGCGAACTTGCACCGGATCTGATCTACAACGCCACCGCCTATACTGCCGTAGATCGTGCCGAGACTGAAATTGAACTTGCTGAGGCGGTCAATGGGCTGGGTGCCCGGCTTCTGGCAGAAGAAGCCGCCAAACTTGATGCCCTGTTGGTTCACTACTCAACAGACTATGTCTTTGACGGGACAAAAGGTGCGCCCTACCTTGAAGGCGATGGTACCAATCCGCTCAGTGTATACGGTAGTTCCAAACTGCACGGCGAAGAAGAGATTGTGCGTGTGGGGGGCAGCCATCTCATTTTTCGCACCAGTTGGGTCTACAGCCTGCGCAATGAAAGTAGCTTTCTGAAAAAGGTCTTGGGTTGGGCGCGTAAAAATGAGCAACTCTCCATTGTTGATGATCAGATCAGCAACCCAACCTGGGCACGCACATTGGCTGAACTCAGTACTGATATTTTGCAAGACGGATTGCCAGCTTTGAAAGCTAAAAGTGGCATTTATCACCTTGCAGGCAAAGGGCATGTCAGTCGTTATGATTGGGCGAAAGAGATTTTGGCGCTTGATCCTGCGAAAGATGAGCAGATTGTCAAAGAGATACATCCCGCCAAAAGCGAAGATTTCCCCGTCCCCGCACAGCGCCCGACTTTCTCAGCGCTGGATAGCAGTCTCTTTGAGAAGACTTTTGAACGCCAAATTCCCGCATGGCAGGAGAGCTTGGCGCAGGCTTTTGCTCATGAAAAATGAATGCTCATAGAATGATGACGGGGGCGAGACGCTCCTTCTTGCTTTTCCTTTTGCTGGGGAGCCTTTCACTGCTCTTTTTTGCAGCAGGGGAACATGTCTATGTACGGGCTGAGGGGGAAGAAGCGACACCATCTTTTACTGAAGAGAGTAGCCCCACACCGACGGTTGAGACTGCCACAGCTGAAGAGGTCAGCGAGACGGCAACCTTTATGCCGAGTGCCACGCCATTTCCCATAGAAACGCTGACAGAGACGCCTAGGCCAACCATAAGCACAGCCACGCCTGCTGCGAAAATCCCTGTTTTGGGTGGGGATTATGTGCAAGATGAGGTATTGGTTCGTTTTGCGCCGTTGGCGGGAGATGCTCAGGCGGCGGCAGATGCCTGTTTTGTCAATGAACAGGTTCAGGTCGCGTTTGCGCTCGACGCCGTAGGCGCATCCCTTTTAAAAATTAATCAAGGCAGTGTCTCTGAAGTGGTTGCTCAAGCAGAAAACTGTCCTGAAATTCTCTTTGCCGAACCCAATTATCAGCTTTATGCGCTCGATACCTTCCCGAACGATCCGAGTTGGAGTTTGCAGTATGGGCTGACCGCCATCCATGCGCCACAGGGCTGGGATACGAGCACCGGCTCGGTCGCGGTGGTGATTGCGATCATTGATACCGGCGTTGATCTGACGCATCCTGACCTTGCAGCGAAGCTGGTGGCGGGCTATGACTTTGTCAATAACGATGCCGTGCCACAGGATGATAATGGGCATGGTACGCATGTGGCGGGTATCGCGGCTGCACTGAGTAATAATGGTACGGGCGTCTCTGGCGTTTCATGGGGGGCACGCATTATGCCGGTCAAGGTTTTGAATGCCGGGGCGGGTGGTACTTTTGCGAATGCGGCAGCGGGCATTATTTGGGCAGCCGACCATGGTGCGCATATCATCAATTTGAGCTTGGGCGGATCTTCAGATTCTCAGGTTTTTCACGATGCCATTGATTATGCCTATAACAAGGGTGTGATGCTGATCGCTTCGAGCGGAAATAATGGCAGTGGCTTTATTCTGTATCCGGCACGCTATCCGAACGTGATGGCAGTTGGGGCGACAAATTCGAGTAATGTGCTGGCGGGTTTCTCAAATTATGGCGCCGAGCTGGATGTGGTTGCTCCAGGCGTCAATATTTACTCGACCGGGATTAACTCTTATTACTATAATTCCGGCACGTCGATGGCGGCACCTTTTGTGACGGGGCTGGCGTCGATTTTACGCGGTATTCCGGGCAGCGGATCACCAGCAAACCTAGCTTGGGCGATTAAGTCGACGGCGCTTGATCTGGGTGCTGCGGGGCGTGATAATTATTATGGCGATGGATTGATCCAGATGGATGCCGCCATTCAGCTTTTGTGGGTACCCCCGACATCTACGCCAAAACCGCAAATAGCCCCGACGGAGCAAACTTGGCTTTGGCAGGTTTCCGTAACGCCAACTTCCAGCCCAACCCCAACGCTGACACTTACCCTATCTCCTACAGTGACGGTTGTATTCTCTCCCGTAAGCCCTAGTGCCACCTCAGATGAAAGTGAAGCGGAGTTGTTTGCGCTTGCCACACCGACCGAAAATCTACTCGTAGACAAAAAAAGAAGCGATCTGGAGACGTATTTCCCGCTTTGTTTGGGCAGTCTCTTTATCTTTGCCGGACTTTTTCTTTTTATATTTGCAAGACGAGTAAAAGGCAGAAGGCCGAGAATATGACAAAAAGCCAATGTAAATATACCCATTTTACTAATGACGATGATTATAAAATTATGTATACTTCAAACACTCGATAAGTTTTATTTTCCTTACAGGATAAAAAAGGAAAGGATGATCTTCTGAATAAAACTAAATTTTCAGAATACAGCTATGAGAATATTTCCGTTTCTGATATTTGTTAGTTGAATTGTACAAAGTAATATTTCTCAGAATGGCATGGTGTGACTCTTTATTAGTGAGGGGTTGTTCATTTAGAGAATTTGCTCTGTTGTTAGTGAGTACTACCGTCTTATCCTCGCATTAATCTAGGTTTTGGGTTTCTCAATCAGTTACTACAATATGAAAAGATACCAAAAGAATAATTTATTTCCAATTTCTCAAAGCACAATGCTAGGGGGGATTTTAGTTGTAAGTGCATTTATGATGTATTCATCAACGTTTTTGTCGGATTATCTAATGAATGATGAATGGGCATTGGTTGGGAATCCGAACAACATAAAAAACGCTGTAAGCGATTATTTTTTTTCAATGGGGCGAGGGTTGTTTGGTGTTTATCAATATCTAGTTTTTAAATTTGCAGGTTACAGCCCACTTCGCATACAGTTTCTTCGATTTATTAATATTACTCTCATAGCTTTGCTTGCGCTGTTTTTATACCAGTTTTTGCGGAAACAAGTAGGAAATAGCGAATTTGCATTCTTTTCAATTCTTTTTTGGCTTTCTATTCCCTCTATTCAAGGAATAGCGGGATATTCTTTGGTATTACTTGCAAATACATATCCTTCTATCGTGCTAAGTTTATTTGCATTTTATCTTTATTTTTTTGTATTTGAAAGTAAGCACATACCAAAAGCATTTGAAGCGTTAATCGTCTTCATTTTTTTATTTATGGCAATGCAATCAACCCAAACAAATGCCTTTTTTTCGACCATTCCAGTGTCTATTTTGGCTTTGGCAAAATGGGAAAAATATGGAAAAAGAATAATAAGTTTTTTACTAATATCAATTGTTACATTGGTTACCTCAATTATTTTATATAAAGTAGGACTTAGTGTTTTACATGCACAAGGAGGTTCTGGATATAAATTAGGAGAGCAGAGTTTAAAAACGTTAGATGACAATCTTCTTCTTGTAATATTGAATTCCATAAACCCAATTTTTTATTGGAGTGTGTTTGACTTATTTCCCTATCCATACCCATTCAATAATATCTCTCAATTGAATATTTCTTTTAAGATGTTTTTTTCAATATTATTGATGATAGTATGGTTGGCTCTAATTTCTTTTTCTGTTTATATAGAATTCAAAAATAGTAAAGCTCACTTTCAGAAGCAGGTTATTGTAAAATGGGGAGTTGTATTAATTAATTTTGCAATAAATGCTACGTTTTTTGTTGCTGATTCGCCAGGGATTATTACTCAACACCGACCACATATGAGTTTGACTCTGGTTAGCTTGGTAATTTATACGAGTATTTATTCTATTCTCCTTATTAAGGAAAATTATTCATCGATATTTGAGAATACATCATATTACTACATCACGAGTGGGATAATAATTTTCTTTGTTTTTGGTGCCCAGTCTAATATCTCTCGTAATATAGTGCTAAATCGTGTTAAACAATTAGAATTTATACGAACAGAGTTGAGCGTATTAAAATCTGATCGTTCGATAAATAATGTCGTCGTCGTCGTTGGTGTTGCAGATGAAGAAAAGTGTTCTTCAGAACCATGCAATCCTTGGTTTGGGTTAATTTACCCGGGGAAATGGACTGTTACGAAACAGGGAGCTTATCGATATGCGATGTCCACTATCGGTATTAACCAAAACGATATCGAGTTTGCTTTTGTTGACAAAAGACCTGACGATATTTCAAATAGTACTATTGTTTTAGATTGGAATATATTCCTATTGGGGCAAAAATGAAAAAATTGAATTAGTTCATGATAAAATTGTTTGGCGAGACATAAATGTTAGTATAATAACCATAGTTCCTTTTTTGATTTTATTGTGCGGGACAAGATAAAAGTTATAGCATATTGAATCTATAACAAAAGTGTAAGTTTTTATGACATTTTAGCTCGTGACGTTGAAGTCCAAATTGTGTATACTAGAAGTTGCACAAATAAGTATGTATTTCCTTAGGTCTCTAGGGGAAAGGATAATCTGATGAAAAGAATTAAATCTAATTTTCAATATGTAGCGATTGTTGCCCTTTTGCTGGCGATGTTCGCTGGCGGTTTAAAACATGATGTGGTCTTTGGTGAGCTTTCCGGTAACGCGGTTGGAGGAAATTTGGTCCTTAATGTTGAGGCTGCCACTCCGGTGGATGTGTATATTGCAGGGGTACGCCAAGGTGCTGATTGGGAATATGCGATTGCTTCAGCGAATAATGAAATAATACGGAGAGAGTTGGACGGTGCGGTTGAAATCAGTAGTGCAGATGGTGCGATGATTGTTGCCTCATTGAATCAATACCGTCGGGTATTAACTACTGGTCCCTATTCGGGAGTGACACAGTTCATGGCGCTGCAAATGGCAAACATTTCAGATACTTATATTATGCCCCGCTATGATTACTCAACACCAGATGTGTTATATGATGCTGTGTTGCTTGCAAATGTTGACACGGTTTCCAGAGATATCACAGTGGAAATTGGTGGGGTGGTCATGGATACTTATACATTGGCACCTTCCGAAAATCAATATAAGACATACCCTGGAGTTGCTGGCGGGCCATTGGTTGTGAGCAGTGATGCTGGTGCAAAAATTGTTGCCTCGTTATACGAATTGCGCAGAGAACAGGCTGGCGGTGGGTGGACTGGGCAGTCTGAAATGATGGGTTTGTCATATGCTAACTTATCAAATCACTATTTGATTCCAACCTATTTTGGAGATCCATCCCATCTCGGATTGGATCCTCAGATATTTGTGTCTGTGCCATAAGAAAGAAGAATAAATATTTGCCCCGATTCTCGAAAGATTCTTTAGCCATTATTCTCAATGGTGATTTCTCTTGCGCTCTCTGTGTTCTCCCAAATGCAGGGAGCGCATTTTAGACAAGTAACACCACCGCAAGCGCTTCGATATGTGTTTTATGGTTGCCTATCTGGTTTTGTGCGCAGCAAATGAGGATATCCGTTTTCATGTGTTTGATTTCGTTAGTTTTAATCTGCAGAGCGCCAACCTCACTTCAAGTTGTTTTTAAGATTATATGATTATTAAACTTCCATTTCTTCCTTGGGACTTAAATATTCAGCGTTGTTTGCATGAGCAAGCCGAGCAAACTACACCTCTTGCTAAAACTACTGTCAAAAGGAATAAATACAATAAAGTTTTTTGTATTGGTGCTAATAAAACCGGAACAACTTCTTTAGGGGCTCTATTGTCGTCATTTGGTTTCAAAATGGGTGATCAGTCAGTTGCTGAAATTCTTAGTTTGGACTGGTTAGCCAATAAAAACACTGATCGTATTATCAGATATTGTTATACCGCTGACACCTTTCAGGATGTACCCTTCAGCTATCGAGGATTGCATCAAGACTTGGATAAAGCTTTTCCTAATTCAAAATTTATTTTAACGGTTCGGGATAGCCCAGATGAATGGTTTAACTCTTTAGTCAGCTTCCATACTAAGATATTCTCTACTGACTCAACGCGTCCGCCAAATGCGGATGAGCTAGATAGTGCCACTTATCGCTATAAAGGCTATGCTCTTGATGTTTTTAAACTTGCTCATAAATACCCCACTGTGCCATTATACGATGAAGACACATACAAAAATGATTATATTTTGAATAATGACGAGAAACGAACCTATTTTAGAGGCCGTCCTAATGATTTTATAGAAATCAACCTTGCTATTAAAGATGATTTTCGTCGTTTATGCGAATTCTTAAATGTTGAAACTGATATTACTGATTTTCCATGGCTAAATAAATCGTAACAAGATGTTAATGTTGGATACATTATACAAATCATGATTACTGTTACTAAGCCTTTTCTTCCTCCCCTTGAAGAATTTACTTCTTATTTGGAAAAGATTTGGGAAAGTAAGCAATTAACGAATAATGGACCTTTTCACCAACAATTAGAAAATGAATTAGCTGAATATCTGGGGGTAAAGTACGTTTCATTGTTTGCTAATGCTACTTTGGGGCTAGTAACCGCTTTGCATGCTTTAAGAATAACAGGGGAGGTAATTACGACGCCTTTTAGTTTTGTAGCTACAACTCATGCGCTTTGGTGGAACAAGATTGTACCTGTATTTGTAGATATCGAACCTGGTTACCTTAATCTCGACCCTAAAAAAGTCGAAGCGGCTATCACCAATAAAACGACTGCAATTATGCCCGTTCATGTGTATGGAAATCCATGTGATGTAGACGAAATCAAGCGCATTGCTGACAAACACGGACTTAAGGTGATTTATGATGCTGCCCATGCTTTTGGAGTAGAAAAAGATGGACAGTCAGTGCTTAATTTTGGTGATTTATCAGTAGTAAGTTTTCACGCCACCAAAGTATATAGTACCGTCGAAGGCGGCGCTATAATATGTCATGACGCCAAGATGAAACACCATATTGACAATCTTAAAAATTTTGGTTTTCGAGATGAAACAATTGTAGAGGAGCCGGGTATCAACGGAAAACTCAATGAATTACAAGCTGCTTATGGATTGCTTCAACTGAAATATATTGATGAATTTATAAAAAGGCGAAAAGCAATCACACTGTTATATCGTGAGTTATTGGCAGGTGTGTCCGGCCTTCGTTTTTTACCCGATATGAAGAATGTTACCCATGGATATTCCTATTTTCCAATACTAATCGATAAGGAGAAGTATGGAGTAAATCGTGATAACGTATATAACAAGTTGAAAGAACATAATATCTTTGCACGCAGATATTTTTATCCATTGATTAGTTCATTTGATCCGTATTCTGAATTGCCAAGCGCAAATGCTGATAATTTACCACATGCTGTAGAAGCTGCAAATAACGTGCTTTGTCTGCCGATATATGTAGATTTGAAAGACTCTGAAGTCCAACTGATTTGTTCAATAATAAAAAACCTCGTATGAAACTTGGGATAATGCAGCCATACTTCTTGCCTTATATTGGGTATTTCCAATTAATAAAGACAGTTGACATCTTTGTAATATATGACAATATAAAATACACAAAAAAAGGTTGGATAAATAGAAATCGTATTCTCATCAATGGAAAGGGTATGTATATTACGCTTCCTTTGAAAAAAGATTCTGATTCTTTGAATGTTGATCAGAGGTATTTGTCAAATACATTTTCTGTCGAAAAAAGAAAACTACTAAGGCAGGTAGAAGCAAACTATCGAAAAGCACCTTATTTTTCAGACGTGATCGAGCTTTTTAGGAGTATTTTAGATTACTGTAATCCTAATTTATTTTATTTTGTTTTAAATTCTCTGAAATTAGTTTGTGAGTATATTAATGTTCACAAAGAATTTGTAGTTTCCTCTACTTTGCCTGTAGACCATACTCTAAAGGGAGAAGATAAGGTTTTGGCAATCTGTAAGGAAATGAAAGCGAATTCTTATGTCAACCCCGAGGGCGGAGTAAAATTATATTCGAGGAAGAGGTTTATAGAGAATGATATTAATTTGTGTTTTCTAAGTGCAAATCCAATAAGCTATCCACAATTTAATTCGATTTTCGTACCGAATATGTCAATACTCGATGTGTTGATGTTTAATAGTAGGGAAAAAATTACGTATTTTTTAGAAAAAGAATACACATTAGCGTGATGGTTAAATTATGATTTTTAATTGGAAGAAATTAGGCAAGATATTTGATCCTACTGAAATTGAAGGAGGCTTTTTTTTGAAGGAGTTTGCTCAAGCTCCTTCAGTAATCATTCTTGACGATCGTGTTCGCGTTTATTTCTCATCACGACCTCACCCGGATATGAATGGCCAATATCTAAGCTACTCCGCTTTTGTAGATTTGGATCGTAAAGATCTATTTAAAATTATTCAAGTGAGCAAAGAACCAATACTTCAACTCGGGCAATTAGGTACTTTTGACGAATTTGGAACTTATCCTGTGTCGGTTATTGCACACAATGATGAATATAGAGCTTATTATGGCGGGTGGACTCGTTGTGAGTCTGTGCCATTTAATGTTGCGATTGGAATGGGAATAAGTAAAGACGAGGGAAAACATTTTGAGAAGATAGGTGAAGGTCCTGTTTTATCTTATTCACCAGATGAGCCGTTTGTAATAAGCGGACCTAAAATTAGAAATTTCAATGATAAGTGGTACCTTTTTTATATTGCTGGAAGGAAATGGATCATCGACAAAGGGAAACCAGAACCCGTTTATAAAATTAGAATGGCAACTTCGGATGATGGCTTCTCCTGGAAAAAGAACAATAAAGATCTAATCCAGTCGAAGATTGAAGAGAATGAAGCGCAAGCAAGCCCCGATGTGTTTTTCTATGAGGGAAAATACCACATGTTTTTTTCTTATAGATATAGTACCGGTTACAGAAGCAAGGAAAAAGGTTATAGAATTGGTTATGCAGTATCCAACGACTTGAGGCATTGGGATAGATGTGACCAGAATGCAGGAATCGATGTCTCTGAAGAAGGGTGGGATGCAGAGATGATTAGTTACCCACACGTTTTTTTCTTAGACGGAAATGTATATATGATGTATCTTGGCAACCAAGTTGGACGTTATGGGTTTGGTTTAGCTGTGCTTGAATAAGGTAGTGAAAGATGAAATGGATAAAGAGAGGCCTAATTTTTAATCCAACGGATCATAGTTTGGGTTTTAATTGCACAGATTATGCTCAATCTCCACAGACAGTGGTATATGATGATTTTATAAGGGTGTATTTTTCGACACGAAAAACGGATAAAGTTGGGAAATATATTAGCAAGGTCATGTTTGTAGATTTTAATAAGGACTTTAGAGAAATAATCAATCACTCGAAAGAAGAGGTGATTCCTTTAGGTGAGCTAGGCTGCTTTGATGAACATGGAATATTCCCTTTTAATCCTTTGAGATATGGCGACCAAATTATTGCATTTACTTGTGGGTGGAGCCGAAGAGTTTCTGTGCCAATAGAAACTTCAACCGGACTTGCTATTAGTAATGATAATGGCACAACCTTTGAAAGGGTCGGGAAAGGTCCAGTGTTTACTTCATCAGTAAAAGAGCCAATGTTAGTGGGGGATTCATTTGTCAGGTTCTTTGAAAATGTTTTTCATATGTGGTATATACGAGGAAAATATTGGATGGATGCGAGCGGGGATGAACCTGCTGCACGAGTATACAAAATAGCCCACGCAACATCGAAAGATGGAATTAATTGGGTAAGAAATGATGGTGTTCAGATTATTGAAGATCATGTTGGTATAAATGAATGCCAAGCCTTGCCTACTGTCATAAAAATGAAAAATACCTATCACATGTTTTTTAGTTATAGGTATGCGACGGATTTCAGGGACAACCCTAAAAGGAGTTATAGATTGGGTTATGCTTATTCAAAAGACTTAGTCTCGTGGAAGCGGGACGATGAAAACAAGGGGATTTGCACGTCTGAGATGGGGTGGGATTCGGAAATGATGTGTTATCCTCATCTGTTTAAAGCCTTTGGTAAAATATATTTGTTGTATAACGGTAATATGTTTGGTAAATATGGGTTTGGCTTGGCAGAGTTGTCATCTTTGTAAGATGATTTCGGGATGATAGATAAAAACATTGTTTATAAAATTAATCAGGCAAGATATGAAGATATCTTTAAACACCTGAATAGTTGTAGCCATTTATTTGAGCCACCTCTATATGAGCGCGTCAATATTAATGATTACGTAAGAAAGATATATGAAAAATCTGACACTTTTGAGGCTTGGGGTGGAGACGAGTTGATTGGTTTAATAGCGGTTTATTGTAATAATCTTCTCGAAGGACAGGCCTTTATCACAAATGTTAGCGTTGGGGAAAAGTATAATAACATGGGAATTGCATCAAAATTACTAAAGAAATGCATTAAATATATTAAAGGTCAAGAATTTAAGGGGATAGTCCTTAATGTAAATTCTAAAAACGAAAAAGCAATTTGTTTATATAAAAAACACAACTTTCAATATATTAGGCTGGAAAACGAATTTGTAGTAATGAGGTACAAAGTATAATGACAGAACGAAACTACAATCAAGAAGCTCAGGATAGCGAAAATCATAAATACGCATATTCTTTTGATTTCGATGTTATGCACCCGTATATGTTAAAGTCCTTTTTACCCTTTTTCAGAACAGGAAACCTCTTAGAATTGGGCAGTTTCAAGGGAGATTTTACGAAGAGGCTCTTGCCTTTTTTTAATGAAATAACCTGCATTGAAGCATCAAGCGATGCTATAAAAATAGCTAAACAATCTATGGGAAACAGAGTAGTTTTTGTTAATGATCTATTTGAAAAAGTTTCTTTACCGAAAAGATACGATAATATAATCTTGACACATGTACTAGAACACCTTGATGATCCCGTGTTTGTTTTAAAGCGAATTAATCAAGAATGGCTTTCTGATGAGGGACGTTTGTTCTTGGTGTGTCCTAATGCTAACGCGCCCTCTAGACAGATTGCAGTGAAGATGGGATTACTCCCCTATAACTCGGTTGTTACTCCCGCAGAAAAAGAACACGGGCATAAAATAACGTATTCGCTTGATACTTTGGAGAGAGATGCTAGAGAAGCGGGGCTTAAAGTTGTCTGGCGATCTGGGATATTTTTCAAAGCGCTTTCAAATTTTCAATGGGACAGACTATTACAGACAGATATTATAAGCAAAGAGTATTTAGATGGCTGTTATGAGCTAGGCAGTCACTATCCGGATTTGTGCGCCAGTATTTTTCTATTATGTGAAAAAAACAATGGGAATGGAAAATAGAAACCCTCTTTTATCAGTGTGCTTGATAACATATAACCACGCAGATTTCATAACCCAAGCGATTGAAGGGGTTCTCATGCAAAAAGTTGACTTTGCATGGGAGCTTATTATTGCCGATGATTATTCAACGGACGGTACCAGAGAGATAATTTTAGACTATCAGAAAAAAAAACCTAAATTCATCAAACTCATCTTGCAAGATAAGAATGTAGGTCCTACTCAAAATTGGTTGGACTTGATCGCTGCGCCTAAGTCAAAATATATTACTGTTTTTGATGGTGATGATTATTGGACCGACCCTGATAAATTACAAAAACAGGTAGATTTTTTAGAGAAAAACCCGCAGTACGTTTTATGTTTTCATGATTCAATAATCGTGGACAAAATGGGAAACACGTTACAAGAATGGCGAATTGACAAAAAATGCAAAAGAAACTTTACATCAAATGAACTTTATCAAATACCGCCGATAGATACTCTGACCAATTGCTTTCGAAATGTCATTACCGATTTTCCAGAAGAAATTAATTTTTGCCCAGGAGGAGATAGATTTCTAATAGCGCTTTTGGCTGAACATGGCAGTGGAGCTTATCTGGATTCTATTGAGCCTGCTGTGTATCGCTATCATCCAGGTGGTATTTCTGGTGGATTGGATCAAATCAATGGCGTTTTCAATTATATAAAGACACGTTTTTACATCAGTAAATATCTGGAAAGAATTGGTAAGACCAAAGAGGCTGAAGACATCTTAAATGATCAGGTGAAGGGGATCTTGTCGGATCACTTCTCCAGGCTATATCGGCAAATCGAATCTCTGAATACGCAATTGGCATCCGTAGATGCGCAGCTGACCTCCATTACGTCTGGCAGAGTTTGGAAATTAGCTCTTTGGCTGCGACGTATCCGCTTGATCATTGCTCCTCCTGGGAGTGTTCGTTCTAGGTTGGGAGAAAGAATCTTTTCACGCATAAAGAAAATTATCAAATAATCTAGACCATCCGCTGAGTTTCAATCTCAGCGAATGGCCGTTTTGACTGCCAATAGTTTGGGAAAGACGGCGGGCAAAGCTAGAATAATACCTCTTATAAGTTATAATGCTCTCCATGAATCTCCAAAAGAGACCTTTGTCGCTTGTTTTGTTTTCCCATACTTCTGACCTTGATGGTGCTGGCAGGTCTCTGCTTGATTTAGTAAAGGGTTTCCTGAGAAACAAGTTGACTTGTCATGTCGTTGTCCCGTATAAAGGTTCCCTAGAAGCAGCCCTGAAGGAAGCTGGGAGCGGTGTTGTTATAGCACCAAAGCGACTAAGTAATAAATGGTACTTTGTATCTTATCAGCGACAAAATGAATTTCCATATTTATCTGTGCAGCATATTGAGGTTGCGAGATCTTTTTCCCATGAGATAGCTTCTTTTTCGCCTGATTATATTATTTCGCAGACCATTGTTTCTCCCTGGGGGGCAATTTGTGCTGAATTACTTGATATTCCACATGTACTGTCCGCGCGTGAGTATGGGGTTCTGGATCATGATTTGATTTTTGATTTCAAATTTCACGAATCGATGGATGCTTTTTATCGTACGTCTGATATTGTGTTTTGTGTGACCCAAGACGTAAAAAAAGAGTTGTTTGGGAATGATGTCCACGATAAATGTACTGTTATATACAGTGGTATAGAACTGAAAGGTGACCTTCTATCAGGGAGGGGGATTGACCTTGAAGGATATTTTCCTAATAGTAAAGGTCCAATTTTTTGCATCCCGGGAACGCTTCAACCAGGGAAGGGGCAAATAGATCTGGTAAATGCAGTTCTTACGCTCCTGAATGAGAGCTTACCAATAAGATGTCTTCTGATTGGTCATATAGCCGATTATGATTACTTTGATAAATTGAATGAACTTATCAACGCATCAGGATATGCGGACAATTTTTGTTATCTCTCTTTTGTTGATGAGATTTACTCAGTTTTAAAAGGTGTAGATTGCATTGTCTCTAGTTCCAAAAACGAAGCATTGGGGCGTACTTTGATTGAAGCCTCCTTATTGGGAAAACCGATTGTCTACACAAACAAAGGCGGATCTAAAGAGGTATTTGTAGACGGAGTTCATGGATTGTCTTATGAACCAGGGGATTATGAGCAACTAGCCAGGAATATTTCCACAATCATAAATAAACCAGATGCTGCTATGAAGAGGGTCAATGCGGCGAAAGTTTTATGTGAGCAAAAATTTACAATAGAGGCTTACCATCAAAGAGCGCTTAATGCAATAGATTCTAGCTTTTTGATATCGACGGAAAGACGATCAAACTCAAAGCCTGTGCTTGATTTGCTGACTGATCATGGAAAGAGCGTTTTCGAACTTTTTATGTGGCGTCCGAAAATTTACTGGAAAGATTCTGGGCAAAACTTTTCTGAAGAAAGAAAGCTCTTTGTTGAACCAATTGGCTTCGGTTATGCGGAATGCATGATTTTGATACCGTCGGACCTATGTACTTCTATCAGGGTTGACCCCTTTGACCATGCATTTGTTTCTGTTGCTGATTTTTCAGTGGCTGCCGTGGATAAAGATAATCGAGACTTTGGTGCAGAAGAGGCGAAGATAGCGACCAATAGCACTGCTGTTCTTGGAAAAGAATGGCATTTTTGTGATGCTGCCCCACAAATTACAATAGATTTTAGCAGACCGGTAGGACCGATTAGAATAACCTTCTTTATTAAGAGAATAGTTGAGGATAGGCAGGTTGAATTTTTTGCCCAACGAAGCGCCCAGCTTGCCGAACGAGATGCTCAGCTTGCCGAACGAGATTTTGAATTACACAACATCAAAACCAGCATGACTTGGCAGATGACAGTGATGATTCGTAAAATCCTGGCACGCCTGATGCCCCCCGGCAGTTTTAGATTTCAAATAGCGCAAAGATTTTTTCTTTGGGCGCGCAAGATAAGAAATGCCATTAAACTAAAGCGAGATTTGCGTTTGCTTCGGACATCCCTGTTCTTTGATGCAGATTGGTACTTATCTCGAAATTCTAATGCTGGAAATTCGGACATGGACGCTTATATTCATTTTCTAAAAGATGGCTGGAGAGAAGGGCGTAATCCATCACCGTTTTTCGATACCAAATTTTATTTGGATAATAATCCCGATGTAAAAGAGATGAACATGAATCCTCTGATACATTTTATTCGTTCTGGGAAAAAAGAGGGTAGAAATCCCACTGGTAAGGGGCAGGTGCTTATTCATAAAACAAGCAGAAGCTCTGATAAATTTGACGCGAAGAAAATAAAAAAAGCGTTCATCTATTTACGCCAAGGAAAAATTCTTTACATCTTGAACTATCTAAAAACACTCATAAAAGCGCAAGATCAAATATATTTTCGTCCCAGCGAAATAAATCTTGCCGATATATCGAGCTTGTTTCATCCCTCTTCTGAGCTTCCCATCAGCGATTCTTTTCCGCCCATCACGATTGACATAGTCATTCCGGTTTACAATGGAATGGAGTTTTTGCCAAAGCTATTTGACAGCATTTTTAAAAATACGTATCTAGATTTTCGGCTGATTATCATAAACGATAATAGCACAGACCCCCAAATCTCCATCTTTTTAAGTTCCTTGATAAAGAAACACTCAAATGTAATTTTTCGTTCAAACCAGGAAAACTTGGGGTTTGTAAAAACTGTTAATTTTGCCGCCTCTTTTGTTGAAAACCACTTTGTATTACTCAATACCGATGTAGAAGTCCCTCAAGGGTGGTTGAAACGCTTGATGAGACCTATTATGGAAAACCCCAATATAGCCAGTGTAACTCCTTTCACTAATGCGGGCACAATTTGCAGCTTTCCAACCATCAATAAAGATAATGCCCTTTTTGGAGGGGAAGATTTAGAGACAATTGATTCCGTTTTTCGGCAAATTATTTCAGAAAGAGTAATTGAAATACCAACAGGTATTGGTTTTTGTATGGGCATCAACAAAGCCGTCTGGCAAGAAATCGGTCCTTTGAATGAAAGAGTTTTTGAGCGAGGGTATGGTGAGGAAAACGATTGGTGTATGCGAGCAATTTCTCATGGCTATAAGAATATTGTGTCGACCAATCTGTTTGTTTACCATAAACATGGTGGTAGTTTTCTTTCTGATGAAAAGAAAAAACTAGCAGAAGAAAATATGAAAAAGCTAATCGATATACATCCTGCTTATTTGTCTCAAGTGCATGATTTTATTGTTGCAGACCCCTTACGACCATTTAGAGACTTTGCTAAAATGATACTGCTAACTGAAGTAGCGGAAAGAGTTGTTTTTATTATTGACCATGCTATAGGTGGTGGGGCAAATGGTTATAGAAGGCGTTTTATTCAAAATAAATTGAAAAAAGGGTATACAGTTTTTCTTTTAACTCATAATACAGAGCAACTTGTCTTGGAATTTAAGGTCATGAATGCTGAATACGAAATTATTTTCAACGTACAAGCTGTAGATGACTTACTGCTCTTGGGAAAACATATTCCAAAGTTAGATGAAATTATATATAACAATTTGGTTAGCTATGAGCAACCCTTAGAAATTTTGGAAACCCTTTCATTTCTTAAGAAACAATTTTCTGCAAAATTAACTGTACTTGTTCATGATTATTATATGGTCTGCCCATCTTATACTTTGCTAGATTATCAAGGAAATTATTGTGATGTGCCTGATCTTGAATATTGTCAAAAATGCTTGTCTGAAAATTTATATGCTCCCTGGAATATAACTGCTAATTTGAAAACATGGCGAGTTGAATGGGGCAACTTTCTCGCTCAAGCTGATGAAGTTGTTTGTTTCTCTGAAAGCTCTTGTGAGACTTTAGGAAAAGCTTATAATATCCCTTCAAAAAGAATGTTGATCCGGCCTCATAAGCCTTTGCACAACTTTGAAAAAACTGTAGAAATACTTGCCAAAGAGCCACTTTCTGTCGGGATTGTTGGTGCTTTGAATTATGCGAAAGGTTCTCAAATGGTTGTTGATGTTGCCAGAATCTTTGCTAAAGTTGATCAATCGGTGTGTTTAACTGTGATTGGCTCTTTAGACCGTAAGCCATTGTCTAACAACGTGACGGTAACAGGCCCGTATGCTAATGAAGATCTGCCCAATTTGCTCAAAAAATATGATGTGAACTTGTGTTTCTTCCCATCTATTTGGCCAGAAACATTTTCTTATGTAGTGGGTGAGCTGATGGATTTGGGTATGCCAATCTGTGCATTTAATTTAGGTGCGCCTGCAGAAAGACTTGTTGATTACACTATGGGATGCGTCATTCCTGATGTGGATGCTGCGATAGCAGTAAATGCCATTTTAGAGTTTTATGGTAAGCTAAAAGCTACTTCATAGTTGTAATCCTTGTCTTTAAGAGTGAAAGATTAACAAATAAAATTTAATAACTGATGTTACGCAGTAGTGAGCAATAGGCTATCGTTTCCCCTCATCCTAACCATTTCCCTTTGGGAGAAGATGGAGGGTGAGGGTAGCTCCAACGTCTGTGAAAAGCATCTTTTTTTTGCGTAACATCAGTTATTAAAATGCTCCTTGCATCGTCCTCGGTGGCGGAAGTGTTTTAACACTAAGACTAACTAATATGTTTGGGTAAAGAAAGATGAGATATTTTTGGAAAAGATACGGCATTCACATATTTATTTGGGCTATTGCTATAATTTATTTAATTGCTTCCCCGCAGTTTTTTTCTTCATCGGAAGGTAACGTCCTTGAGACAATAACTCAACTGCCAAACCAGCCTAAGGAGGGGAGAACCTATGTAGATAAATGGTTGCTATATAGTGATGATGGTGTTTATAAGCTGGTAGGTTGGGGTTTTATTCTTGATGGAGGATTCCCCGCGGATAAATATGATAAAAGAGTAGTGTTATCATCGGATAATAAGAATTTTGTTTTTGAAGCTACTACCTTGAACCGAAAAGACGTTTATAATCATTTTGCCGATTTCAAGATAGATCTAACTATGTCTGGATTTTCCGCTTTGGTTTCTAATAATGCTATAAAGTCAGGAAGATATAAAATTGGTCTTATATTTATTCATCATGATACAGGAGAAAGTTTTTATGTGGATACAGGTCGCTGTATAACGCGGACCCCAAACACATCTGTTCTGGAAGATATTCACTTTGATGATTGTTGAAGCTAGAATATTTCAAACGCTGCCCCCTTATAAGATACGTCTTATGTGAAATTGAATTAGGAAAATTGCGTAAAAGTTTGCACATCAATATGGTATTGCCTTCGCAAGATGAATTTGAGCAAGTGACTGGTCATCTTTGCGATCACGCGAGCGGCAATTCCGAGAACAGTTTTCGCTAACAAGCGTTCTATGTTTCTATCTGTATTTTGCACTTCATGAAAAACACCTTCTATTCTCTCTCGTATTTGGTTAAGCCAACGGTCAAATTCAACAGGGTTTTGTGCGTGTTGGGTTTCTCTTTTTGCTGTAAGAACACGATTGCCTGTGCGCCAGAAGATCTTTTCCTGTCAATCTTCGCCAATAAATCCTTTGTCTGCATAGATGTTGCAGACTCGTAAGCGATACAAGACACTTTCTGCTGCTAAACGTTCATCTGTATTGGCAGGCACAAGCTCATAAACAAGCGGGATGCCTTTCAAGGTGCAAAGAGAAACCAATTTGTAGCCAAAATATTTCATATTTCGGCTCGAACATTGTCCATAATCAGCACTACCCGCAAAGTTACTGCGTTTCTTGCTGCGTTTGTAGCCTATTACAGGAACAGGCTTTGTATCTAAAAGCAAATCAACTTCAGAAAGAAGACCTAATTCGGCCAGCCAAGAGCGGCGCATTTCTTCAACGAGTAAACGTAAGTTGCGAGCACGCCGATTATATTGGCTCTGTGTGATCAGTTTCGGAAAGAGTGTCAAATAGTTCGCTCGAATTAGCCGATAAACTGATTCTCTCCCGGATAAGGTATGAAATCTTGCGCCAACATCTTCAGGGAAATAGTTACTATAATGAAACATGGGCATCTCCCGTTGTTGTAAATCAATCTTGAGAGGTGACCAACTACTGAGAGTGTCAAGAAAATTGTGTAAATGGTGTTTAGGTTTTCATTCGCTATTCAAAGCGGATGGCGGGTTGGTTCAGTATCAGCGGAGAGTTATGAAGGGGTGCACTTTAAGTTTTATTGCTACGCTCGTTTGATTCCAATGAAACGTCAACAGAAACTAACAACCTGAGTTTCGGATAAGAAAGGGTTCCCAGTTAGAATAATGCTATTGTAACCAAACGATAGCTTCTAAAAAGGACCCCAGCCATGAGTTTAGTCGAAACTTTTTGCGATGTCGATGATTTTTGCCAGCATTTTGAGCCACGCTGGAAGAGTTTTCAGTTGGGCAATGGAATGCGGCAACGCAATCGAGTAGGCACACTCTCTCTGAGCGAGATTATGACCATCATGATCCATTTTCACCAATCAGGTTACAGAACATTCAAAGACTATTACGAAAAACACGTCCGAAAATACCTCTCGAGAGACTTTCCAAAGCTGGTTAGTTACAATCGTTTTGTTCGTCTGATGTCTCGTTCCTTTGTTTCTCTTGTTTTCTACTTGCTCAGCAAAAAAGGCGCTTGTACGGGCATCTCTTTTGTTGATTCAACACAAATCAGAGTTTGCAAGAATAAACGGATTGAAAGACACCGTGTTTTCTCCGGGATTGCTGCTCGTGGGAAGAGCACGATGGGCTATTTCTATGGTTTCAAACTGCACTTGGTTGTCAATGAGCGTGGTGAAATACTTTCTTTCCAACTAACGCCGGGCAACACAGATGACCGCAAGCCACTCCCTGTTCTCTTTGAAGGGATGTTTGGAAAAGTCTTTGCCGATAAAGGATATATCTCAAAGGATTTGTTTGTCGAATTCTTTGAGCAAGAGATCTACAACTAATCACGGGTATTCACAAGAATATGAAAAATCGGCTGATGCCATTAATGGACAATATATTGCTTCGCAAGCGCTTCAAAACTATAAATGACCAGTTGAAAAACATATCGCAAATCGAACACTCCAGACATCGTAGCTTCACCAATTTCTTAGTCAATCTTATTTCTGGGCTTGTGGCTTACGCATTACAACCCAAGAAACCAAGCCTGAAAATGAACAATTTGCTGCCTGCCACTACTTGCTAAACGAAACTCAGGTTGTTAGAATTGTTTTTTTACAGATTTAGCTGTTATCAGTAGGATAGATGCAAACTAATGTGGCTGGTAAATCAAGGCGAAAACACCTTGTTAATGTTATAGATAGTAGTCTCATCGGATATAATGAATTGCTTTTGTTGAAAAATCTTGGAGACGTGAAGATACTGTATGAAATACTCAAATAATAAGTGGCTTGATTTTTTTCGAGTTTTATTAGCCCCTTTGGCATTGGCTGTTTATCCTGTTTTTTTTCATTATGCCAATAATATTAATATTGCAAGCGCTGTTAGTGTAGCGAACTTGTTATTACTTTTTGTTGGTCTCGTGTTTTTTGTTTTTATTATAATCTATAAGGTTTTTAATTTTAGCCTATATACGACTGCTAATGTTACATCACTTCTTATGTTTTTTTTTCATAGTTATGGTGTGTTGTACATGGTTTTGAAGAAATGGGATGTTATACAAATAAGACATTATTCGATATTACCAGTGATCATTTTATTAAATGTTTACTTGGCTTGGGGACTATCCGCGTTCGGTGTAAAGAGTACTTATCATATCTGGACAGCAACCTTTGTTCTGTTTGGAGGGCTAACTGTTTTTAATTTGGTGCCGATTGTTTATAATAGTGTACAAATACTCAAAAGCGAGTGGCAAAATCCAAATGTTGCATTGTCAGGCGAGGACATTACGTCGCAGAATAAAGATTTCCCTGATATATACTACATTGTTTTTGATGAAATGGCAGGGTTTGGTGCTGTGCGTGACTATTGGAATTATAGTGATGTAGATCAGTTTGTTAGTTTTTTACAAGAGCGAGACTTTTATGTTGCTGAAAGAAGCTATGCTAGTGCCCCATCCACTATAAATCAGTTAGCATCACGCCTTAATTATAGAGATTATTCATATGATCCAAATCACAAGGAAAATGTGGCATTGCAACAAGCTGCTATTTCAGATAATAGAGTTATGAACAAGCTAAAATCCCTTGGGTATACCACTATTGCTTTTATGGAACTTCGAAAAGACTTTCCTGTAATGGAGCCAATGGATGTTGATTTTCTTTATGAAGAATCGGATAATAACACTGTATATTCTGGTGCACAAAATATAGGGTTTTTCGATGATTTTACCGTGCTTGTTTTAGATAACACAGCTCTTCAACCATTTATTGGGAAAGAAGATTTGTTAGAAGCAAATATGCGAACTCATAAGGATATGATTTTTTTTACCCTTAATGAGGTCTCACAATTAGCTATTGCTGATTCGCCGAAAGTAGTCTTTGTGCATTTAATATTTCCTCATGCGCCTTTTTTATTTGATCGGAATGGGCGAGTTATTTCGCCGACAGAATATTATGATTGGAATAGTTATTTAGGGCAATATATCTATTCTATTGATGTTGGGAAACAATTACTAGATGATATACTAGCCTTTTCAGGCGATACTCCCCCAGTCATTATTTTTCAATCAGATCATGGTGCGCGAAACTTTAGTACCCCACCATTTATTAATCCGTTGGCTGATTATCCTGACGAATATAAAACTTGGATTGTTAATGCTATGCTTCTCCCTGATTGCGATGATGCTCCCCTCACTCAGGATATAAATCCAACAAACACATTTCCTATCGTTTTCAATTGTTATTTTGACATAGAAATACCACTTCAATAAAAAGGAATTGCAAAAAATGCACTATACCCCTATCCCTTATCTTGACCCAGGCACGGGAAGTCTTTTGATTCAGTTGCTGGTTGCCGCACTGCTAGGTGCTGGGCTGTTTTTCCGCTCACAGTGGGGGAAGATAAAAAAGCTCTTTGGTAGCTCTGCTAAAGAGAATGATTCAGATGATCCAGTAGACGATGACCTTCTCGATGAATAAAGAGCAACACCCCGCTTCTTTTCGTGACCCCAGCGGATTCCTGTTTACACAGGGAGAAGCTTTATATCGCCAGATCAACCAGAAGTACGCATCTGAATACGCTCATTTGATGGCATCTGGTCTTTATGATGAACTAACCAAGCTGGGGCGTTTGGTCACGCACGAAGAAGTTGATATCTCACCGCAAGATGCTGAAAAGGCGTTCAAAGTCATCAAACCAGCGCGGCTGCCTTTCATCTCATATCCCTACGAATGGTCATTTTCGCAACTCAAGGAAGCTGCTCTGGCGACGCTGGCGATCCAAAAGCGTGCTTTGAAAAAAGGCATGTCGCTAAAGGATGCCAGTGCTTACAATATACAATTTTATCAGGGCAAGGCGACGTTGATCGATACCCTCTCGTTTGAGTTTTATGAGGAAAGCAAGCCCTGGGTGGCGTATAAGCAATTTTGTCAGCATTTTCTTGCGCCCCTCGCGCTGATGGCAAAACGGGATATTCGCCTGAGCCAACTCTTACGCGTCTACATTGACGGGATTCCACTTGACCTTGCAAGCGCGCTGCTGCCAGCAGGAACTAGCCTGAACGCAGGTCTTTCGATGCACATCCATATCCATGCCAAGGCACAGCGAAGATATGCCGATCAAGTGATAGAGCAGGAGAGCCAAAGCAAAGGAATGAGCAAAAACGCGCTGATCGCCCTCGTGGATAGCTTGCGTAACACTGTTAAGAAGCTCACTTGGCAGCCCAAAGGTACAGAATGGGGCAGCTATTACGAAATCACCAATTATACAGACGCAGCTTTTCTGCATAAAAAGGAATTGATTTCTTCTTGGGTCACAGAGCAGCAGCCCCGGCAAGTTTGGGATTTGGGCGCTAACAACGGTGTTTTCAGTCGTTTGGCTGCTGAACAGGATATTTTCACGGTTTCGTTTGATATTGATCCCGCGGCGGTGGAGCAAAATTACCGTCAGATGAAAAGTGCCAAAGAGAAAAATCTGCTTCCTCTCGTGCTTGATCTTACCAATCCCAGCCCTGCAATCGGTTGGCACAACCAAGAGAGAGATTCTTTTACTGGGCGTGCTTCTGCTGATATGGTTTTTGCTCTCGCTCTCATTCATCATCTTGCGATATCCAACAATGTTCCCTTGACTCATCTGGCAAAGTTTTTCGCTCAAATTGGGAAATGGCTAGTGATTGAGTTTGTACCGAAAAGTGATTCGCAGGTGAAAAAACTTCTGCAAAGCCGGGAAGATATTTTCCCAGAATATACCCTTGAAGATTTTGAGCGTGTTTTCAAAACTAATTTTGCTATTGAGCATAAAGTCAGAGTATCCGAATCGGAACGCTATTTGTTTTTGATGAAGAAGAAATAATGTGTGGATTCGTGTCTGTGGTTATAGTTACTTGGAACAGCGCGGCATACTTGCCGCGTTGTTTGCAGTCTCTTGAAGAACAAACATTTCAAGACTTTGAAGTCATAATTATTGACAACGGCTCCACGGATGATAGCCTAGATGGAATAAAAGAAAAATATCCAAAACTACATATCCGCACGAAAGAGCTTGGGAGGAACACGGGCTTTGCCGTTGCCAATAATATCGGTGCGCAAATGGCGCGGGGAAAATGGCTTGTTCTGCTTAATACGGATGCCTTTCCTGAATCTGACTGGCTTGAAAATCTCGTTCGGGCTGCCGAACAAGTCCCCAATGCGTTTTTTTCTTCTCGTCAGATCCAAGCTAATCATCCGGAGCGTTTAGATGGTGAAGGGGATATTTATCGACTGACAGGGTTTGCTAAGAGACGCAGTTACGATATCCCCACCTATCCATCCCAAGAAGAAAAGATTGAAATTTTTAGTCCCTGTGCGGCGGCGGCTTTGTATCCCCGACAGGATTTTCTTGATGTTGGTGGTTTTGATGAAGACTTCTTTTCCTATTATGAAGATGTTGATTTAGGTTTTCGCTTACGCCTTCATGGGTTACAAGCCTATTATCTGCCGAGTGCGGTTGTTCATCATGTTGGTTCAGCCAGTACAGGGAAGATGAGTGATTTCTCGGTATACCATGCTCATCGTAATTTGCTCTGGACTTATCTTAAAAACATGCCGTCGGCACTCTTGTGGTTTACATTACCTTTGCACATCTTCATCAGCTTTGCTTTTCTATTGACGCGACACCGTAAAGTCATTTTTTTGGCGAAAAAAGACGCTCTGTTGCAACTTGGTCCTGTTTTATTAAAGCGTAAGAAAATTCAGAAAAACCGAAAAGCCTCTGTTCGAGAGATTTTTCGCGCTTTGGATAAACGCATTCTTGTCCGTTATTAAACCTATGAATCCCCCCCTCGCGCTGATTATTACTTTTAATCCAAATTTAGATTTCTTTCAATATCTGCCTGTTTTCTTCAAAGAGTTTTCTCAAGTGCTTATTATAGATAACTCTTCAAAAGAGGTTGTGCGCACATTACTGACTGAAAAGCGAACCGAAAGCTTAGAAGTTATTTTAAATCAGGAGAATCTTGGCGTGGCAACCGCACTCAATCAAGGCTTACTGTGGGCAATTGATCATGGTTTTGATTATGTCGTCACCTTTGATCAGGATAGCTATCCCCAAGCGGGGATAGTGCAACATTTGGAGAATGTCCTGACCGAAGGTGATCCCAATGAACTGGCAGTCGTGGCATCGGTTATCAAAGATCCCCAACTCCAAAAACAAGCCCGCTTTTTACGTGCCCGAAACAAGTGGCTTTTTGAATGGGGCTTCTGCAAAACGAAAAAACTGGAGAATATTTCTTTTGCGATCACAGCAGGTTCACTTTACTCTCTAAAGGCCTATCAGAAAATTGGCCCCTTTCAAGATGGTTTCTTTATTGACTATGTCGATCAGGAATATTGTTTGCGAGCAAATCAGCATGGTTACAAGATCGTCGCAGCTTGTGATGCGCATTTGAACCATCGACTTGGTGAACGAGAAAAGCGAAAATTAGCAGGTCGTATGCATTACCCCACTTTTCACGCCCCACTGCGTTGGTATTATATTAGCCGCAACCGTATTTTCATGTTGAGAAAATATGCTTTTCGTTTTCCACATTGGTTTTTTTATGATATTGTCGCCCGAGCATACATATTTTGGCGAATGCTTCTTTTTGAAGATCAGCGGGTAAAAAAACTTATCGCAATTTTTTTTGGGACCCGAGATGGGATATTGGGACATATGGGCAAAGCCAGTAATAAAATTCAGAAGAAGCTATCTTAGCATAGCGTGTGTAAAATGAAAACACCCCTTATTACTATTTCTATCATAAGCCACAGAAATGTAAAGAAAATTAAAGCCTTGTTGCATAGTTTTTTTCGCTATGAGAAGGGTGATAAGTATCAAGTTCTCATCACGGATAATCTTGGGACCGAAGATTATAGTGATCCTGTTTTTCAAAAAGCAACGATTCTTCAGAATCATGTACCCTTGGGGTTCGCTCAAAACCACAACAAGGCTTTTCTCCGTGCACAAGGAGAGTATTTTTGCGCCTTGAACCCTGATATTCTTTTTATTCAATCGATTTTTGATGCGCTTATTCAGCAAATTGAAAAAGATCAGGCTGATATTCTAGCGCCTCTGATTATTGACCAATATGGAGTTGTTCAAGATTCTTTCAGAAACTTGCCAACACCTGGTGAATTGCTCCTTCGCCGTTTGCGGAAGAAGCCGCGCATTCAAATGCCGTTAGCGCCTATTGCACCAGATTGGCTTGCAGGGATGTTTCTTCTCATGCGGGCGGAAACATTTTGCACTTTGGACGGCTTTGACGAACGTTATCATCTCTATTTTGAAGATGTAGATTTCAGTACTCGAGCTCGTTTGGCGGGATTTCGCCTCTTGTTGGATCCCGCATTGCAGGTGCAGCATGATGCTCACCGAGCTAGCCACAATGATTTAAAGTATCTATTCTGGCACATGCAAAGCGCATGGAATTTTTTCTCATCCGAAACCTACAAGAGAGCCAAACACTCGGGGAATGGTATAATCTCCCTTTGATTGGATTGAACTGGATTGTTTGTAGACGCGGGTTGGAGCACTGATGCTCAATGCTGCTCAATGTGGATTAAGCGGAAGCAACCTCAAACTTGGGCTTGTTTCCGTAAAAGAAACAGGGTACTGCCGTTCTTCTTTTGTGATATCCCCCTACCAGCAGATGATCTGTTGATCCAATTTGTGTTCATCTTGAAGAGATGATGGGTCTTATAACAAGATGATAAATTCTTTCCTCTTCCAATTTCTTTTATTGTTTTTTTTTGGTTTAGCAGTTGCTTTGCTGGGGCATCCTTTTGCTATTTGGTTGGCAAAAAGAATTGGAGCAATTGACATGCCTGATAGCGCTTCTCATAAGAGACATTTAGAGCCGATGCCGCTGGCAGGTGGCTTCATTGCTTTTGGAGGGAGTTGGCTGCTTTTTTATCTTTTTGGTTTTTTTGCGAGTAATTTTGCGTTTTACGCTGTTTTGCTTAGTAGTATCGTGATTTTTTTATTTGGATTGGCTGATGATATCTATGGTTTATCTGCCCCGCAAAAGTTTTTTGGGCAAATATTGGCATCCGCGTTACTGATAAGATTTGGGGTTTCCATTCGTTTTCTAGAGACGGTAAATCTTCCCTTTCAGATTTCATGGTTGAGTATTTTCAATCAGGCACTAAGCTATTTTTGGCTGGTTGGAATTACAAATGCCTTTAACTTGATTGATAGTATGGATGGTTTGGTAGCTGGTTTAACTTTTATTATTGCTAGTTTTTTTTACTTTTATAGCTTTTGTTTCGGGACAGACAGGACTGGCTTTGTTTTCGTCGATCTTAATTGGCTTGAGCCTCGGTTTGTATTTTCATATTAGACAACCTGCTCGTTTTTTTCTTGCAGCGGTTGCAATTCTTTATCATCCCCCCGATTTAAATCCAAAGTCAACATGGTTTATCCCTGTTTTGTTATTAGGTGTGCCTATCTTTGATACGACTCTTGTGACTTTCTCACGCTTGAAGCGTGGAAAACCCCTTTTTAATGCTGACCGTTCTCATACTTATCATCGTTTAGTTGATTTTGGTTTTAGCCCTGGATTTTCTGTACTGATTATTCAGGTATCTGCCTTGTTATTGTCTTTTGCAGCTTTTATAATCATGTATCTGCCACCTAGTTGGGCATTTACTTTTTTTATATTGACTTTGCTTGCTGCTGCAATTCTGATTGTCTTTTTTGAGAGAAAATTTTATGAAAACAGGAATGATTAATTTACGCGGGGAAAAAAAAGGAGCTATCCCTCTTTTTTTCTTGCTAAATGCTCTTGAAGGGCTATTTGTTGTTTTTTCTCTATTGGAGAATCCTTCTGAAATCTCAAAAAATGTTTTCTGGGGTTTTTCTTTGCAGAAGGGCTTGTTTGCGCTCTTGAATTTATTGATTGCTCTTTTTTTATTTTGGATAGGGTTTTATACAAGAAAGAATAGTGATGCTAATAAGAAAGCATCTGCTTGGATAGAAACCTCGTACGGTTTTCTTTTTCCGTTTTCTTTTTTTTGCTCTGTTGTTTTTTTTACTTTAGTTTTTCTGATCCCGGAATATCGATTTGGTGATTATTTGGGATATTTCCAACAAACATATTCCACGTTGTTTTGGTTTGCAGCGATGAGTGTTCAGGCTTTTATTTTTCTGTTTTTTATTCGCAAACGAGCAAGTCGGGAGAATAGTTTGCTTGTTCCAAAAATCTTTCTCTCTATTTTTTTTGTTTTAGCGGGGTTGTGGTTTTTTATTGCCAAGACTGGATTGGGCGTTCTCCCAGATGATCGCTATTGGAACGAAACAGGGGTGCCCTTGTTAAATGGACAAGTTTTGTGGTCTGCTTTGTTAACAATTACGTTCTTTTATGGTTTTCGTTATTTGTTTAGGCACCCATCACAATTGCTTCATAACTTGGCGAAGAAGAAAGATATTATTATTTTCCTTTGCTTATGGGGTGTTGCAGCTTTTTTTTGGGCAAGAGAGCCTCTCCCGAGAAATTTTTTTGCGGTTGGTCCATATCCTCCGTTAGGCCAATATTTTCCTTATGCAGACTCTATGATCTTTGATCTTGGAGGACAATTTGCTTTAATCGGTCAGGGACTTTTTAATGGAGCCTTCATTGATAGAGCCTTACTTTCAGGTTTGTTGGCAATTTTTCATCTTTTAGTTGGACAAAATTATGAGAGCATAATTCTTTTTCAAACGTTAATTTTTAGCCTCCTTCCATCTCTTTTGTATTTGCTGGGAACTCGCTTGCATAGCCGACTTTTTGGTGTTTTTCTGGCGCTATTATTCATTTTTAAAGGGATTAATGCTATTGCCGCCAGTACTTTGCTGATAACGGTTCACCCCAAATTTATACTAACTGAGTTTATAACGAGTATTTTGTTAGTCATTTTTACATTGGGGTTTGTAGTGTGGTACCAGTCTGATAATCGTCACTCCATTTTAATATTGATGGGCGGTGCTTTAGGGCTTGGTATTATGTTACGCACCCATTTGCTGGTGTTTTTTGTACTCTTTATTTTTTTTGTTTTATTGAAATATAAGCATCATTGGAAAAAGAATGTTATTGCGATTGCCATTTTAACAGGAGCTTTTTTTATAACGATAGCGCCATGGATGTGGCGAAGCAATGAAGTCGCTGGCGTTCCGTTCTTTTTTTTGAATAGTTTTCGTGGGGTGATGGAGCATCGCTATTCTACGCAACCTTCAGATGTTCTTAGCAGTACCGTTCTTTCTCAAAAAAGTCTTTCCAATACATCTTCTCGTTATCTGGTTAGGGAATCTGAAAGATTAAGGGATAAATTTCCTCTACAAAATGATGCTGTCCAATATCCATTTTCTGATAATTTTGTATTAATCACTGTAAACCATTTTATGCATAATTTGGTTACAAGTTTCTTCATGCTACCAACAACCCCGGTTTTTCACGATTTACGTCATACACTTCAAGATGCTTATCCATATTGGAATAAACAGGGAGAACCGTGGAATGATGGTCGATTGATGTTTTTCGAAAAAACAGGGGTAGCATGGAATTTGTTTCTCCTATCGCTTGGGTTTTATGTTGTTTGGAAACGAGTTGGTGTTTCTGCTAGTATCCCCTTGCTTGTTTTTCTTTTTTATCATGCTGCAAATGCTGTTGCACGCACTTCAGGCGGACGCTATCTTGTGCCTGTCGACTGGGTGTTGATTTTTTATTATGCCGCTGGGTTGATACAAGTTGTTTCTTTTTTTATTGGTTTTCTAGGCGGAGATTATGCAAAGAAAAATTTTTCCCCTACTGCGACCATCAAAACAGAGTCCGGATATACTTTTTCTTGGCGAAAAAATGTTTTGATGGTGTTGCCCTTCTTCCTTTTGGTATTAGCAATTACAGTAATTGATCAAGCTGTTCCACAGCGTTATCCAGATTTATCTGCTCAGGAAATTATTCACAGCGAGCTTGTCGAGAATAGCCCTTTTTCAATAGATGAATTAGAGGCCTTTGTTAATGAGCGCAGTGCAGAGGTGTTATTTGGAAGGGGGCTATATCCGCGTTTTTATAAGGCCGATCAAGGCGAAGCCTTAGCGATATATGACACTTTTATAGCACGCGACTTTTCAAGACTAACTCTGACTGTGATTGGGAATTTTGGCGAAATTGGTGTGGTTTTACCTAAAGACGATATTCCTGATTATTTGTCGAATGCCTCTGATGTGTTAGTGTTTGGCTGTTCGGTTTCTAATGGGCATTATATTGATGGAATACTGATGCTTGTTTTCGATGATGGGAAAACATTAGTAATACAATCTGCAGATCAATTAGCTTTGACCTGTGAACCTGATGCCTAATTAGAGCTAGGTTTAGCCATGATTGCAATTTTCTGCTGTCGGGTATTCTAGGTAAGATGTTTTCTTGTGCATAGTCAATGGCTGAATTGATCGTCTGGCATTGGCCTGGATATGATCGCTATCCCGGGCTCGGTGGATGCTAGTACTCTCGCTGGCGTCATCGCCGATGAAATGGTGATCGGGATGATTAATTCGAAGACAACCGCTGTTCGTGTTATCCCGGTTCCCAACAAAGAAGCGGGTGATTTTGTTTCCTTTGGTGGTTTGTTTGGCGAAAGCGCCATTGCCCAAGTTAGAAGTGTAGGTAAATCGTCCCGTTTTGTGAGTTTTGGCGGGAAGATACCTGCTCCAATTCATAGTTTGAAAAAATTAATTAAATGATCTTGCCTATGTAGAAGTTAGTGGGGAGTATTCATAGATTTAGCAGATCATGCAGATTTTTAAAGGAAAAAGCCAGATATTATAAATCTGGCTTTTTGTGTTCTGCTTTTTAATTTAAAGACAACCGTTGCTGTTATTTCACCAGTAATCCTATGTAAACGACCTCGATGAGGATTTTATCTGGCGTCTCGAACATCACCTGATAATAGGTGTGGTCGGCATCTTGACTGAATTCAGGGCGGTGGCGCGGTGTTTCAAAGAGGGGGGCAATATCTTTTCCCTGCAAATACTCAACCATTTGGTCCACCTCGTTCTGGTTTTGCACATGCAGTGCCAAATGGTTCATTCCAGGACCATCGTAATCATTCTTCGTGCTGTTTGCATCGCCTATGAACCACAAGCTGATGTCAGCGTTTCCAACACCAAGCGCCGTTGCATCCTCGTGTAGGGTTATCCAGTTAACAAAAGCAAAAAAATCTTTGTAAAAAGGCAGATTTTCTGTATCTACGTTGAGTTGAATATGTCCGAGCGTTGTTTTAATCATCTTTTCCTCCAATACATGTCTGAAATACTTTTTGATAAATCGAATAAAGTTCGTAAACTCACTTATGGCTCTGTGATGTGGCAGTCTCCTTCACCTATTTGTGTTTAAATTGATGATTTAGATTGCGAATACCACGAGTATAAAGCACAAATGTTCTAGTGTCAATTTGTAAATATCTTTTTGTCTACTCCACCCTTTATATCTTCTATTTAGTATCCCAATGCTCTAAAATCAGGGAGGCAAGTAAGATATGTTGATTTTTTGGTGGCGGGTTAAAGTGACTTTAAATAGGCTTACCTATAAAGGAGCATTTTCTCTATTAGGCTCTTCTTGTAAGAAAACTGGCGCAGTAACAAAGCCCAGTATCACCTACCTTATCCAGCGGTAGGCCAAGAGAACAGACCGGAAAAGAAGGAGAGTAATCACGACCGCTACTGGCAAGGAAAGCAATTCGTACACAAATTCCCCCGAATGACTGCTTCCCCAGGTCAGCAACGCTAGTGGAAGTCCAACCGAGATCAAAATGATTATCACGCCTTGAATACCCTGGCGAGGGACATTCTCTTCTGCTAGGCTTGGCGCCATCAAAGCTTGAGCTTTGGCATGTTCAAGGATATCGTGGGCAGATCCCAGAGTAGCACAAGCTACCAGGAACGGAAGAAGCACAGCCATCAGAAAACCAAAGGGTGGCGATGGATTGGTCAAGACCAGTGCCAGCCAAGCTAGCAGAAGACCTAATCCCCAAGTAGGGCCTAGCAGGGATAGTAGAAGATTGGCGTTTTTGATTGGTAACGAGCGTAGCAGCCACCAACGCGTTAAATCTCTGCGTAGCCGATTTGTGATCAGGCTTCCCAATGACACTGCCCAAAGTCCAAATAATATCAGTTGTGTTATCCAGCTAGGCGAAAGTAAAGCACTCGGAATAAGGAAGAAGACCGATACCCAGCGCACTACCTGACGCGATCGCTTCGAACGCCATGCTTGTATCAGGTTCTTCCTGACCAACATCCAAACGCCACTTCTGATGATCGGTAGGTGGCTGGGCGAATGAGTGGCTTTCATCTTGCTCTGTCTTTCGATGTTCTCGATTAGTTCATAGTTCATGACACTACGCGCCAGACGGACAAATGATACTAGCCGAGTCTCTTGAGCGGCCCGTCCCAAGTGCATGCGACTAGTCCAGGTTAGTAAAATTGCCATGCCTAATGCAAGGGTCACGATTGCCAAACCAGCCCCGGGTAACCATTCTATTAGTGAGAGCCCATCGCCAAATGCAGCTTGTAAGGGAAAGGTTAAGGGAGTCAAGATAATTGAACGCCATTGAGGAAAGAAGAGCCCGGCCAGTAGACCTAGACCGAGTGGTAGGGCAGTCAGGCGTAACCAGAACCAGAATAGTTTTCTTGGTAGGTAGTCTCGACGTAGCCGCATGGCTCCTAACCCGTACAGACCTGCTTGCAGCCCCATTTGGAGTGGCAGGATGATGACTAGAGAACGTAAGCTGGATACGAAATATGCCCATAAAGTATGGAAACTGACTGTGTCAGATAAGGCAATATCCGTAAGGGTAAACGAGAATAGAACTGCCCCAACAGCGAATGGGATGGCTGCCCCGAACCAGTCCATCAAGAACCAGGCTAATCCCACACTCTGGCGAGAGACCGGGGTTTGGCAGAGCAAATAGGCATCCGACTCACTGAAAACGAATGGGCTGCGTCCTGTTACCTGCCAAAATTTAAAGAGTCCCCAGATTGCTAGTATAAAAGCGCTTATTAGGGTTGCCAAGGTGGAGGAGAACGTTCCTGCGATGAGAGCGAAAGCCTCGACAAGCGCAGATGCAAGGAGAGCAAAGACAGCCACAACCCAGATCAACCAGAAAGTGCAGAAGTAAATGAAATACAGGAGATTATTTAGGGAATGATCGCGCAGATTGAACCCCAGTGTGCGTAATACGTAAGCTAAACGGGAAAAGATGCGACGACGGAAAAGGATCCAAACCGGATTTGGGTTAGATGGCATTTAAACGCCCATTTTTCATAAGATAAACCCGATCCGCCAATCCGGTTTTCAGATCCGGATTGTGGGTGGAGAGCAGGATAGCTGCTCCCTGACCGCGCACCTCGGCTAGGTGGCGGATAAAAAGTTGTGTGCTATCGTTATCCAAAGCAGAAGTGGGCTCATCCAAAAGCAGTACTTTGAACGGTCGGATAAGGGTAAACAATAACCCCAGTTTTAGGCTCATGCCGCGTGAGTAGTAGTGGGGCAAAAGATCACGCGCATCCCAAAGCCCAAACTCGTGCAAAAGAGCCTCTGCTCGAGCATCGAAGCCTTCACCGGCATCGTGCGCATGAGCTAAGAAGCGTAAGTGTTCCCAAGCAGTTAGGTCATCATAGAAACGTGGTACGTCTGGCATAAATGCCAGCGCTCGTTTAGCTTTCGGTTCGTCCGCATAAAGGTCATATCCATTAACAAGAATTTCCCCGGTGGTAGGGCGCATCAGTCCACTCAGACACTGCATCAAGGTCGTTTTGCCGGAGCCATTTTGTCCTTCCAGGATGGAGATTTCTGCAGGATTCAAGGTTAGATCCGTTGGCGCCAGAACTTGAAATTTTCCGAACGAATGACTAAGCCCCGTGGCTTGTAAAAGAGGCATGGAGATTCCTTTTGTGAGAAAAGCTAAATAAGCAGTATAAATCCATGATTTAAATATTATACTGCGTTAGTTTTGATGCTTAAATTCAAGTTAGTACAAGGGCGTTGCCCAAATACAACGTTCTTTAAATTTGCATAACCGCAAAATCTATTGCTCCATTCCCTCCGCAATTGCTCTAAATAACAATATCGCTTCATACTCGTGCTGCTTAAAGTCCTTATCTGCACTGGTTTTAACAATGACCACATTTGCTTGAGGGTTTACATAAATCATTTGCCCCCAGATACCAATAGCTGCAAAATCTCCATGAGAGTCACGCGGCACCCACCATTGATACTGATAACCCCAATCATTGTCTATTTTTCCCGGTTGCAAAAATGCTGTGTCCGGTGTCGTTGCTTGAGATACCCAGGATTCCGAGATGATTTGCTGTCCGTTAAATTGACCCTTGTGCAAATAAAGCAAACCCAGCTTGGCAAAATCACGTAAGGTTGCATTTAAACCATAGAAACTCACCTCTGTTCCATACATATCCAGTAGCCAAGTTGCGTCATTTTCCATCCCCAATGGTTGCCATAGTTTTTGCTCAAGATAAGTCGTCAAATCCTGGCCTGTCACGGCGCGAACTAGCATTCCCAGCACTTGAGTATTAATACTGGCATAATAAAATTCAGTGCCAGGCGTGGCGCGAGAACCATACGAGGCAGCTATGTCATCGATTGGTTCCATATTGATAAACATACGGTCATACACTTTAAACGCATCCGTGCTTTCATCATCGTAGGCTTCTGAAAAATCAATGCCGGATGACATTTGTAAAATATTGGCGATACTGGCCCCATCAAATCCTGAACCTTTTAGCTCCGGCAGGTACTGGATAATGGGATCATGCACACTTTCAATAAGACCATCTTCAAGCGCCAGACCAACGAGTGTGGAGACAAACGACTTAGCTACAGAGAAGGATGTAGCCTTGGTGGTGTCACTATATTCTTGAAAATACTCTTCGAACACAATCGCATCATCTTTGATTACCAAAAAGCCGGTGGTTTTTGATCGTACCAAAAACTCATTCAACATTCTCGTTTCGTTTTCATACGGGTAGGTCGTTGGGATACTCGTTGGATTTTCAGCGAAGGTGTACGGTGTCGTTGATTTGTGAATAGTACGCGCTGGAAAAATTTGGTCCATGTGGGCAAAATTGTTGGAAACCTTTTCTGGATCGAATAGGGAGAGCTTTGGCTCAACATAAAGAAACCACGTGAGACTGGCGGCTGCCAAAAGTGCAATTGCCGCGAATACCACAATAGATCGAATTATTTTTCTTTTCATTTGAAAACTCCTTAACTAGATATGGAAAACTGGATATCTTTTTAATATCGTTATTTTCCGATAACACGAAATATATGGGCTAAAAAAAACTAACAACAAGTCAACCATTCGTCAATTAGATTAACGAACTGACGAATCTTGTCTTTGTTAACCTTGTAGTAAACTTCCCTCTCACGCTTTTCAGAGACTAGAATACCGGCTCTTTTCAACAGAGATAAATGTTCCGAAGCTGTGGATTGTGCAATACCCACTTTTTCAGCAACTTCACCTACCGTATATTCCTGCTTATCGGTAAATACAGAAAATAAGATTTGTTGCCGGTTATTATTGGCCAGTCCTTTGCAAAATTGAAGAAAATCTTCGCTTTGATCTATGGGAAGTGTCATTATAAAATCTCGATATATCGTAAAATAACGAAGTAAGTGGCGGGATTATAACAAAAGAAAAAATATTGTCAAGGTAAATTTCATCAGGCTGGAACCCTTGTTGACGACAAAAATCAAGTAGTTCTGTCGCAGATTATTTTCCCCTTTACGAAGCGACCGTTACCTTCTCCGGCTCTTCTCGCAAGAAAATCAGCGCAGCCACAAAGCCGAGCGCCATAATGAATGCGCCCGTCATATAGGGGTAGCTCAGGTTAATGTCAAGCACCGTCCCCGCCCAGATCGGGCCTGCAATGCGACCGAGGCTCATAAAGGAGTTGTTTAGCCCCATCGCAATACCCTGTCCCTGCACGGCACGTTTCGAGATCAGGGATGCCACGCCTGGGCGCAGCATCGCATTGCTGATGACGAAAAGTCCCGTTGTCAGCATGACGGTGGCCAAATTGGTAGCGGTTAGCATCAATAGGAAGCCGATGGCGCTGGCGATGAGCGATGTTTTGATGACCGCCGAATCGCCCCAACGACGTATGGCTGGTCCCGTTAGTGCGCCTTGGACAACTGCTGAGGAGATACCGATAACGGTCAGCACCATGCCGACGGTTTTGGCGTCGTAGGAGAAGCGTAGCTCTGCATACATGCCGAAAACGCCCTCAAAGTTGGTCATGCCAAAACTAAGCAGGAAGGCCAATATGAAAAGAAAACCGGCTGGACTGAAGAGCGCATCCCACATGGCTTTGAGTTGTGGGCCTTGAAATCCCCCCGTGCTTTGGATGCGTTTCTCTGCAGGCAGCGATTCGGGTAGCAGAAACCAAATAAAGATCATCGCTAATGCTGATAAAGCGGCAGCCAAAAAGAAGGGCGCGCTTAACGAGATGTCGCTCATCACCCCGCCGATGCCCGGGCCCAGAACCATGCCGATGCCCATAGCGGCACCGACGATCCCCATCCCGCCGCCGCGACTGTTCTCATCCGTGCTGTCGCTGATATAGGCCATCGCCGTAGGCATCGTCGCCGAGGAGAGTACGCCTGCGAGGGCACGTGCTGCGAAGAGCATCCACAACTCGGTTGAGAGTCCCATCAAGACCATCGAGATGCCATTGCCAAAGACGCCGAGCATCAGGAGCGGTTTGCGCCCGTAACGGTCGGAAAGATCGCCCCAGAGCGGCGAAAAGAGAAATTGCATGAAGGCAAAAACCGCCATCAGGATGCCCATCGAGACGCCGCTGCCACCCATGTCGGTGACGTAGAAGGGTAGCAGGGGGATGATGATGCCAAAGCCGATCATCACGACGACGAGGGTGAAGAAGAGAATGCCAGTGTTTCGATTCATTCAAATTGTCCTGTTTTCAGATTTTTTGGATTATAACATTTGCCTCAGACAAAAAAACAAGGGCGACTTGCGAGTCGCCCTTGTCAATAAACATCTATGTCTGTTGGCCTTTTTTGCTTGGACGATTGACCAGCCAGACGCCTGTCAAGATCACTGTGCCCCCAAGCAGCGATACCCATGTAATTGGTTCCGCTAAAATCGCTGCCGCGACGATGACTGCTACAAGCGGTTCCAAATACAGGAACGCGCCGACCTGCGATGCAGCGATGGCTTGCAGCGCATCGTACCAGGCGATATAGGCCAGCCCTGAACAGAATACGCCGAGAAAGACCACGCCAATCCAGCCATCTCGCCCGAGTTTGGCAATTTCACCCCAGTTGCCGCCCCCGAAGAAAAGCAGCGATGAGAAGAGCCAGCCAAAGCCCATCACGTAGAACATCATGCGTGCGGCGGGATGTTTTTGAAGTCCGCGCCGCGATAGGGCGGAGAAGATTGCCCAGTTGGGGGCACTCAGCATAATCAGGTAGTCGCCCGGAGCGCCGAAGTTACCGGAAAAAATATTTTTCAACTCTCCGTTGCTGACAACCAGAAGCACGCCCAAAGCCGCGAGCGCGATCCCGCCGCTTTGCAGCCAGGTCAGCTTTTCTTTCAGGATCAGCCATCCCAGCAGCGCCATGAAGATCGGGGTGGTGGCGACGATCCAGGCGGTGGTGGAGGCTTGCGATGTCTGTAATCCCGTGGATTGGAGCCACTGATGCCAGGTAATCCCCAGAAAACCAAGCAGGGCAAAGTAGCCCCACTCATTTCTTGCAGGCAGTGCAAATTCTTTGCGGACAGCGACCGCAACGCCGAGAATGAGCACGCCCATGCCAAAACGCAGCCAAACCACCGTGATAGGAGTGACTTCTTTGACGCCGATTTTGGTAGCGATGAAGGATGCACCCCAAACGATAACTGCGAAGAGAACTTCAATATAGGGGAAGATTTTTTGCTTTGACATGGTTCTCCTGAATAATTTGGGGGATTATACTCTCGTATGCGGCTCTTGCGGGTATAATAGGAGCCGGAGGATCTACAATGGAAATTACTTGGTATGGACATTCCTGTTTTCGATTAACAGAGCGCGGTTCCGCCTCTGTAGTTACTGATCCCTTTGACCACGATGTGGTTGGGTATCAGGCATTAAAGCTTAAAGCCGATATTGTGACGGTTAGCCACGACGTTCCCGGACATAACTTTACAAAAGCTACAAAGGGATACTCACACCTGATTGATGGCCCCGGCGAATATGAAATTGGTGGCGTTTTTATTACTGGTGTGCGCACGAATGGACGCAAGAGCGATGAAAACGAGCCCCGCAATACGCTCTACGTTTTCAACTATGATGGCATTACCATCGCTCATCTGGGCGATTTGCGTGCTGTTCCCAGCCGTGCACAGATTGATGCGCTTGGCACGGTTAACGTGGCGCTTGTTCCTGTTGGTGGGGGCGTTGGCTTAGGCGCTGCCAAAGCTGCCGAAGTGGTCAGCACTCTGGAGCCGAATTTCGTTGTGCCAATGCATTACGCTACCGATGCGGACAAACTCTCCCTCGATCCGCTTGAAAAGTTCATCAAGGAGATGGGCTTGGGCACCATAGAAGCTGAAGATACACTCAAAGTAACCAAGAGTGGGTTGCCCGAGGAGACGCGCGTCGTCGTGCTCAACTACCCTCGATAGGAGTTCCTTGTGCCAGTCAAAGTTTTGATGACATGGGATATTGCTCAGGATAATGAACAGGAATATTTCGAGTTCGTTATCGGTGAGTTTGTGCCGGGTATGCAGAGGCTGGGATTCCAGCCCCTCGATGCCTGGGCGACCCTCTATGGCGATTATCCCCAAATACAAGTTGGTATGATCTCCTCAGATGCCGAAACTGCCCAGCGTATGCTTGATACCGCTGAGTGGGCGAGCCTGCGCGAAAAACTCTTCGACTATATCGAGAACTTCTCGTATAAGGTCATTCCCGCTCGTACGGGATTTCAGTTCTGACTCGAGATAGGATAACATCAAAAAGCCTCCCTAGTGGAGGCTTTGCTTTATCAATAGGATGAAATGAGTCGTATCGCCCCTGAACTTTTGGCTTGGTACCGCCAAAATAAACGTAGCCTCCCGTGGAGAGATCACCCCGATCCTTACGCTGTTTGGATCTCTGAGATCATGCTCCAGCAAACGCGTGTGGAGACGGTCATCCCCTACTTTGAGCGCTGGCTCGCCAAATTTCCAACCATCGCCGCCCTCGCGGCTGCCGATGAACGGAATGTTCTCAACCTTTGGGAGGGGCTCGGCTACTACAGCCGTGCGCGAAATTTGCATAAAGCGGCAAAAGTCGTTGTTGCCGAGTATGGTGGCAAACTGCCTGAAAATGCCACTAGCCTGCAAAAACTTCCTGGCATCGGACGCTATACTGCCGCCGCCATCGCCTCGATGGCTTTCGGCCGTGATGCCGCTGCCCTTGATGGGAATATCCGCCGTGTCTATGCACGTATCTTCAATGTGGAGGAGCCTTTAGGCTCTACGCAAGCCGAGAAGATTTTCTGGGATTTAGCAGAGCAACATCTCCCGCATGGCGAAGCAGGCGACTACAACCAAGCGCTGATGGATTTGGGCGCGGCGATTTGCATCCCGCGCAATCCCCGCTGCGAAGATTGCCCTGTGCAACGGCATTGCGAAGCCTATCAACTTGATATTCAGGACATGCGCCCTGTGCCAAAGGTTAAGAAGGCTGTGCCGCATCATATCCAAGCTGCGGCGGTGATTGTGCAGGAGGGGCGCGTGCTGCTTGCACAGCGCCCGAACGATGGGTTGCTGGGCGGGATGTGGGAGTTCCCGAATGGGCGTGTAGACGGCGATCCTGCCGAGAGACTGGTAGATGTGATTTATAGCGGATACAAGCTTAAGGTTAAGCGCGTTGCTCTGCTGGGGGAAGTACGGCATGCCTATACTCATTTCAAGGTCACGGAGTTTGCCTATCTCAGCGAATTGATTCAAAGTTCTGAACAGGAAAATTTGCGCTGGGTGGGGTTGGATGAACTCGATGATTACCCAATGGGGAAGATTGATAGACAGATTGCTTATAAACTGATGTGAATCTTCACTTATCAAATAATTTAACAATGTTAAAATAGTCAGATTATCATTGATACTAACGTGGGTAGGTGTGATCATGGCAAAAAATAAGAAGAAACTAATGTGGAGAGATTCTATAGTAGTTGTAGCGTTTATAGGGTTGCTGGGTACTATTATTACATCTATTGCAAATCCCGAATTGCTGAAGTTATTGCTTCCTGATCCAACTTTGACTCCCACAATTATTATGGCAACTCAAAGTTTAAGCACGGCCACTTTTTCGCCCCCATCTCCGACTATTCCTCCAACAGCAACAGCAACAGCTACTTTTACCTTTACTCCTACAAAGACACATACCCCAAAACCAACAGTAACAGAATTTTATACTGCTACACCAACAGTGCATCCTACCTCGATTCCTGGACAGGATTGGTTGATTGATTGTATTGATCTCTATACTTGGCAAACTTATCTGGATGGTGATGGTTCTGCGATAACCAAGAAATGTTCTCAATTGGCAAAGTGGGGAATTACCGCACAAGATGGGGAACTTTTCCTTTTGTCTTTTGAATCTCAGTCTACAGCCAAAGAGTATGGTTTGATTACAAAATTACCTACTCGAACAACCATTGAGATAGATATTGAAGTGGAGCGCTTGAGGAATAGTGAAGTGTGGGTTGGTATTTTTGATGCAGATCGCAGCGAGCAGTTTTCAGGTTTTGTATTTGTGATTCAGCCTGGATCATCTATGGATTTCCGGGAAATGCCACTACAAAAACCGATTGTGAATAACCAGTATTACACATATGTTGATGAGTATTTCCCAATTGTTATTACATTGGATGTCGGTAAGATTTCAGTTGCTGTAAACAAAAATAAATTAATTTCCAATCATCCTCTATATTTTACAAATCGAGAACTATTTATTGGGTATCGCTCATTACCCAATACAGAAATAGATGTGTCGATCTCTGGCCTAAATATAGCTGTTCCGTAAAAAGGACGCAGTATGCCAAATTTAATTTTATTCAGCGGAAAACTTCATACACAGGATGAGCGCTACTCGAACGCAACAGCCATTGCTATGCGCGACGGCAAGATTTTGGCCGTGGGCAGTGATGCGGAGATGCTGGCTTTAGCTGGTGCTGACACTGAGAAAATCGACCTACAGGGACGGCGTGTTCTGCCTGGTCTGGCGGATGCGCACATCCATTTTTATGAGTGGGCAGTGCTCTTGCGGATGTTGGTTTTGGATGATGTTGCTTCGCTGGATGAATTATTGGAGCGTGTAGTCAATGCGGTGAATGAAGCCGAAGATGGCACGTGGATCGTTGGGCAAGGCTGGAATCAAGATAACTGGGGCGAGCCTGAATTGCCGACCAAAACTGACTTGGATAAAGTTGCGCCGCAAAACCCCGTAATTTTATGGCGCAAGGATTTGCATTTGGCGGTGGTCAACTCGGCGGCGTTGGCGAAGGCAGGCATTGACCGCAATACACCCAACCCCGAAATGGGCGTGATTCAGCATGATGCGCAGGGTGAGCCGAACGGTTTGCTGAACGAGCTGGCGATCAATCTTGTGCGGGATGTGATGCCCGCGCCGACTGACGAGTTTGTCGAGCGTGCTTTGCAGGAACGCACGGCACAGCTTCATCGCATGGGAATTACCAGCGTGCATGATTTCCGCATCATGGGCGATGGGAATGGGGGCAAGGCGCTGCGTGCTTTCCAGCGTTTGCGCGCGAAGAACGCGTTGAAGATGCGTATCTGCTGTATGTTGGCGGGCGAATATATTGATGAAGCCGTCCGCATGGGTGTGCAGAGCGGTTTTGGTGACGATACCTTGTGGCTCGGTGGCATTAAGCTCTTTTCAGATGGGGCGTTAGGGCCGCGCACGGGATGGTTGCTGGCGCCTTATGAAAACAGCAACGAGACCGGAATGCGGCTCACGCCGATGAGCGAAATGGCGCAGAAGATTTCGCTTGCGCAGAAATCGGGGTTGGGCACGACCATCCACGCGATTGGGGATCGGGCTGTGCGGGAGTTATTGGATGTTTACAGCGAAGTTCTGGATGGGGATGTGGATGCGTCTGCGCCGCCGCATCGGATCGAGCATGTGCAGCATAGCCATCCCGATGATTTGACGCGGCTCGCGCCTTTGGGCTTGGTCGCTTCGGTTCAGCCGCTGCATCTCGTTGAAGATATGGATATGGTCGATGCCCTTTTGGGCGAGCGTGGACGTTGGGCGTATGCCTTTCGTGATCTGTTGGATGCGGGAACGGTGCTGGCGTTTGGCTCGGATTGCCCGGTGGTGTCGCCCAATCCCTTTGTGGGGATTCAGGCAGCCGTAACGCGCCAGAAGGATACAGGGGTGCCCGTGGACGGTTGGTACCCGTCCCAGCGCTTAACGGTGGCAGAGTCGGTTTACGCGTACACAATGGGGGCAGCGATAGCAAGTGGAAGGCAGGCGCGGATCGGTTCTTTATCCCCAGGGAAATTAGCGGATTTGGTTGTTCTCGATCAGGATATATTTGAAATCCCGCCATTGGAAATTGGGAAGACACAGGTGCTGATGACGGTTTTTGGTGGGGAGGTTGTTTATCAGGCTTAACATGTAGTAACGGCTTTAGCCGTTAAGCGACTAAAGTCGCCACTACGTGGAGAATCAAAAAAAGAGCAGGCATATGCCTGCTCTTTTTTGTTTGCTTATTTCGCGGCGATGTCTTCCAACATCTTGGTGGTCAGGGATTTCGGGCGTTCGATCGGCTGACCGAGGGCGCGTGCCCAAACGTAGTTGGCGGTGACGCCGAGGGCGCGGCCGACGCCGAAGAGGACGGTGTAGAAGTCGAATTCGGTGACGCCGTAGTGATACTGGAGGGTGCCGGAGATCGCGTCCACATTGGGCCACGGGTTCTTGGCTTTGCCCTGCTCTTGCAGTACGGGCGGAACAACAGTGTTCATCACGTTGGCTACCTGGAAGAGTTCATCATCCGGGAAGTGGGCTTTGGCGAATTCAAATTGGGCGGTGTAGCGGGGATCGGGGGTGCGGAGCACGGCGTGGCCGTAACCGGGGATGACCTTGCCACCGTTGAGAGTGTCCCAGCAGAATTCTTTCATCTGTGCTTCGTCGGGAGCGCCGCCGAAGTGTTTCTGGACGTCCATCAGGAAGGCGAGACAGTTCTGGTTCGCCAAGCCGTGCAGCGGGCCAGCCAAGCCGTTCATGGAGGCGGAGAAGGCGTAGAAGGGGTCTGCCATCGTCGAGCCGACCAGGTGCATGGTGTGGGCTGAGACGTTGCCTGATTCGTGGTCGGAGTGCAGGATGAAGTACAGGCGGGAGAGTTCTTTGTACTCTTCGCTCTCAACACCCATCATCTGGGCAAAGTTTGCGCCGTAGTCAAGGTTCTTGTCGTAGACCGGGACTTTGCCATCTTTGTATTTCAGGTTATAGATGAAGGCAGCCACAACAGCCAGTTTGGCGGTCAGGGCCATCGCATCGTCGAGGGCGGGTTTCCAGAGATCATATTTGCCAATGCCTTCAGCATACTGCTTGGCGAAGACAGAGGTGCCTTGCAAAGCGAGGACAGCCTGTGAGAAGAGCGCCATCGGGTGGGTGTCTTTGGGCATCGCGCGGAGCATGTCGAAGACATAGCTCGGCACTTCGGCTTGTTCAGCCCAGGCAGCTTCTACTTCTCTAGCTTGTGCTTCGGTCGGGAATTCACCCGTCATCAGCAGGTAATAAAGACCACCAACGTAGGGCATTTCTGCGCCCGGGGGATTCGGTAGTTTTTCGAGCGTCTCGGGGACGGTGTGTCCACGGAAGCGAATACCAGTGTTCGGGTCAACGAAAGAAATATCGGTGACGAGAGCTTTTACGCCACGGATGCCGCCGTAAATCTGACTGATGGTTACTTCCCCGGCTACTTTGTTGCCATTCTCTTTTAAAAGTTTGACAACGCGGTCACGCCATTCAGGAAGTTGTGCTTCAATCTTATCGTGCAATATCATTGGAATCTCCTCCAAAGGTGAAAAGATAAAAAAAGCCGCACCCCGAAACAGGATGCGGCAGTGCTAACTAAAGTTCAACAAGCCCTTTAAGTTCTTCAACGCTCTTGCCAACAGCAGCGGCGGAAGCATTCAAGGCCGCCATTTCATCATCGTTCAATTCGTACTCGATGATCTTTTCGATACCGTCTTTACCGAGCATGACGGGCACGCCGAAGAAGATGCCTTCCTGACCATATTCGCCGTTCAAGAAAGCAGCACAGGGCAGGATCAGCTTGCGGTCAGACAGAATGGCTTCAGCCATTTGGACGACTGCCAGGGAGGGCGCATAGAAAGCGGAGCCGGTCTTGAGCAGACCAACGATCTCACCGCCGCCCTTGCGGGTGCGTTGGACGATGGCGGCCAGTTTGTCGGCATCGAGATATTTTTCGAGCGGAACGCCAGCGATATTCGAGTGGCGGGTCAACGGAACCATTGAGTCACCATGTCCACCGAGCACGTAGCAGTTGATGTTCTGGGTGCTTACGCCGGTTTCCATCGCAATGAAAGCGCTCATGCGCGCAGAATCCAAAACGCCAGCCTGACCAATGACTTTGTTTGCGGGCAAACCAGTCTTCTTCATGGTCATATAGGTCATCGTGTCGAGCGGGTTGGTCAGCACGATATAGGTTGCGTTCGGCGAGTATTTGATGGTCTCTTCAGCAACAGAACCAACAATGGTCGCATTTTTGACCAGCAGGTCTTCGCGGGTCATACCGGGTTTGCGGGGCAAGCCAGCGGTGATGACGATGATGTCGGAATCTTTGGTATCAGCATAGTCGCTGGTGCCGCTAATCTTCGCATCGCTGCCGATGATCGGCATGGCTTCAGCTAAATCAAGTGCTTTGCCCTGCGGCATACCGTCAACGATATCAACCAAAACAACGTCGGCGATCTCGCGTTCAGCCAGCCAATGAGCAGTTGTAGAGCCGGTCATCCCGGCGCCAATTACAGAAATCTTTGCCATATCTCCTCCAATGGGAATTGAATGTGTTTGTAAATCGCCTTTGAGCGATAGAATTGCCACTTAATAGAATACTCCATTGTTTATTCAGACGATAGTTTATTTTGTCATATTTTCTCTATGTCATGCTTACATACTCTATAAGGAAAGCTTGTCATTTATAGTTGACAAGCTTTCCTGTGCTCCCTGTGCTAAAAACCTTTTTCTTCCAGATAGCGGATGGCCTGGATCGCTGCGCCCGCGCCCATGCCCGCCGAGGTGATGACCTGCCTAAAATGCGGGTCGGCAACTTCGCCAGCCGCGTAAACGCCCTCGACCTCGGTTTGCATCAAACCATCGACAACGATATAGCCCCGATCATCGAGCGTTAACTTGCCCTCGAAAAGTTCGGTATTTGGTGTATGGCCAATGAAAATGAACAAGCCGTCGGTCGGTATCTCGGATTCTTCTCCGGTTTTGGCATTTTTTGTTTTAACGGAAACAACTTTCTCTCCGGTGGGGACTTCGGTCAGTACCGTATCCCAGACGAAGTGAATCTTCGGGTTCTCCTCCGCACGCTGCTTCAGGATTGATCCCGCTCTCAGTTCATCCCGCCGATGGACGATGGTGACCTTGTTGGCGTGATGCGTGAGATAGAGCGCCTCTTCGAGTGCGCTATCCCCACCGCCAACGACGACCACATCCATATCCTTGAAGAAGTGTCCGTCACAGGTGGCGCAATAGGATACGCCGCGCCCGACCATTTCGTCTTCGCCCGGAATATCGAGCGTGACGGCTGCCGCGCCCGTGGTGATGATGAGCGTATCGGCGGTGAATTCTTCGCCGTAAGTTTTGACGTGGTAGGGCTGTGCTGAAAGATCAATCTCAGTAGCGAGATCGAAAATAACCTCGGTACCGAAGCGCATGGCCTGCTCGTGGAAGGCTTTTACCAGCCCCTCGCCGGAAATCCCTTCCGGGAAGCCCGGGTAATTTTCAACGGAGTGGGTCTTGGAGACCTGTCCGCCCAAATCCATGCCGGTCAGTACAACGGGCGCGAGATTGGCACGCGCTGAGTAGAGAGCTGCTGCCAGCCCGGCAGGACCCGAGCCTATGATGAGCATTTTTACGTGACGGGGTGTGTTTTCTTCTGTCATAATGTTCTCCTAATAAAACCGCCAAGATGCAGAGTACGCAGGTTTTTCTTTTGTTCTTCTTGGCACTCTTTATGTCTTGGCGGTTCGTTTTACAGATTTTGTAGATATTCGCGGATCGCAACCGCCGCTTTCGCGCCATCCCCAACAGCCACGGCGACCTGTGCCAGATTTTCGGAAACCACATCGCCCGCAGCAAAGATGCCGGGCACGGATGTGCGCATATGCTTGTCAGTGACGATATAGCCATATTTGTCGAGTTCTATCAAGCCTTCAACAAAACTGGTGTAGGGTTTGTAGCCAACATAGATGAAGACCGCAGCGGCCGGGATCTCAACCAACTCGTCGGTTTCACGGTTTTTGACGACCAAGCTTTTGACCAGGTTTTCACCTTTGACTTCGGTTGCCATGTGCGATAAATAGCAAGTTGTCTTTTCATGCCCTTTCACGCGGTCTTGTAAGACCTTTTCTGCAATCGAGTGATCCAAAAATTCAACAAAGGAAACTTTCTTGGCATATTGCAACAGGATTTCGGCTTCCTGTAATCCTGAGTTGCCACAACCAACGACGATGACTTCCTCGTCCTTGTAAAGCGGCCCGTCACAGGTCGCGCAGTAAGATACGCCCTTGTTGTAAAATTCGGCTTCGCCGGGGATGCCGAGTTTCTTCGGTTCGCTTCCGGTGGCCAGCAGAACACTGCGCCCACGATAAGCTTTGCCTTCATCGGTCTGGATGGTGAAGACGTTATCCTCCCCTTTTTCGATGGCTTTGACACCGTCAAATTCTTCCAGCACGGCGCCGAAACGTTCCGCCTGTGCTTGGAAGTTTTCCATCAGTTCGGGACCGCCGACTCCCTTCGGAAAGCCCGGGTAATTCTCGATCATGTGTGTTGAGCCAGCCAGACCGCCGCTGGCTTCTTTTTCGAGAATGAGTGTTTTCCATCCATCACGCGAAGCGTAGATCGCGGTTGTAAATCCGGCCGAGCCAGCGCCTACGATCACTAGATCGTAGAGTTCATTTGGGTCGGCTGCTTTTGAGTCATTGATATTTAATGAGAACATTTTCTTTCTCCTATTTCTGTCTAAAGGTTCTCTGCCTTTAGACGTCCCTCCATTGTCTTGCCTTACGAATAAAAAAGACCAGATTGTTCGTAGCGCACTTCTGCCATCGACAATCTGGTCATAGAAAAAAGGAGAGACAAGCTCTCCTTTGCTAACTTAGTCTACGATAGCGAGCAGGTCGCCGTCTTCCATGATGATGTGTTCAACACCTTCAATTTTGATCTCGGTGCCGGTGTATTTCGGGAAGAGTACTTTCTGACCAACTTTGACAACGATTTCTTCATCGCTGCCGATGGCGATCACTTCGCCGATCTGCGGTTTTTCTTTGGCGGAGTCGGGCAGGATCAATCCGCTGGCGGTTTTGGCTTCTTGTTCGATCGGGCGTACGAGAACGCGTAATCCTAGAGGTTGAATATTCATTTTTGTCTTTCTCCTTCGATTAATGTCTGCTCGCTAAAGAGCGGTTTTCTTTTAATGACAAGCGCTATTCTATCAGATGCACTAATAAGCGAAAAGTGACATTGGCTACATTCATACAAAATGCTTATACAACGCCCTCATCTGTAATATTCAATGCTTCATCTAAAATCTTAAAGCCCTCGGCAAGTTGCTCTTTCGTGATATTTAACGGTGGGACAATTAGCACCGTATGCCAATGAACGGATATAAAGAGACCGTTCCTTCGACAATATTTTTTAAACACTTCCATCTCTGAGCTAGTCGAATCCCAGGGAGCCATCGGTTCTCTTGTTTCGCGGTTTTTGACTAACTCGATAACACCAAACAAACCAATAGAGCGGACCTCGCCCACAGATGCGTGCTTCTCTCCTAAATCGGTTAACATCCGGTGCAAACTCGCCCCTAGGCTTGCTGAGTTTTCTATGAGTTTATCCTCCTGCATAACCCGGACGTTGGCAATCATCGCCGCCAAGGATACAGGGTGGGCGGTATACGTCAGCCCTGAGCGGAAGACATGCTCTTTAAAATGTGCTGAAATCGCATCGGTCATGCCGACTGCGCCGAGGGGGGCGTACCCCGATGTGAGGCCTTTGGCCATTGTGATGATGTCTGGGGTCACATCCCAATTATCCACGGCGAACCAAGCTCCTGTACGTCCGAAGCCGGTCATCACTTCATCTGAGATCATCAGAATTTCATATTCGTCACAAAGTTCGCGTACGCCTTGCAGATATCCTTCTGGCGGGATGATGACGCCATTTGTGCCAGTGACGGGTTCGAGCATAATCGCTGCAATTGTCTCTGCGCCCTCGTATTGGATGATCTCTTCGAGGTGGTTGAGATAATCTTTCGTGAAATCGGCTTCTGAGATATCGGGATTCGTGCGATGAAAAGTAGAGCGGTACCGATAAGGGTCAAGAAAATGGACAACCCCGTGCATTATGTTCGGTTCCCATTCATGGCGACGGGGATCGCCAGTCAGTGCCATTGCTCCTGCGGTTGCTCCATGATAAGAGCGGTAGCGCGTTAGGATTTTATGACGGCCTGTGTAGGCACGCGCCAAGCGGATGGCGTTTTCATTGGCATCGGAACCACCAACGGTAAACAGGAAATGGCTAATGCCCCTTGGCGTAATTTCTGCCAGCATTTTGCCAGCTAAGGCGCGAGCTTTTGTTGCCATGGTTGGGTTGGCATAAGTAAGTTCGTGCATTTGCTCTGTCATGGCCTTGATTACGCGGTTATCGCCATGCCCGATATTGACGCACATTTGCATTGAATTGAAGTCTAGGTAACGCTTACCATTGGCATCCCAAAAGTAGACGCCTTCGGCACGTGTGACGGCAATGGGGTCCACTTTCCCTTGTGCCGACCAGGTCCAGAAACCGTGCTTTTTCATAAGGGGTAAAACTTGATCATCAGCAAGTTTAAACATAAAAAGCCTCAATATTTTATAGTAGAAATTAGCTTGATTGATGCCGCGAATAGTATCACGATTTAGGCTTTTAGGAAAAGAAAATTTAGCAAGATCAGGATGCTGTTTTTCTCATTATTTCAGGTTCGAGAGAGAGTGTGGATAATAAAACAGACCCATTCCAAAATGCAAATGGGTCTGTTTACAAAACAACTTGCTTATTCAATTGTTATTTACCTATCTAAACTTACTCGATGCCGCAAGCACCTGTCTATTGATTTAGCTCGCTAAGCTTTCCTGGAGCAATCCACAGGTGGGGGGTATCGACGAGGTTGCCTGCGGGTGGAAAGGTTGATCATATTCGATAAGAACCTCCTTTCGTTTGGTGAATCCATTATTGCGGATTTTGGATCGGAAAGCAAGCACCTTTCAAATCTATAAGAAATTTCTAATGTACAGGTTTGCCCGTCCTCGTTTGCCGACTAATTTAACCGTATCTGCTTTTCGTAAGCAATATGCCATTCTTTGCGCAAGTTTCTTTGGAATGCCTAATTTTTCTGCTAAATCATTGGTCGTAAATTCTTCAGCTCCTTCGGGAAGAAGAGAGAGCCAATCGGCGGGATTCTCAAAGACAATTTCTCCCACCACGCCCAGTAAGCGTCGTTCGACAACGCCCCAGCCTCTTCTGCGCCAATTCAGGTTTGGATTGAAGCGCCGCACTTCCTCTTCTCTCGTCATCACAACTATCAGAGAAAAGTTGGGATGTCCCATCAATTGCGGGAAACTGACCATCTCCCAAAAGAGTTCTTCCACCCGTCCGCGTTTGGGCGATTTGCGGCGCGTGATTTTGCCAGCTTTCTCCTGCGGAAGTTTGACGATCCACTTCTCGTAAGCGATAGGATAAACCAAACGCACGCGACGTGCCTGTGTCAACTTGGTCAGCTTCGATTTAATAGATGCAAAATTCCCGGTTTGGATCTCGATGAGTAAATCCCCCTGCACGATGTCAATAAAAAAGCCATCCACTTTGACTTCAAAGCGATCATTAGGTTGCGCATAGAATTCTTTTAGTGCTGCGTGAAGCGCTTTCTCATTAAGTGTGCCAATCCCAGACATTCTGCGATTATATCAGCCGTGCAAACATATTTTTCTGCTATACTCTGCGCGCTATGGAGACAAAAAACTTCCCCCACACACGTATTATCGTCATTGGGACAACCAGTTCTGGAAAATCGACTTTAGCGGAAAAATTAGCCAACAAACTCGCTTTGGATTTCGTGGAACTGGATGCCTTGTATTGGCAGCCCAACTGGGTCGGAACGCCGAACGACGAGTTTGCCTCCAAAGTAGCAGACGCGACGCGCGGCGACCGGTGGGTGGTTGCTGGCAACTATAGTCGTACTCGGCCCATCACTTGGCCCCGTGCCCAACTCATCATCTGGCTGGATTACTCATTTCCGGTCGTTTTCTGGCGTCTGATCACGCGCACCGTTCGTCGCAACCTTTCGCGAGAAGTGCTTTGGGGGACAAATATAGACCGTTTCTGGATCCACTTCAAACTATGGTCAGATGAGTCTCTCGTCAAATGGCTTTTCAAAACTTATTGGCGGCGTAAGCGGGAAATTCCCGCATTATTTGCGTTGCCGGAATATCAACATTTGGAACTGATGCAATTCAAGACCCCTGACGAAACGGATGCTTGGTTCGAGAAATTACCAAGTAATGAGAAAAAAGAAACGAGTGCCTGATTGATTGAATGGCACTCGTTTCCCATTATCTTGGCAACTTTGGCTAATGCTACCCGATTTGATCAGGAACCTTTCCTCTCAGCCCCCAGAGCAATATGCCACACACGATCAGCATGGTGAGCGATAGTGAGCCTAGCCCGAATTTAATCAAGCCCTCTTGTACAGTTGTGCCGAGAAAATTATTTCCTGCAATCGGCATCATCGCTGCCCCTGCCCCCCAGATGCCTGCCAGCAAGGTTGTTGCCCAGTTGGTGTATGTGCCAAATAAAGCAAGCCCATATCCCCATTGCATTGCGGGAGCAGGTAACCGCAACTGGCTCCAGATAACACCAAAGATCATCAAAAGCATGCCATTCTGAACACCTTCAAGGTGACTGGAGAGCCCCATGCGCGGATTTTGCATCGCGGGGATGGCAAATCCAGTCAATAGACCCAATAGAAATAAGCCAACGCCATATCGGATGAGCTTACGGGAAAATTCTGATTCTTTTGTAGTTTCCATTTTCTTCTCTGACCTCTAAAGTTTAATAAAGCACAAGAATATTTTTGAGCGCTTTTTCGGCTGTTGCAATGTCACCTGTGATCGTTGCCAACGGACGCGCTTCTTCATAGGAATAGCGTCCGGAAACAAAGATGTTGAAGTCCAGTACATCCATGCGGATCGTGGCTACTGATTTACCTTTGCCGATCGTCCATACACCACCGGCGATGCCGGTCAGGTCAAAGGTCAGACTCAGGTCAGGGTATTTTCTGCCAAGAATCTTCGCAACATCCAGCATCACCAATTCGGCAATGCGACCATCGTGTTCGCGGGTTTGCTCAAATTCACGTCCGGTCGCCCGACAAATGTCGAGACGATGCATCCAGGTATCACGGCTGTGGATGATCTCCATTAGGTAGCGAAACGAGAGGGGCTTTGCAATGGGATGGGGGATCGTAATTAGTTTTGCAAAGCGAAATTCGTGTGCCCACTTTTGTGCGGCAACGGGACCAATTTCACGTAATTCTGCAACCAACTCCTCTGGAGAGCGATCCGCGCGTTCCTGAAGTTGGAAGTCGTTGATGGCATCTTCAATCAGTTGACCGCGCTTCGGCAAGCGCATCCCCTGTCGAATCATTTCCTTGTAGCTCGTTCCACTGGCGTAACCACCTGCTTGGTGCGCGACCATGTCACGGACATTCCATGCTGTGCAGGCAGTCGGTTTCTGCCAGTCATCGGGTTCGAGTGTTTCTAAAAGTGCAAGAAGACGGTTTAGTGCTGTTTGAAGCAGTTCGTAGGCTTCATCGTTTGTGACAGTTCTTATTTTGGCGGTATTAGCCAGGGTTGGGGATGTAGTGAGCATTTTCTCTCCTTTACCAATAAAAGTAATTGTTCTATGACCAAGCTTTCTCAAGTACGGATACGGCAGCAGGGATCAAAGCACCAAAACGTCCCTGTCCTAAGGGTAGATCTGGTTCATTGGACATGTGCATGGCGGTTAATCCATGTGCAATGGCTATGGTGAAATCAGCGATCTGTGCTGGCGGTAAGTCGGTGTTTAGTTTGCCCTGTAAGTTGGCAATTCGACCATAGAAATTATTGAGTTGCCCTGTACTGATTTGCAGGCTTTCTTCTGATGGTACAAAGCCAGGGATGGGGCGCTCGAAACAGAGTTGATAGAGTTCAGGATTTTGCAGGGCAAAGCTCATGTAAGCTTCCAGGGATAAGCGGATCTCTTCCTGCCATGTTTGGGCGTCTTTGGCGTAGTCAGATACATATTCCCCAAAGAGAATGAAGCCTGAACGGAAAACGGCATCGTAAATATCCATCAAGCCAGCAAAGTAGTTGTACAAGGATGGGGGACGTATCTCCAAGCGACGTGCTAGTTCATGCATGGATAGCGCCGCAACGCCGTTTTCGCGCATGATAGCTCGAGCAGTATCCAAAATGGTTTGTGTCATTTGTTTGCGATTTTCTTCTCGAAGAGATGACATCTTTTCTCCTAATAGCGTTAGTTAAAACTAATAGTATTAGTTTTTCTTTGTTTTGTCAAGAGTGTTGTTGAGCTTTTTTGATGATGTGCTTTAAACAAAAACGAGTGCGTTTTTAATCAAGCACTCGTTTTTGTTTCTTCAATAACTCAAAATCAAGCTACCATACCATTGGCACATAGCCCTCTTTGATGTAATTGGAAATCATTTCACCGACATACTCTACTCGAATACCAATCTTATCCAGCGCTTCACCCTTTTTGTCTCGATTGGAGATGAATTTGCAGGCGACAACACTTTCTTCGATTTCCTGATATTCGAGAATAAGTTCGCGGAACTTTTCATTTTCCAAAAGCAGATCTTGGGCAGGGCCGAAAAGGATGATTTTTACCTCGTCCATCCAGCCGTTTCTCAAAGCGTTGAGTGCGTAGATGGCCCCTGTTTGTGCTTTGCCTGCATCAGACGTGCTGAGAATAATCAAAACTTTATCGGACATTACTAAAATCCTTTTCCTAATCTCTTGAATGTTGCCTGTTCATCTGCCTGTAAATTGAGTATGTGGATATCAGGCATGGAAAGTGCTTTCCAAAATGCAAAACCTACGGATGGGTCAAATGCCTGCAAGATCAATGCGATGATATTGCCATGTGAAGCGAGGGCAACATTATCATTTGAGTGTTTGACTTGTAATTTTCTTACTAAGGCAACTACTCTTTTTTGCGCGTCGAAATTGGTTTCTCCGTTTGGGTGAGCAAAATGGGGATCATTCCACGTCTTTTCAACCGCTGCAAGAAAATCTACTTTTCCAATATCCCCTAAACTACGTTCGCGCAAGTTGTCTTCGATAGTGATTTCCAAGTCGAGTTTGAGCGCAGTGGGTTCTATGGTTTGGTAGGCACGCGTGTATGGGCTGGTGTAGATCGCGTCGATGGGGTGTTTTTTCAGAATTTCTGAAAGCTTTTCAGCATCTTCAAACCCTTTTTCTGTCAAAGGTCTGCTTTCATCTGGCGCTTTCCACCATTCAGCTTCTGCGTGGCGAATGAGATAGATTTTCATTATTCGCTTTGCCGTACCCAACCAACCAGCAGGCTCACACCCCAGACACCGATTAACATCAAAAAGACCGCCCATTCGAAGGTGAACTCCGCTTGCCAGAGCATGGCGATAGTGCTTAATATCAAGCCGAGCAGGGTCATGATGCCTAGACGCGTAAAGTGGACGCGCTGCAAAAGGTGCGTATCTTCGTTTTTGGCGGCATAGCGTAGACGCAGGGAGAAGTTGCTCAGATCATAGGATGACAACCCGCTTAGGGCGGCGGCGAACATCCAGCCGAAGGGGATGGATTGGTAGAGTCCCGCTGCGGCGAGCAGGGTGGTGAGTGTCAAGCCGAAGCCGGGCATCCACTTGATGCGCTGTGCCAAGCCCCAGGTCCAGAGCGTCCCGATGCCGAGGGCTGCCCACATGTATGGGGGCGTATCCGCCTGATAGTAGCCCCAGGCGAGGGCGATGGTTCCCATCCAGAGTGAGAAGTATGCACCGAATTTGATCATAGGTTCTCCGATTGTATCCAGTCTCTGAGCGGAGGCGTAGCGGTGTAGTCGAAGAGCGGCGTTTGCAAGCATCGTCCTTCGACTGCGTGCTTTTCTGCGAAAAGCCCTCCGCTCAGGAGATGGCTGATTCTATAGATTGCGCCATGCAGGCGGACGCCCAAGGCGGGATTTGACGAGGCGGTCGAGGGGCAGTTCCACATCCCAATCGAGGGCTTGGATGCCTGCGCGCTGTAGACGCAGCATGAGCATCCGCCGTTCCATGCCGAGGACGCGGGCAGCGAGTTGGGTGTTGTCGTTTTCAGGCAGGGAGCGAAGTTCGTATGAGACGGGGTCGGGGCTGATGACCATAACCTGATAACCGCGCGCGCGCAGGTGGATGAAGGTCTCGTAGTCACTGTTTTGGAGGGGGGAGACGAAGACGAGTTGCGAGTTGGTCGGGAAAAGTTGAGCGGGAATGCGTATCAGGTCGGCGAAGACGGAGCTTTCGCCGGTTTCGGCTTTGGCGAGGGATTGCATGATGCGCTCGCGTTGGACGTGTCCGTAGCCGGGGAATGTCCAGCGCAGGGTTTGTCCGTAGAGCAGCAGGCCGACGCGGTTGCCTGACGAGATGAAGGCGTCGGAAAGGGCGGCGGCAGCGATGACGGTATGCTCGAAGAGCGAGTTGGTGCCGTTACCGATGTTGACGCGCTCACGCCCGTCGAGGATGATGCCGACATCGGCAACGCGCTCTTGTTCGTATTCGTTGGCGTAGAGGGCATTGCGGTGACGAGCGCTGACTCGCCAGTTGATATGGCGCGGAGCGTCGCCAGGTTGGTATTCGCGCAGCCCGAAAAAGTCGACGCCCGAGCCGCCAATACGGGCGGGGATGGCACCTGAGTAGGCGCGGGTTTGCCTGGGGCGAATTTTAATATTTTTCAAGCGCGTAAAAGGCGGGATGATGAAAATCTGACCTTCGGTTTTGATGAAAGCGGATTTGCGGGCGATGTCGAGATGGTCGCGAGCGGTGGCTTCGATGCCGTTAAAGGAGAAGGAGCCGCGTGGGCCTGAAACAGTATATTCCCAAGTGATGCTTTCGCCGCTTTTGAGCGTGCAGATATGCGTGGATGCACCTTTGACGATGGTCAGTGCGGGGGAGATTTGATCTTCCAAAACCAGTTCTTCGAGACGCCCGCCAAGATTGACGATTCGTATGGTTATGATAACGGGCATATTCGGCGTGACGCGCTCTGCACTTAGGGTGCGTTGAATGTGCAGGTGGATCTCCTGCGGCGCAAACCAAAGCCCCGAAAGCAAATAGAGTGCCAGGGGGATGGCGAGCGCAAGTACTTCACCGTTCATGCCGAGCAGAGCGATAAAGACGAGCAGGTAGAGGAGGAAGACGAGTGGGGCGTTACGTTTCATTGTGATTCCGCGAGGAGTACGCTTTTTCGACGAAGCGGTCTTCTTTTACAAGGGATTGCTTCGTCAGGAAAGCATCCTCCTCGCAAATACATTCCAGTTTGATGTTTTTTTGCAATATGGCACTCTATTAAAGAGAATCGTTCGTTGGTTGAGTAGGCAGCGCACTTTGCCGTATCGAAACCAACAAGTAGAGATAAATTGCTTTGTTCTGTGTTTTCGATACGCTCATCGCTTCGCTCTGAGCTACTCAAACACCTGTAAGAATTTTCTTCTCTCTGTGTTCACCGTGTGCTCTGTGGTAAATCTATTACTCCACCACTGGCACGGGAACACGTGCGAAGGCATCTCTAATCACATCATCGGTCACTCTGCTTGCCATCCAGTATTCGGGTTGCAGGATGATGCGATGGGTTAGGACAGCCGTGCCGAAGCGTTTGATATCGTCGGGCAGGACGTAGTCGCGTCTCTGCATGGCGGCATAGGCACGTGCGATTTTCAGGAAAGCCAGCGAGCCGCGCGGTGAAGCGCCGACCGCCACGCGCCGATCTTTGCGCGTCTCGTGGATAATCGCCGCGATATAGCGTTCAAGGTCTTCGTCGACGTGCACGTCTTCGGTGGCAAGGCGCATTTCGCGCAGAGCGGCGGCATCCGTGATCGCGTTCAGCACCATTTCATCGTCCACGCGGCTGCCACGCCGATGCAAAATTTCACGCTCTTCGTCGAGATCAGGGTAGCCGACCGAGAGTTTGAGCATAAAGCGGTCAAGCTGCGCTTCGGGCAGTGGGAAGGTGCCCTCGTACTCAATCGGGTTTTGGGTTGCCAGCACCAAAAAGGGCTGCGGCAGGGGCATAGTCTCGCCTTCGAGCGTCACCTGTCCTTCGGACATCGCTTCGAGCAACGCCGACTGTGTCTTTGGCGAGGCGCGGTTGATTTCGTCCGCCAAAACGATATTCGCAAAAACGGGACCCTGCCGAAGGTCAAAGCGGTTTTCGTTGCGGTTGAAGATGTAGCCACCAGTAATGTCGCCGGGCAAAAGATCGGGCGTGAACTGGATACGTTTGAAATCCAATCCCAGCGCAGTTGCAAATGAGCGCGCGATCAGCGTTTTTCCCAAACCGGGAAAATCTTCCAGCAGCACATGTCCGCCCGCCAAAATGGCGGCCAGCACCATCTCGAGCAGGTCAGTTTTTCCAACCACTGCGCGCTGCACTTCGTCCAGCGCGAGCTGAGTATCTTTTGCGAGTTCTCTTACAGTTTTAGTCACAGCACTCGTTCTCCATTTCATTTTCGAGAGTATCCAACACGCGGTTGGGGTCAATATCTAAAGGGGTTGCTTTTCGTTTTTGGATAAAGGGCAGGCGCGGACGAGGATAATCGGCGAATGAGCCATTCAGCCCGGCATCCAGATAATTGTAGACATCTGCTGGAGCCTGTCCTGCGAGACGCGCCAGATCATTGGCTTGCCACCGTTTTTCGAGTCTTTCTCGGTAAGCAATCCAGTCCCGTGTAATTTTGCCGAGGCGATTAGCGACCAACCACTTAAAGTAGATGCCCTTGTTGCTTAGTGAAATTGATTCCGCCAAGTTCTCGATCGGTCCCACTTGCGGCGGTTCTTTCTTTACGCGTCGACGGATGCGCGGTAGATCATCCAAAAAGGGTGAAAGTAAGATGAAGAAGATCAGCGCTAGCATCACGACCCAAATCCAAAACTGCGGGATCGAGTGATAGATGATGCCCGCGCCCCAAATGAGATACATCATCGGCTGGATGATGATTCCCTGCACAGCTTGCTGAAGGGGAAATGCCAGCAGCAGCGCGGCGATGATGAAGAGGGCGAGCAGGAAGATGCGCTTTTTATCCATTCACAAGTTCCTGAGCGGAGCGATAACCGTAGGGTAGAGCGCAGTCGAAGGACGATGTTTGCATGAGCCGCTCTTCGACGACGGCTTCGCTATCACTACGTCTCCGCTCAGAGACCGGGGGTATCTTTGTGTTGAGAATCATCGCAACTTATCCCCAAATGCTGTTGCGATCTGGTTCAGGCAGCCAACGGCTTCTGCCATCTCTTCTTCGCCGGCTTTATGCGAGCTGTAGCGTACAAACTCGAAGAGTCGCGTCAGCCGCTCAACGGGGGCGGGGGGCAAGCCTGCCTCCACAAGCCGAGAGACAAATTCGTGCGGAGTCATCTCCTCGGCACGTTCGATGCCGCGCCGTTCCTTGACGACCTCGCCCATCTGCACATAGGAGCGGATGATGACATCTTCCCAGTCTGCGCCGTCTTCCAGATCATCCAGCGATGCTCTGGCGATACGTGAAAATTCTTTCAGCGGGGCTTGTTCGTTTTGCTGTGAACGCGACCAGACGCGCCAGAGATACCAGCCCCCTGCGCTTGCCGCGCCGAGGATTGCCAGCGAGATAGTGTAGCTCCAAACAGGGGCGACTTCTTTCGGTTCAAAAACTTCCGGCTCAACAATGGTTGGCTCCGTGGATTCCATCTCGTTCATGGGTGAGATTAGTTCTTCAGGGACGTTGAAGTTTTCGCCGAGTTCAAAATTGTTGAAAAAAAACAGGATCGCAACTGCCATTAATGTCATGCGGAAGAGGGTTCGCAGTAGACGCTTGCGCAGTTCGGGGGGCAGGAAAATGATGATGAGCAGCGGCACAGAGACGATAATGATCCCGAGCGCTATCTGTTGCCAAACAGGGGTTTCGGAAACGGCTTTTGCTATCTCTGCCAGAGTTTGCTGGATAGGGGGCAACTCGTCCCCGCCGCCAAAGTTAAGCGGTTGTGCGGGCGCAAAGCGAAGGCCCGAGAGACCCGCAGCAAGGATCACGAGCAACAGGACCGCCAGAGTTGTTATGCCTAGTAAAATCCTGCGGCGTGAGATCAGTGATTTGCGTCCGGTCGAGATAGATGGCACGGGGATCCCCTGCTCGCCATAGTTCTGGGCGCCCAGGCTGCATACGTTGCGATTTCCGGAGTTGTCCATAGTCCACCGATTTTACCACCCCACCGCCGATGATGCGTCGCACCAGGATTGATGAGCAGATGCTTGTCGACAGGCGTTTTTCCATTTGTGGGCAGATTTCTCTTCTGTTGGTGCGACGCATCTGCTGTCTCATGCTATACTGCTTTTATGCCCAACGACTGCAATTCTTCCCTGCCGGAACTCGCTCGTCTTGGCATCGAGCGTTTCAATCAGGGCGAATATTGGCTGGCGCACGAAGCGCTCGAAGATGCCTGGAACGCCGAGCCTGCGCTCATCAAAGAGTTGTATCGCGGTATTTTGCAGGCGGCAGTGGTTTATCATCACATCAGTCAGCAGAATTTGCGCGGTGCGCTCAAAGTCTACCAGCGCAGCCAAAAGTGGCTAACGCCACTTCCCGATATTTGTCAGGGCGTAGACATCGCCCGTTTGCGCACTGATTTGGATGCAGCCATCGCAGAAGTACGCCGTTTGGGTGTTGAGCGTTTGGCTGAGTTTGATTTATATCCACAGATAATTTATAGAAAAACCAGTTCCTGAGCGGAGGGCTTTTCGCAGAAAAGCACGCAGTCGAAGGACGGCGTTACCCAAAAATGCCGCTCTTCGACTACATACCTCGCTTCGCTTGGTATTCCGCTCAGAGACTGGATGATTCATTATAGAGAAAGTGACTATGACACAGCTTCCCTTTGAAAAGAAAACCGTCCTTGTAACCGGCTCCGGACGCGGTATCGGACGCGCGATCGGCTTGCACTTTGCAGCCCTCGGCGCGGACGTGGTGATCAATTTCTTCCGCAACCGCGCTCTCGCAGAAGCTACCGCCAAAGAGATCGAGGCTCTCGGACGCAAAGCCCTCGTCGTCAAAGCGGACGTGGGCGCCCTCGACGGCATCACGTATCTTTTCGACCAAGTTGAAACCGAGTTCGGCGGCTTGGACGTTTTTGTCCACAACGCCGCTTCGGGTTATAACCGCGAAGTGATGAAACAAAAGCCGCGCGGCTGGGACTGGACAATGAATATCAACGCCCGTGCGCTGCTTTTCGCTGCCAAACGCGCTGCCCCGCTGATGGAGAAACGCGGCGGCGGGAGCATTGTCAGTATTACCAGCCCGGGTTCAGATTATGTTCTGCCGGAGTATGTTGTTGTGGGTGCGAGTAAAGCCGCCCTGAATGCGTTGACGCGTTATTTAGCTGTCGAATTTTCAGAAAAGAATATCGTCGTGAATGCCGTATCCCCCGGTGTGGTCGAGACGGATGCCCTCAAGCACTTCGACACCATGCGTGAAGATGAAAACTTAATTGAAAAGACAGCCAAAGCGACGCCTGCAGGGCGTCTCGTTACCCCCGAAGAAGTAGCAGGCGTGGTCGCCTTTTTAGCCAGCCCCGCCGCCGCGATGATCCGCGGGCAGGTCATCACGCTCGATGGGGGCTATTTGTTGCAGATGAAGAGTAGGGAGTAGACCTTTCCTAGCCTCGAAAGCTTTTATCATGTTGATTTTGAAGACGTGGACGATGATTTAACTATTCCCCGATAAGAACTTTTCGGGTCTGTTGTTCAATCAAACTCATCATTCATTTCATTCGATTTATATTCGTTATGGTCTTTTATAAATTGTTTCAAGCTGCTGAATGCGGTAATAACTTCTTCCCGTTTTAAGCGTGTTGGCTCCTTAGAGAGAAAAGCCGTATAAGATGAGAAGGGCCATAAGCGAAAATCATCAATGAGACCATGTTTTTGGGGGTTGTGATGGATATATAAGATCAATCGCCAAAAATAGGCATCGTCGGTGACAATTTTACGGTGGAAGGGTTTTTCAAAAAGACTGCCTGTGCGCCCGTAAGCCTTGTTGATGGATTTAGCAAAGGCGTTGAAAAGGTTTCCAAAGCTATGGCTGGGTGTAGAGATTTTTCGTATTTTTGCTATTTCTTGAATTTCTGTTTCTGCTTTGATCTGCACGACAAAATGGAAATGGTTTGGAAGCAGACAATAGGCAAAAGTATCGGCTATTGGAGAAACATGCTTTGCGTACAGCTCCATAAAATAATGATAATTGTGTGGGTTGCGAAATAAGGTTTCGCCGTTATTGCCACGGTTGTAAATATGGTAATACTGTCCGTATTCTAAGGGTGGTGGAGTGGTCATATTTTCTCCGGGCGAGAGAGACCCGAAAGGTCTCTTTATGTTGCGTTTTGGATAGGGCGCTATTGAAGGTCAGAATGAGTGTTTGACCGTCGCTCGATGAAGACCTTTCGGGTCTATACGCCGCCGCGATGATCCGCAGGCAGGTGATTACGTTAGATGGGGGTTATTTGTTGCAGATGAAGAGTAGGGAATAGATGTTACTTTTCTCTATCGGAAGAACTATCCACAATATGAATTAAAAGCTCTATCAGTGCAATTATTGCTAGTGCCGATTCTTTGTCATCTTCGACAATGCGGTGCTTACGGGGGTTACGATAGGTAGCGTAAGCACCTGATAGTAAATTTCGTGCACCTCTATTTTCAGAGGCGGTTTCCCCATAGAATAGTTTTCCATCCTTTCCAAGTGCTAAATTAATTAGTGTTTCTCCATATTCAGAAGCTCCCATATCTAAACGTTTTCTGAGATGGTCTTCAAAAAGGGTAAAAGCATGTTCAATCGCGGCTTGAGGGCTTTGTGAAATTAATGTCGGTGTAATTTGACTGCCTAACAATTTGAAACTTTCCCTGCGTCGGTCTTCTCGAATAAGCGATGTGATCCCTGACGGAAGAAGTATCAAAAACAAGATGAATATGGAAGCTTTCAAGAAATTGTCAACGTTTGTATAAAAAACAATATAGAATGCAGAAAAAAAGGTGGATAAACTAAGAAAAATAATGATATTGCGTCTAAATTTAGGGTTTCTTGAGAAAAACTCTGCTAATGAAGTTGTGGCAATATTCCAGATACCCGTTAGAGCGTAAGTGCCTATCACAAGCACAGCACCTACTAGACCTATAAATATACCTGCTGCCAAGCCATAAGAAGTAGAAATCCCTTTGTATATACCAAAGCTAAACAAAAAGAGTGCTCCGATAATAACAAAAAGCTTTTGTAATTTGGGTGCAAGCTCGAAAAACTTATCTGTCCAGTTAGCTTTCATTATATTTCCCTGTTCTCGTTTTGAGATAATTTTATTGAAATAACGATCAAAGTATACTGTAAGCATTACGTGAATAGTTATTTGTTGAGAATGTTTACTTGCTCAAATACCCCAACGCTAACGACACCACCGTCGTCCATGCCAAAACCTTGAATTCACCTGCTTTTAGCGCCTCTTCCAATTCGTCCCTGCGTAACACCAATAATTCCTGATCTTCGAGATCGTCGCTGTTCGGTTCGCTGACGTATTCCGCATCCAGCGCGAGAAAGAGATGCATCGTCGCCACACCGCGATTGGGATCGACGATATAGTTGCCGAGATCAACCCAGGTTGGCGCTTCGTAGCCCATCTCCTCGCGTAATTCCCGTTTGGCGGCATCAAGTGGACTTTCGTTCGTCTCGAGCATCCCGCCGACCGGCGCGAGCGAGGTCCCCTCGATGGCGTATTTGGTCTGTCGGAAGACGAGAAAGTTCCCGTCCACGCGGCGGGCGAGCACGATCGCTGCGCTGGGGATTTCGATCCATGCCCAATCGTCGATGATCTGTCCACCGGGGAATTCAACAACGTGCTTTTCCACGCGCAGAAATTTGTTGTGGTTGAGAATGGTTTCTTTGGAAAGTGTTTTCAAGGGGTGTAAGTTTTTTGGGGTCATGTTGAATATCCATTCAAGGAAAAGCGTTGGTTGAGTAGGACGAAGTCCGTATCGAAACCAACCGTAACAGGAAAATTCTAGTTCTTGGCTTCGATATGCTCCGAAAAAACATTCGGAGCTACTCAGCCAACTTAAAACAATACCGCCATTATCAAATTATCGTAATATTCCCCATCCAGTTTTCGTATCTTTCTTTTTCTTCCTTCTAATTCAAACCCCATCTGCTCATAAAGGTGGATTGCAACCGTATTGGTGCTGTAGACTTCCAATTCGATGCGCTCAAGACCCTTTGCTTTGGCTTTTGCGAGTGTTTTCAGCATGAGCTTTTTCCCCAGCCCTTGCCCACGATATTCTTTGTGTATGCCCATTCCCAACACACCAACATGCTGAAATGTTTCTTTTTCCAGTGGATGAATATCACACCAGCCGATCACAGTATTATCAACTACGGCAACAAAATGTGGAATATCTTTTTCGATCTTTTTGAGTACGAAAGAGCGCACATCTTCGAATGGCGGCGCTTCCAAACGGCCCAAATAAATTCTTTCTTTAGCAACGCTGTCTAAGCAGTGGTAAAAGCTCTTGATATAAGCTTCAGTGATTTGAATGATTTCTATCTCTTTGTTCATTGCATTCTCCCGAACCTTGTTTTCTGCAATTTTACTTTAGATTTCTGTCCTCATACCACCCTTGTTTCCCTTGGTTATGAATAGCTGATACCACGCCTTTTGTGCCCCCTGTCCCGTGGACATCCCCCCTTTTTGAAAAACGAAAAAGGGGGAGCTAGCAAAAGCAGTGTCTTTTTGGAGAAAAAATACTATGCCCCTCCCCTAAATTCCGCTTTTAGAATTTTTGGGAGGCTGGGTGGGGGCAGGGATATAGGAAATATTTACTTACGGCATAATCTGAGTTAGCGTAACATCAGTTAGATAAAAAAAACTCTTCCGCACAGAAGAGTTTTTCGGTTTTTTGATTAGATGCTTACCCCATCCGCCCAGTGATATAGGCTTCGGTTAGTTCTTCTTTGGGGCGGGTAAAGATTTCATTCGTTTCATTAAACTCGATCAGTTCCCCCAGCCAGAAGAGACCTGTTTTATCGGAAACACGCGCAGCTTGTTGCATATTATGCGTCACGATGACGATGGTGTAATCTTCTTTGAGTTCAGCGATCAGGTCTTCGACTTTGCCCGTGGCAATCGGGTCAAGGGCGGAGGTGGACTCATCCATCAGAATTACTTCAGGCTGTACGGCGACGACGCGGGCGATACAGAGCCGTTGCTGTTGTCCGAGGGCGAGACTGAGCGCGCCATCTTTGAGACGGTCTTTCACGTCATCCCAGAGCGCGGCTTTGCGCAGGCTCATCTCAACGGTTTCTTCGAGATCGGTCTTGCTTTCGGAGAGCCCCAGCACGCGTGGCCCAAAGGCGACATTATCGTAGATCGACTGCGGGAAGGGGTTCGGTTTCTGGAAGACCATTCCCACGCGCTGGCGCAGATCAACCACGTCGGCGTCGGGGGCGTAGATATTTTCGCCGTTCAGGCGGATCTCGCCCTCCACACGTGTGCCGGGGATGGTATCGTTCATCCGATTTAAGCAACGCAGATAAGTGGATTTGCCGCAACCGGAGGGGCCGATCAGGGCGGTCACTTTGCGGGGCAGGATGTCCATGTTGATGTTGGACAAGGCTCGCTTTTCCCCATAGTAGAAGTTTAGTTTTTCGATAGCGAAAACGGGCTGTTCAGTAGGCATAGGCTGATTTTACCGTAAAAGGGAAGTATTGCGTATTAGCTGATGCATCTTATGCATTTTTGGAGTTTATGCCCTTCTGCCCCCCTGCCCTTCGGACATCCCCCCATTTTGAAAAACAAAAATGGGGGGATCCAGAAAAAAAGGTGGTGCATCAATGGTAAGTGATGGAATGAATCTGCGAGGCAGCTTTATCGCCGAAGCAGTCTCATTTGCGGGAGATTGCACTACATTCAATGAGATTGCTTCGCTTCGCTCGCAAATTCATCACTTATTATGAAGCACCACCAGAAAAAATACCGTGCTTCTCCCCCAAATTCCGCTTTTAGCATTCGGAGGAGGCTGGGAGGGGGCAGAAAACACCAACAACATTTGAGTGCTCCCCTCTCCTTACAAAAGCATTTAATCGGTATTTTTACGCTATAATTCATTTCGATGAAACGACTGCTTCTACTTACTCTTTCTTTTGTCTTTTTGGTTTCCTGTTCTGCTTCACAGCAGACGACGACTGAAACCGAACCCCAAACCTATATCGAAAATAAAGGCTCAGATACCATCGTCAACCTGGCGCTGGCGTGGGCGGAGCAATATCAAACGGACCGCCCCGATATCCGTTTATCGGTAACAGGCGGCGGGTCAGGGACGGGGATCGCATCGCTCGTGAACGGGACAGTGGATATCGCCAACGCATCCCGCCAGATCAAGTCATCCGAAATAGACCTGGCGAGTGAGCAGGGCGTTGAGCCCGTTGAGCATATCATTGCAAGGGATGCCATTGCCGTGATCGTCAATCCTGAAAATCCGGTTTCGGAGTTGACCTTGCAGCAAATCTCGGATATGTACAGCGGGGTTTACACCAACTGGAGTCAGGTGGGCGGCGAGGATCGCCCGATTGTGCGCCTTTCGCGTGAGACCAACTCTGGTACGCACGTCTACTTTTTAGAAACTGTTCTGCGTCTTGGAATCAAAGATTCTGAGACGCTTTTTTCTACCGATACCCTGCTGCTGCCCTCCTCGGAAGGCATCATTGCCGAAGTGCGCCAAAACCCGAACGCGATTGGCTATGACGGGTTGGGCTATGTCCCCGATGATCTGAAGGTGATTGCGATTGCGCCCGAAGTTGGTGACGCCTATATTTTGCCTTCGGTGGCGACGGTCAACTCAGGGACTTACCCGATTGCGCGTGATCTGTATATGTATACCAACGGCGAGCCGACCGGTGTCGTGAAGGAATATCTGGATTGGATCATGGGTGCTGATGCCCAGCAGATTGTGAAAGAATTGGGCTTCGTACCGATCAACTAATGGCGAGACGCACCCGACCCCGTGTTTGTGCGGCGATCTTCAGAGATGACCTCATCTTGATGGTGCGCCATGTACATTTAGGACGCGAGTATTGGACGCTCCCCGGCGGCGGTGTCGAAAATGGTGAAAATCTGTATGAAGCCGTAATACGTGAAGTCTTCGAAGAGACCGGCTTGCAGGCTGAAGTAGGAGCCTTCCTTTTTGAAGAAAACTACGCCTTTGGCATCAATTATTGTTTTGAAGCCTTTGTTGATCCGCATGCTGAAGCACGTCTTGGCAGTGACCCTGAAGATGAAGACCGCCCTGTCGAAGAGCGCATGTTGCAGGAAGTTGCCTGGCAAAAGCTTGATGATTTTAGAAATGACCCTCTGGTCTCAAAAGTATTAGCAAACTTAGAGCATCTGGATTGAAATAGATACTGTTTTGGAGAAGGTATGGAAAAAGACCTGAACTGGCGTGAGTTTATCATCACCCGCCTCATCAAATTTTCTGGCTATTCAGCCATTATTTTTGTAACCCTGATCTTCTTCTTCCTGCTCAAGGAAGGGCTGCCCGCCCTCGGCGAAGTCTCCTTCGGTGATCTTTTCGCCGTGCGCTGGTATCCGATAGAAGATCACTTTGGCATCCTGCCGCTCATCACAGGCTCGTTGCTGGTAACGATTGGTGCTGGCCTGATCGCCGTCCCCTTTGGGATTGGGACAGCCGTTTTTCTTTCTGAAATCGCCCCGCGTTGGATGCGAAATTGGCTCAAGCCTCTTGTGGAATTGCTCGGCGGATTACCCTCTGTAGTTCTCGGATTTCTCGGTATTCTGATCCTTTCACCCTTTCTGCGCGTGACCCTGAACTTGCCGACTGGCTTAACAGCATTAACCGGGTCCCTGTTGTTGGGTGGCATCGCCATCCCGACCATTGTCTCGATCGCCGAAGACGCGCTGGACTCCGTTCCCAAAGAATACCGCGATGCCGCTCTTGCCCTCGGTGCAACCCGTTGGCAGACCATTTGGCGCGTGACCCTGCCTGCTGCCCGTTCCGGTGTTTTAACGGCGGTCATGCTCGGCGTCGGACGCGCCATTGGCGAGACGATGACCGTCATGATGGTCACGGGTAATGCCCCCGTCCTTGCGAAGAGTTTGGGCGATCTTTTCTCTCCTGTCCGCACGATGACCGCAACCATCGCCGCTGAGATGGGTGAAGTCGCCAACGCCAGCACGCATTACCACGTACTCTTTTTTATCGGAATGGTGCTCTTCATCATTTCGTTGATCGTTAATATCGCAGCCTCGGCCGTTGTCTTCCGCCAGAAGAAGCGTGCGGAGAGGGTGTTGTCGTAAAACGACCGCTCCGCCTTGATTTCGATACGCCGAAGTGCATCGACTACTCAATCAGCGGCTACGCTGAATTACAAAAGATATCTAGCGGTGATTCAGTAGAACGACAGCTTTATCGTCGTCCGTATCGAAAGCGTAGCGGACTTACTGCTCTCTAGTTTCTAATCATCTATTCTCTAAATTATGAACAAATTCTTCACCAAAAATCGTGACCTTGTCGAAAAGCTGGGTTTTTCCCTGCTGGCCTTGATGACCCTGCTGACCATCATCCCAATCATTGGAACGGTAATCTACATTATCGCGCAGGGATTTCCTGCGATGTCATGGGAATTCATTAGCGGCTTTCCTCGTGACGGGATGCGTGAAGGCGGCATCTTGCCCGCCATCATCGGCACCTTCTATCTGACGCTCGGTACCGCGATATTTTCCGTGCCGCTTGGTGTTGCGGCTGCGATCTACCTCTCCGAGTATGCGCCTGATAACCGTGTGACGCGCCTAATCCGTTTGGCGATCATCAATCTGGCGGGCATTCCCTCGGTCGTTTATGGCCTTTTCGGGTTGGGGCTATTTGTGCTCTTCCTGAACTTCGGCACGAGTTTGCTCTCCGCGTCAATGACGCTCTCGATCATGACCCTGCCCGTCATCATCAGTACTGCCGAAGAAGCCCTGCGGGCTGTGCCGCAATCCTTCCGTACAGTTAGTATCTCTCTAGGCGGGACGCGCTGGCAGACCATCCGTCGCACCGTACTGCCGCAGGCATTACCCGGTATCATCACCGGTGTCATCCTCGGCTTGGAACGTGCCGCAGGCGAGACTGCTCCGATCCTTTTCACGGGTGCCGCTTTCTTCCTGCCGCGTTTGCCCCACAGCCCCTTTGATGCGACGATGGCTTTGCCCTATCATCTCTTCGTTATCTCGACCCAAGTCCCCGAAATGCCGATCAAAATTCAATATGGGACAGCACTCGTTCTGCTCGTCTTTGTGCTGGGTATGAATATGATCGCAACCTTCATCCGTGGGCGTGCGCGTGCGAAACGACAGTGGTAATTTTTTGAAATGGTATGGGCGGGTCTCAGACCCGCCCATACACAATAAAAAATAATGAAAAATAAAATCGTCATCGAAAATCTCACCCTCCAATACTCCGACGGGACAGAATCCCTGAACGGGGTTAGTCTCGATATTCCGGCTAATGCCACCACCGTGCTCTTCGGTCCGGCGGGAGGCGGTAAATCCTCCTTGCTGCGCTGTCTGAATCGGCTCAACGACCTGGCCGACGTCGAGAGCGTATCGGGCCGCATCCTGCTCGATGGGCAGAATATCCTCGATCCCAAAGTGGATGTAACCGCCTTACGTCGCAAAGTCGGGATGGTTTTTGCCCGTCCGGTTGTGCTGCCTTTCAGCATTCGCGGCAATCTCACCTACGGACTTGAACTGGCAGGCGAAAAGCGCAAATCCCGCCTCGATGAAGCCGTCGAGCGCAGTCTGAAACTCGCCGCCCTTTGGGATGAAGTCCACGACCGCCTCGATGATCCCGCCATTGCTCTGTCCGGTGGACAGCAGCAACGCCTTTGTCTGGCGCGTTCGCTCGCCCTTGAACCGGAAGTGATTCTGCTCGATGAGCCGACATCCGGTCTTGACCCGATCTCAACCAGCAAAGTCGAAGACGCCCTCGATGAACTCAAGAAGCAATACACTGTCATTCTTGTTCCGCACTCTGTCCAGCAGGCAGCACGCACTTCTGATTACGCTGCCTTTTTCCTGCAAGGAAAATTGATCGAATATGCACCCGGCACCGACATTTTCACCAGCCCACAGGACCAGCGCACGGAAGACTATGTTACTGGTAGATTTGGATAACCATGCCCGAAAAAATTCTCGTCGTTGAAGATGAGCCAACCCTTCAGGAAACGATTTCCTACAACCTGAAAAAACAAGGCTATGACGTGGAAATCGTAGGCGATGGACACGCTGCCCTTGAAGCGGCACGCAGCCTGGATTTTGACCTGCTTCTGCTCGACATCATGCTGCCCGGCCTCGACGGACTCGAAATCACCCGCATCCTGCGGCGTGAGATGAACATCCCGATCATCATGCTGACCGCCCGCGACGACGAGATCGACCGTGTTGTCGGTCTGGAGATGGGCGCAGATGACTATCTGACCAAACCCTTCTCCATGCGTGAACTGATGGCGCGTGTCAAAGCACAGTTGCGCCGTGCCCGCTTGCATCAGGAAGAACTTGACGAACGCAGCGCCGAAAAAGAAACGCCCCATGAAATCCTTAAATTTGGCGAACTGACCATCGACACCACCCGCCACGAAGTAATCCTGCGCGGTGAAGCCCTCTCCCTGAAACCGAAAGAATACGAACTCCTGCTCTTCTTCGCCGAACATCGCGGACAAATGCTCTCGCGTGAATTCATTCTTGAACGTGTCTGGGGCTGGGAATATGTTGGCGACAGCCGCACGGTGGATGTCCACATCCGCTGGTTGCGCAAGAAGATCGAAGACGAACCATCCAGCCCTGAACGTATCGTCACTGTGCGGGGCGGGGGCTATCGCTTTGAAGGGTAGAGAAGTTTCAAATTGCAGGTACAAGTCGCAAGGATAAGGACTGAAGTCCTTACTACGAAGCCTTGTAGTAATCGCTTTAGCAATTATAAAACCCGATGAATATTGAACTTATTTTATTTGCCATCCTCCTCGCGCTCTTGCTCTGGCTGGGATGGCGTCATTACACCCTGCGGCAGCGCATCAACACACTCACTGAGAGCGTACGTCTCGCTGCGCAAACTCCCACGCCTGATCTCCCCAGAGACATCCCTTTCCTCGAAGAACTTTCGAACGCCATCGCCGCGCTCAACAGTCAACTCCACGAGCAGTTGGATGCCACCAATGCCGAAGGTGCCCGTCTTGCAGCTGTCCTCGAGCAAATTCCGGATGGCATTATGATCTCGAACGCCGATGATCAAATCCAGTTTGCGAATCCTGCTGCAGAGACGCTTTTGAGCGATAAGGGCCGCAGCCTTGTCGGGCGGACTGTCGCCGAAGCCTTGCGTTACCATCAACTGATCGAAACCTGGCAGGCCTGTAAAGAAAGCGGCACGATGCAAAGCGAAGTTCTCGAGATGCCCCTCCAGCGCGGCTTTTTGCAACTCGTGGCTGCGCCCGATCAATATGCCCCGGGCGGCAGTCTGCTACTGATTCAGGATTTGACTCGTCTGCGCCGCCTTGAAACCGTGCGGCGTGATTTCGTCAGCAATCTTTCGCACGAGTTACGCACGCCGCTGGCTTCGCTGAAAGCGCTTACCGAAACCCTGCAAGACGGCGCCCTCGACGATCCGTCCGCCGCCCAGCGTTTTTTGAGCCGCATCGAAACCGAAGTGGATGCTCTGACCCAAATGGCGCAGGAATTACTCGATCTTTCGCGCATCGAATCGGGACAGGTTGAACTCAATATCCAGAAAGCCTCGCCGTATAAAATCTTGCAACGCGTTGTTGAACGGATGCGGATGCAAGCCGAACGCGCGGAGATCAAGTTAACATTCGATTGCCCAAGCGAGCTGCCCAATGTCCACGCGGATGTGGCGAGGATCGAGCAGGTGCTGGTTAATCTCATCCATAACGGAATCAAGTTTACGTCCACGGGCGGGACGGTGACGCTCTCCGCCGAAGTTGTTTCCGATAAAATCCGCTTCGCGGTTGCGGATTCGGGAATCGGCATCCCGGTGCGTGATCTTCCCCGTATCTTTGAACGATTTTACAAAGCCGACCGTGCACGTGCCAGCCGCGGCACGGGTCTGGGACTGTCGATCTCAAAACATCTTGTCGAGGCCCACGAGGGTAAAATCTGGGCTGAGAGTGTTGAAGGACGCGGCAGCATCTTTTATTTTTCACTACCGACTGCATAAGGAGGAGCGATGAAAGCTATGGAAATTCCATTACCGAAGAAAAAACATATTGCGCTCGTGGCGCATGATAACAAGAAGAAAGACTTGCTGGAATGGTGCCATTTCAACAAATCGACTTTGTCACGGCACCACCTGTATGCAACCGGCACAACCGGTAGCCTTTTGGAGGAGCATCTCGAATTGCCGATTACAAAGTTGAAAAGCGGCCCCCTCGGTGGCGATCAGCAGGTTGGTGCCAAGATCGCCGAAGGGGAGATTGAGATGCTGATCTTCTTTTGGGATCCGCTCCAGCCCCAACCCCATGACCCCGATGTGAAGGCGCTCTTGCGGATAGCCCAAGTCTGGAATATCCCGATCGCGAATAATCGCTCATCGGCAGATTTTATGATCTCTTCGCACTTGATGGTTGAGGTGTATCCACGCCGTGTATCGGTCTATGAACGTAATTTAGACGATCTCGACCTGGACAAATTGGAAGATTAGATGCTCTATGTAGTCGCCTTTTTGTGACGTTGTAGAGCGCCGTTACAAAGACTGGAAATTTTATAATTCCCCTGCGTTAAATTTGGCGCAGGGGTTTTCTTTTCCTAATGTTATTCAGTTATTAATCTGTTCTTAAAAATCAGGGTCTATGATTGCTTTTGTAAATAACTGATGTTACGCAAAAAGGATATTTGTACTTGGTGTTTGCCCCCTCTGCCCTATCGGGCATCTGGTGGAAAAACTGCTTCGCATCCCCAAAATTCCAAGTGCGTGGAATTTAGGGGAGACCAACCGCGGCTTTATTTCTATCCCCCTATTTTGCTTGCAAAATGGGGGGATGCCCCAGCGAAGCGAGGGGCCGGGGGGCAAAACGTCTGAATTTACATTGTCGTTGCGTAGCATGAGTAAATAAGGAGAAAAATGATGGAAATCATATCCCTGATCGTGATGATCGTTGCATTCATTATTATTATCGTTATTGATACCGCCCAAAAGCGCGGTCAATATCATCGAAAGAATTTGAACAGGTAAATGGAAAAACATATTTTAGTAACAAATGACGACGGGGTGACAGCCCCAGGTCTGTTGGCTTTGGCGCAAGAAATGTGCAAGCTTGGCAAAGTAAGTATTCTCGCTCCCGACCATAACTGGTCTGGCAGCGGACATGTCAAAACCCTCGACCGTGCCCTGCGCGTGCGCGAGGTCATCCTTGCGGATGGTACGCAAGCCTTTGCCGGTGATGGCGCGCCCTCCGATTGTGTGGCGCTTGCCACCTTGGGCTATCTCAAAGAAGAAATTGATCTGGTCGTTTCCGGCATCAATATTGGCGCCAATCTGGGTCACGATGTGACCTACTCTGGCACGGTTACCGCTGCGATGGAAGCCATTATCGCAGGCATCCCCGCTGTTGCCGTTTCACTGGAAGTGCCGGAAGATCATATTGGGATGGTGGATTTTGCTCCCGCAGCCAAAGCGGCGCGGCAAGTTGTTGAGCATGTCCTGGCGAAGGAATTGCCGGAAGAAACGCTCCTGAACGTCAACTTGCCCTTCCTCCCAAGCGAAGAGTTACGCGGATTCAGATTGACCCGTCTAGGATTACGCGTCTATCACAGCCGCCTCGATGAACGGGTTGATCCGCGTGGATGCCCCTACTACTGGATCGGTGGCGAAGCGCCAACCGGCGTCCCCGAGCGTGGTACCGACATCGGTGCGCTAGCGGATGGTTACGTCTCGATCACGCCTTTGCATCTTGATCTGACCGCCTACCGCGCCTTGAGTGATCTCAATACCTGGGATTGGAGCGAGAAAGCGACACCAGATAAGTAGATTAAAATTACAGTGCGTAGCATGATCCTTTTCTATCCTCGTATTTAGGATGTGTAGCGCACTGTTTCAAAATGACATTCGAGTTAGGGTTCTTCATTCTCTTGCTCGTGTTTCCTCCTCCTTTTGAGAGCGTCCGTTTTTTTGTTGCGGGCGCTTTCGCATTTAAACGGCGTCTGCGCGGGGCATCCGTCTGGGATGGAATGAGCAAGTTGAAAGGCGGGCGTGGCGGGATTTGTTATCCGATGACTTTAAAGAGTTGTTAACAAATTCTTCCATTGACTTTAATCGGCGCTTGCTATCATTCCAGCATGTTAACTAAACAACAAGGAGAAAAGAAAGAAATGCGTAAACACTTATTTGCTTTGATTATGGTTTTGGTTGTTGCGAGTATGGCTTTGGTTGCCTGTGGTGGCAGCCCCGAAGTAGCTGCGCCCCAGACCAGTGGTGACACCGCTGCCCCGCAGACCACGGAAGAAGAAGCTGCTCCCGCTGAAGAAGCAGCCATGGAAATGTCCGATGGTATGCTCCCGATGGTTGACCCCGCCGCCGTTTCCGGTGATGTGGTCTCCGCTGGTAGCTCGACCGTCTTCCCGCTCGCTGAAGTTATGGCTGAACGCTTCCAGGACGAAGGCTTTTCTGGTCAGATCACGATCGACTCGATTGGCTCTGGCGCTGGTTACGAACGCTTCTGTGTCTCTGGTGAGACGGATGTTTCCAATGCTTCCCGTCCGATCAAGGACAGCGAAGTTGAAGCTTGTGCTGCAATTGGTCGCACCCCGATTGAGTTCCGTGTCGGTACCGATGCTTTGGCAGTCACCGTCAGCACCGAAAACGACTTCCTGACCAATGTCACCAAAGAAGAATTGGCTCAAATCTTCTCAAGCGCCGAAAAATGGTCTGATGTGAACGCCGATTGGCCCAGCGAAGACATCCTTCGCTACATCCCTGGCACTGACAGCGGTACCTTTGACTACTTCGTGGAAGAGATTTTCGCCAAAGACGAAGAACCCATGCTCTCGGCTTCCAACACCCAGCTCTCTGAAGACGACAATGTCCTCGTGCAGGGTATCGAAGGTAGCCCCTACGCGATCGGTTTCTTCGGCTACGCTTACTATGCCGAAAACGCTGACAAGCTGAACGTGCTCTCCATCGAAGGCATCGAGCCTTCCGCCGAGAGTGTTGATGCCGCCACCTACCCGTTGGCTCGCCCGCTCTTCCTCTACTCGGATGCCAGCATTATGCAGGAAAAACCGCAGGTTGCTGCTTACATCAACTTCTTCCTGACCTATGTCAACGAAGAGATCTCCCAGGTCGGCTACTTCCCCGCAGACGTCACCGTCGGTCAACAAGCTTGGCTCGACGCGATGGGTCAGTAAAGATTTACTCTTCTATTCCTTCTGTTCAATTTCCCCATCAGATCATCGATGGGGAAATTGGACGTTCAAAGAGAGATTTTTCATGCAAGAAAACAAACAAGCAAATTCTCCTCGTGTAGACCTGCGTAAAAAGCGACGCTGGGGTGAGAGCCTTATTCAGGCATCGCTCTTTTTAGCAGGTGCATTCTCGATCCTGACTACGATAGGTATTGTCTATGAGTTAGGCAAAGAAGCGATGCATTTCTTTTCTCAAGTTTCCTTATGGGAATATTTCAGCGGCACAAAATGGAATCCGCAGATCGGGCAGTTTGGCATTTGGGCGCTACTCAATGCGACGTTAATGACGACGCTGATCGCCATGCTGGTTGCACTACCGATCGGATTGAGCATTGCGCTTTATCTGAGTGAATATGCCAGCGAAAAATCTCGTAAGACCCTCAAGCCGATTTTAGAAGTCTTGGCAGGCATCCCAACGGTGGTTTATGGATATTTTGCGCTGACTTTTATGACCCCGCTGTTGCGCTCAATCTTTGGCGCAGATGTGGTCGATATTTACAATACCGCTTCTGCGGGGATCGTGATCGGCATTCTGATTATCCCGTTGGTCAGTTCGATGAGCGAAGATGCCCTCAGCGCGGTGCCGCGTTCTTTGCGTGAAGCGGCCTACGGTTTAGGCGCGACGAAACTCGAAACCGCTCTCAAAGTGGTTTTACCTGCCGCCATCTCGGGCATCATGGCAGCCTTTATCGTTTCCATCTCGCGCGCAATCGGCGAGACGATGATCGTTGCCGTGGCAGCGGGCGCAGGTTCGAACTTCACTTTCAATCCCTTCGAAGCTGCTGAAACGATGACGGGCCATATTGTCCGCATCAGCGGCGGTGACCTGAGCTACGACTCGATCGATTACAACAGCATCTTTGCTATCGGTCTGACGCTTTTCTTTATGACCCTAAGCCTGAACGTCATCAGCCAGCACGTTGTGCGCCGCTTCCGCGAGGTGTATGAATGATGCTATTTAGAAGTGCGTCGCACCAGCTTCGACAAGAAAATGCCTGTCGACAGGTATTTTGCATGGTAATGGACAAATTCCCATCGACGATGGTGCGACGCACCATCCAGGCAATTAATTATGAATCCAATTAACGCAAAACCTGGCTTCTCTGACAATCTCTCCAAACGCCACAGCACAGGGAAAATCTGGTCAAACCTTTTCCGTATCTCGACAGGTGTGGGCATTATCGCTTTGATCGCTTTGTTGCTGAATATCACCAACTCGGCTTTTGGTTATGTTGCCGTCGAAAACCGGATCGACCCCGAAAGTTTGGCGATCAACGGGATTCCGCTCGAACAACTGCATCAGGTCGATCTGACTTATATCCTTCAGCAAAATGTTTCGGCGGGTTACTTTCGTAATCTTGAAAACGAGCTGCCTTTTGAGCAGCGCACCCGTGAAGAGATTTACGATTTAGTTATCGAGCGTGTTGTTGAGCCGGAAGCCGCCAGCACCTGGTCGCTTTTTGACTCACTTTTTCACAAGAGCGAGATCCAAGCCGAAGTTGCCGAGAAATATCCAAATGCCGACCTACACTTCACGTCGTGGATTAACGGAAACTTCCTCCTCTCGCCGCAATCCGCTAACCCGGAGCGAGCAGGCGTCCGCACGGCCGTACTCGGCTCGTTGTGGGTGATCGCCATTACATTGCTTTTCGCCTTCCCGATGGGCGTTGGCGCAGCCATCTATCTCGAAGAATACGCCGGTGATCTGTGGTTCAACCGCCTGATCCAGACCAATATCAATAATTTAGCTGGTGTGCCATCCATTATTTACGGTATTTTGGGTTTGGCGATTTTTGTGCGTGGATTGGAACCGGTCACAAGCGGCGCATTTCTGGGAACAGTGGACCCGACCTCGGCGAATGGACGCACGATCCTTTCGGCGGGACTGACGTTGGGACTCTTGATTCTGCCGCTCATCATCATCAACGCCCAGGAAGCGATCCGCGCCGTGCCGAACTCCTTGCGGCAGGCCAGCTTTGGCTTAGGTGCCACCAAATGGCAGACGATTTGGCACCACGTGCTCCCGAACTCAATCCCCGGTATCCTGACAGGTACGATCCTGGCGATCTCGCGAGCATTGGGTGAAACTGCGCCACTGGTTGTGGTGGGTGCTTCGACTTTTATTACCTTCGACCCGACCAGCCCCTTCTCGAAGTTCACCGCCCTGCCGATCCAAATTTACCAGTGGACATCCCGCCCACAGGATGAATTCAGAAATATCGCCGCCGCTGCGATCATCGTTTTGCTGATGATCCTGCTCTCGCTGAATGCGGTAGCGGTCGTGTTGCGGAATAAATATAGTAAGCAGATATAACGTGAAACGTGACGAGTGAAACGTGAAGAACTCACGGATCACGTTTTACGCTTCACGTCCTAAGAGGCAAAATAATGACAGAAAATAACAACTCCTACGCAATTGAAGCCAAAGACCTGAATCTTTACTACGGCGAGACTCTGGCGGTGCGTGATATCAATATGCAGATCGAAAAGCAGAAAATCACTGCGATGATCGGTCCCTCCGGCTGCGGTAAAAGTACTGTGCTGCGGGCTTTCAACCGTATGAACGACCTGATCCCCAGCGCGCACGCCAACGGGACCGTGCTTTATCATGGAAAAAACATCTACGACCAGGATGTCGACCCCGTTGAAGTGCGTCGTCGCATCGGTATGGTTTTCCAGAAGCCGAACCCTTTCCCAAAGAGTATTTATGATAATGTTGCCTGGGGTGCAGGCATTAATGGCTACAAAGGCAATATGGATGATCTTGTCGAAGAATCCTTGCGCGGCGCTGCCCTCTGGGATGAAGTCAAGGACAAACTCGACAAGAGTGGTCTCTCCCTTTCGGGTGGTCAGCAGCAGCGTCTTTGTATTGCACGTACCATCGCTGTCAAGCCAGACATCATCTTGATGGATGAACCGGCTTCAGCCCTCGATCCCATCGCCACGCTGAAGATCGAAGACCTGATGCAGGAACTCGCCAAAGACTTTACCATCATCGTCGTGACGCATAATATGCAGCAAGCGGCGCGTGTTTCTGATTTCACGGCTTTCTTCAATCTTGGGGAAGATCATGCTGGTATTTTGGAAGAGTACGGTGTGACCGCTGAAATCTTTACCAATCCGAAGAAGAAAAGTACCGAAGACTATATCACCGGGCGCTTTGGATAGACATAAAAAGGTTTATAATAAGTTTCTTCCAACGAAACGAGGTACATAATGCGCAAAACATTTGAACATGAAATCCAACAACTGAAAGACGCAATACTCGCCTTGGGCAGTATGGCAGAACAGGCCCTCCTGGATTCTGTGGATGCACTGAAACATCGCGATGTTTCCCGCTCGCAAACAATTTACGATGGTGATGCGTTAATCAACGCTAAACGCTATGAAATCGAAAACTCAGTAATGATCGCGATTGCCACGCAACAACCGATGGCACACGATCTTCGCCTTTTGGCTTCTTTATTGGATGTGGCAGGCGAACTGGAACGTATGGGTGATTACGCCAAAGGGATTGCCAAGATCAATATGCGTATGGGCGAGCAGCCCCTGCTCAAGCCGCTGGTTGATCTGCCCCGTATGGCCGAAAAATCGGCCGATATGCTCCATCGCGCCTTGACCGCTTTTGTTGAAGAAGATGTGGCTGCTGCTCAGGCAATTCCTGCAGAAGATGACGAGATCGATGCGCTTTATACGCAGATTTATCGTGAGTTGATTACCTACGTCATCGCCGACCCGACAGCTATCGAACGCTCGAATTGGCTGCTTTGGGCAGCACACAATCTTGAGCGTGCTGCCGATCGTGTTACCAATATCTGCGAACGCACAATCTTCATCGTAACCGGCTCCATGGAAGAGATTGACTCCAGCGACGACGAAACACGTCTCGAAGATGCCTAATCGCAATAGTGTCCTTTTCCTCTGCACCGGCAATTCCTGCCGCTCGCAGATGGCAGAAGCGATCGTCAACGCCCGCCTTGGTCACCAATGGCGGGCGTTTAGCGCTGGCACACAGCCTGCGGGATACGTGCATCCGTTAGCGTTGAAGGCGCTCTCGCAGATCGGTATTGAGCATCAGGGCGAATCAAAACATGCGGATACGCTCCGCGACCTTGGGTTTGATCTCGTTATAACGGTATGTGATGCCGCCGCCGAAAATTGTCCCGTTTGGCTGGGGCGTGGACAACGTGTCCACTGCGGGTTCGACGATCCGGCCAAGGTGCAGGGCACTGCCGAGGAGATCGAATCTGCCTTTTATCGAGTGCGTGACGAGATCGCTGTCCAAATCCCCGCGTTGTTGGATAAATTCCTCGCTGGCTGAGCAAGGCAATCTCCTCGAATGATGAGACCGCTTCGTCGTAAAAAGACTCTCCTCGCGGAATCAAAAAAGGGCATCATTACGATGCCCTTTTGCCTTTAATTTTGCGGTTGGAGTTTGAAATTTGGTTTTTCTGCCTGCCGCAACCCCAGGATGATGGCGATGAAATAGGCGAGATAGGCGAGCACTTCGCTTAGCGAGGGGTTGCCGTTGTAGCCGAAGAGCGCTTTCAGCATCGCGCCGAAAGTGCCGTTTTCATCGATGATAGGGTTCATATCCCAAAGATGTTCAATGAGGGGCGGGATCCAGCCGACTTCGTTGAATTCGTGGACGCCGTGAGCAACCAGGCCTGCCGCGAAAAGGATCAGCAAAACACTGGTCACTTTGAAAAAACGTGCCAGATCAAGCTGAGTGGTGGATGCGAAAATCGCCCAACCCAGCAGGATCGCACTGGCGAAACCGAGTGCTGCACCCAGCAGGGTTTGCTGGGCATCGCTTGCGAAAGTTGTCGCAGTCAGAAAGAGGGCGAGTTCGATGCCTTCACGCAGTACGGCGAAGAAGGCCAGCGAGAAAAGAGCGCGTTTGCTCGTATTCGCTGTGGCCTGACGCACGTCGCTTTCGATCTCGTTTTTGAGTGTGCGTGATTGACGCTGCATCCAAAAGATCATCCAGGTCAGGATGGCGGCAGCTAATAGCATGGTGATGCCTTCAAAAACTTGCTCTACTTTGCCTTCAAGGCTCATGCCAAAACTGGTTAGCGCGATACCGCTAATGATACTCAGCGCAATGGCGCTGAATGTGCCCATCCACACGATGGGGGCGAACTCTTCTTTTTTCATCTTCCGCAAGGCGCCAAGCACGATACCAATAATGAGCGCTGCTTCAAGCCCTTCACGGAGGGTTAGTAAATAACTGGGGAGCATGGTTCTAAAACCTCTTTGATATTAGTGAATTTAGATGGATTTTATCATAATTATTAATTTATCCAGAGGGTGGATGGCATAAAAAAACAGGATGGAACTTCCATCCTGTCAGTTTTGCTTGAAATGCGTCATTACCCGCGCTGGCGAGCGCTGCGCTCTTAGCTCCTTTGTCATGAACTTCATGGGGGCGTCGATATGCGTAAAAAAGGCTTTGTACCCCTCGCAGAGATAATTTAGTCCATCTTCACCATCGGGTGTTTGGGCGAAGCGGTTTTTCGGGCATTCGCCGTGGCATGCAAAACGAACCTCACAATCAAGGCAGTATTGGGGCAAGGTATCTTTTTTGGCTTGCCCGAAATTTTGTTGTTGCTCGTTCATCAGCAGTTCCGCCATTGGCATTTCGGCGATATTGCCGAGTAGATAATTGGGCTCGACGTAATGGTCGCAGGCGTACAGGTCGCCGTTATGTTCGAGAGCGAGCGCTGAGCCACAAGTCTCGTTGAAGACACAGATCCCCGCCGGGACGCCGTACCAATTTGCCAACGCCGATTCAAAGGTCGGGATGAAGACTTTGCCCACGTCACGTTTGACCCATTCGTCAAAAATTGTGGTCAGGAACTTGCCCCATTGTTCGGGACGCACGGAACGTTCTGTGACCTGATTGCCCTCTTGAAAGCCTGTCTCATTTTGGCGCTCGACAATGGGAATGAATTGGATGTACTCTGCCTTCAACTCGTCACGAAAAAAGTGATAAACATCCAGCGGATGGTCACCGTTCGCGGCGTTGACCGTGCAGAGGATGTTGTATTCAACCCGATGTTTTTTCAGCGCATCCAACCCCGCGATAACGCGCCTGAAGGTGGGCTTGCCACCCTTATCTCGGCGGTAGGTGTCATGCAGATGTTTGGGACCGTCAACACTGATCCCAACCAGATACCTGTTTCGGTTCAGGAACGTGCCCCAGTCATCATCCAGTAAAACGCCGTTCGTCTGGATCGAGAACGAAACCCGCTGATGTGGGCGTTTGAATTCGTTGGCAAAACGTGTCGCTTTCTCGAAAAACTCGATTCCCATTAAGGTCGGTTCGCCGCCCTGCCAGGTGATCATCACCTCGTTCCCCGGCTGCGACTGAACATACTGCTTGATGTAATTCTTCAGCACTTCGTCCGACATGCGGAAATTACTCTCAGGGTAAAGCGACTCTTTCGAGAGAAAAAAGCAATAGGCGCAATCCAGATTGCAGATTGCGCCGGTTGGCTTCGCCATGACGTGGTAGGGGATGCGGGAGCGGTTCATTTATTTTTCGCGTATCTTATCCAGAGCAGCCTTCATTCTATCAATCAGTTCCTGGTATTCCGGTTGGCTGATTGCATTCTCAAGCTGATAAGGGTCTTTTGACAGGTCGTAGAACTCTGATTTATCTCCGCCTGTTTCAGCATAGACATACCCGCCGATGTGATAGGCAGCATAATGCCCGCGACCTGGCCAGCCTTCGATTAATATCCCCTCACGGTTCATATCCCCGGCTTGTAAAAGCGGTACAAGAGATACTCCTTCTACATCATCGGGAATTGGGACTCGGGCAAGATCGTATAGTGTTGGTGCTATGTCAATATTGGCGACAGGTTTTTCTTCAATATATGGTGCTGGCACAAGCGGTGGATAGCGCATGGCAAAAGGCACCCGTGATGCTTCCTCATAAAAAGAATTCTTTGAAGTTAGACGATGTTCACCCCAAAGTTTTCCGTTGTCTGATAAGAAGATAATTACTGTTTTATCCAGCAGCTCCTCTTCTTCTAACTTTTTTATAATTCTCTCAATATTACGATCTAGAGAGCGTAAGGTCAGAAGCTGATCGTTACGGAACTCGTTAATTTCGTGGATTTTTGCATCATCAAAAAGTGGTTCCTTTTCTCCGATCCAATTTGGTTTATCGGAAACATCTTCTTCGTTAAAGTTTGGCGGGAAATCAGGAAGCTCAATATCTAAAAATTTATCTTCGTCAGCAGGAGTTGCAGGTTCATGGGGAGCATTTGGAGCAAAATACAAACAGAACGGCTTTAATTTTTTTGATGCCTTGCCAATAAATTCAATACAATAATCCCCAAAGGCGTCAGTAATATATTGTCCTTGATGGCGTACCCATTCACCATCTACCATAATATCTGGATTGTTATAACGGCTTTCTGCGCGCGAGATGGCACGCCAATAATCAAATTCTGGATTTGGTTCTTGTTTTACACTCCATTCATTGAGATATTTGCCAACTAAGCCCGTGTAATAGCCATCATCCTTTAGATGCCCTGCAAATGTTGTTTCATCAAACCCTTCATCCTGATTGTCACGGATATTATGCGTATGGGCATATTTACCAGTTAGAATGCTGCAGCGGCTTGGGCCACACAGTGGCGTTGTGATATAGCCATGGTTAAAAGTAACGCCCTGATCAAAAATTAGCTCTTGAGTACGCGGCATTTGCCACATCGAGTCGAAGCGTTGATCGTCGGTAAAAATAATCAAAAAATTTGGTCGTTCCTCTTTGAGCCCGGCAGAGACCAACCATTTCTCACAAGAAGTCAGGGTTAATGCACTTAAAGTTAGCCCACTGATACGTAGGAAATCACGTCGTGAAAATTTATTTTTCATGGATTATTTCTTCGTTGTTTTCTTCCTCGCCCCGTAATACGCTGGGACGGTGATGCCGTAAATCGTGCAGAGGCGCTTGTCTAACATCCGCGAGCGGATGCGGGCATCAATCTCGTCGAGGGTGTCGGCGGTGGTGATGACGGTTGGCAGTTCGGCGTTATAGCGGTAAGTGAAAAGCTGATAGAGTTTTTCGCGCACCCAAGGGGTCATCGACTGCGTGCCGAGATCGTCCAGCACGAGCAGCGGGGCGGTGCGAATCTCGTCGAAGCGGCGGTCATAACTGACATCACTTTTCGGGCTGAAGGTCGCGCGCAGGTGATCGAGCAGATCAGGCACCATGATGAAAAGTGGCGGTGCGCCCAAGCTGGCGCGATAATTCGCAATCGCGGCAGCCAGATGCGTTTTCCCGCAGCCGTAGCTGCCCATGAAAATGATCCAGCCTTTTGGTTTCTCCGCATAACGATGCGCGGCCTTCAATGCTTTCTCAAGGCTTTTTACTTCGCTGGCGCTTAAGCCTTGGTCACGGCGTTCATCCAGATTGCCGAAGGTCTTATTCGCGAGAAGATCAAGTGAAGAGAGTGCGGAATGTCCCATATCATCCATCGGACGACGGTAATCGGGCGCATTCATGCGTACTTCGCTGACCAGTTCAGGGTCTTGCAAACGCGAGCGGATGCGTGCTTCAATCTCGGTCAGGCTCAGGTTGGTCGTTACGACCAAAGGCAATTTATTGATATAGCGGTAATTAATGATCTGGAAGAGTTTTTCTTGTGCCCAGGCGGTTGCGTTCTGTGTGCCGAAGTCGTCCAAAATAAGCAGGTTTGCATTGCGGATTTCGTCAAAGCGTTCTTCGAAAGTTGTATCTGTCGCGCCGTAGGCAAAGCGCAGCATATCCAGTAGATCGGGGACCGTCAGGAAGAGCGTGGGGACGCCCATGCCGACAGCAAAATTGGCGATTGCGGCAGCCAGGTGTGTTTTCCCGCAGCCATAGCTGCCTTGTAACAGCAACCAGCCATTCATTGACTGCGCATAAACACGAGATTGATTGAATGCCATCTCAATCGAGGTTGCATGTAAATCGCCAAGCCCCTTGCGCCCGCGCGGCAGGAAGCTCTCAAAAGTCAACTCTTTTAGTTCATCGAGATTGCTCATTGAAAAGAGACGTTCGCGCACATGCTCGGCCACATCACGATTGCGGCAGGTACAAATTTGCAGCTTGCCAAAATCGGGGTGCGTCACTTCTACATCGGCGCGCAAATAGCCTATCCCGCCGCAAAACTTGCAGTTTGGGTCGCCGGGCAGGTCGTATTTACTCGATGAAGTCGGCGTAGTCGCCTTCGACGTAGCGGTTGCGATCTTCCTGATTGTCTCGTCTATCTTGCTTTTTGCCATAGCCTTCTTCTTTCCAGCGTTTCAAAATGGCTTCCACATAAGTCCACTTGCGCACATTGGCCTTGACTGCCAGCGCAAAGGCTTCTTCAAGTCGTTCAGCGGAATATTCTTCTTCCGCATCTTTTAACGTGTCCGCGATCATTGGGGTTAGCGGACCGATATTTTCTTCATATAAGCGGTAGATGTTGGGGCGAGGCACAGGCGCAGCCCTTTTCCCTTTTGACGGGATCCACTGTCCAGCACGAGCGGATTCGGCGGCGGCCTGTCCACGCGGGGAGTTGAGGAAGTAGACCGCTTCGCCCGTTTCGCTCTCTACCTTTAATAGGCTTCCGCGCGAGACGCATTTTTCCAGTCCCGTTTGGATGTCTGCCGTATCCAGCCCCTCGGCAAAATCCTGCTCCCAAAGTGGGTGCGCCGCTCCTTCCTGATTTGCACTGTACCACAGCGCATAGAGCGTGAGCTTGAGTTCGTCGAGATCGTCGATCTGTTTGAGCCACTCGCCGAAGAACTCGTTGGGGAGGGGTGTGAAGCCCTCTTTGCCAGAGAAACCTTTAACCGGCATGTGGCGGCTCGTTGAAGCTGACATGCTGCTTGGCGGCATCTTCAAACTTGGCAAGTTGCGGGCGGAAGATCAGTTCGACCGAACCAACAGGACCATTACGATGCTTCGCGACGATGATCTCTGCCACGTTTTGCTTTTGGGTATCTTTCTCGTATTGGTCGGGGCGATAAATGAACATAACGATGTCGGCATCCTGTTCGAGGGAGCCGGATTCGCGGAGATCGGAGAGGACGGGGCGTTTGTCTGAGCGTTGTTCGACAGCACGGCTGAGCTGCGCGGCGGTCAGGACGGGGACATTCAGTTCACGCGCTAAAATCTTGAGCGAGCGCGAGATGTAGGAGACTTCCTGCACGCGGTTGTCGTTGCGTGTTTCGCCACCCATCAACTGCAAATAGTCGATGATGACGAGGTCGAGGCCGTATTCCATGTGAATACGACGGCATTTGGTGCGCAGTTGCAGCGGAGTAACGGCGGGGGTGTCGTCGAGGAAGAGTTTGGTGTCGGAGAACATCTCAATAGAGTGGGTGAATTTAGGCCACTCGTCATCGTTAAGTTTGCCCGTGCGCAGGCGCTGGGCGTCGATGCCGGTTTCCTGCGAGATCATACGTTGGGCAACCTGTTCGTTCGACATCTCCAACGAGAAGACAGCGACGTGTTTTTTGTGCATAACAGCAGCATTGCGTGCAACTGACATCAGGAAACCGGATTTACCCTGACCAGGGCGACCGGCAACGATCAGGAGATCGGATGCGTTTAAACCGGAGAGCAGTTTGTCGAGATCTTTAAAACCTGTGGGGACGCCGAAGACATCGTCGTCGCGCTTGGAGAGTTCATCGATGGTGTCATAAACATTGCTCATGACCTTTTTGATCGGTTCCACGTCGTGGGTCATGCGGCGTTCACTGACACTGAAGATCGCTTTTTCGGCGTCGTCCATGACGTCGTCGATGCCTGTTTCTTCATCGTAAGCCATCGTGGCAACGCTGTTGGCGGCATTGAGCAGTTTACGGCGTATCGAATGTGACTCAACGACGCGCCCGTAAGCTTCGGCGTGCAGGGAGGTGGGTACCTGATTAACGAGCGAAGTCAGGAAGGCAGGCCCGCCGATCTCGTTGAGATGGTCTTTGCGCCCCAGCTCTTCGGAGACGGTTAGCAGGTCGACGGGGATGCGCGATTCGTGCAGGCTAGTGAACGCTTCCCAGACCCAGCGCAGACGGTGGATGTAGAAATCGTCTGGTTGTAGAAACTGAGCCACGTCGTAGTAGACTTCAGGGTTAATTAGCACCGCCCCTACGACGGCTTCTTCGGCTTCGCGGCTATGTGGAATGCCGGGGGCAGCGGGGGCGGAGGATGATTCGGGGAGGGAGATGTCATTCATAAGGGGATTAAGTTTCGTCGTCTGGGGCGTCTGCGGGATTTTCATCCTCAGGTGGAGGGTTATCGTCAGTGGACAGATTGTCGAAGAAGTCTTCAAAAATGGAGAGACGATCTTCTTCGATGGGGGTTGCCTTTTCGCTTTCGGATTGCAGGTTTTTTTCGGGCAGGATGCCAGCGTTGTTCATTACTTCAGGGTCTACCAAAATGGGCACATGTGCACGAACCGCCATGGCAATGGCATCGGACGGACGGGAGTCGATTTTGATGATTTCTTCGTCTTTTTCGATGATGATGTTGCCGAAGAAGATATTCTCACGGAGTGAAATGATTTCAATGCGAATAATGCGCCCGCCAAAGAAGTTGATGACGTTCTTGAGCAAGTCGTGGGTGAGGGGGCGTGCCATTTCGATCTCTTGCAGGGCGACAGTGATGGCTTCGGCTTCGGGGGGGCCGACAAAAATGGGCAGGGTACGTTTCCCGCCTAATTCGCGGAGGGTGATGATCCGCTGAGGGGACATTAAGCTGACGCGCACGCTATCAATAGTGACTTGGATCATATCAGACATTCAAGCTCCAGATTTCTTTGGGGATTGGGTTATTTTATCATAAAGGACTTTGTTTTTTGTGTTGCTATATTTATGAAATGGGGCTATAATACCGCCTGCTCAAATCGGGGCGTGGCGCAGCCCGGCTAGCGCGCTTGCATGGGGTGTAAGAGGTCCCGGGTTCAAATCCCGGCGCCCCGACAGAGATAAATGAAGGCACAAAACTTATCGTTTTGTGCCTTTTTGTTGGTAGTGGCTCTAAGTACATTCTGTAGCCATAATTTGTAAATTGTATTTAACGATAGGTAGTGGCTTAGACTAAATGCTCAGATGATTCTGCGAGGAGCATACATTCGCGACGAAGCAGTCTAGCCGCTCCAGAAGAAGATTGCTTCGCTTCGCTCGCAAAATCAGCATCATTTACTTTATACCATTACCAAACATCCTAGCAATTATCAAAATTTCAGGATGGATATAAAAAAACAAATAGAGTTAGCCTCTAAGGCTTATGAGATTGCTGGATATGACCTAACATCCTTAAGAAGTTTTAAGCAACCTAATCCGATGGAAATGTCAGATTGGGGCAATGCGGGTGTAGAAAAGGAGTGCATTTACACTTATGGGTTTAGGTCGCAATCAATTGGCGTGCAGAAATTTCTTGATGCGCTAGATATCGAATATCGAGGAAATGAACATATCATGAATTATGAGCCTAACTATGTACAGGCTCTTATAGAAACCAACCCTCGTGTGTATGATCGCGTGAAAAGTAACTATTTAGCTGAATTATATGAAAAGCTAGGTACGCCCGAGGATTTAGCAGGCTATTTTGAACTGAATTTTGGTGTAAACGGCCCTATTGACTAGAAATCCGAGATGATCTCTAAGGACATAAAAAGAATGCTCGGTTACAAAAAAAAACTCTTTATAATATTGCTTTTGGGAAGTTTCCTTGTTAGTTGTAATACTCCACAACAAGATATTCCCATTCTGATCGAAATCCCATCCCTTAGTGAAAGCTACGCTCAACTCTTAGAAAGAGCACAACAATGGCAACCCAATGCATATTTAGCGGATGCGACTATCAACTTCTTCCCGGAAGCAGGACCACATGCTATCGACGCGGGGTTTTATTCACAATCTCAAGATGAAAATAGTTTGGGCGTTTACCTTTCATGGGATGGCACGATCTCAACTAAAACTTTTTTTTATCCCCATTCTGTATATCATCATACACCCATACTTCCTAATGATTGGACGATAGATAGCAAAGATGTTTTTGATTTTGTATCTGATGAAAATGCCCGTCGCCTGCTTGCAAATAATCAAGCAATGTGCACTAGAGTGACGTTAGAGCGTTTTTTGGTTTTAGAAAAAGAACCTCTTGTTTGGGCTTTAGGCGTATCAGATTGCGATAAATACAAGGAGCTTTTTTATATTGACCCAAATACCGGAGAGATATTAGAGAACGCACGAGACATTAAACCAACACGCATTCCTACTCAAAAACATGAAACAGACTAACGCCTGTTCGAAAGCAAACCATTCGTTTATAAGAAAAAAACTATGCTAAAACCCCTTCAAAAGTACGCTCCTGTCATCTCTATTTTTCTTCTGATTATACTGGTGATTACCTTAGCTTCTTCTGTGCCTATAGCAAGTTCAATTTCTATAATGATTCTTGGTCTTGGGGCAGCGATTATTTCCACTATGCATAGCAATTGGGAAACTAAAGAAAACGATGAGCTTACTAACACCCAATTTGGCCGAAACACTTTTATAGACCTACTTGGGTTTGCGTTGGTCATGCTCTCTGCTATGTGGCTGGGGCGTATGGCAGGTGGCTATGCTGGTCAGCGCATTGGGGGATGATGTTGGGAGCATGGCTGTTGATTTTGGTACTTCGCTCTGGGTAGACTTTAGTACTTATGAAATCTCATAGGAAAGCAGAGCCATGAAAAAGGTTTTCTTTATCTTCCCCATTGTGTTTTTTGTCGTTTCATGTAGCAACACATCACCAAAACCGCAGGCAATAACTACGCCCACAGTGAAGAGTGTGCTTTCTCCATCTCCATCCCCGTCTCCTTTGCCTTTTCAACCTGTGATCGTGGCCAGTACACCAGAATCCCCCCTGCCGGCTCCATTTGTTTTTCACGAAACGAAAATGGTGGCTTTTGAAAAAAGCGAACCACCTAATTTCATCGAGGCAACCGGCTCTATTCCGAACATTCCTGGTACTTATGTAATCTATGCTAACTATGGCGAAAGTCTTAAGTACGCATCGTTGGATGGAAAAGCACAAGGTATTCTGTTTGATTTCTCTGATACCCTTTCTCCATCTACTTCTTATGACACATATCCAAGATCTGTGCATTTCCAAGCAGGACAACCATCTAGCTTTGCCTTTTCTGCTTTGCCTAATGGGTATGGAGCCAACTCGCTTCTAGAAGAAGAATATGTTATCTTGTTAACCGACCTCGTTGGAAACCCGTTGAATTCATGGAGACTAACCCCAACCGACTTGTGTTTTGCACCTTATTTTTCCCATCAGGGCAATTGGATTGCTGTAGAATGTACAACAACGAGAGCAGTAGAAATCGGTTATTTGAATCTAATAAGTTTGAAACCAGGCAATGAGACTAAAGCATATCACTTGCCATATTGTCCTAGAGAAGCAGTATACCCACCAACAATATTCTGGTCATCAGATGATAAACATTTGTTGTATAGCTGTCCTACACCTCATCCCAAGTACAAGTACCATTGTTTTCTTTCGGTAGATGATGATGAAATGGTCTGTAAGACAATTTTCCTTTCTGATCAAAATGGAAAGAGTAGTGCAGCGAATATCTTGTCCGTATCTCCTGATTGGTCCAAAATCATATTAGATATTGACTATCAGGCATCAATATCAGGATATCGTATTTATATTGCTGATATTGATTGTGTGTTGGATGAAGAAATTTGTACTCAAGGGGTGACACTCGATTTACCGTTAGCTTTTCCTGATAACCCAAAATCAACCCCTCAAATCATTTGGAGTCCTGCTAGAAATGAGTTTGTTTGGAATACATTATCCTATGACAGCTCAAATGATAGGAATGAAAACAGCTATCTTGTAGGGCGGTTCGATCTGGTTACAGGAGAAACTTATATCTTTGAGCGTACTTGGTATCGTAACACTGAATTTGTTGACATTTCCCCTGATGGAAACTGGTTACTGTATTATGCCTTTTTCGATACCGTTCTGGATTTTGACGTAAATAAACCGCCCGGGTATTTTGCAATGTCATTAGATGATGGAAAAGTCCACTATGTAGCACCTGCAATAGATATTGCCAACCCTCCTCAAGGTGGTGCTACAAGCTATGATATGGTATTTTATGGTTGGTTGATAATTCCGTAATAAAAGTTGACAGGAACTAAAGAATGATACAAATTCTCCAAAAAAACGCTCCCATTATCTCAATTTCATTGGTCTTTATTTTGCTGGTCATGCTGATCTTCCAGCGGGATTCAGCACAGATGCTATCAACTATCATACTTGTCTTTGGTATTGGGACGGCTATTCTTTTTACCATACACGGCAACTGGGAAACCAAGCAAAAAGACGAGTTCACCAACGTGCAATTTGCGCGTAACACCACCATAGACCTGCTCGGCCTCGCGCTTATCATGCTTTCTGCAATGTGGCTAGGGCGCATGGCAGGCGGTTATGCCGGTCAGGCTTGGGGAATGATTGTTGGCATTGTAGCAGGCATCGTGGTTGGTTTCGGTGCGGCGCTGGTCGTTGGGAAGGTATGGGGGAGAGTGAGCGACAGACTACGGGTGATAACTGCATAATATTTTCAAACACCATGCTTGCGTTATAAATAAACTATTCATAGCCCCAAAGTAGTGACACCGCATAGCCCCAAACTACTCTAAATGAAGAATTTTGGTTTATACGGTAAGCGAATTTGGTATCCTAATTCAAATTCCGGCGCCCCGACAGAATACCGAAGAGCGCCAAACTCGTTGAAATAAGGAGTTTGGCGCCTCGTTTTTTAAGAGAAAGTTTATAAAAACGATTATCTTCTGTTATTGTGAGATTATCTTCTCAAATCTAGACCTACCAAATATCATATTGTTTTAAATTTTAATGGGGAGTGGTTCACAGTATTATCTTAATCATAAATTGAAAACATAGGTTTGATTTTTTTCACTATATAAAAAGGCATCTATTCAGATGCTTTTGGTATTTTTACGAGGTTGAACTTATAACTTTATGATTTTTATGTTCTGGATGTGATACGTCATACCCTATTGGACAAAAACTCATTGCTTCTGTTTACAATCTCGAATACACAGGATGACTTTTACAAGATGTCTAATAGAAAATAGCGTCTAATTACGCATCATTAGGGGCTGGCATAAATTTGTCAAATAAGTTTAAGAAGAATATCCTCTTACTTATGCCAACGAGCTAGCTATATTATTTGGAGTAAACTGCATTCATAAAATGTTTTGTGTTTTGCTTTCGTTCAATACTATGTGGCAATGCCAACCTAAGGACAATCAATGACATCAACAGACTCGTCAAAATATCTAATTAATAGCCTTGATCGTGGTTTAACTGTGTTGCTCAAATTTATTGATCAACCGGAGATGAGCTTTTCTGAATTTACGCAAAGGTGTATGTTGAATAAAGCAACTGCAAAGCGTATGTTGTACACTTTAGAACACAATCATTTCATTAAATACAACCCTGCTCAAAAAACCTACGAGCTTGATGTACGTGCTTTTGAATTAGGCACTGTTGCTGGAGAGAATCTTGCTCTCCTCAAAGTTGCCCGACAATATATGGAAAGCATTTGTAATCAAATTAATGAAACAGTTATTCTGGCACAACTAGAAGAAGAACAGCAAATCTATCTTCATAAAATTGAAGGGATTGGTACAGTTCATTTGGGGACGCTTGTCGGATATCGTCGTCCATTGCATTACGGCTTAGGAAAAACGATTCTTGCATATCTCGAAGAAGATATACTTCAAAATCAACTTCCATCTGTAATTCCTTCATATAGTATGAAAACGATTACAGATAGGGCTAGTTTTCTTGATGATATTGCTAGTATACGTGAACAGGGTTATGCCATTGACAATGAGGAGTTTATTGATGGTGTTACAGGGGTGGGTTTTCCTATTTTTGTGAATGGCTCTCAAATATTTGGCTTGGTAGGGGTTGTAGCTCCTACCTCCAGAATGTCTTGTGAAAAGAAAGAACTAGTGATAAAATTGCTCTCCAGAGCCAGTAAAGCAATATCAATGAAGCTGGACAAAAACAATTAATAAATACATTTGATGAGGTAAATACACCTTGATAAGGTATAGCGCATTTGATTGCGGCAAAGCCCGCCGTTTTTCAAGAACCAACCAGGTTCGAGAAAAACGGCGGGCTTTTTGGTTAAAAAACTTTTTTTCCGCATCGTGCTTCCAAAATGGCCTATTAATTGTCTTGAATTCTGCAAAGTTGGAGTCTGCGAGATCAGCAGGCGAACCTAAAGTTTCGCAGAGTGAAACCCCAATGATGCTCAAAGTTTTAGGGAGGTGTTTATAGAAGATATTTTTTGATTTTTTCATCACAGTATGTTCACTAAATGAGCTAAACATAAATTTAAATTATAAGGAGTAACAATGGCTTACAAAAACTTACGTGAATTCTTGGATAAGTTGGAAGCAGAGGGGCAACTTGTCCGTATTAAAGAAGAAGTAGATCCGGAACCAAATATTGGTGCAGCTGGGCGTGCTTCAGCGAACCTTACCAATGGTCCTGCGGTGCTGTTTGAAAAAGTTCGAGGCTATAAGAACCCGGTTGTCACGAATGTACATGGCTCTTGGGCCAACCATGCTCTGATGATGGGGATGGATAAAAACACTCCGATCAAAGAGCAATTTCTGGAAATGGCTCGTCGCTGGGAAAAATATCCTGTACCGGCGGTTCACGTGGACGATGCCCCCGTCAAACAGAATACGATCACGGAAAACATTAATATCTTTGACGTAGTTCCCGCATACCGTATCAACACTTACGATGCTGGCTTCTATCTTTCAAAGGCCAGCATTATCACCCGCGACCCCAACGACATGGATAACTGGGGAAAACAGAATGTAGGAACTTACCGCATTCAGATTAAGGGCAAAGATAAATTGGGTATTCAGCCGCTGCCTTTCCATGATATTGGCATTCAGCTCTCTAAAGCGGAAGAACTGAATCAACCGTTGCCGATTGCCGTATGTTTAGGCAATGATCCAATGACCACCTTCATGGCCTCGACCCCGATCAAGTACGACCAATCTGAATATGATTTTGTTGGCGCGCTCTATGACGGTGTGCCTGCTGAAGTAACCAAATCTCCCACGCTTGGTTTCGATATTCCTGCTGGCTGTGAAATTTGTATTGAAGGCTATATCGAACCTCGCTATCGAGAAGTAGAAGGCCCCTTCGGAGAATTCCCTGGCTCATACTCCGGTGCCCGTCGTCAGCCAATTATTAAAGTAACTGCGATTTCCTATCGCGACAACCCAATCTTCGAAAATCTTTATCTTGGGTTGCCGTGGTCAGAAATTGACTACCTAATGGCAATTAACACGTCTGTGCCGCTGTACTCGCAGTTAAAAGAATCATTCCCCGAAGTTACGGCTGTCAACGCCATGTATACGCATGGCATCGGCGTTGTTGTGTCCACCGGCGTGCGCTTTGGTGGCTTTGGCAAGACCGTGGGCATGAAATTGCTCACCACCCCACATGGTTTGGCCTACAACAAGATCATTATTGTCGTAGACGATTTCGTCGACCCCTTCAATCTCGAACAGGTGATGTGGGCACTAACTACTCGCGTTGACCCAGGGAAGGATGTCGCCATTATTCCGAATTGTCCAGGGATGCCGCTTGATCCATCTTCTAACCCTCCTGGTATGCATAACAAGTTGATTATTGATGCTACTACCCCGAAGGCCCCTGAAGTTGTTTCCCGCGAAACTGAACTGTTGACCGCACCAGCTGGTGCAAAAGTTTGGGAAGAAACAATCGCAGATCTCCTGAAAGAGATCAACAACTAGTCCATACGGATTGAAATAAGAAAGGAAAAAAACAATGATTTGCCCTCGATGTGATTCAGAAACTGTTGAATTGATGACAAAATCTCCTGAAGGAGATGTTTGGGAAGTATATGTCTGTGAAACCTGCTGGTATTCTTGGCGGTCTACAGAAACTCCTGATAAGACTGATCCGGCTAAATACAAAGCTAGCTTCAAGATAAAGCCAGCAAATATCCCCAACATGCTGGTCATCCCCCCCATTCCTCCGCTGAAAAGCACGGACTAAGTTCTAAACCAAGGCTGCCCTGGAGAGAGAGCCGAATTGGCCTCTCTCCAGGACTTTCAAAAATGTAGAAGAATAATATCACAAGGATAATAAAATGACTGCAAATACAACATTTGCGCCAAAGAAATTTAGTTTAGGTACCTACTCACGTCAACTGGGTGCCCTTGCAGGCTTATTAGTAGCCATTATTGTTTGGGTATTGCCCCTCGACGGACTTTCTCCTGAGGGACAGAAAGGATTGGCAATCAGTTTATGTACTGTAATCTGGTGGGCCACAAAAGTTACCCATCCTGGTTATGTCTCACTGGGCATGTTGCTTGCGTATGTGCTTTTCGGAGTAGCAGCTCCGACAGATGCTTTCGGCATGTTTACCAACCCACTAATCTACTTGGTTGTTGGTGGTTACTTGATCGCTGCCGCAGTGACCGTGTCTGGTTTGGGGCGAAGAATCGCTTTTGCTTTTGTTCTTAAGTTTGTGAATTCATACTCGAGCGTAATTATCTCAGCGTATGTTTTGACATTTCTCTTAAGCTTTCTTATCCCTCATCCTTGGCCGAGAGCATTCCTGATTATGGGCGTTATGGCTATCATTATCAAAGCCGCTGATCTGCCTAAAAAAGATGCAATGAACATTGGTCTCGCAGTTTTTGCCGGTTCTGCGCCAATATCGATGATTTTATTGACTGGTGACAGTGCTATCAATGTTCTGGCCGTAAGCTTTTCTGGGAAAGAGGTCAGTTGGTTACAGTGGCTGCTATATATGGGTGTCCCTGCCGCAGTTGCCAGTGCTTTGTGCTGCTTCTTGCAATTAAAACTCTTCAAACCGAGTGGCGAATTCCAGCTTGATAAGGAAAATATCCAAGCGCAGCTTACTGAGCTTGGCGGACTTTCTGCTGTAGAAAAGCGCGTTCTGTTTTGGGTTGGGCTAGCGATCATATTATGGATGACGGACTCGGTACATGGAATTGCCTTGGGATGGGTAACTGCAGCAATAGCCGTTGGCATGAGCTTGCCTACTATTGGCGATATTTTGAAGCCTCCACAATGGAAGTCTGTACCGATAGAAACATTGCTTTTCTTGACAGCCGCTATCGCCATCGGGAGAGTGGGTGGTATTACAGGAATGAACAGTTGGATTGCTTCAGTATTATTACCCGATAGCGTCCCTGCCAATCCGTTCATGATGGCTGGCCTCATTACAATTGTTGCTGTAGTTTTGCACATGTTCTTAGGAAGTGTAATCGCAGTGATGGGTATCGCGACACCAGCGTTGGTCGGGTTTGCAACTGCGTCTGGTATTGACCCGGTTGTTCCTGCTTTGATGGTTTACACCGCAATTGCAATGCATTGGATTTTGCCTTTCCATCATATGAATGTATTGGTTGGCTTGGGTGATGATGCTGGTGGATACACTGATCGTGAAGTTATGAAACTCGGTATCCCAATGACCGTGGTGGTATTCATCGTTACTATGCTAATTGAAGTTCCTTGGTGGAAATTGATTGGATTGCTTTAGCTTTTTGACATTTTTCAAAGGAGCAAATTTCTCTGCTCCTTTGAAAAATTATAAGCAAGATAAAAACAAAAAAGGAAATATTGCAATGAGAATTATTGTTGGCATATCTGGTGCTAGTGGATCAATCTTGGCAGAATATTTATTAAAAGCTTTGCAACACTATTCAGAGGTAGAAACACATTTGGTCGTAAGCAATGGTGCTTTTCGAACCTTAGAATTAGAGTCCACTCTTTCAAAAAAAAATCTTTTGTCTCTAGCTGACGAGGTTCATCCAATTGGTGATATTGCGGCTAATATTGCGAGCGGTTCGTTTGAAACTGCCGGAATGATTGTGATTCCCTGTAGCATGAAAACTCTTTCGGGTATCGTAAATGGCTATTCGGACAATTTGTTGTTGCGTGCAGCCGATGTATGTTTGAAAGAACGACGGAAACTTGTGCTAGTCGCTCGTGAAATGCCCTTGAGTAGCTTACATTTGGGAAATATGCTAAAGGCATCTGAATATGGGGCACTTATTATGCCGCCAATGCTCACATTCTATAATCACCCTAAGTCAATCGATGATTTTATTCATCACTTAATCGGTAAAATTCTCATGCAGTTTGGGTTGAATTCTTCAAGTTTTCGGGCATGGGAAGGTGCTGAGAAAAGTATGCTGGAAGTTGCTGAACGATGATGTGGCTATCATTTTCACGAAACGCGTAACTGGTACTTATAAAATCATAAAAGATATATTGACATGTGTAGCGAATGAGCCATTTGCTTCCACATGCACACCCACAGGAGAAAACGCATGGGTTTTGATGCATTCATAATTCAGCAATTTCAGGTTGAATTTGACGCTTCTAAACAGAAAATCGAAGCCATTTGTATAGAATGTGGAAATGATCTGGTTATTGCTATTGGAGGTGGTACGCACTATCACTGTGGGGCGGTTGCTCTAACTATTTCGATGCCTAGTATTAAGGACCCACAGAAAAACACCAATAGCACTTATCAGGTCCCTGTGCCTGGGCATAAAGAAGAAGCGCTTGCCAGAGAAGGAAGCTTAATACTATCCCGTTCATTACATCGCAATGTGGTCATGAGTGTAGGGATTCATATCGATCAGATTTCAAAAGAATTAATCCAGCTCTATGTGGATCAGTTTTATCACCTGATAGATATAATCTGTGAAGCCTATGAGGAGAAATAGATGAGACAAGAAGAAATTAATGCACTGACCAAAAAGCAATGGCTAATCAAATTCGCTGAGATGCCAGCGAAGCAGTTACCTCTTGAGATAGCGAGGTACAGAGGTGCCCAATGGTATTTACTTTCTTCTGGGCGTTATTTTTTGGGCAAGGACTACGGGGACTATTTTGTGCCAGGAGCAAAAAAAATTGACTGGCCTGAAGAATTGCCAACAGATTACATTTTCGATACCGATGCTTTCCCTGACTGGGGGAATAATCCTAATGATGCAATTGCTCTTGCTCTTGAGTTACGTGAGCAGTTTTATGACCCTTACAAGCTACACCTGGAAACAGATGCCGAGGGTAGACGACGCTGGCTGGCGAGGTTCAGAAAGAGTCACGCTTATGCCTGGGGTGATACTCCTGCCGAAGCAATATGCCGAGCTTACCTCATAGCTTATGAAATATCTATAGAGGGTTACGAATAATACTATAGTATTACTATTTGGTTTTCGAAAACCACGTGCAGTATCTATACTCGATTGTGTCCGAAACATGTGGAAACATACACTGGATACCTTTGATCCTAGTTACGACACCTTTATCGCAGTTTGGACGGGTGATCGGGGAAGCTTAGAGCTTGTTACCTGCAATGACGATGTCAACAGTATCAACAGTACCCAACAATCGGCATTAGCGTTCTAGGTTAACCTACTCTATAGAAGTCGGGCAGCCTTAAGTGGAGTGCAAGATTTTGGAAGTATTTGTGAATGTTTGAAATGTGCTCATAAAACTTTTTAAGTACGCTATACTTAGTTGTAATGTTGTTTCGTAGCCCTAAAGTAGTGACACCATATAGCCCCAAACTATTGAAAACCAAGAACTTTGGTCTATACGGTAAGCGAATTTGGTATCCTAATTCAAATCCCGGCGCCCCGACAGAGATAAATAAAGGCACAAAACTTATCGTTTTGTGCCTTTTTGTTTTAAGAAAATCGTCTATCTTCTGATAAAGCGAGATTATCTTCTCAAGTTACTGTCACTAGAGGGCGCATAATAAATGTGCCTTTGTTATTTTATATGTGAGATGGATGGGTAGTCAACAAAATGCCTTTTTACTGGTTCCAACTTGGCATCTGGGGTTTGCAGGATCAATATAAATTCGGCTGGCTCATCATGGGGATTTCGCCAAAGATGCGGCAAGGCTGCTTCAAATAAGAGAAAGTCACCTTCTTTGAGAACGTAGCTGGTTCCATCAATATAATATTCAATCTCACCTTTTGTGCAGTAGACGACTTCATGCCCAGAGTGGATGACTTGCCGTTCGCCAATGCTGGTATGCGGGTCTAGCTGGATAATAAAAGGCTCAACCTCCTGATCGTGCAGGCGACGCCCGATGCTTTCGATGCGCACCCCCTGATTTTCGAGCGATGAGCGTTCGGTTGGTCTAATATGCAGCACATTTTTTTCAGTCTCCGTCTCGAAGAAATAACTCATATGTACATTCAGAGCTGTTGCCAGATTTTGTAATGTGGCAACACTGGGGGATATTTCATCACGCTCAATCAGACTGACGGAATTTGTAGAAACGCTTGCCAGTTGTGCCAAAGCACGCTGGGATAGATTTCGTTCGGAACGCAATTGGCGCAATCTCATTCCCAATGATATTGTTTCCATTATGTGTCCTGTCGGGTCATAGCTTAATTGAAGTGATTTTCATCATACCAAAGTAACTAAAAACACACAATATATTGTTTGTTTAAAAACACAGTGTTCAGTGGGGAACTTTCAGGTTTAGAACAGAGCATCATTGCTCTGTCTACTAAAAAAATGCACTCAGCACACAACGAACAGTAACAATATGACTTAAAAATGACTTAAGTAACTAATATATTTGTTTATGTGGTACTAGAATGTGTCCGGCATTGTGTGTTTTTCCACAATTCTTTCGATTAAAGAAAAAATCTTCTAATCTATCACAAACAATATTTTTGAGGAGATAGCTATGCAACGTAAGGATCGTTCTGTCTGGGTAATTGCTGTGGGCGTGTTTTTGGTGCTCGTTTCAGCAACATCGCTGATGTCTGTAACGCCCGCAAGCGCCCAATGCGGTTCTCAGGCTTCATCTTGTAAGAATTGCCATGAGGTGCAAGGAGAGATGCCTGTCAATAGTGATGGCACGGCCTGGCATCAATCGCACGCATTTGGTGATTTCTGCTATATCTGCCACGCAGGCAATAACCAAGCTACAGATAAAGCTGAAGCGCATACCGGCATGGAATCCCCGCTTTCAGATGTGAAAGCATCCTGTATGCAATGTCACCCATCCGATTTGGATGAACGGGCACAGGTCTACGCAACTACTTTGGGTGTGGAAGTTGGTTCGGGTGGCGGCGCATCAGCTGCACCAGCGAGCGATGCGGGAAGTGTTGCCCCTGTTTCCGGGGATGCGGCAGTGAGCGCTGAGTTGGATGTAAACGATCCCAATCTTGTGGATTACGTCCAGAATTACGACGAGATCGTCTTGGGGAAGAAACCCTTTAATTTGGGTAATACGCTTCTCCTGACGCTGATCGGTTTGGTGACCATTGGCGGGGGCGGGTACGTAGTCCTTAACGAGAAGCTAGTCAACGTCACGTTTGGCGATACGAAAAAAGCAGACGGGGAGTATCCTGCTGATGTGGTGGATATGCTTCCAGGCATCGCCGGTCTCAAATCCAAGAGTCGAAAATCATTAAACAGCATTCTGCAAGACCCGCAGAAGAGTGAAAAGGTACTCGATTTGATCGATGAGATTGTTTCGGAAGAGAAATCTCAGGAGTAAACATCATGAAATTTATCTTGAACTATATTCGGAAGGAAACTTGGTCGCCTTATGTGGCGGGTGTTTTGCTTGGTGTCGTTGGCATTCTGGCCGTCTGGCTAAGCGATAGCCTGCTTGGTGCTTCGGGCGCGTTTGAGAACGTCGCCGGGATGATAGGTAAAGCCGTCGCCCCTCAACTCTTCGACAATTTGTATTTCAATTTCATCATGCCGCCTGGCATAAGCTGGAGTTTGGTGCTTTTCATCGGCACTTTCTTTGGCGGTTTGATCGGTGCTGCCACCAGCGGCACACTGCTCTGGGGCAAAAAAGGCGCTGCCAACTCTGACGAACAATGGAAACGCATCTTCGGTGCGCAGACCTGGAAGCGCTGGCTTTGGGGTTTTCTCGGCGCAATTATTTTGGAATACGGCGCAGGGATCGCTGGCGGCTGCACAAGCGGGTTGGCTATCTCTGGCGGGATGTTGCTCGCTCCGGCGGCATTCATCTTCATCGCGGCGATGTTCGTTTCTGGCATCATCACTGCTTTGATCGTTTATAAAGCGAGGTACTAAAACATGTTGAACTACACTATTTCTCTGGTGCTTGGCATAGTCTTTGGGTTTTCTTTGAACAAGGCTGGGCTGACAAAATATAACAAGATTGTCAATGTTTTCCGCTTCACGGATATGGCTGTCTTGAAATTTATGATGACCGCTTTGGTCATCTCGATGAGTGGACTGTATGCCTTACGTGGTTTGGGCTTGGTCACGTTCCCCGCTGTACCTGCCACCTATTTGGCTGGTAACGCTATTGGCGGCCTGATCTTTGGCGTCGGCATGGCTCTGGCCGGTTACTGACCGGGTACTTGCGCCGCCGGGAGCGGTGAAGGTAAGTTAGATTATTTGATCCCTGGAATGCTCGGTTTTCTTGTTGGGGCGGTTTTTTATGGATTGACCTATGAGCAGGTTTTTCCAAAAATTTCTGCGTTGGCGAATTATGGCAACACGATTATTCCTGAACTGTGGAATATAGACCCATTCTTATTTATTGTCCTGTTCACACTAATCTCGCTCATGCTGTTCTACATGATCGATCGTGTCGGCTGGCAACGCGCTGACAAAAGCGAGTAATCAATTTTCATAAGCCGTCATCAAGGGAAATGCTGATGGCGGCTCTCTGAAAACTGGTCATTGGAGACACTTATGTCGAAAATATTATCACGACGTGATTTTCTAAAATTAGGTGGAGCTGCTGGTTTGGCGGTCGCCGTTGGCAGTATGCTGCCAGCGCCCGTTGCCCAAGCTGCACGCGATGCCGGACATCTCAACGCAGACGGCGACGGATATGTGCCCAGCATGTGTGAGATGTGTGTATGGCGTTGCGGATTGGTTGCCAAAGTGGAAGGTGGAAAGGTTGTCAAGCTCGAAGGTAACCCTGAACATCCGCATTCACGCGGCAATCTTTGCCCGCGCGGGCAATCGGGCTTGATGAATACCTACGATCCCGACCGAGTCTTGACTCCGCTCATTCGAGTTGGGAAACGTGGCGAAGGCAAGTTTCGTAAAGCCTCCTGGGAAGAAGCCCTTGACTTAACGGCCAGCAAAATGCTGGAGATCAAGGAAAAATATGGGCCCGAAGCGATGGTCTTCTCGTCCACTCACAACCTGAGTCAGGTTCAATTTGAGAACCTGCTCTACGCCTACGGTTCCCCAAACTATGGGACGCAGCGTAGTCTATGCTTCAACGCCATGATTACAGCCTTCCTGTTGACCTATGGCGTGGAAGAACCCTCACGTAATTACGAAAATGTTGAGTTTATTCTGATGGTCGGGCGCAATATGATGGAAGCGATCTCGACATCAGAGACTTCTGAGCTTTCCCACGCCATTGATCGTGGGGCAAAGCTGGTTTATCTTGATCCGCGTTACACCAAAACAGCCGCGAAGGCAGACGAGTGGATTGCGATTCGCCCGGGCACAGATTCGGCTTTCCTGCTGGCAATGATTAATGTCATCACCCAAAATGAATTGGCTGATTGTGAATTTGTCAAAAAATATGTGGTTGGCTGTGACGATATTCAAGATGAAATGTCCAAATACACACCGGCATGGGCAGAGCAAATTACAGGTGTTCCGGCAGAGACCATTGAACGTATTGCACGTGAATATGCGGCTGCCAAAAACAACGCGCTGGCGCATCCGGGTTGGCGTACGTCTAACTTTATCAACTCTTTCCAGACTGAGCGTGCGATTGCCACTTTGAATGCCTTGAGTGGCAATGTGATGACCCCGGGCGGTTGTCTTTCTACAGAAGTCGCTGCTGAAGGTGCAGGCTTGGGTTCTCCGTCACAACCGGCGTACCCACGTGTTTCAGCCCTGCGTCTGGATGGCACTCCCTGGAAATATCCGCTTGTACCGCTAAAACTGGGCGTCTTTCAGGAATTGCGTGACTCCATTCTGACAGGCGAACCCTATCAGGCGCACGGCTGGTTGATTTCACGCCAAAATCCGATTATGTCCCTGCCTGATCGTAGCAAGACTTTGAAAGCTTTCGAGAAAATGGACTTTATCGTGACGGTGGACATCATTATGAACGATACCGCTTGGTTCTCCGATGTCATTTTGCCTGAGGCTTCCTACCTTGAACGCTATGATCCACTTTTGCCGGTTGGCGACAAAGCCTTTCTGCGTCAACCCGTGATCGAGCCGCAGGGCGAAGCGAAATCCGCCTTGTGGATTTACAAGCAGCTTGGCGAACGTCTCGGTTTGGGCGAATTCTTCCAGTATGAGGATGAAGAAGATTATATCCGCCAGCAACTTGCTCCGCTCGGTGTTGATCTGGAAGAAGTAAAGCTCAAGGGATATGCTGAAATGCCTGCTTCTGAAGAAGAAGATGGCGAGCTTACTTTCAATACGCCTTCGGGGAAGATCGAAATTTATTCTGAAACGTTGAAGAACGCTGGTTTCTCCCCCTGGCCTACTTGGGAAGAACCGCCCCAACCTGCTGAAGATGAGTTCTACCTGCTAACCGGAAAAGTAGCCCAGCACACCCAGTTTGGGACGCAAAATAATCAACTGCTGCATAAATATTCCAACGAGCCCCGTTTGTGGATGAATGCCCAAACGGCTGCCAAGATGGGGTTGAGCGATGGCGAATGGGTCGAAGTGACCAGCCCTGTTGGCAAGGCACACACCATCTTACACGCCACGCAAGCCATTCGTCCGGATTGCGTTTACCTGACGCCCGGGTACGGGCATATGTCTAAAGGCTTAAAAACTGCGTTCGGCATCGGTGCCAGTGATTCCGCTCTGCATGTCACCTACACAGATCCGATCAGCGGCGGTCAGGCACTTAGCCAGACCTTTGTCACGGTAAAGAAGGCTTAGAGGTGTCGTTATGACTGAAATCAAACATAAAGCATACCTTTTTGACGCTACACGTTGTATTGATTGCCGTGCTTGCATGGTTGCCTGTAGTGTTGAAAATAATATCGAAATGGATAAAACGCGCATCTGGGTCTCGGGCGTTGGCGTTACAGGGGAGTTTCCCAATCTCAGTAGCGCCTCGATGGTTGCCCATTGTATGCACTGCGAACACCCCGATTGTCTGTCTGCCTGCCCCGTTGGTGCCTATACAAAACAGGAAGATGGACCTGTGATCTATGATCCCGAGCTTTGCATCGGCTGCCGTTATTGCATGAATGCTTGTCCTTACGGTGTACCGCATTTTGACTACGACAAAGGGATTGTGGATGGAGCTTTCATCGACAAATGTACGATGTGTCCGCAACGCACGGATGTTGGGCTTGAACCCGCCTGTGTAGCGACGTGCCCAACCGACGCTTTGGAATTTGGCGAACGTGACGAGTTGATTGCGATTGCTCATAAACGAATTGCCGCCCGCCCTGATCGTTATGTCGATCATGTCTACGGCGAACACGAGAATGGCGGAACATCCTACCTTGTCATCTCTCATGTACCCTTTACCGAGTTAGGTCTCCCCGAAATGGGAGATGAACCGATCAATGAGATCACCGAGAGCATCATGGAAGGAACCTTGCCCTTTGCTGTGGGCTGGTACGGCGTCCTCGCCGGGACGGCGGCTATTGTCCGCACGGTTAACAAGCGTAAGGGAGAAAATGCCAATGGTGAGAAGCAGGCTGAGGTCGAGTCCGATACGGAGAGTGAATCATGAAAAAACTCAACTTGAAAATTAACGAAAAAGTCCGTAATTTCCCGATCCCGATCACGCCTGCCATGTGGATCATGCTTGGCATGATAGCTATGGCCGCCTATTTTGCTTTTATGCGCTACGCTCAAGGAATTGGTGCTGTCAGTGACCTAAGCAATGCCTACGGGTGGGGTTTCTGGATTAGCTTCGACCTTTATTGTGGCGTAGCTTTAGGTAGCGGTGCTTTCACCATTGTTGCTATTGTGGAAATCTTTGATTTAAAGGAATTCCACCCTCTGGTGCGCCCCTCTGTATTGACTGGTTTTCTAGGTTATGTAATGGTCATCATTTCCCTTTTGGTTGATCTCGGTCAACCCCTGCGGATTTGGCATATGATAATTTATCAAAACCACACATCTATTCTTTTTGAAGTAGGCATCTGTGTGATGCTCTACACCACTACGCTGGCGATTGAATTTGCCCCTGTCTTTTTTGAGGGCATTAATCAACAAAAAATCGCAAGAAATTTCCGCCGTGTTTTAATGCCTTTTGCGATCTTGGGCGTTGTTCTTTCGACCTTGCACCAATCATCGCTTGGCTCCATGCTTATTATCTTGCCTTATAAGCTGCATCCACTTTGGTGGACACCAATTTTGCCTGTGCTATTCTTTATTTCAGCGCTCAATGTTGGTCTTGGGATGATTATTTTTGAATCGACCCTTAGCTCTCGTGCTTTTGGGCAGGGGTTGGAAACACATCTACTAAAAAAGCTAGCTTTGGCAGATGTTTATGTGTCAATAATCTATTTGATCGTTCGGTTTACACAACTGACTTTAGCGGGTAACCTGAAATATCTCTTCACCAGCGGGCTGATGAGTGTCCTCTTTTGGGCAGAGATCACCATTGCCTCGGTTATTCCCATCATCATCTTTTCACAGAAGAAACTCCGAGAAAATCACAACACACTCTTCCTGGGAAGCATCTTTGTTGTCTTTGGGCTAATGTTTGGACGTTTCAACGTGAGCTGGTTTGCGATCAAACATCCCGATCCGATCACTTATATCCCGACATTTATGAGCCATGTTAGCTATACTCCCACAATCCCGGAAGTATTAATCTCATTCGGGATCATCGCCGCCGGTGTTTTAGCTTTCAACTTGTCAGCAAAATATTTACCGCTCTTTGAAGATGGGCATCACGATGCTCATCAGGCTCTTAGTGGCGATTAATTTCTAGGCACCTCCTATCAGGTGACAGTCACTTTTAAAGTGACTGTCACCTGAATATCTCATGCGCCCCAACTTTTTCGCTCACTTGCACCCGCCCACAATCCCGGCAGCCCAGTCTCGCTGGCGTTATACCTTGGGCGCAGGCGGCACCGCCGTTTTTCTAAGCCTAATCCTTTTGCTGACGGGCGTACTCGAAATCTTCTACTACATTCCCACGCAAGCAGATGCGGCGCAATCCATTCAGACCATCAGCTACCTTGTCCATTTTGGCGGGCTGGTGCGCAATCTCCACTTTTGGGCGGCGCAACTGCTGCTTGTCGTGACCGCTATTCATCTCGTGCGGATTGTTTTCACTGGTGCATATACGCCACCCCGCCGCTTCAATTATCTGCTCGGTTTGGCGCTCTTCGTACTCGCCATTTTGCTCGATTTCACCGGCTACATCCTGCGCTGGGATCAGGGCATTCAGTGGGCATTGGTCGTTGGCACAAATCTCGTTAAGACCATTCCGCTGATCGGGATGAACTTCTACCGCCTGCTTGTCGGTGGCGCAGAACTTGGCGATGCCACACTGATCCGATTTTATGCCTGGCATATTTTCGGATTGATGCTCATCGCCAGCATCTTGGGGATTTGGCATCTCTTCCGTGTTCGACGGGATGGTGGCGTAGCGCTCCCGCCCCCGAACTTGCGAGTTGATCCCGAACGGATTTCTCGTTTCGAGTTGGTACGCCGTGAAGTCCTGGCGATGATCTTTGTCGGCGCAGCCCTGTTGCTGCTCTCCAGCTTTTCACCTGCCCCGATTGCACCTCCTATCACCAAACTAACCGCTATCTCTGGCGATGCGCTTGCCCCCTGGTTCTTCCTGTGGGTGCAGGAAATGCTCAAATGGGGCGATCCTTTCTTGTGGGGTGTCTTCGTTCCGTTATTTGTTTTGGCTCTCCTTGCTATTATTCCTTATCTTTTCCCCCAGCCTGCCGAGCACGAAATCGGACGCTGGTTCCCTAAATCAAATCGTTTGGCGCAGGTGGTCGTCGCTTTTCTGGCAATTGTTGTGCTTGTGTTGACCTTTCTCGCTGCTGGAGCCTCCAATGCCTGAGCAGATCATTCGCTTTCGCTGGTGGCTTCTGCTGGGGTCGGGCTTGCTGCTCGCTACTGTGACTTTGGTCTGGTGGCAAGATGCCCAACGTCCGCAGCCAATTGCCTTGACGCCAACCCTGACAGGCGAAGTCGAATACTGCCTGACCTGCCATGCTGATTTGCCCGAAATCAGCCCTTCACACCCCGTCGAGACTTTTGGCTGTGTCACCTGTCATGGCGGTGAACGGCTGGCGCTGGATGCTGATTTCGCACACAGCAGTATGAGGGGCGGGGGGAACCCATCCGACCTATCGGTGGCACAAGAGTCGTGTGGCGGTAGCAACTGTCATTCCGGGAGCGAAGCGGAACAACGCGATCATATCCAGCGTGTGATGACGAGTATCCAGGCAACCTATGCGGGTGCGATATCCAACATCCGCTACAGCTTTGGTGCGCAAGCGAGCTTGACGCCTGAAACGGGTATATTTGCGGTGCAGGACACAAGCCTCCCATCTGCAACGGGTATTTTGAGTCTGGATGCTTTTGCACCAGAGCACGAGAATAACCCGATGGTGCAAGCCTTTGGCGAAAATTGTCTGGTTTGTCACTTGAGTGCCACACCGCTTGAAGGCGAGACTTATGCGCGTGAGACGGGCTGCGCTGCCTGCCATACGCCCGCCGCGCAAACCTTCCCACGCGGCGACGTTCACCAACTGACGACCGCCATCTCGTATGCGCAGTGCAACACCTGTCATAATCGTGGTAACTACGATTTGGGCACGATGAGTTTTGTGGAACGCAGCGACGCGCCAACACAGCGCCCTTCGACAGGCTCAGGACGGCGCATCGACGATTATTACCAGCCGATTGCGCAGTTTACGCAGTGCGAGTACACGCTCGACTGCATCGACTGCCACACGCGCAGTGAAGCGATGGGTGATGGCGACATCCACGCCAACCAAAGCGAGATGGAATATGTGCAGTGCAAAACCTGTCATGGCACGCTGACCGAACTGCCGCAGACCCAAACCCTGAGCGACCCCGGCGATATAGCCTTTCGACTAGCGCAGCTCAACCCCGTTGTGGATTTACAGTTGGGTGACACGATTTTGGTGACAGAACAAGGCGAGCCGCTCTGGAATACGCGTGTTCTGGCGGATGGAACCTACGAACTGATTGGCAAGGCGACCCAGCAACGTTTCACTTTTCGACCTGTGCTGGGTTCCGCCTGTGAGCAAAATCCCGACGAGCAGGAATCGAGTTCTTGCCACGAATGCCATGCTGTGGAGCACTAAATGAATAAGTTATCCCGCCGAGACTTTTTGCGGCTCGCCAACCGAGCCTTGTTGACGACGAGCAGTTTATTGGGCCTAGGGGCTTTGATCCGCTTTTTTGGTTTTGAAGGCGAAGCTGCGCCAATCAAAGAGTTTGATCTCGGTTTGAGCGAGGCATATCCGCTCAACTCCAGCACATTGTTGCCTGATGTCCCCGCAGTATTGGAACATACTGAAGCCGGTTTCACTGCAATGAGCCTGAAGTGTACCCATCTCGGCTGTACCGTCGAGCAGGACGGCGAAGGCTATCATTGCCCTTGTCACGGCTCGCATTACAACGTCAATGGACAAGTAGAGCATGGTCCTGCCACACAACCCTTAGCGAGCCTAAATGTCGACGTCTCGGATGACGGGCATCTTGAATTATCTGTATCGTGAGAAAAATATGAATGAGAATTTTGTTGTTTTCGAATTGCAAGCAAAGTTATGTCAGGTTTTGGCACATCCTTTACGGTTGCGCATTATCAACACCTTGAAGGATGGCATCAAGCCAGTCAATGAGATTGTTTCTATTGTTGATGAAGCCCAATCGACGGTTTCCCGTCATTTGGGCGTATTACGTTCGGCTGGCGTTTTAGAGACACATCGTAAAGGCACAGAAATCTTTTATGAAATTACCAGTCCAAAGATCGTTGACGTTTGCGAGTTAATGCGTACCGTTTTAGTCGAACGCGAAATGCATCGGGCTGAAATATTCAATCTGATTTAGAAGTAATATCAAATTTATTTAGCATAGAAGGAGTTGTTCATGTTGCAGGATAAAAGCATTGAACCCCTACCCATTGCAGAGTCTCCCTATCATGCTGACTCTGAATTAAAGCAACAAAAAACAATTGAAGAGCAAGATGATTGCATCCGTGTTGGTGCGCGTGTGCGTGCCTTGCGCATCGAGCGCGGATTGACAATCCGCGCCTTAGCAGAAAGCTGCCAATTGAGCACAAATACATTGAGCCTGATCGAGAACGAAAAGACTTATCCCAACGTGCAAACTTTGCAATTACTTGCGCGCGGGTTACAAGTTCACATCAGCACTTTTTTTATTTGTGATGAACCTGATCAGAGTATTGTCTATCAAAAACACGGGCTGAGAAAGATTACGAAATTTACCAACGGTGAACTGGAAAATCTGGGAGATGGGTTGCCACGTCTCGGGGCTGAACCTATTCTCGTCACGCTCGAAGAAAGTCAAGATGTTCCGCAAGACATCAGCCATGCCGGCCGTGAGTTTGTCTATTGTCTGGATGGCAACGTGGCTTGTGTGATCAAAGGAAAAAATTACGAGCTTTCCACTGGCGATAGTCTGCTCTTTGATGCCAGCATTCCTCATCACTGGGAGAATATCCGCACAAGTCCCTCAAAATTACTGGTCTTATTCTGCGCCATGGACGCACAAGACAAACCGACGGAGAAGCATTTAGGTCATTTCTAGCTTTTATCTCAACTCTCTCCAAGCTTGTCTGCCTAAAAGGTCTACTCATGGCAGCCCAGCCGCTCTACTCCCCGTAGCAGCCCGGGCAAAATGGAAACAGTTTGCCCCCCCACACTTGGAAAGGAGACCCTGCATCGCTCTATTAGCGAGGCTGTCTCTTTTCTCTGCGACAGTCTCGTTTTATTTTGGAGAATATGATGAACCTACAACTTTTACTCGAAAAATCCGCTTCAGATCATAGCCATCTTTGCCCGCGTCAAATTCTTGGGGTGCGTTTGGGATTATTGGGTCTGAAAAGCCTTGGTTTTGCTGAACCACCGACGAAAAAACGCTTATTGGTCATCGTCGAAAGCGACGGCTGCTTTGCGGATGGTGTCATTGCTGCTACTGATTGCACGGTCGGGCATCGCACCTTGCGTGTAGAAGATTATGGGAAGACCGCTGCGACCTTTGTGGATACAAATACGGGGCATGCGATACGCGTCACGCCCGCACTTGATATTCGTGAAAGAGCTTATGCGTATGCACCGGACGAACCGCGCCACTATTTTGCCCAGATGCACGCTTATCAAGTAATGCCCGATGACGAAATGTTTACCATTAAAAATGTGACCCTGAACACGCCTGTTGCCGATGTCATCTCCCGTCCGGGTGTGCGCGTCAACTGTAGTATTTGCGGCGAAGAGATCATTAATGAGCGCGAAACTTATCAGGGGAATTTGACGCTATGCCACACCTGCGGAAACGGAGGCTATTATCAGATTGCACTGGATGACGCTCCTGTACATATCTTGCGCATGAACACTGTAAACGTTTAAGAGTGTCTGGATAGTTCCATAATGTTGGATTTAGTCATTGTGGATCGATATCCATGCACTTCGCGCGGTTAGCGCCAAACTTTTCTAAATCAAGAAATGGGCCTATGTGGTTAGTAAATTTTGTAGTCTATAAAGAAAAGGCACATTGTTTTTCAACATGTGCCTTTTTCGTTTAAGTCTGACGGGAATGAATATGCTATATCGAATAGTAGGATGATGGAATGAGCGCCCCTTAAAAAGCAAATAGAAAGGTGAGATCGTTTACATTCGTTCCGGTTGGTCCCGGAATTAAGAGATCATCCAGTGCGCTAAAAAAGGGATAGGCATTGTGTTCATTTAAATGGGCATCAAGTTGAAGTCCGAGCGTTTGCGCTCGTTGGCAGGTTTCTCCTGTCACTACTGCGCCTGCGGCATCGGTGGGACCATCATCTCCATCTGTAGCCAGCGTAATGAGCATGACATCCCGTGCGCCATTCAGCGCAGCGACTGCTGCCAGAGCAAGTTCCTGATTGCGACCGCCCAGCCCGGTTGCATGACCAAGCGAGACGGTTGTCTCTCCTCCCACAATCACACATTGAGGACGTTTGTCCAGCCCGCGTAGGTAGGCGGCAAGTTCTCGCCCTTTTTCCGCCGCTTCCCCTTGTAGGGATGTGGTCAGAATGCTCGCCTGAAAGCCTTCCTGAGTGGCTTTCTTTAGGGCCGCTTCTGCCGAGATGCGATTACTGCCGATGATGGTGGCATTATGTGCGGTGAGGGGCAAATTAGCTCTCTCGTTTTCTTGCAGTTTTTCACGGATGATGGCAGGTGTTTTTGCAAGTAGATTATATTTTTTGAGCATAGCCAGTGCATCGCTTGCTGTGGTGGGGTTGGGCACCGTTGGGCCTGATGCGATTGCTTCCAAAGGAGAATCAACCACATCGGACAGAATCAAACTCACAATCCGCGCTGGATACGCAGCCTGCGCCAAGCCGCCGCCCTTGACACGATCCAATGCGCGTCGCAGCGTATTAATCTCATCAATACGTGCGCCACTTGCCAAGAGCAGGGAGGTCAGGTCTTGCATCGTTGAAAGCGGAATTCCCTCAAATGGTGCGGTCACAAGCGCAGATCCGCCCCCGGAGATCAGAAAGATAACCAAGTCATCTTTGCCGCATTTTCGCAGGAGTTCTAAAATCGCCTTGCCCGAAGTAAGGCTGCGCTCATCGGGCACAGGATGTCCGGCCAGCAGCATTTCCAGCTTGCTCAAATCGTCTGCTGTTGCATACTTGCTAACGACAATGCCTCCATCCAATGCGTCGCCGATGATCGTGGAGGCTGTGCTTGCCATTGCAGGCGCAGCTTTCCCGAAGGCGACGATATAAAGATGGGCAATTTCCCCAAGTAGATAGGATATTTTGCCGATCTGGAGCAGACCGTTTTTGAGCGAAAGCGTGCGTTCCACGGCTTGGGCAGGGTCGGCGGCTTCGAGTGCCGCTGAGAGAATTCTTCTGATGCGTTCTTTTTGCGGATGTGCAGCCAGGCTGCTGGAATGTAGGCGGGAAGTAAATGTCATGGTGTTTGTTGGTAATCGGATAATCATCCTGATTATATCGTGCAAGCCCAAGATGGCGGAATGCAATCACGCATCTTGTACGCTCTTTGTGTTCTTTTTCATGAATTATCTGGTTTTCGGAGTATGAAACAGGTCAAGTTTTCCCAACTTTACATAATTGTAAGTACCATTTTGCATAAAATGCAAGTGTGATATTGGCAATGGTTCGTTAGTCCTTTATAATGTTTACCTTGTATATTTCGCCCTAATTTAGGGCTTTTTTTAAGAAAATTTATCCAACTTTGTTATCAGAAATAGTGAGAGTAAATTATGCATCATGAAAGTTTTAAGAAGATATTTTTTTCGTTTATACGTTTTTCTTTAGTGGCTTTGATCTGGGGGACACAATTTATGTCTCCTCAGCAATCCACCCAAGCCGCTCCCGCTCTTGACCCGGAAGCTGCTCCCGTTATGGATACCGGGATGCCCCGTCCCCATGCGGATATTGCCAATCTCTTCCTCACCAAAACCATTGATGGCAATATCACCTCCGCTGATGTGGGTGATACCATCTTCTACCGCATCCGCTTTCAATGCAGTAGTCTGACTACCGATTGTGGTGAGTTGGAAATCACAGATACGTTGTCATCGTATTTTACATATCTTCCATCAGAGTCTTATGCACCGTCCGGCTATACGATGACAGAGAGCGCTGGCACGGTCACTATCACCAAAGATGATAATTTATTGCTCGATGGTTCTCAGGCTGATGCGGTCATCGCTGTGCGTGTTAATTACGATGCGCGTCCCTTACCAGCTACGGTGGATAACCAGGCTGTCGGTAGGGTGAAACCGCCCAGCGAGACGGACTGGCTCACTCCCGTCACTGCGGATGCGCCTTCCATTGACATCGGAACAGTTTCTCCAGATTGGACTTTAACGAAAACGCTCTACAGTCCCTCTATTCCCCCAACTGTCGATACCAACGTTACTTATCAATTACGCCTTTGCCCGAACTCAACCAGCGGCAACGTGGAATTGACCAATGTCCAAATCATTGATACGCTGCCTTCAGGAGTGGAGTTTGTCTCTGCCAGCGATGGGGGCGTAGAGTCAGCCGGTGTTGTCACCTGGGATATTACCGGTCCCATCGCCCCGCCAACTTGTGCCACACGCTATGTCACAATCCGTTTCAATTCAGCAGATGGCTTCACTACGAGCAGTACAGGCCTTACCAACTCTGCGAATGCAACTGGCGATTATGAAGATAATGCTGGAGATCCCTGCCCTGATTGTTACGGCTCTGGCAATATTGATGAGACACACGATATTCAAAATATCGTTGAAGGGGTTCACTACAGCAAAAACGATGCCGGTGACCCGGTTGGTATCACGGGCACAGCACGCTTTACGCTCAATCTTGATACAGATGCCACAAACTATCCTGCGGATGAAGTCACCCTGATTGATCATTTGCCACCCCAGCTAAAAGTTATGCAGATCACCAGTGGTGCTTGGGCTCAAGAGTTGGATGGCAATCCGCTCTTCGATATTGTTCGCGCCACCGTTCAATACTCTACGTATGACGCGCCTGATATAGACACCCCCAGTGAATGGACGACTTTGGGGCTTGTTGACTACAACGATAATACCCTCTACGATACCCTGCCAGACAATATCACCGCCGTACGCTGGGATTTCGAACACGACTCAGATCATGATAGCGTTTGGGTGCCCGGTTTACCCTTTGATTGGTCCTTTAGCAACAGTCCCCAAATTCGCGTTACCCCACGCGATGTAGATGTGAATACAACCGACGGGGTTACTCTTAGTTATGTTGATCCCACCACTTTACCTCAAACCTACGATAACTGTTTACAGGCAAGACGCCGCGATAGTAACGGCATCCTCCAATTAGGCACCTGCGACATCGAAGATATGACCGTGCAAGGTGATTTCGTCAGCTTGCGTACAACGAAAAATGAAACTCCCGGCGCCAGCTACGATATTTGGGATGATCCAAATATCAACACTTTTACTGCCGATACCACCATTCTGCCTAATGACACCTTGCGCTACACGATCAGCGTGGATGTGACCGAACGTTCCTCCGCTCCATTGAATGGCTTGACTATTCAGGATACTCTCCCTGCTGGATTAATATTCGTGCGGCAGGGAGATATTACCTTCGATGGTAATCCCCTGCCTGCCACCGGAACCGGCTATGATGTGGAGGCATCACCTACCTTTACACAATCAGGGCAGGATTTAACCTGGACCTGGAATAACAGCACAGAAACCTCCCCAACCTTATATATCGAGCCGCTGGAATATGGCAGCCATACCGTCACAGTCGAAATTTTTGCTCGTGTCCCACCTGGTACATTGCCACAGGATTATGTAAACACCCTATATTCTGTCACCGATTCGGATTCTGTAATTTGTGAAGTTGGCTCCACGCTTACAGATGGCTCCGACCTCGACAGCGATAGCAATACAGCCGAGACCGTTTGCCAAAATACCGATAGCTACAAAGTCGAACGCTCGGCAGCCCTGCGCGGCGAAAAATGGATTCGCAGTATCGACCCGGACAATGCCGAAGTTATCCATTATCAAACTTTTACGGCTTTACCGCTGAGCACTGCGATTCCCCTGCCTGCTAACTCCTGTCCGGATGGCGGCATTGATGGCATTACCTCTATTGCCACAAATCACTTCACACGCTATCCCTGTGTTTCCCAAGCCTACCCTGAAGGTGCTTTGGGAGCGAATGAATACGTCCCACCAACCACAAACCCCAACTTGGACGATTTTGAATACAACCTGCGTATCTTCAACGAAGGCAATGTCCCCATGTTGGAGTATGTACTCTACGACATCCTGCCCTATTTTGGCGATACCGGTTCAGGCGGCGTTCTGACAAATTCAGCCCGTGAATCTGAATTCCGCCCTGCCCTAACCGGCCCCATTCAATTCATTCAGGGTCCAGGCTCACTCGCTTCCAGTGATTTCCTTATCGAATATAGCCAATCCACCAACCCCTGCCGGCCCGAAGTTTTTGATGAAGCTGCCGGGGCCTCCATTCCAAGCGGCTGTACAGACGATTGGACAAGCACAACTACTAGTTGGACTGCAAATGATTGGGCAGCCGTCCGTGCCTACCGCATTGAATTAATAACTAATGAAATAGAGCAAGCCGTCCCGGCGGGAAACGAACTCCGCTTTGGCGTGCCCATGTCCATTTTAGAAGATGCCCCGCCCGATGGCTTTACCCAGGACGACGCCCAAACCAGAGAGATCGCCTGGAACTCTTTCTCGCACGTTGGCTCCTACGATAAAGATGCTGCTCCCGGTGTTCAATGGCAAGACCTGCTTGCCTCTGAGCCGCGCAAAGTCGGCATCACCATCCCCGAGCGGCTCAGTATCGGTAACCGCGTCTGGCGTGACTCCGACAACAGTGGCACGGTCAACGCCCCTGATGATACCGATCCCGGTATTGGTGGAGTGGTTGTTAATTTGTACCTGGCATCTAATACCAGTGTGCCGATTGCCTCTACTATCACCGATACCGCCTACACCGACGCAAACGGGTACCACGCTGCGGGCTACTACCTCTTCAGTAACCTGCCTGAGGGCAACTATGTTGTCGGTATCCCGGCGAGCAACTTCGGGGTGGGCGCTGCGCTCGAAGGTTTGCGCAGTAGCACCGGTGCAGGGGCAAGCCCTGTAGCTGATTACACCAATCCGCCCGACAGTACTGGCGATCAGGAAGATCACGGTATTGATCCTGCCATTCCGGGTTTGGAAGTCTTCAGTGACACCATAGTCCTGACCCTAAACGCTGAGGAGACGGGCGAAAGCTACCTCTCTGACGACGACGCAGATGGTCTTGATGGTGCCCGGCGCGGTGTTAACGCCGAAACCGACGAAAGCAGCGACCTAACTGTCGACTTCGGTTTCTTCGGCGGCACAGATGTGCCTTTTAGCATCGGTAACCATGTCTGGAAAGATAACGGCGCAATCAGCGGACATACCAACAACGGCATTTTCGATGCCGACGAAACCCCTGTTGTAGGCGCGCGCGTCGAACTCTATCGTGATGGCAATCTGAACGGCACTGCCGAAGCCATCGAACTGATTCGCTTTGATGTCACCGATACCAACGGCTTCTACCTCTTTGATAACCTCGACCCAGGCAACTATTACGTCAAAGTTGCAGCGGGCAACTTTGGCGATACCGCTTTTGATCCCGATGGCAGCGGTGCGGCCTATTCGGCTGCCACCCCGGTTTTACAAGGTTGGTTTAGCAGTCAGGTGCCTGATCCTGCTAACGCAGAAGCAGGGATCGACAGTAACGATGACGGTATCGACACCAATTATCCTGAAACCTATGGTGTCTTGAGCAGCGTTGTCATTTTAGAGCGCGACGCCTTCAACGCTCCCGTTCCAGAGCCAACCGGTGAAACTCACTTGAGTGGCGATATCATTGACGCTGGCTTTGGCAATAACCCCACTGCTTGGGATGGCCCTGATTCGCGCGGACGTTATAGCGAAACGGATGCCAGCAGCAACCTGACCGTCGATTTCGGCTTCATCCCGCCGATGAGCATCGGTAATCATGTCTGGTTTGATTCCGGCAGCACCACAACCGGCACGGACATCAATCAATATAACGATGGCATTATGAACGGCGACGAACCGGGGGTTGTAGGTGTTCGGGTTGTCCTTCTGGACAGCAGCGATACCATCATCGACACAACCGATACCGATGCCAATGGCTACTACCTCTTTGAACGCGTTCAGCCCGGCGACTATAAAGTGAAAATCATTGCCGATAACTTTTCAAACGTTGGCTCTGGTGATGTTGTCGCTGGCGATCCGCTGGCTAATTACATTAGCAGTGTTGGCAGCTCTCTCTCAGATAGTGATATTGATCTTTACGATGATGGCATCGACGATACTAGTTACCTTACCAATGGCATCGTTAGTTCTGTCTTCACGATGGACTATGACTCCGAACCGGTAGATGATGCTGATCACGGCCCTGATGTGCACGGCAACTACGGGCAGGAAGATAACGACTCCAACCTGAGTATCGACTTCGGTTTCATCGCCCCGCCCCGCAGCATCGGTAACCGCCTCTGGTTTGATGATGGTGGCACTGGCAGTGGTACCGTCAATAACGGTATTCTGGACGGTGACGAAGCACCTGTTGTAGGCGCACAAGTCAGCCTTTACCTCGATGCTGATAACAACGGCACACCTGATGGCGCAGCCATCCGCACTGACCTCACTGACGCCAACGGCTACTACCTCTTCGACAACCTCCCGCCCGCGCGCTACCTCGTCGGCGTAGATGCTGATAACTTCAATAACACGGGTGTAGGGGACACGCTAATTGTGCTGGATGAATACACCAGCAGCACAGGAAATGTGGATAACGCCTCCAACAACACAGATAGTCGTGACAATGGCATCGACCGAGTCGAACCTGGAAATGTGCTTGCTTCGCCCTATGGCGTTTTATCTACCACCATAAATCTGACCGCCAATCCGCTCACCGGACTGCTTACCGGCGAAACCGGCAGCGGTGACACGACTGATGCAGGTTTTGGCAACAACCCCACTGCCTGGGATGGCACGAACTCTCGTGGTCGCTATGGCGAAACCGATGCCAACAGCGATCTGACCATCGACTTTGGCTTCTTCGAACCGATGAGTATCGGTAACCGCGTCTTCTATGATGACGGCACAGGTGGCGGGACTCTGAACAATGGCATCATGGATGCCGGGGAACTGCCAATTGAAAATGTCCGTGTTGAGCTTTATCTCGACGACGGTGATGATACTTTCGACAGCGGCGACACCCTTGTTTACTGGGATATTACCGATTCTGAAGGCTACTACCTCTTTGATAATTTAACTCCCGACGATTACTTCGTCCACATACCAGCGGGCAATTTCAACGATAACTTCGATCACGATAGTAACGGTAGCACTGCGGTGCTTGCTCATGGCGCATTACAAGGTTGGTACAGCAGCGCTCTGGAAGGCACCGAAATCAGTGGCACGGATGTCGATGATAACGGCGTAAACGACAAGCATCCCGAAGTCAACGGCATTACCAGCGGTTTGCTAACCCTCGGTTGGGACAGTGAACCCATTACTGAAAGTCAATTCAGCAATGATATCACCAACCCCAATGACGCCACCGCCGATGACTATGACCCCACAAGCTGGGATGGCCTTGGGGCGAGTGGACGCTGGAACGAAAGCGACGACAATAGCAATCTAACCATCGACTTCGGCTTTATCCCGCCGCTCAGTTTGGGTAACCGCGTTTGGCTTGATGAAGGTCAAATTTTGGCTTCGCCCTATGTTGATCTGACCCAATTCAATAACGGCGTTATGGATGGTGCAGAAGCTGGCGTTGAAAACGTTACCTTGAATCTGTATTACGATGCCGATGGCGACGATTCCTACGATGATGTTGTCGATGGCGTGGACGAAGCGAATGTTTATCGCACCACCACTACCGATGCCAGTGGCTACTATCTCTTTGATGGACTGCCGGAAGGTAAGTTCTATGTCGAAGTGACTGCATCCAATTTTGGCAGCAGTGGAGCGCTCGAAGGCTATCAGAGCAGTGAAGATCAAGTTGCCTTCGACGATGAAACCGCTGACTTGAACGACAACGGTGAAGACGATACCAGCTACCTCACCAATGGTATTAGCAGCCGTACCTTTACGTTGGTTTATACCAGTATGCCAACGGATGATAACGATATTCCTGCCAGCAACCCCACCAACGTGGCTGCCTACGGTGCAGACCGCATTGGTCGCTTTGGCGAAGTGGACAGCAGCAGCAACCTGACCCTTGACTTTGGCTTCGTCCAAACCCACAGCTTGGGGAACCGCGTGTGGCGTGACTCTGATAACAGCGGCACCATCAATGCGGTGGATGATGCAAACCCAGGGATCGCGAGCGTTACGCTCAATCTCTATGCGGGTATTGATGCAGGCAATGATGGCATTCCTGATGATATGACCATCCTTGCTACCACAACGACTGACAGCGCCGGCTACTATCTCTTTGATAACTTGCCTGCGGGCGATTACATTGTTGGTATCCCCGCATCTAACTTTGCCACCACCAGCGATGCCCTCTATGGCTTACACAGCAGCACAGGAACGCCCTCCTCTACGACGTATACAAACCCGCCGGAAAGCAATCCCGACAGCGCTGACCACGGTATTGATACCACGACACCACCCACAGCCAGCACGGAGGTCTTTAGCCATATTGTTCCGCTGGGTGATAACGAACCGGCCGGCGAAAGTGACCTGCCGGATAACACCTCTGCGAACCGAACGCTTTACGGTGACAATTTGCGCGGTCGCTATGGCGAAACCGATGCAACCAGCGACCTGACCGTCGATTTTGGTTTCTTCGGCGGCTCGGACGTGCCTTTCAGCATTGGTAATTATCTCTGGTACGACGATGGTTTGGATGCAGGCGGTAATGTTGTTGGAACGCTCAATGATGGTCTCCGCCAAGCTGGAGAGTTGCCCGTTGTGGGTGCCACGGTTTATCTATACCGCGATGGGAATGCCAATGGCACGCCTGATGCCGGTGAACGCTTACTGAGTCGTTCAGATGTTACGGATTCTGATGGTTTCTACTTATTTGATAACCTCGATCCTGGTACTTATTTTGTGCAGGTGACGCCCGCGAATTTCGCAGATACTGGCGTTCTGGCAGGTTGGTACAGCAGCCAGCCGACAGGCACAGAAACACAGGACCTGGATTTGGACACATCCACAGATCAACTTGATCAAGATGACAACGGTGTTAATACTGATACGCCTGAATTGAACGGTGTCTTTAGTGGCGCTATTCTCCTTGTGCGCGGCACTGATGAACCCTTGCTTGAATCTCACTTGAGTAATGACTCCAGTGTGGCGGTTGGTTTTGATCCTACTGCCGGTGATGGCACTGGTCATATCGGTCGTTTTGGCGAAACCGATGCGACCAGCAACATGACAATTGATTTTGGCTTTATCCCGCCGATGAGTGTTGGTAACCGCGTTTGGATCGATGATGGCGCTGATGGCAGCGGCGGAGTCGTCCTGAGCGAATACAATGATGGTGTGATGAGCGCCACAGAAGCTGGGGTTGCCGGTGTACGCGTTGAACTCTGGCGTGATAGCACTTTTATTCGATATACAACGACGGATGCGACAGGCTACTATCTCTTTGATCGTTTGCAGCCCGCCGACAATTACTATATTCATGTCGCTGATGATAATTTTGGCAATACAGGTGTCGGCGATCTTGTACCGGGCGATCCTTTGCAAAATTACGTTAGCAGCTTTGACGGGGCAGCTGCGCCTACGGATGATGATGTAGACATTAATGACAAAGGCATTGACGATGCAAATCCCCTTGCAAATAGCATTATCAGTCCTGTATTTGAAATGTCTTACGAGAATGAACCCGTAACGCCCACCGACGAAACAGATATTAGCGCAGATACAGGCACATACGGTGTCGGTAATGTCGGTCTCTTCGGGCAAACGGATGTTAATAGCAACCTGACCCTCGACTTTGGCTTTGTTCAGCCGCGCAGTGTCGGTAACTGGCTCTGGTTCGACACAAACAATAATGGACAATTTGATGCTAGTGAGCAGCCCGTCCCGGATGGTGTTGTCGTCAGCCTCTATCAAGACGCTAATGGTGATGGCACGCCCGATGGTGCTGCCTTACGCATGGATACAACCGTTGGCGGCTACTATCTCTTCGATAACCTTGCTCCGACTGGCTATGTCATCGCCGTGGATGCGAATAACTTTGCTTCAACCGGCAATTTGTTCGGTTATTTCAGCAGCACAACCACCGTTAACAATGCCAGCAATAATACCGACAGCCGCGATAACGGCATTGATAGCACGAATCCGGCTGGCTCGACCTACGGCATCCTTTCTGCGACGATTGACTTGAGCGCGACCAGCGGATACCCAACGAGCGAAACCGGCAGCGGTGATACAACGCCGGGCGACTACACCAACAACCCAACAAACTGGGATGGGCCCAACTCACGCGGTCGTTACGGCGAACTGGATGCCTACAGCGATCTGACTATCGATTTCGGCTTCTACAAAGTCGAGATCGGTAATTTGGTCTACCGCGACGAAAACGCCAACGGTACCTACGATTCTGGTACGGATGTCCTTTTGGACGGCGTGACAGTAAAACTTTACGACACCAGCGACAATGAAATCGCATCGACCACCACCAATGCCAGCGGCGAATACCTCTTCACTAACCTGCCCGCAGGCGACTATGTTGTCAAAGTGACCACCCCCACAGGCTTGGTCAGCACCATCGATAGCTACGATCAAAGCGATAGCGACGATCCCGATGTTGGCACCGATAATAACGATAATGGTGTCGGCGTTGGATACGATACGCGTGCTGGTCAAGAAGTGCCCTCAGAAACGCTCACCATGAGTGCTGGTGAAGGCACAAGTACGCTCACCGACGTGATCCACTACAACCAGGCTGATGGTGTCACCACTGACAACAGTCTCGACTTCGGCTTTACCTATGCCTACGCCATCGGTAACCGCGTTTGGTTCGATACCGACAATGGCAGCGATATTGATGCTGGCGAAATCGGCATCGACGGTGTCACCGTTGAACTCTACCTGGCTGATGGCGCTGGCGCCCCCACTGGCGCCGCTCTCGCAACCACCACCACTGCCAGCGGTGACGAAGCCGGTTACTACCTCTTCGACTACCTGACTGCCGACGAATATGTCGTCGTTATCCCTGCCAGCAACTTTAGCGGCGTCTTAGAGGGATACTGGTCATCTGCCACAGAAATGCTCGCAAACGGAACCCTCTCCGAAACACGTGCGACCGGCAATTCAGACGATCAAACTGATCTGGATGATAACGGTCTGCTCGTCAGTGGGGATGTGGTCTCCGTTGCCATCGCCGTTGGCCCTACTGGATTAAGCGAACCGACCACGGACGATGACTTGCGTGTTGGCACCACGGAAGATAGTACCCAACCTGATGGACGTTCCGATCTATCCGTCGACTTCGGCTTCTACAAAACCGAGATCGGGAACCTGGTCTTCAACGATAACGCCGACAAGAACGGTATCTTCAATGGTACTGATCTTGGAATCGACGGCGTGACCATGGAACTTTACACCCTCGGCGCAAATGGCGCCGTTGATAACGGTGCAAGCGACGATGTCAAAATCGGCATCGGCGTTGACGGCATCTACGGCACTGCCGATGATGCTGGCGCAGACTACGTTACCAGCGGCGGCGGCCTCTACAAATTCACAGGCTTGCCCGAAGGCGAATACTATATCCGAGCCGGTGGACAGGCGAACTACACCAGCACCATCGACACCTATCCAGACAATACCTCCACCGATGTGACAGACCCGGATACCAATGTCGATAACAACGATAACGGTGTTGGTACTGGCGCAGGCGTGGTCAGTTCCGCTGCGTTGACGATGGATGCGGCTGAAACCGCCACCAATATCATCATTGATAACGCCAGCGGTACTACCACCGATAACACCCTCGATTTCGGCTTCCTGAACGTTTACGCCCTCGGCAACCGCGTCTGGTTCGATACCAACAACAACGCCACGATGAATGCTGGTGAAGTTGGTGTGAATGGTGTTGATGTCCAACTTTACGCCGATACCGGCAACGGCACAGGCACACCGACCGGTGTCTTTGCCTACCAGGCTACAACAACGACAGCCAACGGTGGCTACTACCTCTTTGACTACCTCGATGCTGGGGACTACAAAGTGGTCATCCCCCTCACTGAGTTTGGCAGCGGACAGCCTCTTGAAGGCTACTACTCCTCGCAAACTGCGATGGATGGTACCGGCGCAATTGTTGAAACAACCGCCGATAATGCCGACACAGACAACGACGACGATGATGACAACGGCACGCTCAACCTCGACGCGGTTAACTTCCCCGACGCAGTCATTTCCGCGCCAATTACGCTCGGCACGGGTGCCTCTGAACCGACCGGTGAAACAGACCTGGACAGCGGCGACTTTGGCAACCAGCCCGATGCGCAGTCCAATATGACCGTTGATTTTGGTTTCTACAAAGTCAAGATCGGCAACCTCGTCTATCTGGATGACAACGCTGATGGCACCTACGTACTCGCTGACGACACCCTGCTTGATGGTGTCACCGTCGAACTGCTCAACGGCGTCACAAATGCCGTCATCGACACCACAACCACATCCAGCGGCGTCTATGCCTTTGATGGCTTGCCCGCTGGCGACTACAGAGTTCGTGTCACCACACCGACCACACCAGAACAACTCGTCAGCACCATCGACACAAATCCGCAGAACGATAACGATGATCCCGACATTGGTGCGGATAACAACGATAACGGCGTTGGCACCGGATCAAGCACCGCTACGAACGTGACCTCCAACTTGCTCACGTTATCTGCGGGAGAATCCACCGCCCCGGCAGTCTCCTACAACCAGGCCGACGGTACCACTACCGATAACAGCCTCGATTTCGGCTTTACCTACGCCTACGCTCTCGGCAACCGTGTCTGGTTCGATACCGACAACAGCGCCACCATCAACGGCAGCGAAGTCGGTGTTGCGAATGTCACCGTCCAGCTTTATGCAGCCAGCGACCTGACAACCATGCTGGCTACCACCACCACCGACGCCAGCGGCTACTACCTCTTCGACTACCTGACCGCTGACGACTATGTTGTCGTGATCCCTGCGGCAGAGTTTGCCAGCGGTGGCGACCTGTACGGTTACTGGTCATCCACCACCCTCATGCAAGCGGATGGCACCACCAGCGAAACCACCGCGCCCGACCCCGATGATGCTGGCACAGACGCCATCCCGGACAATGCTGACGACGATGTCGATTCTGACGATAACGGCACCCTGCAAACTGGCGCTCCTTTTAGCGGTGGCGTCATCTCGCAGGCAGTCACACTCGGTTCAACGGCAACCAGCGAACCCACAGGCGAATCGGATCTTGCCTCCAGTGGCGATGGCGATCAGCCAGATCAGCGTGCCAACATGAAAGTCGACTTCGGCTTCTACAAGACCGAGATTGGCAACCTCGTCTTCGGTGATGTGGATAAAGATGGCGCGTACTCAACTGGCGATACCTTGCTTGAGAATATCCTTGTCCAGTTATTTGTAACGAACGGCAGCACCACGACCGAAATTGTTACCGGTGCAGATGGCATCCTCGGTACCGCCGATGATGCTTGGGGCCCCGATGGCATCAATGGCAACGGTGATGATGGCACAGGTGGTATCCTGACCAACGCCAGCGGCAACTACACCTTCTCCGGTTTACCCGGTGGCGATGCCAGCGATTCTGTCCAGTATATTGTCAGAGTCACTAGCCCCGCAGGCTCTGCCAGCACGAACGATAATGCCAACCTGGACGACACCACAACAACCGGCCCCGATGCGAACATCGACGATAACGATAACGGTCAGGGTACCGGCAATGGCGTGGTGACCTCCGGTGATCTGACAATGACCCCTGGCGATACCGGTGCGCAGAGTAATACGAACGTGGACGACAGCACCGGCACGACTTCCAACCCGACTGTTGACTTTGGTTTCACCACTGTCTACGCGCTTGGTAACCGCGTCTGGTACGACACAGATAACGATGCCGTGCTCGATTTTGCCGATGGCGAAGTTGGTGTGGATGGCGTACTTGTACAACTCTACGCCGACACTGGCAACGGCGTCAGTACCCCAACTGGCACCTTTGTTGATACTGGCTTAACGACCGTCACTGCCAATGGTGGCTACTACCTCTTTGACGGGCTGGAATCAGGCCACTACCGCGTCGTCATCCCCGCCGATAACTTTGATACCAGCGGTACCTATAACGCACTGGTTGGCTACTGGTCATCGCAGACCTCACGTGACAGCAACGGCATACTTGGTGAAACAACAGCAGCCTCGCCTGAAACCAACCTCGATTCTGACGACAACGGTACACTGGATGGCGGCGGAGATGTTGTCTCGCAGACCGTTATTCTTGGGCTGGCCCCCAGCGCCACTGAACCGACCCTGGAAAGCGACACAGATGCCAGCGCCGCTGGCGCACTCCACCAGGGCAACCAGCCCGACAACCAGGCCAACATGACCGTCGACTTCGGTTTCTACACCATCAGCCTCGGCGATCTGGTTTGGGATGATGTTGATAATAGCGGGCAAGTTAACGCCGAAACAGGCATAGATGACGTCACCGTCGAACTCTACGCTGTGGATGCCTCCGGCAACGCCACTGGATCTGCACTCGCTTCCGTTATAACGGGCAGTGGTGCCTGGGCTACAGGCGAATACCACTTCACCGGCCTCCCGGCAGGTGACTACATCCTGCGCATCCCGGCTGCTGAATTTGAAGGAACGGAAACCCTGCGTGACTACGTCACAAGCACAGGCGCAGCCAATGCTTACGAACCTGCCCCCGATGCCGATGTAGACACCACTAACGATGATGACAATGGCTCGCAAACTGGCGGCTCCACTGGCTTGGGCGGTTATATCCAGAGTGAAGTTGTCACCCTGACGCCCAAAGGCGAAGACACAGCCACATCAGATAACGCCATCGGCTTTACCAACGAACCACGCGTCGACTTTGGTGTCTACAAAAACCCGCTCTACAACCTGAGCATTACCAAATCAGATGGTGATGGCAATGCTCACTACTTGCCGGGTGGCACGATCAAATACACAATTGTAATTACCAACAATGGCCCGGCAGATGTTAGTGGCGCAACCGTCACAGACACTTTCCCCGCATCAATAACGGCAGCAAGCTGGACCTGCGCAGGTACCGGCAGTGCATCCTGCACAGCTTCGGGAACGGGCAATATTAGTGATAGTGTCAATATCCCCTACGGCGAGAATGTCACCTACAGCGTCACAGCTACCGTATCTGCCACCGCAACTGGCGACATCGTTAACACTGCTTCAGTCGAAGACCCCGACGGGCATGTTGAAAGTGACGATCATACTGATCAGGAATCCAGCATGACGGTTACAAAAGACGATAGCTACACCGTCGTCTCACCCGGCAGCGAAATTACCTACACTATCGTGGTTGAAAACACTGGTGACGTTGACCTCACCGATCTGACCATCACCGACACCCTGCCCGCTGAAGTTGACTTTGTCTCTGCTAGCGATAGCGGCACGGAAGCTGCAGGCGTCGTCACCTGGGATCATACAGACCTGCAACCTTTACCGGGTGCAGATACCACGCTCCTCGCCCCGGGTGAAACCAAAACCGTCACCGTCACCGTGCGCGTCAAAGATGAAGCCGATCTCGGTTCAGCATCTTCGATCACTAACACGGTCACAGCCTCTGATACAAACGGTTCCACCGACACGGATGACGACACAGATACCCTCGCGCGTGAAAACGTCAAGACCTTAATTGAAACCAACCATGCTGCTACTATTGACCCCATTGTCACGATTGGTGAAATTCTTACTTACCGCGTCAGTCTCACTGTTCCTGCGGGCGTGACAATGACCAACGTCAAAGCCGTCGATAACCTTGACGCAGGCTTGGCATTTGTCGACTGTGCCGAACTCAATGCGCCCGCTGATGGCAAACACGATCTGGTTGTTTCCTCTGCTGACCTAAGCAGTTCCCTCTTTACCTTTGCCGATGATGGCTTTGGCAATCTGACAGCTGCTTGTGCTCATGGCACGAATATTGTCAGCAGTAATCCGCTCATTACCACGCCGCCAAGCTCGTCCGATCCCGACGCTGGTAGAGAATTTACCCTCAACCTCGGTACACTGACCAACGCCGATACCAGCAACGAGCAGACGATTGAACTGACTTATCGCGTGGCTGTCCTGGATATTGCTCAAAATAGCAATGGTACGGATGAACTCAACAACCTCATCACCTGGACATGGGACGGCGGCGAACTCAGTGGCGAAGCAACACCAGTCGAGATTATCGAGCCCGATATGGATATTGACAAAACGGCCGAAACCCCTGTCGCACCGTTAGGCTCAACCATCCCCTTCAGCATCGATATCTATCATACCGATATCAGTACCGCGAACGCCTACGATGTTGTCATCACTGATGTTCTGCCTGAAGCCCTTGAATATGTGGATGGCAGCGCCAGTCTTGGCAGCCCGATCCCATACGATAGCTTTGACTACGATGCCGCAACCAGAACGATAACAATCGTTTGGGATAGCTTCCCGCTCTACGATGCTATCGATCCGACGCAAAAAGCGCATACAACGATCACCTTCGACACTCTCTTTGTTGGCCCGGCACCGGTCACCAACGAAGCCAATGTCGCGTGGACAAGCCTACCGATTGATCCTCAACCGGATGGAACGCCCGAAGTGCAGTCAGACTACAACGATGATTCAACTGAACGCTGGTACGATCCTGCTGACACAACAAATGTTGATGACTATGAGCGCACATCGTCTGTCGAGATTAACAGACCGCCCTTGCCCGCAACTGGTTTTGCCCCGAACCGCATCACTTCTCTCCCCGAGCAGAATGCTGCCAGCACCTACCAGCCTCTCAGCGGAATGTGGCTCGAAATCCCAACTTTGGGCACTAACCTTCCCATCGTGGGAGTCCCGCTCAACAACACAGGCTGGGATCTAACCTGGCTGGGTGGTCAAGCAGGCTATCTGGAAGGCACTGCCTATCCGGGCTTGCCGGGCAACACCGTCATCACCGGGCATGTTTACCTGCCAAATGGCGCTCCAGGCCCCTTCGTTGATTTGCAAAAAGTCTACTGGGGCACGGAAATTGTCCTGCACGCCAACGGGCAACGCTATACCTATCAGGTACGCTCCCAGCGTAAGGTCTTCCCCAATGACCTGAGCGCCATCACCCACGAAGAATATGACTGGATCACGCTCCTCACCTGTCAGGGCTATGATGAAGAAGACGACAGCTATGCATATCGTATTGCTGTCCGCGCTGTCCTGATCGACGTTCAACCCGAATAAGATCCTTTTACTACAAAAAGAAGATGCCCAATGTCTCCAAGACATTGGGCATCTTCTTTTAATCCCCCTAAATGCAATGCTCCGAGCGAAGCAAGGAATAGGGAGGAGGCTAACGCAATATATGAGAATTACGCTTCATCATAAGCATCGATATTACACAATGATAAATCAATAGGCGGTCATTTTTACACTTATTCGATGCACACGTCCCCAAGGGGGAAGATGGATGGTGAAAGACTGCCAAAGGTGCTTTTTGCGTAACACAAGTGCCTTTCAGGTTAAGAATGTTCGTTGCACGCATGTCCGAAAAGGCATCATCATCGTATCTCTTCAATATCGCTGGATAATTGTTTGGATAATGCCTTAATTGCAAAACCCTCCACAAAAGGGAGGGTTTTTTTAGTGTTGTCTGTAACTTGTTGGCAGTTTTTAACAGCCAGGTGCGCAGCCCGCTCTGTAATAGATGCGCCCATCTTCAATCACAATTTGCGTACTATCTGGAGATTTTACTTCGAAACCTGTGGTTGCATTAAAATCTTTCTTGCCTGAGACCCAAGCCGTAGCCGTAACATAACCATAAGGGATTTGTGCCGAGCTACCAGCATTGACCGTGATGTAACCTGCTTGTCCATCAATGGTTGTTATGCAGAAGAAAACATAAGCTTGTGTGTTAGGTACGTTATTCGTGACTGTCACCGTGGCACTATTAACTTCCCAGGCTGTGAGAGGCTTTTCTGTGCACGGGAAAGTTGCTGAAGATGTTGATGCAGTCGTACTTGTTGGGATAATGGCTGCTGCTTCTGTTGTTGGTGTTGCTGCAACATCATCTGTAGTGGCGGCATCTTCTGCAATCGTCGGCACTAAGGTGATGGTTGCTGTTGGCACAAGTGTCGGAGTCTCTGTCGGTGGGACAGGGGTATTCGTCGGCATAGCAGCCTGAGTTTGGGTCAACATGGCGTAGACCATCGCATCAGCCGTAGCGCGGATATCTTCAACACTGATTGTCGCAGTCGCATCGGCTGCGGGAGTGGCGGAATTTAAAGCGCCACATCCGCTTAGAAGGATGGTAAGAATTAGGATAAGAGGAAGTAAACGTTTCATTTCGAGAAAATCTCCTGCGTTTTTTTACTGGGTAGAATTTTGCGTGGGCGAGTATATCACAACAGGAGTAAAAGAAAGAGCCCCCGCTCATAAAAAAGGACGGGGGCTTTCTGGATCACAAAACTTCGATGAGCTTCGCTGTCATCTTCGCTGTGCCGAGCGGGGATTCGCCTTCCTTGGCGATGTCGCCGGTTCGATGACCTTGATTCAAAACCGTATCGACCGCCTTTTCAATGGCTTCCGCTTCCGCGCTTAATCCCAGCGAGTGGCGCAGCATCATCGCCGCCGAAAGGATCGTGCCAATCGGATTGGCGATACCCTTGCCTGCGATGTCCGGCGCAGAACCATGAATGGGTTCGTACATGCCCCTCGGCTTGCCGAAACTGTTCAAATCTTCGCCCAGCGATGCGGAGGGCATATTGCCCATTGAGCCGGTCAGCATCGAGGCTTCGTCGGTGATGATGTCGCCGAAGAGATTCATGGTGACCATCACGTCAAAGTCGCTGGGACGTGAGAGCAGGTGCATGGTCGCTGCGTCGATGAGCAGGTTTTCGAGTTCCACGCCGGGGTAGTCAGCAGCAACTTTGGCAACGGTCTTTCGCCAGAGACGGGATGATTCGAGCACATTGGCTTTGTCGATAGATGTTACCTTTTTGCGGCGTTCGTCTGCCAATTCAAAAGCGAGTTTGGCGATGCGTACGATCTCGTGCTCGCTGTAGATCATCGTATCGAGGGCTTCTTCTTCACCATCGGCATTGATGCGCTTTTCGCTCGGCTGCCCGAAGTAGATGCCGCCCGTCAGTTCACGCAGGATGAGCATGTCGGTGCCAGCCAGTCGGCTCTCTTTTAGTGGGGAGGCGCCCATCAGTTGGGGATGCGGCTGCACAGGGCGTAGATTGGCAAATAGACCGAGTTCTTTGCGCAAGCCGAGTAAACCCTGTTCGGGTCGCACCGAAGCGTTCGGGTTATCCCATTTTGGGCCGCCGACCGCGCCCAATAGCACGGCGTCTGCCCTTCGGCAGGCATCCAGCGTTTCATCCGGGAGCGGTACGCCGGTTTCATCAATGGCGATCCCGCCGATGTGATGGGCTTCCATTTCAAACTCGTGCCCGAACTTTTCGCCGATCTTCTCTAAAATTTGTTGTGCTGCTGCCGTGACTTCGGGACCGATCCCGTCGCCGGGCAGTAAAGTGATTTTTGCTTTCATGTTTTTTCCTTTTTTACCACGGAGCACACGGAGAGCACAGAGAAAAGCTTTTGAAATCTCCGTGAACTCTATGCTCTCTGTGGTGAGCTATTCTTTCTGTAATGCGTATTCCATTGCATCCGCCAGCGCAAGCCAGCTTGCTTCGATAATATTCGTGCTCGCCCCGACTGTGCTCCAGCGGGAGCTATCGCCGTTTTTGGTGTCGATCAGCACACGCACGTTGGCGGCGGTGCCGCTTTCGCTATCCAAAATGCGGACTTTGTAGTCGGAGAGATGGATTTCTTCCAAACGGGGATAAGAGCCTTCGAGTGCCTTGCGCAGGGCTTTGTTGAGCGCATTCACAGGCCCATTGCCTTCGGCGGCAGTGTGGAAGACTTCGCCATCCACAGCTACCTTGACGGTCGCTTCGGCGAAAACGCCCAAGCCTTTGCGGTGCTCGACGACGACCGTGAAGTCGATCAGTTCGAAAGGTGGCTGGTAATCTTCTTCGGCACGCTGCATCAGCAATTGCGCCGATGCGCCAGCACCTTCAAAGGTGAAACCTTGTGCTTCGAGATTTTTGATCTGTTCAACGACTGCTCTGGCTTTTTCGCTGGTCACTTCGATGCCAAACTCGGCGGCTTTGTCGATAATATTGCCGCGTCCCGAAAGCTCAGAGACGAGTGTGCGGCGTTTGTTGCCGACCAGTGTCGGGTCGATGTGTTGATACGAATCCTCGTTCTTCAAGATCGCCGCAACGTGGATACCGCCCTTGTGTGCAAAGGCTTTTTTTCCAACAAAAGGCAGGTAATGGTTCAGCGGTTGGTTGGCAACTTCGGCAACGTAATGCGAAAGTTTGGAAAGCCCTTTCAGGTTCTCGGCGCTGACACATTCGTAGCCCATTTTAAGCTGTAAATTCGGGATGATCGTGCAGAGATTGGCATTTCCGACCCGTTCGCCGTAGCCGTTGATCGTGCCCTGCACATGTACCGCTCCCGCATGGATGCCCGCCAGCGAGTTGGAGACACCGTTGCCGCCGTCATCGTGAGTGTGGACGCCGACTGGCGTATCGGTTTTTTCGATGATAGTTTTGACGATCTCTTCCACTTCCCATGGGAGGGAACCGCCGTTCGTCTCGCAGAGGACGAGCACATCTGCCCCGCCGCGTGATGCCGCTTGGACAGTTGCTACCGCGTACTCAGCGTTGGCTTTGTAGCCATCGAAGAAATGCTCGGCATCGTAGACAACTTCTTTGCCGAGGCTCTTGAGATAAGCAACGCTTTCTTCGATCATCTTCAGGTTTTCTTCGGGCGTGGTTTCGAGCACATCGTAGACGTGCAGATCCCAGCTTTTGCCGACCACCGTCACAACGGGCGTTTGCGCGTCGACGAGAGCTTTGATATTCGGGTCGTTGGCGACTTCGCTATTCTTACGGCGCGTCGAGCCAAATGCGGCAATCTTGGCGTGCTTCAGATCAAGTTCACGAACACGCTCGAAATACTCCGCATCTTTGGGATTAGAGCCTGGCCAGCCGCCTTCGATATAGTCGATGCCAAAATCATCGAGTCTTTTTGTGATTTTCAATTTATCGTTGACGGAGAGGGAGATGCCCTCGCTTTGGGTGCCGTCACGCAGGGTGGTGTCGTACAGTTGTACTTTCATGAGAAACTCCGTTTTTTAGAAAGTAGAGATTGGATGAGTAGAGAGTAGTTCAGCCCCCTCTGTCCTACGGACATCTCCCCCGAAGGGGGAGAACCAGTTCCTTCCCCCTTCGGGGGAAGGCTAGGAAGGGGGCGGGCACGGAATTTTCTCAAATACGCTGGGCGGGGAATTGCATCCGCGCCCAGTTCACCTTCTTTTTAGTCTTCATAATATTTGTCCGTATGTGATGCGTCGCACCAAAACGATGTTTTTTTTCTCTTCGACAAGCAGAATGCTCATCGTCATGAAAGTGCCTGTCGAAGCTGGTGCGACGCATCCATTAATTCATCACGCAACACGTTTCACGCATCACGCACTTACCAGCCCCGCGCCTCTTCAAACGCCGCGATCTGCTCATCATGCTTGAGCAAATAGCCAAGCTGATCGATACCTTCGAGCATACAAGTCTTGGAGAAGGTGTCAATTTCAAACGAAACCTTCGTTCCGTCGGGCAGGGTCAGTGTTTGGGAGGCGAGATCAATATCGAGGGAGGCAGCGGGTGCTTCTTCGGTCAGGTCGAAGAGGGATGTGTGGGTCGCCTCATCGACGACTAGCGGTAGCAAACCGTTCTTAAGAGCGTTGCCCCGAAATATATCCGCGAAGGATGTGCTGATGACGGCGCGGATGCCCCATCCCATCAGTGCCCAGGGAGCATGTTCACGGGAGGAGCCGCAGCCGAAGTTGTCGCCAGCGATGAGAATTTGCGCACCCTGATATTCCTCTTTGTTGAGTGGAAAATCGGGGTTGGGGCTGCCATCGTCGAGCCGACGCCAGCTATCGAAAAGCCCTTCCGCCAGACCGTTCTTGTCGATCACTTTCAGGTAGCGGGCGGGGATGATCTGGTCGGTATCGACGTCGGTGTGGGGCAGGGGGATCAGTTTGGATGTGAGTTTGGTAAAGGCTTCCATAATTTTTCCTTACAGTCTCTGAGCGGAGGGTTGAGTAGCGCCGATGCTTTTCGTGCGTATCGAAACCCGCAGTCGACGTGTGCCCTTTAGGGTAAGAGCGAGTTTGCAAATGCCGTCCTTCGTCTCTTCGATACGCCCTTCGGGCTACTCAGCGTCCGCTCAGGAGCTGGTTTACATTAATTCTCGTGGGTCGGTGAGCTTGCCGGTGATGGCGCTGGCAGCGGCGGTCAGCGGGCTGGCGAGGAAAGTGCGTCCGCCCTTGCCTTGCCGACCTTCAAAATTGCGGTTACTCGTGCTGACAGCGTACTGCCCGGGCTCGAGATTGTCGCCGTTCATCGCAATGCACATCGAGCAGCCCGCAAAACGCCACTCGCCGCCGGCCTCACGCACGATCTGGTCGATGCCCTCGGCTTCCGCCTGTTTGCGGATATTTTCCGAGCCAGGCACCACCAGCAGGCGCAGCCCTTCGGCGACCTTGCGCCCCTTCAAAATCGACGCCGCCGCACGCAGGTCGGTCATGCGGGAGTTGGTGCACGAGCCGATAAAAACCACATCGACGGGATGACCAGCCAATGCGCTGGCGGGTTCGAGATCCATATATGCAAGCGCTTTTTCGAGTGCGGATTGCTTCGCCTCGTCTCGCTCTTGGTCTGGGCTGGGTACCGTTAAATTGATCTGGGTGCCCATCCCCGGGTTGGTGCCGAACGTGACCATCGGCTGGAGTTGGGACACGTCAACCGTGATGGTCTTGTCGTAAACAGCGCCCTCGTCCGAGGGAAGTTGCTTCCAGCGCTCAATAGCGGCATCCCAGTCAGCGCCCTGCGGGGCCTGTGGGCGACCTTTGAGATACTCAAAAGTTGTCTCGTCGGGGGCGACCATGCCAGCCCGTGCGCCGCCTTCGATGGACATGTTGCAGAGCGTCATGCGCTCTTCCATATTCAGCGCCTTCACAGCTTCACCGGCATACTCAAAGATATAGCCTGTCCCGCCGCCGATGCCGATCTTGGCGATCAGGGCAAGGATCATGTCTTTGGCGGTCACGCCGGGTTGGAGTTCGCCTTCGAATTTCACGAGGTAAGTTTTGGGGCGGTTTTGCAGCAGCGACTGGGTAGCAAGGACATGCTCCACTTCAGATGTACCGATACCGAACGCCAATGCGCCAAAAGCACCGTGCGTAGCCGTGTGGCTGTCGCCGCAGACAATGGTCTGTCCAGGCTGGGTGAAGCCCTGCTCAGGTCCGATGACGTGGACGATGCCACGATTGGGGTTGTCCACCCCGTAGTGGTCGATGCCGAACTCTTCACAGTTGGCCGCAAATTGATGCAGTTGCTGCGTGCCCATCGCATCGGCGTTGTTCAGGTCGAGCGAGATGGTTGGGATGGAATGATCCATTGTCCCGATGGTGCGTTCCGGGCGGCGGACTTTCAGCCCCTTTTCACGCAATCCGCTAAAGGCTTGGGGCGAGGTCACCTCGTGGACGAGGTGCAGGTCAATGTAGATGATGGAGGGCGCATCGTCACTTTCAGCAACGAGATGTGACTCCCAGATTTTTTCAAAGAGGGTTTTTGGATTCATAGTTTTTAGCTGTTAGACATCAGCTATCAGCTTTGCCCTCGTAGTGGCGACTTCAGTCGCTAAGGGCTAAAGCCCTTACTACAAAGGAAAAAGAAAATAACGCTAAAGTCTAGTTCCTGAAGTCTAAGGTCTAATTTCTGAAGTCTTACTTACAAGTATTGCAGTGCCATTCTTCGGGCTCGATTTTCAGCGACGGGAATTTCTCCATCATATGGGCTGCTTTTTCGGCATCGGTGCTGAATTCGATTTCGTCTTCTGCAACTTTGGCAGCTTGCTCTGCTTGTTTCATCAGGCGATATTTGGCGGTAGCGACATCGTGTTCCTGCCATTCGGCGGGCATTCCCTGCGGGGCGGGGAATGTTTCCATCATATGTTCTTCGGTTTGGGGTGTTTCCTGTTTCTTCATTTTTATTCTCCTGTTTTTAATACTTACAATTTCTGAGCGTAGCGCATAGGGTAAATGCGGGGTTTGCGAGAGCCGTCCTTCGACTACTCTCGCTGTCGCTCGTTCCGCTCAGGAACTGGCGGCTCCAACTTCGCTGGCAACTTCTTCGACGTCGCCATAGCGTCCGCTGGCAGTGAGTAGTTTGTTCAAGCCAGAGATGTAGGCTCTGGCGCTGGCGACGATGATGTCGGTGTGGGCGCCGTAGCCGCCAAAGGTGCGGCGACGTTCCATGCCACTTTGGGGCGAGGTTCGTTTGGGGACGCTGCCGTTCTCGGGCTTCAGGCGCACGGTCACTTCGCCGATGGCGTCGATGCCTTCGGTGACGGCGTCGATATGGAATTCCAGTAAGATGTTCGGCATCTGGACGATGGCGTCGATGGCTTTGTAGGTGGCGTCCACGGGACCCGTGCCGATAGCGGCGTGGGTGTGGAGATTCCCATCGGGGCCGAACAAACGTACGGTAGCGGTAGGCATGCCCATCGTCCCGGACGCAACTTGCAAGTCATCCAAGCGGTAATGCTCTTTGGTCTGGTAGACCTGATCCTCGGCGAGCGCTTCTAGATCTGCATCCGCAATGACTTTCTTTTTATCAGCGAGGTCTTTGAAGCGTTTGAAGATAGAGCGCAGCTTTTCGTCATCCACTTCGTAGCCGAGTTCGGCAAGGCGAACTTTAAGGGCGTGGCGACCAGAATGTTTTCCGAGCACGAGGCTGGAGCGGTTCAAGCCGACCGTTGCCGGGGTCATGATCTCGTAGGTGGACTGATGTTTAAGCATGCCATCCTGATGGATGCCTGCTTCGTGGGCGAAAGCATTTGCGCCGACGATGGCTTTGTTCGGCTGGACGCTCATGCCGGTGTAGTTGGAGACGGTGCGGCTCATGCGGGTGATCTGCGTGGAGTCGATGCCGGTTTCGAGGTTGTACATTTGTGGGCGGGTTTGGATCGTCATGGCAACTTCTTCGAGGGAGGTGTTGCCCGCTCGCTCGCCGATGCCGTTGATGGTCACTTCGGCTTGACGTGCGCCCGCAGCCAAGCCAGCGAGGGTGTTGGCGGTGGCGAGACCGAGATCATTGTGGCAGTGGACGGAGACGATGGCGTTTTCGATGCCCGGGGTGTTTTCCATGATGCCAGCGATTAGGTTGCCGAACTCGTCTGGTGTCGTATAACCAACAGTGTCGGGAATATTGAGCGTGGTTGCGCCTGCTTTGATGGCTTCGCCCAGTACAAGGTAGAGAAATTCGGGTTCGCTGCGCCCGGCATCTTCGGGCGAAAATTCGATGTCGTCGCAGAGCGTTTTGGCGTAGCCGACCATTTCTTTGACCTTATCAACGACTTCTTCTGGATCCATACGCAGTTTATGCTTCATGTGGATCGGAGAAGTGGCGAGGAAGGTATGGATGCGGGGGTGTTTGGCATGGCGCACGGCTTCCCAGGCGGCATCAATGTCGGATTTGGTGGTGCGTGCCAAGCCACAGATAATGGGCGGCTCGCCATCGTCACTGTTGCCGACTTCTTGAGCGATGCGCCGCACCGCTTCGAGGTCGTCGGGCGAAGCGGCGGGGAAGCCAGCTTCCATCACGTCCACGCCGAGACGGGCAAGTCCACGGGCGATCTCGAGTTTTTCATTCGATGTCAGGGATGCGCCAGGGGATTGTTCGCCGTCTCGTAGCGTTGTGTCAAAAATTCGGACGTAATTGTCTTTCATAAGGTTTTCCTTTTTTGTAGAGAGTAGAGAAGAGAGATTAGAGAGTAGTTCCTGAGCGGAACCGTAGCAGAGCGTAGGTGTAGTCGAAGGACGGGTTACTTGTAAATCCGCTCTTACCCTAAAGGGCACACGTCGACTGCGGGCTTCTCTTCGTTCAGCCCTCCGCTCAGAGACTGACTACTCTCTACTCATCTAGTCTTTTCTCTAGTTACTTTTTAGCGTTTTCAGGGCGCAGGGAGCGGACGGTCGCGCCGGCCTGCCACATTTCGGAATTGTGCATGACGCTCAATTCTTCTTCGAGACCTTCACGATAGTTTGGGTCGCCATTTTTCTCGAGCGTTACACGGCATTCGGTGCCGTTCTTGACGCTTTCGTAGAGTTCTTCGAAGACGGGAGCAACGGCATCACGGAACTTGGGATGCCAGTCGAGGGCGCCACGTTGGGCAGTGGTGGAGCAATTGGCGTACATCCAGTCCATGCCGTTTTCGGCGACCAAGCGGATGAGCGATTGAGTCAACTCTTCGACGGTTTCGTTGAAGGCTTCGCTGGGGCTGTGACCGTTCTTGCGTAGCACGTTGTACTGAGCTTCCATCACACCACTGAGCGCACCGATCAAAATGCCGCGCTCACCGGTCAGGTCGCTGTAGACTTCTTTTTCAAAAGTAGTCGGGAAAAGATAGCCGGCGCCAATGGCGATGCCCAGTGCGATGGTGCGCTCTTCAGCTTTGCCGGTAGCATCCTGATGCACAGCGTAGCTGGCGTTGATGCCGGAACCATCAAGGAAGTTACGGCGCACACTGGTGCCTGAGCCTTTGGGCGCAACCAAAGCGACATCCACGTTTTCGGGAGGCACGATGCCGGTTTGTTCACGATAGGTGACGCCGAAACCGTGTGAGAAGTAAAGCATATCGCCTTCGTTGAGCATTTCGCTGAGGGTGGGCCACTGTGCTTTTTGTCCCGCATCGGAAAGCAGGTATTGAATGACGGTGCCGCGTTCGGCAGCTTCTTCGAGGGAGAAAAGAGTTTCGCCTTCAACCCAGCCGTCTTTAACTGCTTTATCCCAGTTTGCGGAGCCTTTGCGCTGACCGACAATTACGTTGATGCCGTTATCGCGCATATTCAACGATTGAGCGGGGCCTTGTACGCCGTAACCTAAAACTGCGACGACTTCGTCTTTGAGCACTTCGCGTGCTTTTTCGAGAGTGAATTCTTCACGGGTGACGACGGTTTCTTCAACGCCGCCAAAGTTCATCTTTGCCATAATAAGGTTTCCTTTTAGATAAATTTTTATTGATAATGATTTTGCGAGCGGAGCGAAGCAATCTCATGGTGGGGTGAGACTGCTTCGTCGCAGAAGCGTGCTCCTCGCAGAATCATGCTAGTTCGCTTCAGGGGAATAACGCTTCCCGCTCATATCACCACGCATCATGGCGATATTGCCTGTGCGTACCATTTCGAGAATGCCGAATTGACCGAGCAATTCCACCAGACCGGCGATTTTTTCCTGATTACCGGTCATTTCGACGGTCATCGAGTCGGAGGCAACATCGACGATATTGCCACGGAAGATGCCTGCCAAGCTGGCCACTTCTGCGCGTTGAGCGGGCGTAGCGTTGACTTTGATCATCGCCAATTCACGTACGACGGCTGGCTCGTTGGTGACATCCTGCACGTCGATCACGTTGACGAGTTTGTACAGGTTGGCTTCCACGATCCTAGCGTCTACCTTGCCATCAACGGTGATGGTCATGCGCGAGACATGCGGGGTTTCAGAATTGCCAACGTTTAATGATTTGATATTGAAATTACGGCGGCGGAATAACGATGCGACACGGTTCAGCACACCGGGTTTGTCTTCGACTAAAGCAACGATTGTATGATCCATTTCAAATTCTCCTATTTGCTAAGCATGATTCTGCGAGGAGCGTGCTCTTGCGACGAAGTAGTCTCATATTAGGTGAGATTGCTTCGTCAGGCTAAAGCCTTCCTCGCAAATTCATACATCCTATTTCTTGATCGGGCGGCGCAACATTTCGTTCAGTGCTGCACCCGCAGGTACCATCGGATAAACGGCTTCTTCCATTTCGACCTGGAACTCGATCAAAACCGGTCCGGGGGTCTCTTGGGCAAATTTAATGGCATCCATTGCTTCTTCCGGTTTGGTGACACGTTTTGCCGGGATTCCGTGCGCTTCTGCCAATTTAACGAAATCAGGTCCACTAATGGGCGTTGCGGCGTAGCGTTTATCGAAGAAGAATTCCTGCCATTGGCGTACCATCCCGAGGAAGCTGTTGTTCATCAGCGCAATCTTGACGTTTGCGCCTTCCTGCACCATGGTGGAGAGTTCCGCCTGGGTCATTTGGAAGCTGCCGTCGCCGTCGATCAGCCAGACATCTTCTTCTTTTTGCGCAAACCATGCGCCCAAAGCAGCGGGAACGCCGTAGCCCATCGTGCCTGCGCCGCCGGAGGTCAGCAAGCGGTAGGGTTTTTCGAATTCGTAATATTGGGCAGCCCACATTTGGTGCTGTCCCACGCCGGTGACGACCAGTGAGTCGCCATTGGTGGCCGTCCACAGGGCACGGATAGCGTGCGCGGTATAGAGCTTGCCGTCATCACGCCAAGACATAATGCTGCGCTCTTTGGTGTCAGCTTTCCATTCGCTGATCTGTTGCATCCAGGCATCATGCTCGTATTCATCGAGCATCGGGATCATGTCGGTCAGGACATTTTTCAGATCGCCCATTAGGGGGACGTCGACTGCGACGTTCTTATGAACTTCAGTTGAGTCGATTTCGACATGGATCTTCTTTGCGTTCGGTGCATATTTGCTCAAGACACCGGTCACACGGTCATCAAAACGCATCCCGAAAGCCAAAATCAGGTCAGAATTCTGGATCGCTTCATTACAGTAGGCTTCGCCGTGCATACCCATCATGCCCAAGCTTAGCGGATCAGATGCGGGGATCGCCCCCAACCCCAACAGGGTCATTGCAACCGGAGTATTGGTCTTGGTAGCGAAGATTTGCAGTTCCTCCATCGCCCCGGACATCTGGACGCCGTGCCCCGCCAAAATGACGGGACGTTCGGCAGTTTCGATCAATTTGACTGCTTCTTCCAGATCAGCTTTGGGTGCTCTTGTGGGTGGGCGGTAACCCGGCAGTGAAATCTCACCTTCGGGATACTCAAACTCGATTTCTTCGAGTTGGGCGTTTTTGCAGAAGTCGATCAAAACCGGACCTGGTCGTCCGCTGCGGGCGATGTGGAAAGCTTCACGCACGACTTCGGCAATCTGGTCAGCGCTGGTGATTAGGTAGTTGTGCTTGGTGACGGGCAGGGTAATACCGGTTACGTCAGTTTCCTGAAACGCATCACCGCCGATCAGGTGTTCATAAACTTGTCCGGTGATACAAACAATCGGTACCGAATCCATCATTGCGGTTACGATGCCGGTCACGAGATTCGTCGCTCCGGGGCCAGATGTTGCTATGGCAACGCCGACCTTGCCGGATGCACGAGCGTATCCGTCCGCCATGTGGGCTGCGCCCTGTTCGTGACGGGTCAAGACATGATGCACCGGATATTTCAACATCGCATCATGCACGGGCATAATATTGCCGCCGGGATACCCAAAAGCAACCTCCACACCTTCGCGCACCATACATTCCATCAAAATTTCTGCGCCAGTCAATTTCATAATTTCTTCTCCTCTTGAAATAATTTCTCTCCTCGTAGTAAGGACTTCAGTCCTTTTGGCAAACGACTAAAGTCGTTACTACAAGGGAATATCGCTAAAACTCAGTCTTCAATACTGCGCCGGTATCGGCGGATGTCACAAAATGGGAATACCGTTTGAGCCATTTGCTCTTTGTATTTGGATGGAATTCAGGCAGGGCATCCAAACGGGCTTGGATTTCTTCCGTGCTCAAACGTACATTCAACTTGCGTGCCGTTAAATCTATATCTATGATGTCCCCATCTTTGAGCGCACCAATTGCGCCGCCCGCAGCTGCTTCCGGTGAAACATGCCCGATGCAAGCCCCGCGTGTGCCACCGCTAAAACGACCGTCGGTAATCAGCGCAACACTATCTCCGAGACCTTGTCCCATAATCGCAGAAGTCGGCGAAAGCATCTCTTGCATCCCAGGCCCGCCCTTTGGCCCTTCATAGCGGATAACGACTACTTCGCCAGCCTTGACTTCGCTGCTCAGAATGCCGACCAACGCTGCGTCCTGCGATTCGTAGACACGCGCTGTGCCGGTGAATTGGAGCATATTCTTGCTCACGCCACCGATCTTGACGATGGCGCCATCGGGGGCGAGATTGCCAAAGAGCACAGCCAAACCGCCCTGCTGCGAATGAGCATTTTCGCAACGCCGAATGACCTCTTCATCTTTAATGTCATAGCCCTTGATCGACTCCCCAAGCGTTGTCCCGCTGACGGTGATGCGGTCAAAATGCAGAATCTCACGCCCACGCTGAACTTCGTTCAAAATGGCGGGGATACCGCCTGCACGATGCACATCTTCCATATGCCATGCGCCCGAAGGGGAGACTTTGGAAATATGCGGTACCTTTGCGGCAACTTCATCAATGCGCGCCATTGTGTATTCCACTTCGGCTTCATTGGCTAAGGCTAAGGTGTGTAAGACGGTATTCGTCGAGCCGCCCATTGCCATATCGAGCGCAAATGCGTCGTCGATGGCTTCGGCAGTGACAATATCACGGGGTTTGATGTCTTTTTCGATCAGGGTGAAAATTTGTTTGGCGGCTTTCTGTGCCAGTGCTTCCCGTTCGGGGGTAGTGGCGAGGGCGGTGCCGTTGAAAGGCAGCGCCAAGCCGAGCGCTTCCATCAGGCAGTTCATTGAGTTTGCGGTAAACATCCCGGAGCAGGAGCCGCAGGACGGGCAGGCAAACTTTTCGAGCATGGTCAATTCTTCTTCGTCAATTTTGCCTGCCGAGAAAGCACCAACACCCTCGAAGACTGAGACCAGATCGATCGCTTTGCCATCCGGCGTTTTGCCTGCGGGCATCGGTCCGCCCGAGATGAAGATGGTCGGGATATTGACTCGCATGGCTGCCATCAACATACCGGGTACGATCTTGTCACAGTTTGGGATGCAGATCATGGCGTCGAATTGGTGCGCTTCGATCATCGTCTCGACCGAGTCGGCGATCAACTCACGGGAGGGCAGCGAGAACTTCATCCCTCCGTGTCCCATCGCAATGCCATCATCCACGCCGATGGTGTTGAACTCGAAGGGTACACCGCCCGAGGCGCGCACCGCGTCCTTAACCTGCTGACCAAATTCCTGCAGGTGGACGTGTCCCGGTACTATATCCACATAAGAATTAACGATAGCGACAAAGGGCTTATCAAAATCCCCTTCACCGACGACGCCGGTCGCACGCAATAGCGAACGGTGGGGAGCTTTGTCATAACCTTTTTTGATAATGTCTGATCTCATAAAATTTCCTTTTTGTTCCCTCCTCCGCTGGCGGGGGAGAGCCGGGATGGGGATGACTGAAAACAACAAAAAAGGGCTGCCCGTTTGGGCAGCCCTTGTCTAACTTTTAGTTTTGTCTTTCTACTCGCTCAAAACCTCGCTAGTGACCCAAACGTGCATCTCCTTGATCCCAATAATAAGGACCAGGCTAATAAGGATGATGCTAATAAGGACGAGCGAGAAAATAGGCATTTTTTTCTTAGGTTTCCTTGTAAGTTCGCGGTATTCTACAGGAGTAAGAGACGACTGTCAAGCAATGAACTGGTATATAGTGATTTATTAATAAAATCTTTACAAAGAAAAAACGATAAGCATTCTTTCTTTGTATAATAGTAAGCCAAAGCTGTATTTCAGGGCGCTTTATACTATACTGTGATTTAATTATTGAGATGTTTTTCAGCAGAACAGGATGATTTCGCTGATTAAAAGAGAGGTGCTGTGAGTTTTTTGGAACTGGTCTTTTTGGATAATACTGTCCGTGAGTGGCTGCTGGCGCTTGCGCTGACACTTTTTATTATTTTTATTTTATGGTTGTTTAAGAAAATTTTCCTGTCGTATTTTCTATCCTTTACCAAAAAGACAAAAACAAAATACGACAATCTTATTGCTGATGTACTCATGCAGACAAAGTTCTTTCTGACTATGATTTTTGCACTCTATTTTGGCTCTCTGTTGCTCACTATTCCGGAGAACGTGCAGTTTTGGTTTGCAAAAATAACGATGTTGGCAGTTTTGATGCAGCTTACGATCTGGGGAAATTCCCTCATCACATATTCGCTTCAGCAATATCAGGAAGAAAATATTGAAAAAGATGCTGGTCAAGTCACGACCTTCCGCGCCCTGTCTTTTGTTGCCAAGCTAGTTCTCTTCTCGGTCATGCTGTTGTTGGCCTTAGACAATCTTGGCGTTGAGATCACAACGTTACTAACGGGTTTGGGCGTTGGCAGTGTCGCGGTTGCGTTAGCGGTGCAGAATATTCTTGCTGATCTTTTTGCATCTTTGTCTATCGCTTTGGATCAACCCTTTGTGATCGGTGATTTTATTGTGGTTGACGACTATATGGGAACTGTCGAAAAACTGGGATTGAAGACTACGCGCGTGCGCAGTCTCTCCGGCGAGCAGTTGATCTTCTCGAATAACGATCTGCTCAACAGCCGGATTCGCAACTATAAACGCATGGGCGAACGCCGGATCGGATTTTCCTTTGGGATTACCTACCAGACCCCAGCCACGACGCTGCGCATCATCCCTGAATGGGTACGTGATATCGTTACCCAAAATGATCTTGCCCGCTTTGACCGTGTTCACTTCAAAGAGTTTGGCGATTCTGCGCTTATCTTTGAAGTGGTTTACTACATCCTTTCAGCAGATTACAACGACTATATGGATGTGCAACAACAGATCAATCTTGCCCTTTTTGAGAAATTTGGACAAGCAGGCGTTGAATTTGCTTACCCCACGCAAACTGTTTTTGTGAATCAAGATGGGTAAAAAGTCCCCCTAATACGGTTGCGCAACCTTGTCTGTTACGAAGCTAGAATTTTCCAAACCTTAAAATATGCTATACTTTGCTCTATGAAAATGCCAAGTGCAGACTGGATAAAATGGGCAGATACTCTGTCTCGCTTTCGCCTGAAAGGTCTTGCCAGTTGGCTCTTGGAAGTAGGGGAACCGTTCACGTTACTTGGCGCTCAATTACTCTATTTTGGGCAACCGTTTACTGAAAATCAAGATATAAGAAATTTGGCATCATTTCTGGAAAACCAGGAAGAAACACGAGCTTTTGCAGCTTTTTTAAGGAAGGAATAATCCAGTGCGTTTACCCGCCCTTGCTGGCCTCACTCTCGTAGTTTTTAGCGCAATTTTATTAATTGGGCTTTACCTGCTTAAAGATAGAGTGAAAGCCTCTTTCCGTAACATCCCCGCGTTTACTAAATTTATTCAATCGGTTGGAACCGCTGTTGAGCAGGGAACACGTATTCACTTCTCGTTAGGTTCTGCCGATGTTGTTCGAGAGCGTACTATGGCCTCATTTGTGGGGCTCAGTGCGTTGCGCTACCTCGTGGAACTGGCTGCTGATAGCGATAAATCTCCTGTGGCAACAACAGGGGATGCAGCTTTGGCCGTGCTTGCCCAAGATAACCTGCGCGCTGCGCATCATGCTGCTGGAAGAGATCAACAATACAAATCCGGGGCAGGTCGCGTGACTGGTCTGACGCCCTTCTCTTATGCAGCGGGGAGTCTCTCAACCATTGCCGACGAAGAGGTTTCTTCCAATTTAATGGTAGGTGGATTCGGGGTGGAAGTTGGTCTGTTAACGGAAGCCATTGAACGTCAAGATGCGTTCACGCTTTCGGCTACTGATTCCCTCCCTGCGCAAGCATTGATCTACGCGAGTGCGCAAGAGCCATTGATCGGTGAAGAATTATTTGCTACAGGCGCTTATATGGGTGGCAGCAGATCGCATGTCGTCAGCCTATATGTCCAGGATGCGTTGCGTTGGCTGATTATTGTCGTTCTTTTGGGTGGAGCTGTGATGAAGCTTTTGGCAGGGTTGGTATGAGTCGATATTTTGCCCCAGCAATCGCCATCGGAACTGGCTTGATTGTTCTCCTTGGCTATTTCTTTGAGAATACGGTTTTGGGGACGCTGCGTATTGCAATTGTCCAATGGGCGGTTATTCTTGCCGGCGCAGCAGTTTTTGTCGGTGTTGCGAACCTGATTATTGTCCACTTCACCAAGATCGTTAAAAAAGATAAAGAGCGCGTCTACAGCCTTCTCCTGATTTCAGCCTTGTTATTGACTCTTACTTATGGGTTGATGCTGAGCCCCAGTTCTCCAACCATGGTCAATATTTTCAACGCGGTCATTCTTCCCGTTGAAGCGAGCTTGATGGCGATCATGGCGGTAACGCTGATCTATGCTGCTATTCGCCTTTTACGCCGACGTAGTGACCTGATGACCATCATCTTTTTGCTTGTTGCAGTTGTTGTGATGATAGGCGCTGCTCCCTGGCCCTTTTTCCAATTACCTTTAATTGGCGATTTATTTCGCCCCAAGATCATCAACGTTTTATCGACCAGCGGTGCACGCGGTATTCTGATCGGGGTTGCCTTAGGCACCTTGTTGACCGGCTTACGCGTTTTGATGGGCGCTGACCGCCCATACGGGGGCAAATAATTATGGCAGAAACAGTCCGCTGCCCCGTTTGTGGTGCCCCGAACCCAGATACGCTCGAACGCTGTCGCGCATGTAATCAATTGCTCAAGCAGAGTACCAACGAATTAAATGGTTTTGCTGAGCGTTTCTCTTCTGGTCAGACTCCGACGGAAAAAAGCACATCAGAGCTTGAAAAAGCCCTACCTGCTTGGTTGCGTCGTGCTCGCCAGACAGATCAAGATATACCCGAAGCCCCTGAAGAGATCCCTGAACCTGAAACGCCGCCGGTAACAGAACCTGATGATGCTCCTATCATCCCTGATTTTTCTGCTGAAGCAGATGAAGAAGATGATGTCAACCCGTTGGATTGGTTGTCCGGGCTTGAAGATAGTGGCGAAAACGAAGACGATGAAGAAGAAGCCGCAGACTGGCTGGTTAATTTGCAAGGTGATCTTGCGCCTGAAGAACCGGAGCCTGCCCCCGCAGGTGTCCCGGCTACTGACGAGCCGATCACAGCAAATGTACCTCCTGCGCCAATAGAAGAAGCGGACGAAGAATCCCCTGATTGGATTTCCAATTTGCAGGGTGATTTACAAACTTCACCAGACGACCTGGTATCTGATGGAGAGGCCAATTTGGATGCTGACACATTCACAACAAGTGATGATGAAGGTGTTCCGGATTGGTTATCTCGTCTTTCAGATGAAGCGGAAGCCTCCGCCGAGACGCCCGCCTCCGCCCCTGCTCCCGCGCCCCAAGCAGATGCCACTCCTGATTTTGGTGGCGCTAACGACGAGCTCCCCGATTGGATGGCGAACCTTCAATCTGTCGGTGAAGTTTCTGATGAAGACTTCCCCATGCCTTCACAGGCAGCGCCAGAAACACCTGTTGCTGAAACGCCAGATGTGGAGCCCGCCCCCGCTAACGATGATCTCCCTGATTGGATAGGGAATTTGCAGGCCGCTGACGAAACCGTTCCTGAAGCCGCCTCTGACGATAATTTGCCCGACTGGCTTTCGGGCGAAGAATCTGCCTCTGAAGCCGTTTCCGAAGCAACCAGCGACGACCTCCCGGATTGGATGTCTGCGCCACAAGCTGAAGAAGCAGAAGCAGCCTCTGATGACCTGCCTGATTGGCTTTCTGGAGATGACACTACGCCTGAAGTGGTTTCCGCTGAAGCCAGTGAGGCTCTCTCTGAATTGGATGCAGTTTTGCAGGCTGAAGAAGAAATTACTTCTGAAGCTGAATCAACTGTATCTGATGATCTCCCTGACTGGCTTTCGGGCGGCGAAGAATCCACCCCTGAAGTCGCTTCCGAGATAATCAGCGATGACCTCCCGGATTGGATGACTGCGTCACAAGCTGAAGCAGCATCTGGTGACGAACCTGCTGATGAAAGCGCTCCTGCTCCTGAGTTGGATGCAGCTTTAGAAGCTGAAGAAGAACCTGTTCTTGCTGAAACGAGCGACGATTTTCCAGACTGGATGGCAGGCTTGCGGGCGGATGAAGATTCAGTTGCTGAAACGCCAGCCACTGAACCTGAAACAAAACTTACTCCTGCGCTGATGGGCGATGATCTGCCCATTGAATCGGGGGACGATTTGCCGGATTGGTTGGCGAATTTGCAGGGCTCAGGTGAAACAGAAGAAAAATCTCTGCGGGAAGATATTTTTTCAGCGGAAGCAAGTGCACAGGAGGGCGAAGCGTCTGTTGCTGAATCAGCAGATGACATGCCCGATTGGCTATCTCGCGTAGGCGAGCCAACCACCGATGCATCTTCCGGAATGGAGAGTAGTACAGAAGCAGATACGGCCTCCGATCTTGAACCTGCTAATGAAACTCCTGAATGGCTAGATTCCTTGCCCGTGATCGATGATCTTGCCGATGATCCAAACAAAGAAGCTGCTCCAGAAGCGTTGGCTTCCAGTCCCGCTTTTGTAGAAGCTGGTGCTCCCCTCCACGATGACGAGGACGACGAAATCTTTGGCATCGAAATGCCCGATTGGCTTTCGAGTTTGGGGCCGGATGATCTTGAAAAGGAAGATGCTGAAACGAAATCGCCTACCGCAGAAACAGACCTTTCCGGTGCCGAGTTGCCGAGTTGGGTGCAAGCAATGCGCCCCGTGGCATCGGTTGTCTCTTCTGATAAGTCTGATGATGAGCACGTTGTTGCTTCAACAGGCCCATTAGCAGGCTTGAATGGTATTTTGCCAGTTGGCACAGGCATGGGCCCAAAAAATAAACCCCGTGCACATGCTGTCAAACTGCAAGTCAGTGAGAGTCAACAGAGCGGCGCGGCTTTATTGGAACGAATTTTAGCCAGCGAATCTGAAGCCGCTCCACAACGCAGTACGAATGCCCCGGCATCAATCCCGCTCTTGCGTTGGATTGTTGCTGCCTTGATGTTGGTTGTGATTGTTGGCTCGTTGCTCTCATCAAAAGAAATTATCCCCTCACCGAATATTGCCGTTCCAGAAATTGGTGCTGCAGTTAATATCATCAATCAGTTGCCCGCCGAAGGGACGGCGCTGCTCGTTTTCGATTATGAAGCGGGTTTGTCCGCAGAAATGCAGGCTGCCGCAGCCCCCTTGGTAGATCACTTGATGTTGCGCGGCTTGAAACTCGCGCTTCTCTCTACGACGCCGAATGGGCCAGCGCTTGCCGAACGCTTCCTTCAGGAAACACAAAGCCAGCATCAGTATCAGCGTGGCGCTGATTACCTGAATATGGGCTATTTGCCAGGCGGCGCATCCGGTATGTTGAGCTTTGTCAGCAATCCGCGTTTTGCGATTGCCGGACAACTCGACGGAACCTCCTTCTGGGATTATGCGCCCCTGAGTGGAATTTCCAATATTACGGATTTCTCGGTCGTCGTTGTTCTGACCGATGATGTGGAAAAGGGACGCACCTGGATTGAACAGGCTTCCGTTCCCCTGAATGCTTCTTCAACACCATTTTTGATGGCAATTAGCGCGCAAGCCGAGCCGATCATCTATCCCTACTACGCCTCCACTCAATTAGATGGCTTGGTCAGCGGCCTTTCAGGTGGCGCCACCTACGAACGCCTGCAAGGACAAAGTGGCTTGGGACGCAAATACTGGGATTCTTACAGTCTGGGGCTCTTCGCCGCCGAGATTATGATCGTATTGGGTGCTGTATTGAACTTTTTTACAGGGTTGCGTGCGCGTCAGAAATTAGAAAAGGAGGATGAATAAGATGTCTTTTTCTCCTGAACTTCTTTCGGGGCTGGTTGCCTTCATCCTGACGATCTGTGTGCTTTCATATTTAATCGGGGATCATGTATTCTTCCGTGCCGCGATCTATATTTTCGTTGGTGTTTCTGCGGGCTATGTTGCCTCCGTTGCTTGGCATCAGGTGATTTCGCCGCAGTTGTTACGCCCCTTGCTCTATGGTCAGCCAAATGAGCAAATAGTTGCTATCTTCCCCGCATTTTTGGCCTTGTTATTGCTTGCCAAGGCAGTCCCTGCCTTCTCGAAAGTGGGGACGCCGCCTGTTGCCTTTATGGTGGGGGTAGGCACCGCAGTTGCAATTGGCGGCGCAGTCATGGGGACGCTCGTCCCGCAGGTGATGGCAGCCATCAATGTCTTTGACTTGAGTCTTGCTACACAGCGCGATTCTTCTGCTGGTTTACAGTTCTTTGAAGCGATCTTGATGCTCTTTGGCACGATTTCAACCTTGATCTACTTCCAATTTACGGCCAAACGCGGTGATGCTGGAGAAAATAAGCGAAACCCCGTTGTCAGAGTTTTATCGCTGATTGGTGGCGCTTTTATTGCCACGACCTTCGGCGTTCTTTTTGCAGGCATTTACTCTGCCGCACTCATGGCGTTGATCGACCGCCTAGACTTCTTAATTAGTTTTGTAGGATCACTAAAAACATTATGGCTTCCGTAATCGACAGCGATTCTGTACTGGCTATTGATATTGGCTCCGCCACGACGCGAGCCATGCTTTTCGATATCGTCGATGGGCGCTATCGTTTTATAGCAATTGGGCAAGCGCTCAGTTCGGTATATGCGCCTGTGAACGATGTCCTCTCTGGTGTTGGTGATGCGATTGCCAAATTAGAAGAGATCACAGGCCGCACCTTCATTGATAGCGATGGTCATATCCTTACCTCCGTTCAGACGGATGGTAGCGGGGTGGATGCAATCGCGGCAACCATCTCAGCCGGGCCGCCTTTGCGCGCCGTTGTGGCCGGTTTGCTTTCCGATGTTTCTTTAGAGAGCGCCAAAAACCTTGTCGAAACCACCTATGCGCGCATCGTCGAAACCCTTAGCCTCAACGATGTTCGTCCGGCAGAAGAGCAGATTGACGCTGTTCTAAAAGCTAACCCCGACCTTATCATCATCGCGGGGGGGACCGACGGCGGGGCCTCGAAATCTCTCCAAAAACTGATCGAAATCATTGGGCTTGCCACGTACCTAATGCCCAAAGATAAACAACCAATAGTCATCTTTGCGGGCAATAAAGAAATGGCCGACGACGTACAGGAATTGCTTGGACCTCTCAGCAGTGGCTTGTACACTGCCCCGAATATCCGTCCCTCTATCGAGACAGAAGACCTCCTCGCAGCACGCAAAGAACTCGCGCACGCGCTTGTTTTTATCCGTAAATCCCAGCTTGCAGGTGTTGATGATGTGGATACATGGACAGGCGGTCATATGTTGCCCTCTGTTTTCACCGAAGGGCGCATCATTCATCTGCTAAGCAAATTATATGGTGAGGGCAAAGCCGTCCTGTCTGTTAATCTTGGTGCCTCTGCAGCTACGATCACGGCAGGTTTTGGCGACCGTCTTTTCTCCAAGACCTATCCACAGTTTGGCATGGGAGCGAACGCTGCTGAATTATTGGACTACACTGATTCCGAGAAAATTTCGCGCTGGCTGACGATGGATATTTCGCCGGAGCGGATTAGTGACTATGTCTACACCAAAGCGCTTTACCCCACGAGCATTCCGGCAACAAAAGACGAGTTGCAGATGGAACAAGCCCTCGGGCGTGAAGCTCTGCGGATCGCTCTCGCGCAGGTTCAGCGCAGCATCCCGACCGACGTGCCCACGCTTAAGAAAGACTTGCTTCCGTTATTTGAAGTAATTATTGCCGGAGGCAGTGTTATTTCAAACGCGCCCACCCCGGGACAAAGTTTGCTCATCCTGCTGGATGCCATACAACCGACTGGCATAAACACCATTATTTTGGATCAGAACAATCTGCTTTCAGCCCTTGGTGCAGCCGCAACAGTGAGCACTATTCTGCCCGTGCAGGCGCTCGAAACAGGTGCATTTAGCAATCTGGCAACCGTTATTTCTCCGCTCAGCACAGCTCGCTATGGGACACCTATTCTCAAAGCCAGCTTGCGTCGTCCGGATGGCTCTATCAGCTCTGTGGAAGTTAAACAAGGCGGCTTTGAAGTACTGCCGCTCAAACTTGGTGAAGTTGGTGACTTGAACCTGCAACCCCAACATCGTGCTGATATTGGTATAGGCCCAGGCAAGAAAATCTCCATGAAGGTTGGTGGAAGCTCCTTGGGTGTTGTCATTGATGGACGTGGACGCCCCCTTGAATTTACAGCAGATAATGTTCGGCGTCGTGATCTGATCAAAAAATGGCTCTGGAGTCTGGGAGGCTAGACTATGCTTGCGCCTGTAACTCATCATCTTGCTCTTACTACGATCATCCGTAAACGGATTTTGCCCGTTGATGGCGAAGTGATCGTTAAACTTAACCAAAAAGTTGCCGCAACCGATGTAGTTGCCGAAGCATCCTTCTCGCATAGCCACAACTTGATCGACGTAGCGCGTCTCTTGAGCATTAGCCCTGCCGCTGCTGAGAAGATGATCGGTTTGCAAGTTGGTGAAGAAGTGGATGAAGGAACTGTTGTTGCAACCAGCAAGGGCCTGATTCCACGGCAGATCAAAGTTCGTCAGAGTGGGCGGGTTGTCGCAATTGGCGGTGGACAAATTTTGATTGACATCTCGCAGAGAGATTTTCAGCTCAAGGCTGGTATCTCCGGCCAGGTGATTGAGGTTATTCCCAATCGCGGGGTTGTGATTCAGGAAGTGGGGGGGCTGATTCAAGGTGTTTGGGGAAACGGGAAAATTGATCGGGGACGTTTGCACATTCTCGCCCAGAAACCGAACGAAATATTGGCAGCAAGCCAATTGGACATCAGTCTCCGCAGCCTTGTTCTTTTAGCGGGATCCTGTCAGGATGCGGAAAGTCTAAAAGCAGCGGCAGATATCACAGCCCGAGGGCTGATCCTATCCAGCTTGCATCCATCTTTGCTTGGATTGGCGCGCAAGATGCCTTTTCCCATTATTGTGACAGATATGATCGGCAAGCAGTCCATGAATGCGGCTGCTTTCAAGATACTCAGTACGAACGGACAACGAGATAATGTTTCTTTGAACGCAGATACGCTGAACCGCTATAAGGGGACGCGGCCTGAAGTGGTGATCCCGTTGCCGCAAACCAACTTGCCTCCGGAGCCACGTGATGTAGAGAGCTTTGCGCCTGGTCAATCTGTGCGTTTGCTGCGTGCACCTCAGGCGGGCGCAATGGGAACGCTGGTCAACCTGCCTGCTATACAGCAGTTGCTCCCGAATGGGCTGCGTGTAACATCAGGTGTAGTAAGGCTGGAAAACGGGGAACAAATTACTGTTCCTCTGGTAAACTTGGAAGTATTGGGATAATATAATTCCATAAAAAAGAGGAGAGAGTAGCTATGGCAATTTTTGACGATAATGATATGAGCTTCCCTGAGAATGAAGAAGAATTCGAGGAAGAGTCCAGTAATCGCACTTTTATCATCGCCGCGAGTGTTTTAGGCGGGATCATTCTTTTATCTCTGATCTGCGTGGCTGTTTATGCGTTGGTACTTGCTCCTAGCCAGAAAGAAAAAGCTGCCGATGCCGACGCGACCCGCGTGGCGCAAAATACGCAGGTCGCTCAGATGTTGACAGAAACGGCTGTTGCGGAAGCGTTGTTGTTGACACCGGAGGCCAGCCCGACCGTATTGGCTTCGCCGACTGCCAGCCCGACCCCCGTGATCGCAGTGGCGACAGAGACGCCTACTGCAACGCCAAATGTGGAAGCTACAAACGCAGTTGCCGCAGCAAACACAAAGATCGCAGAGGGTTTGCAAGGAACGCCTGCGGTCACTCTGCCCGCAGAGTTGACCAATACCGGTTTCGCGGACGATGTTGGCATCCCCGGTTTACTTGGGATGATGGTGCTCCTGCTTGCGGTGATCTTCTTCGCTCGCAAATTGAGACAGGCTTCAGCAAACTAAAACTAGCCGAACCTTTATAAAACGAAGCCCCTGATGAATATTCATCAGGGGCTTTTTTTGTTTCGCTTTGTTTCAACTAGGGTACCGCGTAGATGGTTGTAATACCCTGTGAAAAAACGGGTTTCAGATACCGCTCAAATTTTTCTACCCTGACCGCGTATGTATTCCTCTCCAATTGGCCAACAACGACATAACCAACGTGGTATTTCTCCAGCAATGCTTGCGTAGTGTCCCAGTCTGTGGCGGTGTAGATGGTCTCAATATCGGCTTGACGTGAACCCATCTCCTCGTAACCGCCACGCCACTGGGATTCGTGTCCAACCCAACCAAGCACCGCGGGAAGACCTGTATTGGTGGAAATACGTGCTGAACCTGTATAGCTGCCTCCTGCGGCAGGGACGGCTTCGAGCACGAATCCATCGGGTGCGTTTTGCAGCCAGGCGATAGCAGCGGCTTCATCAGGAGTATTGGCAAGATAAGCGGCGCCATCGAGTGTCCACGTTTTGGGTTGGAGTCCGTTGGTTTTATTGTTGAATGCGTAGAAGGGATAGACAAGTCCGGCAACGATCACAAAACTGAGCAGCGTAATGTTTATGCCACGCATCACCCCGCGCGATTTTGAGAAGAGTGTTGCGCTGGCGTACGCAGCAGCGATGCTCCACAATATCCATGCCTGATAGTAGAACTTGAAGATGGTGTTCATGCGCGTGCCGAATTGGTCGCGCAGGTAAACGTATTCCGGAGCGAGGACGAGCAGGCTGGCAAGGATGGCGATCAATAAGACGAAGCCCCCCTCTAACTCTCCCCAAGGGAGGGAGAATTTTCTCCTTCCCCCTTCGGGGGAAGGCTGGGATGGGGGCAGGGGCTTTGAAAACAAAAACGCAAATATCCCGCTCATTAGCAGGAAGAGCGTGATCGCCCCGCCGATATTTTCCCAGCGTCGATTGGCACCTGCGGCGAGAAATTCGGTGATCGAATTGACTTGCTGCGACTGTAAATAGCCGTTGACCAGGCCGGGGTCGACGATGGTCACGATCCATGTCAGGAACGAGGAGAAAAGCCAAAGGAAGAGTGGCAAGCTGAGGGCAAGGGCGATTCCAAGCGTCCAGTTCGGAGAATGCTTTTTGCTGCGTACCAAATCCAAAAGCCAGAGCAGGATCGGGATCAGCAATGTCCCAAACATGACCCAGAGATGTGCGCCGCGCGTGGGATTGATGACGTTAGGCAGTATCCCGCCCGCCTGTGAGGAAAATCCGAGATAGAAGGGCAGGTAGAGCAGGATGGCGGAAATGCCAGTGAGCAGCCCAAAAAGAATGAATTCTTCAAGGCGTTCAAAACGCCAGCCGTCGGCGTGGACGCGCGCGAAGGTGTAGGCGGATGCGATCAGCGCGGCGGCAATCAGGATGTCCCAGGTGTTCAGGAAGGCGATGCCTCCAAGCACGAGCGCCACGCTGAAGATGCCGAGCGGTTTGAGATAGAAGGAATATCGTAAAATGTATATTAGAACGTAGACGGATGTGAATATTGCAATGGCAAATAAGATATTCCATGTTTTTATGTAGATGGCAATGCCCAAAGCGAATGCCACAAAAAAAACGACAATCGGGTTAGGGGGATTAGGAGAACGCCAAATGCGTGTTTCGCCCTGCCAGCCGCCTTTGAAAATATAGAGTGCCACTACCACCGCCAGTAGCGCAAAAGGCATCGCCAGCACATGCGGATGCAGATCGCCGAGCACATACGAGAAAGTGGGGAACTCGTCGATGGTTTCGCGGAAGTTGCCGAGCAGGTCGTAGTCCTGTATTACGCGTGATGCCCGCCACCACCACCAAAAACGGTCGGGGATTTTCCCCAGCGTGGCGGGGTCTTGGCTGAGTTCTTTGATGTCGAGCCATGTCCAGAAGTTTTGCGCGTTGGCGTTCCAGAAGATCCCGTTTTGATGCAGGATTTCAAGAAAGCCTTCAAAATTGCCAACCAGGAGCAAAAAAAGCGGTGCCAGAAAAGCATGTCTTGTTGCGCCCTTCCGTTCTGCAAGCAGGTTATAGAGCACCCCGTAAGCGCCGATCGCGCTCAGGGCGAAAACCAGCGCCAGCATCAGGTTGAAGGCAACGCTGCCAGCCGTAGCAGTGATTTTTGCAATCATGGCCGTGATGATAAAGCCAAAATGATAATAAGAGATCGCATAACCACTCAGCCACGGGTCGCGCGGTGGGAAGGTTGGCGAGCGCAAAATAGCGTTGATGAAGGCCAACTCCATCGGTTTTTCGGTGCCAAGCGCTTCGGGATTTGCCGCGCGGATGATGGCAATAAAGGCGAATGCAAGCAGGAAAAGGATTTCGACATTCAGGATGAGTTTGAGATTTTGCCCCATCCATTGAAAGGCTTCGCCGATTCGCTCTCCTGTGGACTTGTTCTCGTTCATGGACTTGGTTGCAGCAAAAAGACTTAATCCCGCCAAAATCGCCAGCCCGAGCAATATCCCGCCGATGTCATTTTGCGCCACCCCGAGCGACGCCAGCATCCAAAAGGCGTACGCCCAGACGAGCAGACCAAGAGTGCGTGCAAAACTATAGCCGCGATCCGCGAGCTTGGGGAAGAGACGGTAAGTGAGCGGGAAGGTGAGAAGTCCCAACAGGGTAAGGGTGATGTACCAGGTGATGAAATTTAGCATAGGAAATTATAGGAGATGACAGTCACTTTTAAGGTGACTGTCATCTTGGTTTATGAGTTAGGGAAAACGAAAACCCCATCGGCATTTGGCGCAAAATTCAGCACGTCGACCACCGCATCCAAATTCAACGCACCGTAGATATGCGGGAATTTGCCATCTAATTCAGGCGGAGCACTTTCTGGCGCAGGGTGTGCGGGCGGATCCCATTGCAGTTTGACACTCAGGTGTTCGGGGTCAATGACGAGTAACACCAAGCCGGTCTGCCCGCTGTAAAAAGCATTTGCGACGGGCGCAGCTTGGACGTCGGTCGAGCAGTGAATAAAGCCTTCGCTTTCAAGGCTGGCGGGACGATAGTCGCCGCTTTTTTGAGCGGCTTCCCAGTCCGTGCGGGGGGTGATGTGGTAGATGATAGACATATAATTTTTTATTGCGAAATCACTTCACTTATAAGGTTTATAAATTCATTCTTCCCTTGCGAACGCGCTAATTTACGAATCCTATACAGTTTTTGACCTGCAGCAGCCAGAATATGGTCTTTCATATTATCTCGTCTACGTTGTTTTTCATTATCGTGAGTGGAGCTATCAAGTTCAAAAAAATAAATGGGGATATATTCTTTGTGCTGATCAAACACTACACAGTCGACAACTGCTCTAAAAAAATACTCCTTTTCTTTTGAAGACAAAACTGACTGGATTTCATCAAAATCTATTAAGCTGCTGAGTGCCACATTGGGATAAGTCATGAAATTCGGAAATCTATCTCTGACTGCCATAAAAAAATCATGCTCTTGTCCAGATTTGAATAAGCTAATAGTGTGATTGATTGCTGATATATTTTTGTTTTCCGTTACTTGTATTTTTCTGCCCTGTGAATGTGTGACGACTTTAGGTAGGGTTTGTGAATATTTCTCTATAATGCTTGCACAAAAACTATCTTGCGGAAGCTGACTTGCGTAGGAGTATGCTATTTTAATGTCCCCTTTGTTGTTGTGGAGTTTTGCAAGCTCAACAATAACTTTGTCTATGGTTTTAGGGGAAAGTGAATATAGCTTGCCAATATGGAGCAAATATAGATTCGATAGATTTCGCTCAAAATTTTTGTCTTCTTTGAATTCGTCAAAGTTTCTGATTGTTTCATCTTCAACTATCTTGAAAGCAGCTTCTAATGAATAATCAGAAGGAATTGTTTCACAGTAAGTGTGAAATAAATCTACCAATCTTGTCCAATTCTTTTCAGCTAAAAATTGATAAACTTCTTCTGGGTTTAGGGGTGATATAGGGACTTTGCCTTTTGAATTATTACGTTTCATAATTTTGTGATGCTTATTTTTTAGTTTTGACTCGACGATGCAAATTATACCCTCTTCATTTAAAAAGAAACCGAGCATCTCCCAGATGCTCGGTTTCTGAAACTGATTCCTAATCCCTAATCCCTGCTTTCCCTTACGCCTTCTCTACATTCATGATCTCTTTATTGCTGCGTAAGCGATAATTTCCATTCTTTGCCAGAACTTTGTCAACAAATTGTTCCGGTACATCCACAAAGGTCTGCTGATCCTGAATGTGGATCGCGCCCAAAGATTTACCGGGGATACTGGCGTGATAGGCGATGGTCCCGACTACGTCGCTGGGGCGAATGCCATCCGCGCGACCTTTATCGAGCGCCAGGCGCACCATACCCTCTTCGTGCGATTTACGCGTGGCATTGTAGTTGCGTGTTTTACGGCTGCCACTGCGTTCTTTCTTGTAGTTATCACGGCGACCACCGCGCGGATCACGGCGGGAATTCCACTCACGCACTTCGCCAATGCTCTCAACGGGACGTTGATTTTCACTCTCGCGCACGATGCGCATCGCGGCGGCGGCAATCTCTAGCGGATCGTGCCCGGCTTCGACCATCTCGTTAACCAATTCCAATTCGTTTTTGAAACGTCCACGCCGCAGCCAAACTTCCATGCGCTCGACAATCTGCTTTTTGCGCGCAGTCATAATATCGGCTTTGCTGGGCAGCGTGCCTTTGGTCATTTTTTGGCGCGTATAGCCTTCAATACGATTGAGCATCCGCGTTTCTTTGGGGGTCAGCATCGTGATGGCGATGCCTTCTTTTCCAGCGCGACCGGTGCGTCCAATGCGGTGCACAAAAACTTCGGGGTCGTCTGGCAGATCATAGTTGAAGACATGGGAGATGTCATCAATATCGAGACCACGTGCGGCCACGTCCGTTGCGACGAGCACTTTAATCTGATCGTTGCGGAAACGGGACATGACGCGTTCGCGCGCATCCTGTGAGAGGTCTCCGTTTAACATCTCTGCCGAGAACCCGCGCGATGCGAGTGAGTTCGCTAACTCGCCCGTCCCAGCTCGGGTGCGGACGAAGATCAGCGCGCGCGTAATATCCTCGACTTCAAAAAGACGGGTTAGGGCGGCGAGCTTATCACGTTGGTTGACGACATAATAGCGTTGTTCAGTGGCTGCAAGCGTGAGCTGTTTTTTCTTGATGGCAACCGATTGCGGCTCATCAAGATATTTGGCTGCCAATTGGCGAATGCGCGAGGGCATGGTTGCAGAGAAAAGTGCAACTTGGCGTTTGGTGGCAGTCGCATCGAGCAGGGTTTCGATATCATCAATGAAGCCCATGCTGAGCATTTCGTCGGCTTCGTCGAGCACGAGGGTGCGCACGGCACTCAGGTCGAGCGATTTTTTGTTCAGGAGGTCGAGCAAACGTCCGGGGGTGCCGACGACCACGTCGACGCCACGTTTGAGGGCGCTGATCTGACGGGAGTAGGATGAACCGCCATAAATGGCAAGCACACGCACGCCGGTATAGGCGCCGTAGCCTTCCATCGCTTTGGCAACCTGCATGGCAAGTTCACGCGTCGGCGAAAGAATCAAAGCCTGCGGTTTGCGTTGTCCGGGGATTAGATTGTGGAGGATGGGGAGGGAGAAGGCAGCGGTTTTGCCCGTGCCGGTTTGCGCTTGCCCGATGACATCGACGCCGGTCATCATGATCGGGATCATCTGTGCCTGAATGGGCGTTGGCTCTGTGTATTTAAGCGCTTCAAGCGCCTGCATTATTTCAATACGCAGGTTTAAATCAGAAAATTGGATTGTCATACGTGTCTCCTTGGGGCAGACAAATAGGTCTGTCCCTGCAAAGGCGAACGCATAGGTTCGCCCTGACAATTGGGTCTTGATAGGTCCTTGATTGCAGCCACTTTTCAGCGCTGCCCCTGTTGCTTTCAACAGTTGACCCATCCCAATTAAGTAGAGCCACGCTGCTGTAAGAAAAAGTCCCGATCTTGCCGGGCTTTTGGAACAACCAAAACTAGAATAAAAACTCCTCGCGGAGCGGGCGGTAGTATAACACAGATTTGAGATGGGAGAGTTGGGAATTCTTAGACGTGCGTCGCACCAGCTTCAATGAGGCAATGTCTATCGACCAGTAGTTATCCCTCGATGGGCAGATTCTTGTCTTTTTGGTGCGACGAACGCTCTTGGCGAGTAAAATGAAAGCAGAAAGGACTTCCCTATGAACCCAACCCTTGAAACCATCCTCCAGCGCAAATCGATGCGCGCTTTTGAAAAACGCCCCGTCCCTGTCGAGATCAAAGCCCAAATTCTCAAAGCCACTCTGCGTGCGCCGACGGCTGGCAATATGATGCTTTACTCGATCCTTGATATCACCGACCAGCAGATCAAAGAGACGCTCGTCAAAACTTGCGATAACCAGCCTTTTATCGCCCGTGCGCCGATGGTCTGGATCTTTCTCGCCGACTATCAGCGCTGGTACGACTACTTCACTTACTCGGATGTGGAGACGCTCTGCGCCCAACGTGGGGAGGAGATACGCATGCCCGAAGAAGGTGACCTTTTTCTGGCTTGTTCCGACGCCCTGATCGCGGCGCAGAACGCCGTTATCGCTGCGGACTCCTTTGGGCTGGGTTCCTGCTATATTGGCGACATCATGGAGAATTACGAGACTCACCAAAAGCTGCTCAACCTGCCGCCGCATGTCTTCCCAATTGCGATGCTTGTCTTCGGCTATCCCACCGAACAACAGCAAAACCGCCAAATGACGACGCGCTTCGACGAGAAATTTATCGTCTTCGAAAATCAATATCAGCGCCTGAGTGATGCTGACTTCGCCGAAATGTTTGCCGAGCACGAGAAGCAGCTTCCGCAAGGCAAGGCGATGCAAGATATTACCAACTTTGGACAGTTCGTCTACAACCGCAAAGTTGGCTCCGATTTCTCCATCGAGATGAGCCGCTCGGTGCGCGAGATGCTCAAGGCGTGGCTGGAAGGGTGAAAACAGATATAATTTAGTGAAATGGCAAACATTGCTTATTGGATAATACAAAAATATAGCTAAAATTGGGAATAACTCATGAGCTTTGAACAGATATTCGATGTCTTTTCTCGCCGAAAGAAAGTGATTAAAAAGGATTTGAAACCACTTACTAAAGCTTTTCGTAATCGGGTTCTAATGCTCTGTGATGATGCTTTGTCTCCTAGTCAGGGATTTCGGTCTTCAGATGATTTTAGAAATAGTTTTTGGCAAGAGATTCATAAAAAACTAACTTTTCTTTATGGTGAGCATCAGCTTTATAAGAAAGCTAATGCAGGAACTAAAGCAGAAGATGCATATTTTTTCGTGTCCGAATGCAAAGACGATCATTTTCTTGACTTTATTGAATACATTTTTAAAACTAGCAGCTACCACCGAGCGTGTTCAGATGAAAGCAAGTTAGTTGGAGATATAGAACAACTTTTTTTATTAGACAATCTTCCATATGCTCTAACCTCTTTTGTTCGTGAAAAAAGGATGACGAAATTTCATGGTCAAGAGCGTGAAGCTAGTTTCGTTGTGAGTTATCCCAAAATCATATTACGCGAAGATGAGATAGTACACTCGTCTGCTATTCAACCGACCTTAACACTTCTGCTCGAAAAGGATCTAAGTTCAGCAAACTTAGAATTTATTGCAGCTCTAGAAGATTATCGAAAAAAGGATTATGGTGATTGTCTTACCAAATGTGGGAGTGCCTTTGAAAGCACGATGAAAATAATTTGTGCTAGAAATCATTGGCAGTATCAAAATACTGATACTGCATCAAAGTTACTTAAAATTATTATAGACGAATCTCCCCTTGAAGCTTTCTTCGAACAACCACTAATTGGGATTGCAACATTAAGAAATCGTTTGAGTACATCACATGGCTCAGGTTCTCAACCTCGGGTAGTTTCTAAGCATAAAGCAAAATATGTAATAAATGCTACAGCATCGGCTATTTTGCTTTTAGTAGATGAATGTTTGTGAAAAACAATGTTGTCCGTAATCTTTTGAATTTGTACCTTGACACAAAACTCTTTTCACAGATAATAGACCCCAACGCGATGACGGAGGAAAGTACGTCAGCGGAAGTCGTTAGAGAGGCAGGCGCATTGGCTGAAACGCTTGCTCGACAGAACCTGACCGAAGTTCCCTCCTGAGTAGTTCAAGTGAAAATGTGTCATGTGTTTAGGTGTCACGTTGGGTAGTTTGAACCGTAGGCTCTACGTTATCTGGGCAGCCGATGATTGTCGGCACAGAGTGGACGGTTGTGTTTAGGCACAACTTGTCAAAGTGGGTGGTACCGCGGGAATCTTCCTCCCGTCCCATTAGTGGGATGGGAGTTTTGTTTTAAGTTGCACCACAAAGGCACAGAGAGCACAAAGCTTCTCTTTGTGTACACAAAGAAAAGACTCTGTGGCCTTCGTGTCTTTGTGGTGAATAAAAAAAGAAGGAGAAGCCTATGTTAGAAAAATTGAATGAAATTCAGGCTGCTGCGCTGGAAGCCCTCAAGTCCGTGACGGATGATGAGGCCTTGCAGGCGTGGCGCGTTGCGAATGTGGGACGCAGTTCCCCGTTAATGTTGCTCTTTAAGGAATTTGGCAAGCTGACCAAAGAAGAACGTCCCGTTGTGGGGCAGAGGGCGAATCAAGTCAAAGTTGCGCTCGAAGCTGCTTTAACGGAACGCGCCGAGGCGATCAAGGCAGCGGAACTGGCTCGTTCGCTGGAAGAAGATCATCTTGACGTGACCCTGCCCGGTCGTCCCGTGCGTCACGGCGGTATCCATCCCGCCACGCAGACCTTGCGCCGCATGCTTGGCATTTTGGCGGACATGGGCTTTCAGGTCTACACATCCCGTGAAGTGGAAACGGATGAGTATAACTTCCAGCATTTGAACTTCCCTGTTGGGCATCCCGCGCGTGAGATGCAGGATTCGTTCTACGTTGAAAGCGACCCTTTGACAGGCTCAGGGCAAGCCGATAACCCGCTGCTGATGCGCACGCATACCTCGCCCGGGCAGATTCGCGCGATGCGGGAGTTCGCTGCGACCGATCCCGATAACCCGCCCCCGATCCGCATTTCGCTGCCTGGGATGTGCTACCGCTATGAGCAGATCACGTCCCGCTCGGAGATCCAGTTCAACCAGGTCGAGGGGCTGGCGGTGGGTGAGAATATCACCTTCAGCGACCTGAAAGGGACGCTCTCTGACTTCGCACGGCGGATGTTTGGGCAGCACGCCCGCACCCGTTTCCGTGCCCAGCACTTCCCCTTCACGGAACCTTCCGCCGAGATGGACGTGGAATGTTTCCTGTGCGGCGGCGAAGGCTGCTCGGTGTGTAAGAAATCGGGCTGGCTGGAAATTTTGGGCTGCGGCATGGTGCACCCGAATGTTTTGCAGGCTGGCGGTTACGACCCGAAACGCTATACCGGTTTCGCCTTTGGGATGGGCCCCGAACGTCAGGCGATGCTGCGCCACCATATCGAAGATATCCGTTATTTCTGGGGCAATGACGTGCGTTTCCTGGAGCAGTTTTAATGGAACACGGATTTCGCAGATAAAGCGGATTTACACGGATAGAAAATGAACCGCCAAGACGCGAAGAGCGCAGAGAATTTTAAAAATATTCGCGCAATTCGTAAATTCGCGTCATTCGCGTTTCAAAAAATCCGCGAGAATCCGCAAAATCCGTATCATCCGCGTTCTATTAAAGGAGTGAAAATATGAAGATCCCTGTAAGTTGGATTAAAGATTACGTCAATATCAATATCACGGTCGAAGAACTCGCCCGTTTGCTGACCCTCGCCGGTCTCGAAGTGGAAGAAATCCGCTACGTCGGTTGGGAGATGCCCAGCTATGCCGAGGGCGATACCCACGAGTTCAAAACCTACGGTCTCTCATGGGATGCCGACAAACTTGTCGTCGCGGAAATACGCGAAGTCAAACCGCATCCTGACGCCGACCGTTTGGTGCTCTGCGATCTCTACGATGGCAAAGACGAGCATCTTGCGCTGACCGGTGCCCCGAATTTGCTGCACCTGAAAGGCACAGGCCCGCTCGAAAAGCCGATGAAGGTCGCCTACGCCAAAGAGGGCGCAGAGATCTACGATGGGCACAAAGAAGGACAGGTGCTCACCAAACTCAAACGTGCCAAAATTCGTGGCATCGAATCCTACTCGATGGTTTGTTCGGAGAAGGAACTTGGCATCTCAGATGAGCACGAAGGCATCATCATTTTGGATGACGATGCGCCCGTCGGGATGCCGCTCGCTGACTACATGGGCGACGCTGTCCTGAGTATCGACATTCTGCCGAATAACGCGCGCAACGTCAACGTGCTCGGCATTGCCCGTGAAGTGGCAGCCCTCACAAAGCAACCGTTAAAGCGTATCGACAAGAAGCCTTACGAAACTAGCGGCGACCCAATTGCCGAGAAGGTCAAGATCGAGATCGCCAACCCCGAACTGAATGCTCGTTTTGTGCTTGGTCTGATCCGTGACGTCGAGATCAAGCCCAGCCCGTATATCGTCCAGCGCCGCTTGCGTTTGATCGGCATCCGCCCGATCAATAATCTTGTGGATGCGACCAACTACGCCATGTTCGAAGTTGGTGAACCCCTCCACGCTTTCGATTACGATGTTTTGGTTGAGAGAGCGAAGGGCAAGCCAGTTGTGATTTCAACAAGAACCGCCGAAGAAGGCGAAATGCTGACCACGCTCGACGGGCAGGAACGCAAACTCCAGGCCAGCAATGTGCTCGTCTGCGACGATGCGGGTGCACTCTCGATTGCCGGCATCATGGGCGGTCTTGAGTCCGAAGTGACCGAAAAGACCAAAAACGTGCTGCTCGAAGGGGCAGCCTGGAACTTCATCAACATCCGCCGCACAGCCAACCACCACAACCTGCCCTCCGAAGCCTCCTATCGCTTCTCGCGCGGCGTGCATCCCGCTTTGGCGGAAGATGGCGTCAAACGCGGTTTGTACTGGATGCAGAAATGGGCAAATGGCAAAATTGCGCCCGATCTGGTCGATAATTACCCCTTGCCGCCCGTCGATCCTGTGGTCACGGTCAGCGAAGCGGATGTGAAGCGTCTGCTCGGGGTCGAGATCTCTGCGGCAAAAATTGCGGAACTGCTCACCAGGCTTGAGTTCAAATGCCAAGTTGAGGGCACGAGCGTCACGGCGGCTACGCCGTCCATCCGTATGGACATCGGCGAAGGCGTTGTCGGCAAAGCGGATATCATCGAAGAAGTCGCCCGCATGTATGGCTACGACAATATCCCCGAAACGCGCATTGGCGACCCGCTCCCGCCGCAGATCGGTAATCCCGTGCACGATTGGGAAGAAAAACTGCGCGACCAACTCGCCACACTCGGCTTGCAAGAGACGATCAATTACCGCATGACTTCAGCAGATGCACAGGAGCGGCTTGGCTCGCAAGGCGAATTTGTGAAGCTCGCCAACCCCAGCACGCCCGAAAAAGCGGTTTTGCGCCGCAGCCTGATGGCATCGGTTTTGGAGATCGTCGAGAAGAATGCGCGCCTGCGTGATTCGCTGGCTTTCTTTGAGATTGGCCCCGTTTTCGTGCCCAATAAAGGCGATCTGCCCGATGAGCCGCGCAAATTGGCGTTGGCGATGACGGGACGTCGACAACTGCCCGCCTGGGATACGAGCGATGCCCCCGTGATGGATTTCTACGACCTGAAAGGCGTGACGCACGCCCTTTTGACAGGGCTCGGATTAAAAGACATCATCTACACCCCGGCAGATACCTCCGTCCAACCCGGCGCAGCCTTCCACCCCGGCAAATCTGCGGATGTGGTCGTGAACGGCGTGACAGTCGGCTCCTTCGGCGAGCTGCACCCCGTGGCAGCCGAGAAATTCGAGTTTGGCGATACGCCCGTTTTGGCGGCGGAGTTCGACCTTGAGACGCTGCGCAACGCCCAACCCGAATACGAGATCGAACCCGTGCCCGCCTTCCCGCCGATGCACGAAGACATCGCCCTCGTTGTGGACGAGAACATCCCCGCTGCAACGGTGGAGGGTCTCATCCGCCAGACAGGCGGCAAAATGCTCGCTGATGTACGTCTCTTCGACGTCTACCGTGACGAGAAGCTCGGCGCAGGCAAGAAATCGCTCGCCTACGCCCTGACCTACCAAGCCCCCGACCGCACGCTGACCGATAAGGAAGCGGCGAAGATCAGGAATAAGATTGTCAAGCGGCTGGCGTATGAGGTGAAGGCGGAGTTGCGAGGCTAGCCGAGGGTAGAAGGTTTGAAGGTTAGAAAGTTTGAAGGTTTACCCTGAGCTTGTCGAAGGGTTAAATGAAGGCTTCCAATTTTTTGGGAGCCTTTTTTTAGTTATGTCGTATAATAACTAAACATTACCTGCAGAGGGATTATAAATTGAACATAGAATGTCTGTAGCTTGATAAGGATATCGGTTATGTCCAGATTTAAAAATAACAAAAAGAAAAATCTTTCTGATAGAAAATCACTTGAAGTTTTATCCAAATTTAACGAAAACGAAAAGAATGATTCTTCTGATAAGAAACCACTTGAAATTTGGCTATCTATCGCTAATCTAATAGTAACAGTTTTTATTGGAGTTTTCGTAGCTATTTATCTTAATGTGCGGAATGAAGAGTTTCAGAAAAAGTTTTTATTGATGCAAAAAGATGCTGAGTTAGCTCATTTAGTAATAGATGATGATACTTTAAGTATTGCTAATGAAGGCTCTGCTATTGCGAGTGAGTTGCGCATTGCCATTTGCGAGGATAATCCTTTTGGGGAAAATAAAATGATACAAAATGATTTTCAAGAATTCAGAATTTCTCTTGAAAATCAATCAATTAAATATTCTTTAGATGATTCTAGTAGGTCTTCTTGTACTTTGATTTTGCTAGAAGGTTTGGCTCCATATGAAGAGATTTTTTGGAATGTGTCTTATCCTGATGATGTTTATTTCGAAAAAAAGGAAGAGAAAGACATTCGTATTCATTTTCTTGTACAGTCTGATGATATCGATGAGTTTGACGAATGGAACGATATACAAACACCATTTAAACAATTTGTAACGGAGAATTATTATTATCTTAGATATACGGTGGCTATTTCTTGTGGTAACTGTGTAGTAGAAAGAGATCTATCGCAACCTTTCGTTTTGGAATTTAAGTATTCGCCAGAATTTTCCAATGTTACTGTTCTTCCTGATAGCATTGATTATATGGGGATAACTTACCTTCAAGTGGAAGCTGATATTGCTTTACAATATGATGCTCCAAATTATTTTGAAGGGGGAATATTAGATGAGCAGGTATATTGGGTTATTAGCAAAGATGCTAACAGAAGCTTTGTTGAGCGTAAATTGAATATTACGGAAGTAGGCGCTAAAACTAATAAGGTGAGAGCCTTGGTAAGTAGTTCTTTGCCGTCGCAGAGAACAACTATTTCCTGTAATGACGGAATTGTATATGCCAATCTAAGAAAGAGTCCAGGTTATACAAGCAAAGACGATAGTATAGATTTGGTAGCAAAAATACCTTGCGGAGAAAAAGTTTCTATAATTAATGGTGACGGATATTTTGTCGATAGACTTATTTGGTGGAATGTTCAATGGGGAAGTTATGAAGGTTGGATAGCACAAACAACAGGTTCAGGACGTGAAATATTAACATTTGAATAATGTGCATGATTGGTGGATTATTTAGAAAGTCCGCACGGACGTGAACCCTTCGATTTCGGTTCATGTTACATGTACGAACTCTGCTGAAGCGGACTGCGCTCGGTCTGCTTGTTGGGGGTTGCCATGACTATGCTCGCTCAAAAATCTCCGCGCACTTCGCAACTTATCTTTTAATTCGCAGTGCTTTATTGTATAATCGGCTCCATAGGCGGGTGAAATGCCTAATAACGAAGAGAGGAAAAAATGGCAAAAAAACTGAGTGTTGTCAATAAGCTGCGTCCCAAGATCATCAGTCAGGGCAATCTTGAATTGGAAGACCTGGCTGGACGGATCGCGAAAAATACTACCTTCAATAAGGAAGAAATCTATACCGTCCTGCGGCTCTTTGTCAGCGAGGCGAATGCTGCCTTGCAAGCTGGAGAACGCCTGAAGATTGACGGTTTAGTCAGCATTAATGCCAATATGAAAGTCGGCGGCAAAGTGAATATGGCGCTGCGCGGCGACCGAGGTGCGGTGGCTGCCCTGAACAACCCCCTACTTTGGAACGCGGATAAAGTGAGCAATCACGCTAACCTCGGCAAGAGCACTGAAGAGCTGGTGGCTCTGTGGAATCAGGAGAACCCTGCCGACCTGGTAGAAGAATAGTCCCCCCTATCTTTCCCCGCCTGTAAAGCCAGAGAATCACGCCGTGTTAAGCCGATTAACACGGCGTGATTCCTTTCATATCCCGTCGGGCAACGTATCGAATCACAGCATGATTCGGCGTGTTGCCTTGCGAGGTATCTTGGCATCCTTTGCATTGCCTGTGCCCCACCGGGGATAGCGGTTTTCGGTCATTTCACCCAAACAGTGATAAACTTTTTCATTTCCCCTAAAAAAGAATCTTTTATTGTTGCTATGGAGAGTTGGAAAATGAGAAGTTTTTTTTCAAAGATTAGTTTGTTCATCATTATCGTTGTTCTTGGCATCGCCCTAAGCGCTTGCTCAAACCCAGATGACGTTTCAGCGGAAAAAGTACAAGCAGCCATTGCAGAAACGCAAGGAGCAAATGATATGGTCGAGACCATTATTGCTGAGACCATGAATGCTCTTCCGACAGAAGCGGCCCCTACGCATACCCCTGAACCACTGCCGCCAGCATATGACTATTCCACATGGAAAGGCTACCATGCACCCGATGGATATGCCTTCTATTACCCAACACGTTTTAATATGGAAATACGTCAGGGCGGGTCAGGCGAATTTATTGTCCTGATCGCTGAAGGTGATCCCCCGAATGCCGTCAGCTTTTCTGTTCAAAAACTCTCTGGCAGTCTGGATGAGATTAAAAACGGTGTTGATCTGGACAACACCGTCTACACGGATCTGGCATCCTACGGCATGACAGGATTTATTGTAGAGGGCGCTGTCCCCGGAGATGGCTTTGGTGGCGGTTCTGTGGTCTATGAATCATATTTTGCGTTGGGAGATTTCTTGATCTATTTAGACTGCCCCTGGAACTATTGTGATCGTCAAGAATTTGATTTGATCCTGCGTTCATTCAAGCTGGAATAAGGATACTTTCTTTTCCTATTTATTCACTGATGTTACGCAAAAGGGGCTTGCGTAGGCTTGGGGGCTACCCTCACCCTCCGCCCTCTCCCAAAGGGAGAGGGGACTTAATCCCTTCTCCCTTTGGGAGAAGGTTAGGATGAGGGAAAACGACAGTCCATTGCTCATCTCTGCGTAACATCAGTTATTCACCACTTCTTTCAATGAATATCCTATCCCAAATCATTCCCTCCCTGCCTGCTGGCGAGATCGAAAGGTGGTTGTCGACCATGAATAAGAGAACCGTTGGTTTGATTGCAACAATCGGTAGCGTACTTCTTTGTACCTGTCCCAGTTTTTACCTTTGTGGCTGGGGTGTTTTGGGCATGTCTGGCGCAGCGCTTGACCTGGTTCTTAATGGCCCGAGAACACCTGAACCGATATCTTTTGGGCCTACTATTATCGCTTTGATTTGTCTTGCGTTCATTAGTTTTCTCATTCCCATCGCCGTCGGCTTCTTTTTCCTTCGAAAAAAAAGATGATGAGAGCAATTTATCTGACTTACTGATGTTACGCAAAAAGGATATTTGTACTTGGTGTCTGCGCCCTCTGTCCTTCGGACAAAATGCCCCTCAGGGTATCTGGTGGAAAAACTGCTTCGCATCCCCCAAATTCCAAACACGTGGAATTTAGGGGAGACCAACCGCAGCTTTATTTTTATCCCCCTATTTTGCTTGCAAAATGGGGGATGCCCCAGCGAAGCGAGGGGCAGGGGGGCAGAACGTCCGAATTTACAATGTCGCTGCGTAACATGAGTGACTTATAAAACCGACCAATTTGCCTTGCTGGCGAGATCGAAAGCCTAAAACCAGCCTCCCGAATTCTCGAAGGATTCGGGAGGCTTTGCATGAGGGCATTGCTGAAGATGCTGTGCTCGTCCGCTCATTGGGTGTTTTGAGAGAAATGATGTTTTAGGAAAAGCGTTTGAGTGTATTGTTCATAGGGATGTCGTACAATAGTGCCAGCGGATCAGGTTTTTGACTTTAGAGGTGTTTTGTATGAATTGGCGCCACCAAAAGACAGGCAAGATGCTGCTTCCATTGTTATTGGCTATCGGGTTGATCTTTCACCTCACAGTAACAGTTGTTGCGAAAAATGACGGGATCAACGATCTCGTAGGCAGTGGCAATGTCCGTTTTGCTGCGATCGGCGATTATGGTCTGGCAGGGCAGGCGGAAGAAGATGTCGCGAATTTAGTCAAAGGCTGGAACCCCGATTTTATTATCACGCTGGGGGATAATAACTATAATGTCGGCAGCGCCAGCACGATCGATGAAAATATTGGGCAGTATTATCACGAGTTTATTTACCCCTATACCGGTTCGTATGGGGCAGGTGCAGCAACGAATCGCTTTTTCCCATCCTTGGGAAATCATGATTGGTACACAGACGGAGCCGCTGCTTATTTCAACTATTTCACCTTGCCCGGGAATGAGTACTATTACGACTTTGTAGAAGGGGACGCTCATTTTTTTGTGCTGGATAGTGACCCAAATGAACCGGATGGGATTACTGGCACGTCCGTGCAAGCAGCTTGGTTGCAGAATGGACTGGCTGCATCCACGTCTGAATGGAATATCGTTTACCTGCACCACGCTCCATATTCGAGTGGCCCGCATGGTTCTAATCTCACGTTGCAATGGCCTTTTTCCGCTTGGGGTGCGGATGTGGTTTTGGCAGGACACGAACACACCTACGAACGCTTGCTTGTAGATGGCATCCCTTATTTTGTGAATGGGCTTGGTGGACGTTCGTTATACGCGTTTTCAACGCCAGTTGCCGAGAGTCAGGTGCGCTATAACGCAGATTATGGTGCGATGCTTGTCGAATACGATGCTTTGCAAATAACGTTTCAGTTCATTACCCGAACAGGAGTAGTGATCGATACATACTCTCTCTATAAGCCTCCTGTTAATGATGATTATGATTCTGCAACAACGATCCCCGCCTTGGGTTCCATGCCGGCACTCACAACCTTTGGAGCGACTGTCGCTGGTGATGACCCTATCGTAAGTCAATGTGGGATTGGTCAGGGTGTGGCTACGGTTTGGTATACATACATGCCCGATGTTGATTCTGCAATCTCAATTGATACGAAAAATGCTGATTACGATACTTTTATCGCTATATGGACAGGCGCGCGAGGCGATTTACAGTTGGTTGCCTGCAATGATGATTTTGATGGCACAAAACAATCTATACTTGCTTTTCAGGTTAAGAGCAAAATTCCGTATTATATAGAAATTGGGCAACCATAAAACTTGGAGTGGCGTTGTAAAATATATCTATGGATATTCTCTTGAAAATCATTCCCTCCCTCCCCTCTGGCGAGATCGAAAAAATCGCCGTCGGCTCGCATTGGATTGCATCTGTCGTTCACACTGAGCGTGGACGTACCTGCGGTTTATCCTCCACACCGATCAAAGGCTTTGCTGTGGATAGCGAAACTCACTCTTTGTTCGATAGTTTTGTTGGGGTAAATGCGAACGAACTGCTGCCGTCCCTGCTCAATGGCGCTGACCTGCTCCAGCGGGGCATCGGCTTGGCGACCTTGAATGCCCTGCTGTCCAAAGACGGCTCCGAAAACTGGGAAAACCACAATGCTGGCGACGTCATCATTCAGCGGGGACGCGGCAAGCACGTCGCGTTGGTGGGGCATTTTCCCTTTGTGCCGGATGTGCGAGAAAAAGTGGGCAAACTGAGTGTGCTGGAATTACGTCCGCAGGAGGGTGACCTGCCTGCTTTCGAAGCGCCGAATATCATTCCGCAGGCGGACATCCTGGCTGTGACCAGCATGGCCTTCGTCAACAAAACGATGGATGGCTTGCTCGCTCTCTGTAAACCCGAAACCTATGTCATCGTGATCGGACCGTCCACGCCACTGACGCCGCATCTCTTTGACGTGGGCGTGAATATGCTTTGTGGCAGTATTGTCGAAGAGATCGATCCCGTTGTAGAGAGTGTCCTTGCGGGCGATGGGTTCAGGCAGATCAAGAAGAAAGGTGTTCGCTTAGTTACTTTGGAAACTGGGACGGACGTTCTAAGGCAATACTATCGCCCTGCTTGAAACTGCTCCCTGGATTTTATATACTAAGTCAAGCGCATGATTATTTCACAACAGGAGGCTTTTATGAATTCAAGTAATAGAAATACAGCTTTGATCGCTACAATTGGCACGACAGTTCTTTGCGGCTTGCCGGGTTTGTGTCTTTGTCTTATGGGTGGGTTATTTGCAACGGCAGGCGTGATCCCTGGTTCTGATATTGATATTGGCGGAAGCAGTGACCCGCAAGCTGCTATAGGCTTGAGCCTTGGAATGCTTTGTGTCAGCCTGATTTTAATCGCCATCCCGATTGTTGTTGGGTTCGTGACTTTGCGAAAAAAATCTGAAGACACCGCTATCAATGCTGAGCCGGTGGTTTCACTAGATTCCGCAGTTGATACCGATCCCTTCCCCAACGACGATCCCCTCCCGCCGACCTCGTAACTTATTCTCTACCTAACCAAAACCGCGAAAGGCGAGTTCTCGTCTCTTCGCGGTTTTCGCGTTAAAATCACCCATCGTTTGAAACCTTGCCCCCTCTAAAACCCTGCCAAATCTGTGGATAAAATTATGCCCCATCCCTTTGAAAAACATCCCCATCGTACCTTGCTCGCCCTCTCCTTCCCCGTCCTGATCTCGATGACCGCCGAGCCGCTCACAGCCCTTATCGACACCGCCTTCGTCGCCTCGCTCGGATCAGTTGCCCTCGCAGCCCTCGGCGTTGGCACGACAGCCCTTTCCAGCCTTTTCTGGGTTTTCAACTTCCTCAGCATCGGTGCCCAAACCGAAGTGGCGCAATCGGATGGCAAAGGCGAAGCCGAGAAAGCTCGCGGCATTGCCAGCCTCTCTCTGACGATGGCACTCGCTTTCTCTGCCTTGCTCGTACTGCTTATCCTGCCGAATGCCAACTGGATTGCCTCCCTCATGGGTGCATCTGGCGATGTCCAAAACAAAGCTGTCAGCTACATGCAGATCCGCACCTATGGCGCGCCGGCAGTTTTGCTGATGGCGGTCTCTTTCGGTGTACTGCGCGGCTTGCAGGACATGCGCAAGCCGCTCTGGATCGCCCTCGGCGTGAATGCCCTCAATATTCTTCTTGACTGGCTGCTCGTCTTTGGTAAATTTGGCTTCCCGGAAATGGGCGTTGAAGGTTCCGCCCTTGCCAGCACCATCAGCCAATGGCTGGGGGCATTAGCCGGGGTTTTACTCATCGCAAAGAAGTTGGGGCTTTCACGTGATTTTACCCTGGCCCAAGCCAAAAAACTGATCAGAGTCGGCGGCGATCTCTTCGTCCGCACCGGCCTGCTGACCTTTTTCCTCGCCTTCTCCACGCGCGCCGCCACGCGCATCGGTGCGGATGCGGGGGCAGCCCATCAAGCCATTCGGCAGGTTTTCCTCTTTACCAGCCTCGCCCTCGATGCCTATGCATCCACCGTTCAATCGTTGGTTGGATATTTTATTGGCAAGGATGCATTGGTCTGGGCGAAAAAAGTCGTCATAGTGGGGGCAAAGTGGGCTTTGGGAACAGGCTTCGCCCTCGGGACGCTCATGTGGTTTGGGCGTGGCCTCATTATGGATATGCTTGTTCCGCCCACGGCCTTTTCCGTTTTCATCCCCGCTTGGGCAGTGTCTGTCCTCAGCCAGCCGATCAACGCGATCGCCTTCCTGACCGATGGCGCGCATTGGGGCACGGGCGACTACCGCTTCCTGCGCAACGCCATGATCGCCGCAACACTGGTCGGCGTAGCAGGCATACAAATGATTGATCTCTACGCTCCTAATGCGCTGCTCCTGCTCTGGCTGGCAGCAACAGCCTGGGCAGCCACGCGCGCCGCCTTTGGTTGGTTGCGTGTCGTCCCCGGGATCGGGAATAGCCCCTTTAAAGAAAAAAGAGCTTCCTAGCGAAGCTCTTTTTTATACTTACTGAACAGTGATATTAAACGTGACGTAACAGAAAACTTGCGCCCCCCTTTTAAGTGCCCAGGTTGTTGAATAAGCGCCGGCAATTTCGGGTGCTGTCATGGCAACTTTCAGGGTTACTTCTCTTCCTGGTATGACATTATTGGGAATCCCCTGCGCTGCTTTTTCATGTAGTTGCGCGCCAGAGACGTAAACATACTTCACATCGGTTGCCAACCATTCTTTGAGGCCTGTATTGTTCACTGTCCACGCCCACTTGAAGGTTTCCCGTGGTTTCAAAATGGCGCCATTCCCGGGTGTTTGGGAGATGAATTTACAAGAGAATCTTTCAGGCGTGGGCGTTATTGTGGGGGTGCTTGTTGGCGACGAGGTTAGCGAAGGCAAAACAATGACAAAGGTTGGTGTGAAGGTGGGCGTGATTGTTGCCGGGAGATGTGTTTTGGTTGGGGTACTTGTATTGATTGCTGTTTCTGTTGCGGGGGGGAGCACAGCTGCCGTCTGCGCGACACTGGCAGCATAGGTGGCGGCAACGATCGTTTCGACGTTGAGGGCATCAGGCTGGGCTGCGGGGGCATTGAATGGCAAACAGCTACTTAGAAAGATTAATGACGCCAAAGAAAATATTCGATATGTTTTTTTCATCAGCACGCTCTCCTTTTGACTCTTTGTGGCTGGCAGAAATTCCAAATATGGCTCCGCGAGGAGCGCGTTTTTGCGACGAAGCGGTCTCGTTGCTGGGAGATTGCTTCGTCGAAAGTGCATCCTCCTCGCAAAATCGTCTAAATTGGAAGTTGCTGTATGGCTGATTGTTTCGTTGTGCATCTTTATTTTACAACACTGGAACGATAATAAAACACCCTTCAAGTAGGGGGGAAGGGAGTAAATTCCCTCTACTTTTGATTGAGAGAGGGCGGATGGGTAGCACTGCTGCGATACTTTGCCCCTCGCTTCGCATTTAGGGGGATTGGGGTTTTAGAGAAATGTATCCAGAAAAATTCCCGCCAGGAAAATCAGACTATAGATTAACGCAATCTGTCCGGTGCCAGCTAATGCCTGATTTAACGGGCGTCCGCTTTGGGTTTGGACGCTTTGAGCAACTTTCCACGCTCGGGGTGCCGAGAGCCAAACCAGCATTGTCCACGCGGGGATGAGGCCGAGTCCAATCAACAGGGGCAGAATGAGATAGGCAATCCCCAGCAAAACGATATATTCCTTGCGGGTTGCCGCTTCGCCCATCCGGATTGCCATGGTGATCTTATTTGCAGCTTGATCGGCTTCGATATCGCGCAAATTATTGACGACGAGGATGTTGACGATTAATAATCCGATCGGGATGGACATCCACCACGCGGCGGGGGAGCTGCTGAGGGCTTGGGCATAGTAGGTGCCAACGACTGCCGCGACGCCGAAATAGAGGAAGACGAATATGTCACCCAGACCGCGGTCGCTGATGGGGCCGGTGTAGGCGATGGCGGCAAGGATGGCGGTCAGCCCGATCAGCAGGATTGCCCAGCCCGCGACAACGATGAGATAGACGCCGATCAGGGCGGCAAGGACAAAGGTGATCCACATGCCGGTTTGGACTTCTTTGGGTGTCAGCAAACCTGCCTGCGTAACGCGTAAGGGACCAAGCCGTTCTTTGCTTTCCGCGCCGCGCAGGTAGTCGAAGACATCGTTGGCTAGATTACTGCCGATCTGGAGAAGCAGTGCACCGATCAGGGCAGCGAGAGCGGGGAGCAGGGCAAATTTGCCGTCATAAAAGGCTAATGCTGTTCCTGTAATAACACCCGCACCAGCGGCAGGCAGGGTTTTGGGGCGAATGGCGAGGAGCCAGATGTCTAATTTTGATAAGTTCTTACTTCCCATATGGAGCCTTTAAAAATAGAAATATAAATGTAGATAAGATGGAATGAGAAAAGAGCAATAAGGAACGAGTTGATGGGGGATTATTCGACAGTGGCGTTTTCGCTTAGATAGTCAGGAGACAGTTCTCGCAAATACAGATTTGCCCCAGGTTCCTTTGCACCCGTTTTTTGTTTTTTCAGCCAAGCAATATAGCCGTTGAGCATTTTACGAATTTCATCCGTTTCTTCGCGAAAACTACGGTAAAGCTCTGCTGGGCAATATTCTAAATCTAACGCTGTGCGTAAATGATTTACGGTCTCATCGAGAGAACCGCGCGCATTATAGCAAAAGCGGACATTATCGCCGTAGTAAAAACGACCATATCCTTCTGCTATATTTGCACCAACACTTTTGGATGAACGTCGAATTTGATCGTTTAGCCCGTAGCGTTCATCTTTAGGCAGCAAAGGAATCAACAGGTGATGAATATCCAACATCAGTTGATGCGATCTTTGCCATACTTTTAGCCCTTCAAAACCACGCTCGTTCATAACTCTTTACTCGTCCCTTTTTTCTTCTTTCTTTTCCCTTATTCTTACCTTCCCCGCAATTCCGTCAACACGCTCTCCAACTCTTCTGGCAGGGACGCTTCAAAGGTGCGTGGTTCTTTCTCGTTGGGCAGCGTGATCGTCAGGCGTGCGGCGTGCAGGAATTGACGTTTCACAACGACGCGTTGTTTGCGGTAACCGTAGAGCCTGTCGCCCGCGATGGGTGCGCCGATAAAGGCACAATGCAAACGAATCTGGTGTGTGCGCCCGGTGTGAATGTCGACTTCGAGCAGGGTGTGTTTCTCGAAGCTCTCGACCGTGCGATACTCACTGATTGCCTCGCGCCCTTTTTCAGGAGAGACAATCGCCATTTTCTTGCGGTGCGAAGGATCGCGCCCGACAGGGGCTTCGATGCGTCCCTTCGGGGTGGGGGGGGCGCCATCAACGAGGGCAAGGTAGGTTTTTTGTACGTCGCGTTCCTTGAACTTGTCTTGCAGCCAGCGCAGGGCACGGTCGTTCTTGGCGAGCAGAATGATGCCCGAAGTATCTTTATCCAAGCGATGCACGATGCCGGGGCGTAGTTCGCCGCCGATGCCTTCCATTTCGGGCGCATGTGCCAGCGCAGCGTGGACGAGTGTGCCGCTATCGTGTCCGGCGGAGGGGTGTACCACCATGCCGGCGGGCTTGTTGACCACCATCACGTCGTTGTTCTCGAAAATGATGTCGAGCGGGATCGCTTCGGGGATCAGGTCGGTTACTTGTGTGGGCGGGATTTCGAGCTTTACGCGCATCCCGCGTTCGAGCTTCATGCCGTTTTTTGTGACGGGTTCACCGTCCACCGTCACCATGCCATCTTTAATCAGCGCTTGCAGGCGGGTACGCGAAAATTCGGGAAGTTGCTCGACGAGGAAGATGTCGATCCGTTCGGGGTGGGGGAAGTCGAAAAGTATCTCGATGAGGCGAGTATCCATTAAATGGAAGCCTCTGTCCCGGAGTGCGATGCCGTTTCCAGTTCATCTGCCGGATCGCTCTCTCCTTCGGCTTGCTGCCGTTTCCGTTCTTCTCGGTCGCGTTTTTCCAGTATCCAGACCCCGATCAGCATGATGGCCGTCCCGACCGTAATGCTCGCGTCCGCGACGTTGAAAACAGCGAATTTGCCGATTGAAATCCAGTCGGTTACTTTGCCATCCGCCATTAAGCGGTCGACGAGATTGCCGAGTGCGCCGCCGAGCTGCATGGAGAGGGCGATGCGCAGGAACCAGTCGCTTTCGTCGACCTGATGGTAGAACCAGATGATTGCGCCTGCGACGACGAAGGCGAGCACGGTGAAGACGCCTGCTCCGCTTTGGAACATGCCGAAGGCGGCACCAGTGTTGTGCCAGTGGACGATGCGCGCATAGGGTTCGAGATTCTCCCAGCCCGCAGGCAGCCAAACGCCGCCAATGGGGATATTGGTGCGGACGAGATATTTTGTCCATTGGTCGAGGGCGATCAGGATGCCCGCGATGCCAAATAGAGATAGGTAATTGCGAAATGAGACTTTCATAAAGGTTTTCCTGTTTCTGGGTTATCCAGTTTTTCTGTTTCTAAAATGCCCCTTATTCTACCCCAACGTTATCGTGTTTTATAAACCCTCGGCACGCGTGTATTGATATTGGTCAAAATCTCGTAGGGGATCGTGCCTGCCCAGCGGGCAAGGTCTTCGGCTGTGATGCGTTGACCATCCTGTTCGCCGATGAGTACAACTTCGTCGCCGTTGTAGCCCGTGCCATCCGCGCCGAGGTTGACGACCATCTGATCCATGCAGATGCGCCCGACCTGCGGTACTTTGACGCCGCGAATGATAACTTCGGTTTTGTTGGACATGGCGCGGAAGTAGCCATCGCCATAGCCGACCGGGATAGTTGCGACGCGTGTAGCGGTGTCCGATTGCCAGGTTGAGCCGTAGGAGACGGGATGCTCGGGCTGGGTGACTTTAAAGTAAACCACTTTCGACGACCACGAGAGGGCGGGGGTGACCTGTACGGTGCGCCGGACTTCGTCAGAGGGATAGACGCCGTAGAGCAGGATGCCGGGGCGCACCATGTCGAAGGTCGCTTCTGGGAGTTGCAGGATCGCGCCGGAGTTTGCCATGTGTCGCAGGCGCGGGGTAGGGAGAGAATGTTTCTCGTAGAAAGAAAGCACCTCGTTGAAACGAGCCAGTTGAAGACGGGCGTGACTCAGGTCTGCTGCATCCGAGTTGGCGAAATGAGAATAGATGCCTTCCACGTCGACATGCTTGCAGCCGAGTGCAGCTTCCTGCAACGTCTGTGCACTGTAGTAGTGGACGCCGATGCGTTCCATGCCGGTATCGATCTTGAGATGGACGGTCGCTTTTTTGTGGAGTGTTGCAGCGACGCGATCAATCTGCTCGAGGCGTTCGACGGAGGAGGCGGTGAGCGTGAGATCGTGCTGAATAAAGGCGGGAATTTGCTCTTCCCAGATGCCGCCGAGTACAAGGATCGGGGTATTGATGCCCATCTCGCGCAGCAGAATGCCCTCTTCGAGCACAGCCACGCCAATATAGTCGGCGTGCGGGGCGAGGTGACGAGCAACCGCGTCCATGCCATGCCCGTAGGCGTTGGCTTTGATGACGATCATGACCTTGGCAGGTGCGACGTGTGCACGAATGGCTTTGAGATTGTTGCAAAGATGCGTCAGATTGACTTCGACGTGCGTCGGGCGCAGGCTTTCGCTGCTGGTAATCGTAGGCTGGTTTATTTGCATAAGCGGGATTATAAGGGATTTTCAATTGCGGTGAGTGGAATAGTAATAAAGGGTGTCCACCTTTTGTGGACGTTTCTCTGTTAATATTTCCTCTCTCAGAAACTTGTACTCGATGAGCTTGTCATTCGCTTGCATCGGGGATATGCTAACTTGGAGGTAAACAGTGAAAATGACGAAAACAAAAAAACTAGGGATAACTTTTGTTATTATTCTTTTAGGCATCATTATGTATCGTTTTATGCAGGCAATGCCGAATTTATCTGTAATTGAAGGCTCAATTGTTGTCCCTGCCGAAAGCCAAACGCCTATTTTGACAACAGGCCTCACTGCCGTACCGATTCCAGAAACCACGACAGCGGTGGAGCAGAACGACAATGTTTTTGCGTTTAACTATGATGATCACATCGATACGACTCCGCCAATCGTTTTAAATTATTTGGAGAATGACACAACACTAAGATTCTTCTGTTTGAATTCAGAAGAATGTTATCAGGATATTGATCTTTTACCGTATATTGACAAAATTTCGGAAAATAATTCAATTTCTTTTGATATGTACTATGTAAACCCAACGAGTGTTTATATCGTGCTGTTTAATGCTATTGAACAGCCAATAATTTTACATTTCAATCCTGAGACTCATCAAGTAGCTTCTACGATATTGCCTGCTTCAAGTCCGTGGTGGGATCATTATCTATTAAGCGACGAAAACCTTATTGTTCTTTCTTCTATAGGCGAGAAGAGCCCAACGTCAAGTACGCTTGAACATGCACTGTTTGTAATCCGTCCGGATTTGTCTGTTAATCAAATAGAGTTAGATACCGGTTGTGTACCGGATACCACTATGTTTGCAGGAATAGATGGGAATGTTATTCTTCTAAAAGTACAAACACTGCCTCAAGGAGCCAAATATTTTTCTGAAGTATGTATCGTCGACACTATCTCAGGAGAACAAACTCAAAAACAAATAGAGGTTCCGCGTAATGCATGGGTTTATAGTATTAGTCCTGATTTAGAAAAACTCTATTACCTATATGTTGATACAGGAATTAAAAAAACGGGGCATATATTTGGAAGTTTTGACATTGTCTCCGGAGAAGAAAACGTAATCTACAACGACCAATGCATTAATATGCAAGGTGGATATCAACAATATAACGGGATGCTCTTCAGCGAGACCTTTGGCCTGACCGAAGGAAATGTGAAGGCAACGTTAATCCGTATGGATGATTTTTCTCCGGTGATTTGTGAGGGAGAAAACCCGCAACTTGACATGATTAGAGAACTTAAGATTGTTCCTTTTGGAGACTACTTCCTGTTAGGGTCAAGAACCCAAGTTATGCTAATCTCGCCGGATGGCGAGGTAATAGATCAATTTGATTTGCCCCCAGCGTTGCTTCTTGGAGATTATGAGATTATGGAATACAGGAGATAAATTGAGAAAATGGAATTTACTGTTGCTGATTATTTCTTTGCCATTAATAAAGCGAGCCGCCAAAAGGCGGCTCTTATCTTTAAATCTGTGAATCTCCTCAAAAACTGTCAAACCCATGTTCTACTAGTTAGAGAAAGTTCAATCCCCCTCTAAGAACGCCACTATCTGTTTATGTAGTGTTTAATGATTAGGCGCGGGCGATTTTGAAAGTCAGCGTCTCCACTGTAGAATCTCAGGTAGTCGTATGTCATATCGTTGTCATCATCTAGTTGAAATCTTAGACGGAGTTGAGTGATCCCGTAGCGATTAATGCAATTAAATGCTGAGATGTCTAAAAATGTCCAGTACCAATCTCCCATGGGGATGTTCTGTATTGTGCCCGCAGCATCCAGACAGGACGGGCTTTGAAAATCGGAGCTTTGCAAGCCTCTATATGGGATAAAGCCGAAGGCTCCGTCGCTAATATCTACAAGAATGTTTTGATGGGTTGTGAAGGGGTCTATGCCAGCCATGTCGTACTTTTTTATGATTAGCATAACGCCTGTGATAACGCTGTCGTTTGGCAGGGAATGAGTAGGGAAGTGTAAGATGCTCCGAAATTGGCTGTTTTGGTGATTATCCCCCAGAACAAAAGTGGCAGCTTGGTTATTTGTTTTCCCGCCCTGATTGCTGTTTTCGCTTGATTCAAGCACCCAGCCGTCATTTTTACCGTTGGATGTGAAAGTTTCGGTGACGAACTCCACGGGGGGTTTCGTGATCGAATATTCCTCACCTGCGGTGAAATTGCCGTTGCCCGCGCCTGCCCCGCCCAGCGGATTACCGAGAGCATCGACAATGCTGTCATTATCGAGGATGTCCAGGCGCAAGGAGCCACTCCCGTTGCCTGTTCCGGTGGTGATCGTGTACATATTATCAGAACCACTGACGCTTGTGATGACCGCGTTGGTGATGTCACCCGTAGTAGAGATGGCAAAATCGCTTGCGTCTACACCGGAAACTGTTTCCGTGAAACCGACCCTGAAGGTAACGTTATTGGCTGTAGTTGGGTTAGGATCGGAGCGCAGAATCGCTGTCACGATCGGCGCGGTTTTGTCAATCATATAAGTTTCTCCTGTATTGAAATTCCCGTTGCCCGCGCCTGTCCCTCCCAATGGATACCCTGCACTATTTATGATGCTGTCATTGTCCAGAATGTCCAGACGAAGTGTGCCTTCTCCGCTGCCTGTAAAAATGGAAATGGTGTAATTATTTCCTGAACCGCTGATGTTTGTTAGGGTTGCGCCACTGATGCTACCTGTGGTTGCCAGAGAAAAATCGCCCAAATCTATGCCGGTTACCGCTTCAGAGAAGGTTACAGAAAAGGTTAGACTGTCGGCAGAAGTCGGATTGGAGTCGACACGTAGGCTTCCCGTTACTTGGGGTACGGTTGGTGCAATTTTTTCAATTGCATAATCTTCACCTGTGTTGAAATTTCCATCGCTGATATTCGCTCCACCCAGCGGGTTCCCTGTTGCGCTCACAATGGAGTTGTCATCCACAACATCCAGCCGGATACTGCCGCTGCCAGAACCAGTCTCTACATTGACTGTATAGGTTGTCCCTGAGATGGGGGTTACGTTTGTGATCGCTGCCCCGATGATGACTTGGCTGGTTGTGAGCGCAAGGTCATTGAATGGTGGGGAAATGTTTACGCCTGTTACAGGTTCTGAAAATGTAATCGTGAAATTTACGCTGGCTGCATCGGTGGGGTTTGGATCAGCACGTAAAATGGATAAAACCATAGGCGGGGGAATGATCGTGGAACTGTATTCGTACGCGCCAATGTCGGGCGCCGTGCCGTGATAGCCGTCATTGATTCCGGGTATAAGAGCACCCCGATCTATATTTGGACTTGATGATGTTAGCGTGAAGTCGCCGATGTTTGGATTTGTCAGTTCAGGATAATCTTCATGACTGTTGCACTCAAGACCAGTGGCGGTGCATAGTTTTGTGGTGGTAGCGTACTCTATGTTCTCCCATTTGAAATGGGGGCTTTGTGCGGAATACCAGTTATTCTTGTCCCAGTCGTGGTTGCTGGAGCCAATCTGAACTTCGTAGACGGCATATCCATTGTTCTGGAAGATGTTGTTGCGCAGCGTCGCGTTATGTGCAGGAGTAATAAAGTCCATCGCGGCGACATCCTGTGCCATTGTCCAGAATGTGTTGTGATAGATCAAGGCGATGCCATCCGAGTTGTTTGCCCATTTGATGCCGCGTTCTGTATAGTTTGAAAAGGTTGAACGCAGCACCCATGTCGGCCCAACTGTGACAGGTGCCAAGGAGACGCCTACGAAGGTTAAATCGACCGTGTTATTTCTAAAGCGATGATTGACGCATGCGCCTTCCGGTTCCAGCGCATCATCGCTGATATCGTGAATATAATTATTGTAGACATCAATATCGAATGCCACTTCAGAATTTTCTACTGCTCCAGAATATCCTGTAAAGATGCCGTTAAAGAAATGGTGGAGTTTGTTCTCTCGCACAATGGCACCGATATGCCCTCTAAGAACAATGGCGGTGCCCTCCATAGAAGATCCCTTTACGGCTTTCCAAGGCCATTCGTTTACAGGGGAATCATAGATTTCATTGTGTTCAATGCGCGTGTCATTGCCCCGTTCCTCACCACCGGTCCAGTTGATGTAGATGCCTAGTTGCATATTGTGAATCTTGTTTTTACGGATGACGACATGTGATACGTTTTTTGCGCAGACGCCACAGCCATCAAGTTGTGTGCCGTAAAATTGCATTTCGAAACCTTCGACCCAGAGCCAGTCTTGGCTGTCTATGTCGAAGGCATGATTGAGATGAGGTATCTGCCATGTGTGCTTGGATGGATTGTCTTGGCTGCGCACATACAGCTTCAGGGTGCTACGTTCAAGGTACCAGCCATTACTCATTGGCTCATTATTGTGTCCCCGACTGTTCAGAAGGCTTTGAAGGTCATCATAGTTGTAAAAGCGTTGCTGGTCACGTGCCAAATACTCGAAGGGCTCCTCGACTTTCATGAACCAAACCTTTGCTTTTTTGTGTGGCCTCCAAATATCTCCTGAAAAGGTTTTAGACCCATCCAGGATCGCGCCGCTGCCCTCAGCTTTGACCTGTATCCAGTTGCCCGCGCCGCCCGAAGTTGGGAATGTGACCGCCTCGTGATAAATGCCATCTGCAACAAGCACTTGTGTTCCTGGAGAAGCATGGGTTACGCCATCCTGTATACTCTGGAAAGGAGTGGTTGCAGAGCCATCACCGCCGGGGTCTGCGTCGTCATCCACATGCAAGATTTCTGAAGGAGTAAACTGGAGTTCTTCCGGTTGAGTAGAGATCGAAGCGCTGATTTCCGTCGCCCCATCAACAACCTTGATGGTATAAGCCGTTGCGGGTGATAGTTCGAATAAACTTCCGACAAGGCGTCCATCGTCAATGCGCATCAGCGGGTGACCGGTACGCCAGGTAGTTTCATTGTTTTGACGGTATATCATTTCTGCTGTTTTTGGCAGGTCAATGCCGCTGACGACAACGCCAATAGTCTCAATGTTGGGATATAAATCTAGTTGTGTGAAGGTGGAGTCGTTATTCGTTCGCGTCTCATTTGGATTAACTGAGGCGCGCGTAATATAACTTGGAGCGGCGAATACTCCTGTTGGCAGAATGCTAACAAGCAAGGTTGTTAGCAAAAGCGCAGTGGCGCCACGCGAAAAAATATTCATATATTTGGTTCCCATCGTTCTCTCCTTTACGAAGATGGGGATAATAGCGGGGTTTGATGTTCGAAATATATCCTCCCAACACTTTCTATGTATAGCTACTTATTTATCCAAAAAGAGAATAGTGTATATATACTTTATAGCATTTTAAGCGTGATAGTTTTAGAGCAGGAACATTACAGTTTTCAAGTTGTGCCTCATGGAAGTCGCCCAAAAGCCAATCTTGCATTCATAGCCCGAAGTTTTTTTGTGTCTCGTCTACAGGGGGCAGTTCAATAGCGGCTCTTTTCTTTTTAATCAGGTAACCGAATGGTAAAAACCGTTCCTTCCCCAGAACGAGATCGCAAGGCAATATCCCCTCTATGCCGAAGAATAATTGCTCTAACCAAAGCTAACCCCAACCCACTTCCAGGAATGCCGTGCGCATTTTTGCCGCGATAAAGCTCCTCCCAAATGAAGCGTTGTTCATCTTCAGGAATGCCCGGCCCTGTATCCGCGATCTCGATAACCGCGTGCGTGCCATCTTCGAAAGCCCTTAACTCAATCGTGTCACCGGGTTGGGTAAATTTGATCGCATTTTCCAAAAGATTATGGATCGCAAGGGTCAATAAATCCCGATCTCCGCGAATGGATGGTAGCGGCCAGGGAGCGCGCGGCAGCGATATTGTCAGATTTCGGGTACTTGATTTCGGGGCATCTTTCGCCAGATCAAATGCATCTTCCAAAAAAACTGTCAGGTCAATGGTATCAAGTTCGAGTGGGCGCGTCTCGAGTTCCGATAATTTTCTCAACTCGGCGATCAGGCGTCGCAATCTGCCGACCTGTGACTGAACGCTCTTCAAGCTGCTGGAATGATCCGCAACTGTTTTTGCGACCGATAGATTTGCCAACCCCGCCAATATCGCCGTAATGGGATTTTTTAATTCGTGATCCAATCGATGCAGGAAACGATTTCGGTCCTCGGCAAATTTCGTGGAGACAACGCGGCGAACGCTCTTAATTTTGGCTTGATACCCGATAAATAGCGCGATGCCCGTCGAAAGACCCAGCCCACCGCCAACAACCAAAACCCAGAGATCAGCTTGAAGATAAAGAATAGGCTGATCTACATCGGCGAATAGAAGGGCCAGGGCAGCGATGATGCCAAGGCCAGCGGGAACGAATGCCCACGACCATTGTCGGTGCACTAGTTGCCTTCCACCTTGGCAGAGAAACGATACCCTTGTCCCGGGATCGTTTCGATATAACGGGGTTGCGCCGCATCATCGTTCAGGATGCGGCGCAACTCAGCGATACGCGTGTCCACGGCCCGCGAACCGACGGGATAATCCCAGCCCCAAACGGCATCCAGTAAACGTTCACGCGTGACCAGCTCATCGGGGTGCGTCATCAGATATTCCAATAAAAGGATCGCTTTCGGCGTTAGATTGAGTTCCTGACCTTTTAGATAGACGCGACGAGCACGGCGGTCAAAGCGCAAGTCACCGCACGAAACCTGCCAGGCTGCGGCAAGCGGCGGCTTCCCGGGGATGGCTCGCCTGAGAACCGCTTTGATCCGTGCGGTCAACTCATGCGGCTCAAAAGGTTTGTTGATGTAATCATCCGCGCCTTCTTCAAGCGCCATTGCGCGCTCAAAGGCTTCCCCTACCTGAGTTAGCAGGATGACCGGAATCCAATTATCCGCCTTACGCAGGTTTCTGAGTAACTCACGACCATCCAACTTGGGCATCAAGACATCGCTAACGATTAAGTCTGTATTTCCGGCCCCGATGATTTCCAAAGCTTCTACCCCATTTGATGCAGTGCTCACAGCAAAACCTGAGCGTTGCAAGAACGGGGCCAAATTGTCGGTGATGGCTGATTCATCGTCAACCAGAAGTATATGGGGTTGCACTGACATTTGCATTCATTCGCTTTCTAAATAGGTTCTTTCGTGATTCTAACATGTCCTTGCATCAGATCAGTTTAGACTCTCTGTGATCTGCGCGATAATTGTCAAATTCGTTCCATCTCCACGAAAACCCCATATGTTTAGGAAGTTATCTTGTCAATCTTTACTGAAACCTGCCGATCAATACACTGTACCAGAAATAAGTATCGTAGGTTTCCTCTTGACAGCGAGCGATCACGACAATCGCTTCACTGGTACCATCCGGCCCCCAACCCGTGCTGTATAGGCTGCCCGCTACATCCACATTGGGGCCCCACATATTTTCGAGCGGAATACCATCTAGGTCAGGGAATTCTGTCGGCTCAGCATAGACAATGAACTCTTCCGGGGATGGGAGATAGTTATTTACCAATTCTTCGTAAGCCTGTCCTCGAGATAGGTTTAGCCCTTCTGATTGCCAGAACCCAAATACAAAGGGCTCACCAATCAGATAAGAAAAGGGAGCATAATTCCCGATACTAATATTATATTGGATCGCATCAATCACTTCATCAACTGAACCAAGATAACCGGGATCACAGTTCGCATCTGATAATCGTGGTCCCGGTGTAGGCGGAAGGGCAGTCTCTGTGTTTTCTACATTCACTTCAAACGGTGGGCGCGGTGCCGTTGTAGGTTTGGTGATGGGTGTGTCTTTTGAAAGAACCAAGGTGCTCAGTATTGTCTTTACATCATCTAAATCATGCCCACTGTTCGGATATGCAGCCACATAAAGAATCGTCTCCGATGATAAACGAATAGCGATATTAGATGTTGTATCTTCTAAATTGTGTGTTCGTCCTGTAGTGACTTTCACTGCCTCAAAGTTGCCAATATTGAGCGGCTCAACAGATAAGACGGTTGTCATTTCAGGGTCTGCGCCAAGAGCATTGCTCGCGGCAGTTTCCAACGATTGCTCCGGGACAATATTATCGAAGGGAACAATGTCAAGCTTTACTGCGCCCTCAGGCGCTTCACCATTCACCCAATTCCCTTTGATGGAATTTGCATCAAAGAACTCCTGCTCGTAGCTCCAGAGCATCATGTAACCGCTCTGGGATTCGATCTCTACGCGCCAATGGGCAGGAATGGCAAGCCCGTAGTTGTAAACGGGATTCCACTGCTCAACCCAAAGATTTGAGAAATCTTCTTCTACTGTTGCATCAGGCATTGAGCCTTGGTCATCTCCTATGGATGCAACGTTGTTTTGGGGTGTGGGCGTCACAAGGCCAATCTGAACATTTGCACATGCCAGTGTAAAGATGATCAGCAATAAAACAGTGATCGTTTGAAGTTTGATTTTTTTATACATGATAGTGCTCCTGTTATAGGAAGACAAACTGGTCTGGGTAAAGATGATTCTTGCCGTATTCGATATTGTTTTCAAATGGATTTGGTTTTTCCGGAACAGGCTCTTGCCTGGGGAGATCCGTCAACCATTCATAGTAAATTACCAGGGTTCGAGGGACGATGATGGTAATTTGCAAAACCCGATCGTCCCTCGCCTTGAGCAGTAAAGCCACTGTTATGAGAAGAATAATCAGCTTTCGCATGATGCGCTACGGAGTTGTATCCGGGGGAAAGGTTCCCGTGGGCGCGTACCAGTCTGCCGGGTTGATGTCCGAAAAAATCGTATCGGGTGCGACAGAGATAACGACAAGCGTATGGTCTTCAGGGCAGCCGGGCAAAAGTCCGCATTTTGCATATTCGGTGTAACCGCCAGCCAAATCCCCTTCTTCGGTATACGCTATAACTGTGTAATAGCCCGGCATCAAGCCTTTTATCTCGTAGGTTTGCTGATTGGTAACGGTATCAACCCAATGATAGGCATTATTATAGATATCGGTAACCACTATCCGCAGGGGCGGAATCTGTTCGCTCGGAAAGGAGAGCTTCCCGGTAATCGTCCCATAATTTTCATCCTTGGGGAGTGGGATGGTTCCGGGATCACCATACCAGTCACAAATGTCGATCCCCGATATAGAATGTCCGTCAGTCACAGTAAAGGCTTTTAAGCGATGGTCCGACATGGTGTACCCGCCAGCGGCATCAAATTCGAGCGTCCAGGCGTAGGCTATGTAGTCTCCAGACTCTACTTGAACTTGGTAGGAATTTTGATGCTCTTTTATTGAAAACTGAAATATTTTGTTCTTGCTCATATTCTGCAAGTACAAAGTCATAGGCGGGATTTGTTCGCTGGGATAGCAAATTGTGCCGGATACACTATTCAACGAATTGTTTACTGACTGGATGTCAACGTAGAAAGCCTCATTAGCATTATCTCCAAAGCCAAATGTCTTACCCGCCGGATTTTGCAGCATCCAATACCCACGATAATTTCCCGCATGTGCTGGGGCAGTTAACGCCACCGAAATGTCTACCGTTTTTCCGGGTGCTACGCTGTGAGGAAGTTTTACCGCAGATGCCCCGCCCATTTGGTTTCCACTGGAAAATATCAGAGCGTAATCTGTTGTCCACGTGCATGTGCCCTGGTTTTTGAGACGCCAAGTTTTTACAAAAGTGTCCCCTGGCAAGAGAATCGACCCGTCAGGGACGGTCACATCCTTGACGAAAGAAGCCCAATCACAATAAGCCTTGGAGGTAGCCGTTGGCGGGATACTGGTCGGCGTTGGCAGGATTGTTGTTGGTGTAATGGTCGGGGGAAATAACGTTGGTGTAGGCGGCGTGGCCTGAGCCTCGATATTTGCCGTAGGCGTCGCTTCTTGCGTATCGTCCATGGACACAGAAATATCTTCTGGCATTGGTGTTACGATGCCGACTTGAAGACTTGCGCACGCCAACGTAAAGGCAATGAGCAATACAATGATGATCGCTTGAAGTTTGTATTTTTTATACATGATTATGCTCCTTGAATTGAAAGGATACAATTCTGAATACCAGATAGGATTAATATGTTTGAATTTTAAGAGCATCAGGTTGCCCCCATATTACTAAATTGTTTTTGTCTAATCACAGCTTGTTACAGTCCCGTAACAAAACAAGAAGGTAAGCTATAAAAATTCGCCCTACATTTTCTCTGTGTAGGGCGAATTTTTGTAGGGGGTGATCTTTTAGCTAGCCCTTTACTTTCTTCTCCGTGCTGAGAAATGCCAAAATCTAAAATATATACAATTCCTACACATTTCCTTGTGCCAACCTTTACATTACACATCTATACTTCCAGCGTAATCATCAAATACACGTCTCGAAAGGTATATCGCATGTTTTCAAAACTCAAAAATCGCTGGACCATTCTTATCGTCATCCTTCTTGTCGCCGTGGGCGGCTATTATGGATATCAAGCCCTCTTTACAGATGCGGAAGCTGCTGCGGCTGAACCCGCCATGCAGACGACCAAAGTCCGCACGGGGGATTTAATCCTCTACGCTAACGGGAGCGGACTCGTCGTTCCGGCTGCTGAGGCATCTTTCGGTTTCCGCTCCAGTGGACAAGTGGCAGCCCTCTCCGTTGCCGCGGGCGATACCGTTATGGAGGGCGATCTGCTCGCCGAATTGGATAACACCGCTGAGCAGGTCAAATTTCGTCAGGCAGAACGCACGCTTGCAGAACTGACCTCGCCGCTCGCGCTCGCCACTGCCGAACAGGAACTTGCTCTGGCAGAAAATGCCCTCATTGATGCGCGTAACACCTACATCTATCAGATCAGCCCGGCTGTCTACGAATGGGAAAATAACGTTGCTGAACTGACTGATGCTTTGGCAACCGCACAAGCCGACGGCAGCGCTGATGCAAGCATCGAAGACTTGCAATCTCAGCTTGCTTATGCCGAAAAGAGCCTGGCGAGTGCGCGCTATGCTTACGATGAATATTACGTCCCCGGTACCTTTACTGTTGCTGCAACTCGTTTTGAACCTGAGTATTTGGCAGCGCCCTCCCCAACCGACATCTACGAATCACACACCAATTATCTTGCCGCCGAACAACGGCTTGTTGAAGCACAATATTATCTGGCAGCCCTTAAAGGTGAAGAACTCCCTGCTGATGCCTGGGGTGAAAATCTCGCTAAACTCGAAGATGCTCGTCTCGCTTTATTGACAGCAGAAGATGACCTCGATGCCACCCGTCTCTATGCCCCCATCTCAGGGACAGTCTTGAGCGTTGACGCCAATTTTGGCGACACTGTCACCACTTCCCCGCTTATTACCATCGCCTCGACAGATGAGCTACTCATCCAACTCTACATGGACGAAACCGATGTTGATAAAGCCCTCGTTGGCAATAAGACCATCATCACCTTCGACGCTTTCCCTGATGTTGTTTTGGATGGCGAGATCGTTGCTGTTGAAAAAGCGCTCCAGACAGTGGACGGCACGCCCGTGATTGTCTCCCTGATTGATTTCGATCCCGCAGACTTGCCCGTTCTCTCCGGTATGAGTGTGGATGTTGAGATCGTCGGTGGCGAAGCCCTCGATGCCCTCTTGCTGCCGATCCAGGCGTTGCGTGAAGTTGCCCCGGGTTCGTACGCTGTCTTTGTCGTCGATGCGGATGGCTCCCTGACCCTGACCCCCGTCAAAGTTGGCTTGCGTGATTTCGCCAACGCAGAGATTCTCTCTGGTCTTGAAGTGGGCGATGTTGTCAGCACGGGTATTGTCGAAACGAAGGACGAATAGTTTCGTTCTCCTCGTAGTGGCGACTTCAGTCGCTCTAAAGGGCTAAAGCCCTTACTACAAAGGAAAAATTATGGACACATTGATAGAAACTCGTGACTTGAAAAAAATCTACGGACAGGGTGACGCCACTGTCCACGCTCTCGCAGGAGTGGATGTGCGCGTTGATCGCGGCGAATTTGTCGCCATCATGGGACCCTCCGGCTCTGGCAAATCGACATTGATGAATATCCTCGGTTGTCTCGACAGCCCGACTGCGGGCGAATATGTTCTCGATGGGCGCGATGTTAGTAAACTCAGCAAAGACGATCTTGCCGAAGTGCGCAACCAGAAATTGGGCTTTATCTTCCAGTCTTTCAACTTGTTGCCGAGACTGAGCACGCTCTCAAACGTAATGCTGCCTATGCTCTACAACCCCGAAGGCGATGTTAGCGACGATGAAGCTCGGGACCGGGCAGTCGCCTCTTTGGAAGCTGTCGGGTTAGGGTCACGTTTGCACCATCTCCCTTCTGAAATTTCCGGCGGACAGCAGCAGCGTGTCGCCATTGCGCGGGCGCTGGTCAATAATCCGCCATTAATCCTTGCCGATGAACCGACCGGTAACCTCGATACAAAATCCAGCGTTGAGATCATGGATATTTTACATAAACTCCACAACGACGGTGCGACGATTGTGATGGTGACGCACGAACCCGATATTGCCCAGCACGCCAGCCGCGTGATCTGTGTCCGCGATGGTGAGATTGTCTCGGACGGGCGCGGCGGCGAAAATGAGTGTGTGGGGCAAAGGAGCTAAGATGAAATTCAAAAAGACACTTCGCATCGCGTGGGAGGGATTGACCCTCAACAAGGTGCGCTCCTTCCTGACCACGCTTGGCGTGATTATCGGCGTTGCATCCGTGATCGTTATGTTGGCAGTCAGTTCCGGCGCGGAAGCCGCGATTGCGGATCAGATCAACGCTCTTGGCGCCAATCTGATTATCGTTTCGCCGATGCGCGGAACGCCCGGTGCGGCTAAAACAATGGTCTATGATGATGCACTTGCCATCGAAGAACAGGTTGTTGGTATTGACGGCATCTCTGCCGAGCAAGCGCCCGTTGCGCAGGATGTGAAAGCCAACGGCGTGAGCCTTGAAGCAATTGCCGTGATCGGGACAAGTGCCGGCTTTCCCGATGTGCGTGATTACGCCGTTGCAGACGGACGTTATTTCAACGCCCTCGAAGATGACCGCAAAGCCAAAGTCGCCGTGCTCGGCGCAGGCATTGCCACCGATCTTTTTGGGGATGAAAGCGCAATAGGGCAGTCGGTTACGGTTGGTAACACCAAGGTGACGGTCATCGGCGTGATGGAAGAAAAAGGGATCGTCTCTGATCTTGATTACGATGGACGCATCTACTTGCCGATTAATCTCGTCTTTCAAAAATATATGACCACCATGACCATCGGCAGCGACCGTGTGCGCACCATCTACGTCAAAGCCGAAAGTCAGGACAAAATCGACAGCGTCATCACCCAGATCACGGTTTTGCTTGCGGAACGCCACGATGTGGATGCAGGCGCTCCCGACTTCAGCGTTCAGACTCAACAGGACATCATCGCCACACAGGAAGCCACGACTGCAGCCTTCCGCGACCTGCTTGCATGGGTGGCAGGCATCTCATTGCTCGTTGGCGGCATCGGCATCATGAATATCATGCTCGTCTCGGTTACCGAACGCACCCGCGAGATCGGTTTGCGTCAGGCGCTGGGTGCACGCCCCACCGATGTGCTGATGCAGTTCCTGCTCGAGGCCATCATTCTTAGCCTCGTCGGCGGCTTGATGGGCGTCATCATCGGCGTCGGTGGTTCCTACCTCTTCAATGCCCTCGGCACCATGCAAACCCGCATTGTCCCGCTGTCCATCCCGCTCGCTTTTGGTGCAGCCGCCATCGTCGGCATCTTCTTTGGCTACTATCCCGCCGCACAGGCAGCCAAACTCGAACCCATCGTTGCTTTGCGGCGCGAATAATATTTACCCAAGTGACTGTCACTTACGAGACACTTTTGAGCGAAAACTCTTTTGGATATCAAAAGCATCTCACCCCCAAATCTACTTTAGAAGTGACAGTCACTTCTACATTTATAAAAAAGGAAGAATAAAATGAAACGCTCACTCTCTCTGATCGCTCTCTTAACCCTCGCCCTGGTGCTGACTGCCTGTGGCGGAACGCCCGTGCAGACGGTGGATGCCGTTCCCGCAGCGGATGCCCAACCCGCAGCCGATACCGCAGAATCCGCCCCCGAAGTAGATGTGGCCGATGCAGCCCCGGCTGAAGAAGCCCCTGCTGAATCCGTCGCCCTCAACATGGACTACGAAGGCGCTCTTTCCCAGAAACTGCTGCTCTCCCTCGGCTCAATGGAGCTGGCAAATACTGAATATGCCCTCAACGCTGAACAAGCTGGCTTAATGCTCTTCTATTGGCAGGCGCTCAACAACATGACTGCTTCCGGCAACAGCGCCACCGAAGAAGTCGCCGCCATCCTGACGCAGATCGAAGAAGCGTTCACCGCTGAACAGATCACTGCCATCAACGCAATGCAACTCAACTCTGAATCCCTGCAAGTTTGGGCAACCGAGAACCAGGTCACGATGGGCACTGGCGCTGGTGCAGGTGGCGGGCAAGGTCAAGGCGGTGGCGGCGGCATGGACGCTGATGCCCGCGCCACCAAACAAGCTGCTGAAGGTGTGACCGGTACTGCCGGCGGACGTGAAAACGGCATTGCGGCTGCGGTCAATAATGCCCTGATCGCCTACCTTGAATCCATCCAGTAGATTGGAGATGAATATGAAATCAACCCGTTTTATTCCCTTGTTTTTGATTGTCGCAGTCCTTCTTGCGGCTTGTGGCTCGGCGGTTGAAGAAGTCCCTGCTGCCCCGACCTCCATCGCTGGCGAATACCTGAACATCGAGTTTGCTGATGCCGCCAGCCTACGCAATCAACTCGCCTACGGCACCCTGCTCCTCGATGGGACAGCTAACACAGTCACCGCCGAACAAGCCGCGTCCATGATCCCGCTCTGGCAGGCAATCGTAGTTCTCAGCGGCGATGAAACCACCGCCGACGAAGAACTGCTCGCCGTGCAGGATCAGATTGTCAAGGTGTTGACAGAAGAGCAGCTTCAAGCCATCGCCAAAATGCAGATTACCAACACCACCCTAAATGAGTTCTATGCAGAAAATGGCATTGTCATGCCAACACCCATCCCCGGCGTGACCAAAGAGCCCGGCACTGGCAGCGGTAAAACAGAAGAAGAAAAAATTGCCACGCAGGAAGCGGCCGCAGCTGCAGGCATGGAACCCGGCAGTGGCAGCAGCGTCGGGCAAGCTGCCAAGACTCTGCTCTTTGAACAAGTGATCGAGTACCTGAGCGCTCTCGCAGAATAAGAAGATGGCAGGCTAGGCAAAAAGGCCCCTGTCGAAGAATCCCCCCATCCATTTCTCCCCCAAATTCCGTCGTTTGGAATTTGGGGGAGATGTCCGCTGTAAACATATACAATTTCTTCACATTTCTCTATATGTACTTCTCTATTTCTAATCTATACTTGGAAGAGAACTGATTATTTGGAAGTTGTAGAAAGAAAACCCATGCAAAAAACGATTTTAGTTGTCGATGATGAAAAACGGCTTGTCTCTCTGGTCGAATCTTATTTCAAACAGGAAGGCTATCGCGTTTTAACCGCTTTTAACGGTAAAGAAGCGCTTCCCATCGCCGCTACCGAAAAACCGGATCTTATTGTCCTCGATGTGATGATGCCCGAAATGGACGGCTATGAATTCATGCGCCAGCATCGTGCTGAACATGATACGCCCATCATCCTGCTGACAGCCCGCGTCGACGACGACGAAAAAGTGATTGGGCTAGAACTCGGCGCGGATGATTACATCACCAAGCCGTTTCGTCCGCGCGAGTTGGTGGCACGTGTTCGGGCGGTGCTGCGCCGGACAGGCCAAAACACGCCCCAAGCCGAGCTGATCGAAGCCGCTGATATTGCCCTTGATCGCACCACGCGTATCGTCCAGATCGGAGAGAAAACTGTCGATCTCACCCCATCTGAATTTGATCTGCTGGCAGCCCTAATGTCCGCGCCCGGTCGCGTCTATTCCCGCCTTGATCTGCTCGATATTATTCAGGGTGTGCGTTACGACGGCTATCAGCGCACCATCGACATCCATATCAAAAACCTGCGCGCCAAAATCGAGCCTGATACCCGCTCTCCACGCTATATTCAAACCGTTTATGGCGTGGGCTACCGCTTCGCACGAGAGTAGACAATGCGCACATCCATAACGATCAAACTGATCCTGTCTTTTTTGGTAGTCAGCGTGTTTAGCCTGATTCTTGTCGGTATTTTTACGCGTTCATCTACAAGCACCGAATTTCAGCGCTATATTTCCACGCAGGATGGCAGCCGAGCCGTAGAAATTTTTGCCAATTACTACACCCGCAATAACTCATGGGATGGGGTGCGCGATGCCATTGATGAGAGATATTTAGGCCTGCTCCCCTTCGTTTTGTTGGATATGGATGGCGAGATTCTTTTTGGCGAGCAGCGCAGCATGATGATGCCGATGCATAACGAAAGCCTGCCGATTGATGTGGCTGGCGAAACGGTTGGCTACCTGATAATGGCCGATCAACAGCATTCGCGGATGATGCGTTCCAATGGGGATGCCTTTCTCTCGCGGATGGATAATATTTTCAAGTACAGTTTGGTCGGTGTGGGCGTACTCGCCCTTGTTTTGGGCTTGCTTCTGTCCCAATATTTAACGCGCCCGATCCGCGAGTTGACAGCCGCCACTCGCGCTGTCGCCGATGGTGACCTCGAGCAGGTCGTGCCCGTCCGTTCCAATGATGAGCTCGGTAAACTGGCCGATTCTTTCAACCGGATGAATAAGCAGCTTGCCCACTCCCTGAATTTGCGCCGCCAAATGACCGCCGATATTGCTCATGAGTTGCGCACGCCCCTCAGTATTATTCTCGGCCATGCCGACGGCATCCACGATGGCGTCCTGCCGCTTTCGATGGACACGGTTGAAATCATCCGCGACGAAGCCAGCCGTCTCGAGCGTCTCGTCGAAGACCTGCGCACCCTCTCACGTGCGGATGCGGGCGAACTGCCCCTCGATCTGGCGTTTCATGCCCCACAGAAGCTGCTCGATGAAATCCGCACACGGTACCAGCCTCAAGCCATCCAGAAGGAAATCACGCTCGATATTACGAGCGAACCTAACCTGCCTGATCTGCAAGTCGATTTTGGCCGTATATTGCAAGTCTTGAGCAATGCCCTCGATAATGCTCTGCGCTATACGCCCAAAGGCGGGCAGATTCTGCTTTCTGCTCAAAAAATGCCTGATGCCGTCGAACTGCGCATCCAGGATAACGGCCCCGGCCTGGAAGCGGAAGAAGCCGCCCACATCTTTGATCGCTTTTACCGTGCCGATGCATCCCGTCAACGCGATGAAGGCGGCTCCGGGCTGGGGTTGGCGATTTCTAAATCCATCGTTGAAGAGCATGGCGGTCGCATTTGGGCAGAGAGTGAAGAGGGGCAGGGATTGACGATTAATATCGCTTTGCCTATATCTTCTCCATAACTACCACATGATTTCTACACCATTTCTGCTTTCAAAAGGAGTAGATTAAGAGTGTTCAACTCTTTTAACTTATTGGAGACAGAAAAATGAAAAATAATTGGCTTGGCAAAACCCTGTTTGTGATTTTGATCATCGGCCTTCTTGTGGTGGGTGGCTATGCAGTCTATCGTGTTGGGTACGCACAGGGTGTGCGTGCTTCCATTTCTGGCGATGCCTCGTCAGTTTGGGCAGAGCATTTCGAGAATATGCCCAATGACGCGTGGCATACGCAGCGTTCGGTGATGCCTTATAGCAACCGCTCACAGATGGATGGCTATTCACGTATGCCTTTTAGCAGCCATAGTACCTTCGGCATGACGGGGTTTTTCTTCCTGCCGATGCTTTTCCGTGTGCTTTTCTGGGGCTTTGTGATCTGGCTGCTCTACAAACTGGTTACAGGTGGTTTTAGTGGCGGGCGCGGCTGGCATCTCAGCCTGACGCGTGACCCCGTCAGTGCTCCCGTTGTGGACGAAACCCCGATCGAAGAAGCATAAAAAAACTATAGCACACAACATATTTATATTGCAACGTACCAAAGAAAGAACCTTGCCATTTCTATGGCAAGGTTCTTTCTTTACAGCAGATGCGTAGCATCAGTGAACCGATTGTGCTAGTTCATGTTTTTGATAGGTTGTTACTAAATTCTTCGGACAGTTGGTTATAACGTTCCAAAACCAGGTGAATGTTTTGAGCAAAATTCTCGAATCTTTGTAAGATCAAGTCATCATCCAGTTGACCAAAAAAGAATACCTGTACAAGTTCCGCACTACGTGCCACACTTTCCGGCGTCGGTTTGGCCAGCCAGTCTAATAATTCCGACTTGCCACTTTCTGTGATGTGATAAATGTTGCCTTCTTCAATGACAACTTGAAATAGGAAAGTAGAAGTGCTATAATCCTGCAAACCTGTTGGTACAGGTTTGCACAAGTTGTTCTATTAATGAATATCAATCGACCATGGATAAACCCCTTTATCAAGTTGTCTACAATGGAATTCTTCAGAAAATCGAAGCTGGAGAATTTTTACCAAATGATCGCTTACCTTCTGAGAATAAGTTGTGTGAGATTTTTTCTGTAGGGCGCAACACAGTCCGCCGTGCGTTGAGTGAGCTAGGAAAT
>JBNLFG010000003.1:0-65471 GCA_050305405.1 Anaerolineales bacterium | reverse complement strand
ACAATCGACTGACAAAAACTGCCGAATACCTCTTCGGCATGACGCAGGAAATGAATCTGCGCGGAAAGAAAATTACCAGTCAAGTCTTAGATGCGAAGCTAATTGGCGCTGATCCATTTTTGACACGGCGTTTACATGTTCAACTTGGTGCGGAAGTCGTATTTCTTTATCGTGTCCGCGAAATGGATGGAGAGCCTGTGGCAATTGAAAGGGCCTATTTGCCTCATGCATTGTGCCCAGATATTTTGGAATTTGATTTTTCGAAAGTATCTCTATACCAGACGCTCTCCAATGTTTATGGAAAGCCGCCCAGCTCTGCTGAACAGGAAATCGAAGCCAGTTTGGCAACACCAACAATTGCGCGTTTGCTCAAGCTGACACAGCCAGCAGTTGTTTTGAGCTTTCATAGAGAAGCCCGTCTAGAAACGGGTGAAGTGATAGAATACGTAGACTCTGAGTTGCGTGCAGATCGCTTCCGCTTTTATACCAACTTACGTTTGGATGCTGCGGCAGATGAATTTGTCTTTCGGCGATTGCCGGTTCATGCAACACAGGTTTAGGAGAAAATATGATCTCGGATGCTGAACTCAAAGCCATCGTAAGCAAAGTGGTGCATCGTACGATGCATGGTAAAGGGGCGCTTGCCGAGGCTCCGCTTTCAGATGAAAGTGCCTTGGGCGGCAGGAAAACAATTGCATTGGGCGCTGATCATGGCGGTTTCAAGATGAAAGAGATGCTCAAAGCGTACTTGTCGGCAGAAGGTTTTGATGTGGTCGATTGCGGCACGCACAGCACAGAGTCCGTCGATTATCCAGACTTTGCACGTAGTGTCGCAGAAAAAGTCAGTCAAAAAGAAGTTTGTTGCGGCATCATTATTGATGGTGCAGGAATCGGTAGTTGCATGGCGGCGAATAAAGTTCCAGGGGTGCGGGCTGCGATGTGCTACAACATTGCGACTGCGATCAATAGCCGTGAACACAACCATGCGAATGTGCTTACTTTGGGAGCAGGTTTCCATGGTGATAATGAGGCAAAGCTGATTGTAAATACCTGGCTTACAACAGAAGTTGGTGGTGGTCGCCATGCAAAACGCGTGGGAAAAATCACTGCTATAGAGAAGAAGTATTCAAAAGTTGGATAGTAATATGACAATCGATTCAAAAAATGTTGAAAAAATAGTTGAAGTTATTACGCGCGAAGTCTTGCGTGCGCTGTCTGAACAAGAAATGCAATTGACTCCGGATGGCGCATATTGTTCAGTCGAGGAAGGGGATGGTATTTTGGTCAAGACCTGCTTCGACGATTTGGGGCATGTGGTTAGCGCAGGCGCGGAGCGTATCTCTTCAACGTTGGGCAGGATACCGGAAAATCTGGATTTAGGTGGGATGATAGATCACACGCTTCTTAAGCCAGATGCAACACCTGCCCAAATTGCACAATTATGCTACGAAGCTCGGAAGTATAAATTTGCTTCCGTTTGTGTGAATCCTGCCCATGTCAAATTGTGTGCCGATCTACTGCGTGGAGCAGATGCGAAAGTTTGCACGGTGATCGGTTTTCCTTTGGGAGCTTCCGCTCCAGATGTTAAGGTCTTTGAAACCGAAACAGCCTTGCGCGATGGGGCCACTGAAATTGATATGGTTATTAACATCGGTGCCTTGAAAGGTGAAGACCATACCTTTGTCGCTCGTGATATTCAAGGTGTGGTTGAGGCCGGTCATAAAGCCGGAGCCCTGGTCAAAGTTATCATTGAAACCGCATTGTTAACCGAAGAAGAAAAAGTAACTTCCTGTTTGCTGGCAAAAGAAGCGGGCGCAGATTATGTAAAAACCTCGACCGGATTTTCTGGCGGAGGCGCAACCGTAGAGGATATTACGCTCATGCGGCGCGTTGTTGGGCCGACAATGGGTGTTAAGGCATCTGGTGGCGTTCGTTCTCGTGAAGATGCCGAGAATTTGGTCAAAGCTGGCGCAACACGTCTTGGCGCGAGCGCGGGCGTAAAAATCGTTCAAGGCGAAGTGAGCACAGACGCTTACTAGAGAGATAATAAAATGCTAATCGCCAGAGTTGTCGGGACAGCGATCTCGACCGTCAAAGATGAAAAGATAAAAGGCCGCAAATTGCTTGTCTTAAAACAAACAGACCCTGCAGGCAATTTGATAGGGAAACCTTATGTGGCGGTTGATCTGGTAGATGCTGGCGTAGGTGAATTAGTACTAACCGGACACGGTTCCAGTGCACGTCAATCTGATTTAACAAAAGATTGTCCAGTGGATGCCGTCGTGATGGCTGTGATTGATACCCTTGATGTAGACGGCGAAAATGTTTTTCGCAAGGAGTAACGTGGATGTTGATTTCCAAAGTGATCGGGACGACAGTCTCCACAGTTAAGGATGAACAATTGGTAGGGCGTAAGCTGCTTATTTTGCGTCAAATCGACGAGAGTGGCGAGCTTTTTGGCAAACCCTATGTTGCTGTGGATACGCTTGACGCTGGCGTTGGCGATTTGGTGCTTACTGCTCATGGTTCCAGCGGACGCCAAACTGCAATTACGAAAAACAGTCCAGTAGATGCTGTAATTATGGCTGTGATTGACCATCTGAATATTGAAGGAAAAACCATCCAACGCTAGAAATAGTGGAAAAAGGATTGCGCAATGCCGATTACCGATAAAGACCTTCTCTCCATGCAAGAAGCCCGCAACCTGGCGACAAGTGCCTACGAAGCCCAGAAAATCTGGGGTAAGGCAACCCAGGAGCAAGTTGATCATGTTTGTGCTGCGATGGCAGATGCTGCATTTGCCGCATCCGAGCGTTTGGGCCGCATGGCTGCTGAAGAGACCGGATTCGGTGTCGCTGAACATAAAAAGCTGAAGAACGAGTTCGCTTCCAAACACGTTTGGGAGAGCATCAAAGACATCAAAACAGTCGGCGTCATCAATCACGATGCTGCCCGCAGCATTTATGAAATCGCTTGGCCTGTTGGCGTGGTCGCGGGACTTGTTCCCAGTACAAACCCCACATCGACAGCAATTGACAAGATTTTGATTTCAGTTAAAGCCCGCAATGGCATTGTCTTGGCTCCGCATCCCTTTGCCGTGAAATGCACCCTGGAAGCGGTCAATATCATGAGAGATGCAGCAGAACGAGCGGGCGCACCGGCTGGTTTGATTAGCGCGATGAGTAAAATTTCCCTGCAAGGCACGCAAGAGCTGATGGGACACAAGCGCATCGCTCTCATCCTTGCAACGGGTGGCGGTCCGATGGTGCGTGTTGCACATTCGATGGGTAAACCGGCTTACGGTGTTGGCCCTGGCAATGTCCCCGCCTATGTGGATCGCAGTGCAGATTTGGAGAAGGCCGCCAAATATATTGTTAGCAGCAAAGCCTTTGACTTTTCAACGATTTGTGCGACAGAACAAGCGGTTGTGGCAGATAGACCGATTGCCGCACGACTGGCGCAGTTGATGGAAGCCGAAGGCGCCTATTTCGTGGACGAGAGGCAGGCTGAGGCCTTAAGGGGCATTCTCTTTCACCCAAACGGCGGAATCAACGCCGACGCGACAGCGAAATCGGCCCAATATCTGGCGGCAATGGCTGGCTTTGAAATTCCTAACGATGTTCGTATTCTGGTTGCCCGCATTGACAAAGTCGGGCGCGATGAGCCGCTTTCACGCGAAAAACTGACCCCGGTCATTGCCTGGTACGATGTCGATGGCTGGGAAGAAGGTTGTGAGCGTAGCCTTGAGCTAATCAGCTTTGGCGGGCGCGGGCACAGCCTAATGATCCACGCTAAAGATGAAGATGTGATTATGGCTTTTGGTTTGGAGAAACCCGTTTTTCGCATTGGCGTGAATACAATGGGAACCCTCGGTGCAATTGGGTTGACCACAAGTGTTATGCCCTCGCTTACGTTGGGATCGGGCGGTATTGGCGGCGCGATTACTGGTGATAATGTGACCGTGCATCACCTGTTTAACGTCAAGCGTATCGCCTACGAAACCTCTGCTCCGCCGGAAGCAGCTTTACGTCCGGGAGCGTCATCGCGAGATGTCAGCTCTGATCCGCAGATGTTGGCAAAACTTGTCGAAGAAATTGTGCGCGAGGTGCTTAAATCTCAATAATTTTTGGAATTTAGCACAGAGCATACAGTGAATCTGCATTCTCTGTGGTGAAGTTCAATAATTTCACCAAAAATTGGTAAAAAATCAAACTATTTGATAGGAGTAAATTATGGCTCAAGATCCTGCTTTCATTGCACTAGGAATGGTTGAAACCCGTGGCTTGGTCGGCGCTATTGAAGCTGCCGATGCAATGGTCAAGGCCGCCAACGTTAAGTTGATCGGTTCAGAATATGTCGGTGGCGGCTACGTGACCGTTATGGTTCGTGGCGATGTCGGCGCAGTTAAGGCCGCAACCGATGCTGGTGCAGCAGCTGCCAAGCGCATTGCTGAATTGGTCTCGGTGCACGTTATCCCGCGCCCGCACGAGAATGTTGAAATGGTACTGCCAGATAGCAGCAAAGGCAGCATTGGTGGTCGTAGCGGCGGGGCAAAGAAATAGACACGCCGAGCAATCTCGCTCGACCTGATCTGCTCGCAACGCTTGCCCACGCTGAAGAAGTCATCCACTACGTGGATGGTGTGCAACTGCCGTCGCTGGACGAAGTCCCGCAAGGGGAGTTGCATGTTGGCGTAGATTTGGGTACCGCTTATCTGGTGCTGGTCGTTCTCGATGAGAAGTTTCAGCCGATTATCGGTGAGTACCAGTTTGCTCAGGTTGTTCGCGATGGGTTGGTAGTCGATTTCATCGGCGCAGTCGACCGCTTGCGAGGAATGAAGGAACGCGTTGAGCGCAGGTTGGGACGTGAGCTTACTCATGCTGCCAGCGGTTACCCGCCCGGCGTGCCTGAAGCAGAACGCCGCGCAACGGCAAATGTGGTTGAAGCCGTTGGTATGCATTGCCGCAATCTCGTCGATGAACCGAGCGCAGCCAATGCGTTGCTAAAATTGCAAAACGGCGCAATTGTCGATGTTGGCGGCGGGACGACTGGGATCTCCATCCTTCAAGATGGGGAGGTGGTCTACACTGCCGATGAAGCGACCGGCGGTACGCATTTCTCGCTGGTCATCGCGGGTGCGCAAGACATCCTTTTCGAAGAAGCTGAGGCGTTAAAAATCGACCCTGAACAACAGGCGCGACTTTTTCCCACGATCCGCCCGGTAATGGAGAAGGTGGCGAGCATTGTCTCTCGTCATATCGCCATCTATCAGGAGGAGAGCGGAAAAACCGTCGAGCAGTTGGTTTTGGTCGGTGGCACGACTCAATTTCCTCGCATCGCAGATGTTGTTGGGCAGTACACAGGTATCCCCACGAGCGTACCGGATCGTCCACTTTTCGTCACGCCTTTAGGTTTTGCGATGCATGATGTCGCAAGCGAAGAAGTTTTTTAGGAGTTTCCTATGGCTAATGAATTTTCACTACGTTGTTATTGCTATCTTGACCGAATGCAGCCGCAGTACGCGGCTTTCGTCGGCACGATCACGCAAGGCGACCTTCCTACGGCGGGCATGGCTTCGCTGTATATCGAGATGGCTCCCGGTAACGAGGTTTTTCGTACCGTTGATATTGCCGTAAAAGCGACTGCCGCTAAACCTGGCGCACAGATTGTTGAACGCGAATTTGGTATGTTTGAAATTCACTCGCATAATCAAGCTGACGTGCTTGAATCTGGGCATATTGTTCTCGAACGGCTTGGTTTGAATGCAGAAGATCGTATTCGTCCGAAAGTGGCATCGGTGCAGGTTATCACCAATATTGATCCTTATCAGGCGCAATTGCTCAACCGTTGGCGACGCGGCACCATGCTCGTCCCCGGGCAGACCCTGCTTGTTGTTGAGTGTGCTCCCGCAGCCTACATTAATTATGCTTGCAATGAAGCGGAAAAAGCTGCCAATATCAACGTGGTGCATGTTGCTTCAGTTGGTCGTTTTGGACGCATGTGGCTTTCCGGCACAGAATCTGAAGCCATCACCGCACGTGATGCAGCCATTCGTGCTCTCGAAAATCTGGAAGGCGTCGACGGCTAGATCAGGAGTTTTTCATGCCGAAAACATTTTATACTGAACGAGATATCGAAGATATGGTGCGGCAAGGCACCAGTTCACTCGTTGTGGACGATAATGTCGCGCTGACAGATTTGGCTTATACGAGAGCGCGCCAATTAGGTTTAGAGTTGCTCAGTGAAAACGACAAACCGCCTGGCGCACCGGAGCGCCCCTATATTGCGAAATCTACTCAAACTCAAAAAACTGTTGCGAAAGCGATGAAGACGGCCGCAGCGCCGGTACGCAGCGCGACCCGAAACTTGCCTCCGTCTAATAAAAATGATCTGCACAAGCGCATCCACGCAGCTGTGGTCGCCAAGCTGGGAAATTCTGTTGACGCCAAACTGCTCGATGTCATCATTAAGCGTGTGCTGCGAAATATCAACACCAACTAAGGCAAAAATATGTTACTAGGACGCGTACGCGGCACAGCGGTTTGCACGGTGAAATATCCCGATATGAAGGGCATGAAACTGCTGGTCGTGCAGCCGCTCGATAATCATCTACGCGATGTCGGCCCCATGCAAGTTGCGGTTGACGTAGTTGATGCTGGCCCCGGTGATTTGTGCATGATGGTACGTTCGCGCGAAGCCGCGCTCTCGATGAAAGAACACAAATTCGTTCCCGTCGATCTTTCCCTCGTTGGCATTGTAGACGAACTCACCGTTCGCCCCGATGGCGAATTTGATTTCACCCTGAAAAATGGTTGGACAAAATACACATGATCCTAGGCAAAGTCACTGGAACGGTCGTCACGACCATCAGCCATCCTCATTTTGATAATCGGCGTCTGCTCACCGTTCAGCCGCTGGTTTTCGATGGTGAATCCGCGACGGGCGATTTCATCGCTGTGGATAATACCCATGCGGGTATTGGCGATACGGTCCTCGTTAACCGCGAAGGGAATGGTGCACGTGCTACGCTGGACTTGAAAGATGGCTGCATCATCTCTGTGATTGTAGGAATTGTAGATTCTTTATATGTAGAGTAGTTTTTAAGAAATATCAGGAAAATGCGAAATGCCAGGAGTAAATACCTTGGCATTTTTTGTTAAAGAAACACGTAGAAAAATTGGTAAAATCACACTTAACTGAAGAAATTTTTGACGTATTAGAAAAGGCAGCAGAATAACGTATGCAAAGCATTCATAATTTCCGCGATTTTGGCGGCTACAAAACCAAAGACGGCAAGACCATCAAAAAAGGATTGCTCTATCGGAGCGGCGGCTTACACAAAGCGACGGACGCGGATTTAGATCAACTGGCTTCGCTCGGTATCAAGACGATTTGCGATCTGCGTTCTGAGCAAGAACGTCTCGTGGAGCCGGATCGCATCCCGGATGGGGAGCCGGTCACGTTTTTCAACATTCCCATGCGCCCGATTGTGGACTACCACTCGCGCTCCCTAAAACGTCTCTTCTCCCTGATGTTTGGTGCCGAGCGAAGGATGGACTACATCGCCGAATCCTATAAAGCCTACCGCGACTATGCCACGGGCTACTTGCCGCAACTCAAAGCGCTCTTTAAGCGCATCTCCAACCCCGAAAATTTACCCGTACTCATTCACTGCTCGGCGGGCAAAGATCGCACGGGCGTTGTCAGCAGCCTGATCCAACAGATGCTCGGCGTCACCCCCGATGTGGCGATGGATGACTATCTCATCACTAACCAGAATATGGATGAATACAACGCAGATGTGATGCGCCAATTGAGCAAACTGGCCTATTTCGGTGTGCCATGGAAAATGTACCTTCCGCTTTTCGACGCGCGCCGTGATTATCTCAACGCCGCTTTTACGCAGGTTAAAGAAGAGTTCGGTGCGTTCGATAACTGGATGCGCCAAGGATTGAAGTTTTTTGAGAAGGACCATGCTGCCCTTGTAGATATATTATTGCAGTAGAGAAGCGCAGATACTCACAACAAAAAAAGCCGCTATCTTAGCGGCTTTTTTGTTGTGTATTGTTTTTCTTCTAGTCACCGGACAGTTTTGTTTTCGATGGTGGTTGAGTAGCCCCGAATGCTTTTTCGGGGCGTATCGAAACCACAAAACAGCGTTTTCTGTCTAATTATTGGTTTCGATACGGCGAAAAGTATCGCCTACTCAACCAACGATGGCTCTTTTTAGCAAAGTATCTGGTGGCTAATTTTTCTTTTTACTTTTTTTTGTCATGCTCGCCAGCACGCGATAGACGACCAGGAAGAGTAGACTGCCTGCTGAATACCAATAATAGTTTTGTGCCCAAGGGAGGGATGTGTCTGTTCCGCTGGCGATGCCGTGTATAAGCGCGATGAAGTAGGTGGCAAAGCTCACGTAGTGCAGGCTGCGCCAGGTCTTCTGCCCGATCTGTTTGCGGACGTAGAAACTCAACGCCACGATTAATATCGCATAAAAGCTAAGTTGTCCTATGCCGACCCAGAAGGGTTTATAGCTGCTAGCGAAAGGGGTAAGTACCTGCACTAAACCGAATTGGATGTATTTGTCGCCCATGAGAATGATGGCGTGCAGGATGACGAAGACTAGCCCCAGCAGACTGACGTATTCATGGATGGCAAAGGAGGCGGGGACACCGGGCCAGAAGCGTGCCATCTTGTTGGTGACGAGTAGTCCCAATGCCATGGATATCCAGATCAGGCTCAAGCCGACGAAGCCGCTGCCACGTGAGAGATACCAATACATTTTGGCATCGGGCCCAAAAATGGATGTGGCGATATTTGGTAGCCAGGAGGGCAGAATAATAACTGCGGCGAGAGCGCCGATACCCATTGCGAGGAGGATAAATAAGAATGATTGCACCGATAGGGCGCTATCGGGGTATTCCTGAATTTGAGTGGTGCTTTGTGCCATGATTTTCCCTTTTTAGAGATAGTTTTCAAAATTTTCTGTGTGAATGACCTGCCCGTTTTCAAGGACGAGCAGCGCGGCGAATTCGGGGTGCGCATCTAGCCAGTGGCGAGCGTTTTGGCTGCCAAGGATGAGCAGGGTTTTGGTGACGGCTTCCGCTTGCATGACGTTTGGTGCGATGACGCTGGCGGTCAGGACGTCGGTTTCGGCGGGTTGGCCGGTACGCGGGTCGATGATGTGATGGGCGAGTTTGCCATTGCGCATCCAGTTGCGTGCATTACGCCCGGATGTAGCGACGCCGCCTTCGTAGATGTTAATGACCACGATATTTTCGCTTTGATCGAAGGGGTCTGCGACGCCGATCTTCCAGGGGCTACCATCTGCATGGGGGGCGGTGACGGTAATGTCCCCTTGAGCATCGACGAGGCTGGGAGCGTTGCTTTGTAGCCGTTGGGCAGTTTGATACGATGCCCAGCCTTTGCCGACGCCGCCAAAATCAAGATGTAGGTCGGGTGGCAGCCAGAGGGTGGATGTGGCCGGGTTCCAGTCGATTTCGTCGATGTGCGGGATGAAGTCGATTTCTGCGGGATGGGCAGCAAGACTTTCTCCCGGTACCAAGTTGAAGCTGCGGTCGTATCCGGCGCTGATTAGCGCATCCAATAAAACTGGGGTGACCAAGCCATTGCTTATTTTTTCGGCTTCGATGGCGCATTCCAAAACGTCTGCGAAGACGGGACTGACTTTTGTTGGAATGCCATTGGATCGGTTGAGCTTGTTGAGTTCGCTATCTGGACGAAAGCGACTGAGATGATCTTCCCATTGATCGAACCAGTGTGGTATTTCTGCGAAGCTATCCGGTTGCGATGGGCTGTCGCTGGCGATAAAGATGCGACAGCCCATCGCACGGAATTCGGTCTGTTGGAGCATTATGATGCTTTGGTTGTAGTGGTTGCTCCGCCACCACCGCCGCCGCCGGTATTGCCGCCGCCACCGCCGCCACCACCGTTGTTGCCGCCACCACCGCCGCCACCGCTTTTTTGTACGACAACGACGCGTGGTTGAGGGGCTTCCCCGCCAAGCAGGATTTTACCGACAAAAGTGGGTGTGGGTTCGACTGCTACTTGAACGGTAGGTTCGAGGGTGGCAGTGATCTGAGGAATATTCTCTGCTGCGGTTACTTCGTTGCTGGATGCTGAGGCAAAGAGGTTCCAGAAGACGATGGTCATAGTGATAGAGAGGGTGGCGATCATCATTTTGACATCGTCAAAACTCTTTTTGTTTGGTTTAGCCATGAGGTTGCTCCGTTAGTATCTTAGGCTTTTTTAGTCGTCGTGGTCGTCGTGGTCGTCATCATCGTCATCATGATGATGGTTATTACTGCTAGTGTTATTGTTGCTGGTGTTATTGTTGTTATTGCGAGTGTTGGTTGTCGTCGTGATAACGGTTACTACAGGTGCTGCTTCGGTGCCCAGAATATCACCGGACATGCCAACGTAGACTGTATCACCCGTGCTGAAGACGACTTTATAAGAGTCAATGCCTTCATAGATAACGTTTTCTACGCTGTAGAGGTCTGTCTGCTCGAGGAAGTTTGCGGCGACGAGAGCGGCTTCCTGATGGGTGAGCGTGACTTGAATTTCTTCTGTCGCAACTGCGGCAACAGCGACCGGCTCTGCTTGTTGGGCAGCGTCTGCTTCGACGCGTACAGCGGCAGTTGCATCGGCTTTGACTGTGTCCAGCGTTGCACTCACACGTTGGTAAGCGCTGGCGATGCTGGTGACGATGACCAGGATGAAGGCGGTCAAGGCGGCTGAGATGAGTAAATTTTTCTTAGGCATAATAAGTCTCCATATTTTGTTTTTTTATGTTTTCGTTTTGAACGATGACTTAAGAATAACGGTTGAAGATTGGAATTCCTTTGAAATCATTGACGAATTTTCCAATCTTTTTCCAATCTTTCTCTGCTAGACTTAAGGCATTCACTCAACAATAAAGGAAATAACCATGCGCATTCTTTTAATAGAAGACGATAAACGTTTAGCAGCGCTAACGAAAAAAGTGCTTGAAGGCGAGAAATTCGATGTCGATATGTCACATAATGGTGATGAAGGCGTCGAGTTGGCCTTACGTGGTATTTATGATGTGGCTGTGATCGATTGGATGCTGCCTGGTCGTGATGGTCCCTCTGTTGTGCAAGCCATGCGGACAGCCCGTCTCTCGACCGCAATTCTTATGCTCACTGCGCGGACGCAAGTTGAAGACCGCGTTGCGGGACTCTACAGCGGGGCGGATGATTACCTCACCAAGCCTTTTTCTTATGATGAACTGATTGCCCGCATCCACACCTTGGCGCGGCGACATACTACCAGCACCGCTGTTAGTCCCTGGGAATTGCGTATTGGGCAGATCGTTCTTGATACACGTACACATACTGCGCGTCGCGCGGAGCATAGTCTTGATCTCACCAAAACCGAATGGACATTACTCGAATGTCTCATGCGTCATCCCGGGCAAACCCTTTCGCGGCAATTTATCATGGACTATGTCTGGTCTTATGAGGGGAAAGTGCAGGCAACAATGGTAGATGTCTACATTTCCTATTTACGCACAAAACTGAGTTTGCCGAATCAAAAAGACCCCATTAAAACCAAACGAGGGGTTGGCTACTATCTGGATGAAACTGATGCTTAAGGCGCTGCGTTGGAAACTAACCTTGCTTTACCTTTTTGCTGCGCTTGCATTAGTGGCCATTGGTGGTTTTGGTACCTATCTGCTGATCGACCATTATTTTCAGCAAACCACTGATTTAGCCTTGCAGTATAAAATGGCGCTTGAGTTTCGCATTCTTGGCTTGCCTGTGCCCAAGGCCCTTGAAGAAGCTGAAACTCTTTGGTTACAAAACAACCAGAATATTGTTTCCCCTGTGTCCATATCTGATTCTTTTACGAAAAGCGATGACGACCATGAACACGATGACGATGATGACGATGATAAAAAAATCGTGCGTGATGACTACGTCTATAACGCCGATCTGGCGGCCATATTCGTTATCTTGCTCGATGAAAACGGGTATCTGATTACCGTGCCGGGCGTCCCCGTGCCGCCAATGGTTGATAGTGCTAATGCCCTGCTCACCGTGCAGGAAACCGGCTACGATATGCGCACAATAGATGTTGCCGGGCAGGGGCGTGTTCGACTCTTATCGTATCGTACAGGTGCCAACGTTCCTGCTATTTTACAGGTTGGTCGTCTGCTCAACGATCAGGATCGTGTTTTAGAGCAGTACCTGACCTATCTCGGCTTTTTTGGCGGACTTCTGAGTATCCTTTTATCCTTCATCAGTTGGTTATTGGCCGGACGCTCGCTTGGCCCCGCTCAAAAAGCATTTGATCAACAGCAAACCTTCGTCTCAAACGCCAGCCACGAACTGCGCACGCCGCTCACCTTCATCCGCGCCACGGCAGATTACAGGCTGCGTCTTAAACCGCCCGCTGAAGAAGCTGAACATTTAGAGAATATATTGAATGAATGCGATTATATGGATCGTCTTGTGGATGACCTGCTTCTGCTCACCCGTTTGGATGCGAACCGTCTTCAACTTGATTTGGACTTGCTCTCGTTATCCGAACTTTTTGCAGAAATCCTGACGCGTGTAAAACGACGTGCCGAAACCGAAGGGATTACGCTCATCTCTGGCGGCTACGACGGTGATATCTACGTCGACCACACCCGCATCCGTCAGGTCTTGCTCATCCTACTCGATAATGCCCTGCGCTTCACTCCCACAGGTGGCAAGATTGAGCTGACCGCAGAAAAAAGTGGCAAATCTATCCTGATCAAAGTCTCCGATACCGGCAAGGGCGTCGACCCCAAACATCTCCCGCATCTTTTTGATCGTTTCTATCAAGTCGGCACACCGGAGAATGCAGAAAACCGCAGCAATGGTCTGGGGCTTTCGATTGCACGCACACTTATCGAAGCCCATCACGGCACGATCAAGGTCGAGAGCAAACTCGGCCAAGGAGCGCACTTCACCATTGCCCTCCCAGACCCAAAAAGCTGAATCATTAAACTAAAACTCCCCGCCATAAGACGGGGAGTTTTTTGTATTGTGACCGACCTGGGACTCGAACCCAGAACCGATTGATTAAGAGTCAATTGCTCTGCCAAATTGAGCTAGTCGGCCGTGCGGAAGAGATTATACCGCAAAGATTCAGCGTGTCAACAATCTTGCTGAGGGCAGAGACAGCCTGTATACTATTCGAAAATAGAGCCAAGGAGTGTCACGATGAAGCCAGATTTTGCTAAATTCAGCCTTCTTCTTTTTCTTTTAGCGGTTTTTATGGTGGGGTGCACACCTGCTGCGAATGCTACGCCTGCCCCGACGCTGAGCTTGCCTGCCGTGACACAGTCCCCAGCCCCAGTAACTGCGCTGCCTCGGGTTTTAGGTGAGAGTACTGCAGCGCCTGCCAGCCCTGCCTTGCCAAGTGATGCGGCTGTAATCCTGGTAGGGGAAGGGGAGACGCTCAATTTACGCGCAGCAGCAGGAGTTGAGAATCCTGTTGTGGCGGAGGTGGCGGCAAATGCTACGGGATTGTTCCGCACTGGGGTGGCAGCGTTTAGCGGTGAAGAGCTTTGGGCTGAAATCCGTACATCCACAGGGGAAACAGGTTGGGTCAACGCGCGTTTCCTGACGGAGTATCTCTCACCCGAAACGTTCTGTGCTGATCCGAAAATCCAGTTTTTGATCGATGATCTCTTGATCGCTCTTGAAAATAAGGATGGTGAGCTTTTTTCGACTTTGGTTAGCCCGGCGCATGGTCTGGACTTGCGCTTTTTTCATCATGGCACCTTGGCAAATTACACGCCCGAAGAAGCGGCCTGGGTTTTTCAGAGTACGTATCAGGTCTTGTGGGGCTATGCGGGGGGAAGTGGCGCAGAAGTGAACGGTACCTTTAGCGAGGTGCCCCTGCCGATGCTTATGGATGTTTTGACCTCAGATTATGAGTTGCATTGCAATGATGTGGGCGTGACATCTGCCTTTGCGCAGGAGCCCTGGCCGCCGGAATATACCAATATCAATTTTTATAATCTTTTCAAGCCTGGTACCGATCAATACGGCGGTTTGGATTGGCGTGCCTGGCTGATGGGCGTGGAATATGTGGATGGCAAACCCTACCTTTTCTCGCTGACTCATTTTGAGTGGGAGCCGTAGCTATTTAACCAACTGCACGCTAACCGAGTAGCTAATATACTCCAGCGCACCATTTTCTGATGTAGCGTAGAAGTGCAATGTGTAGGGTGCTCCGGTAAAGAGAGAAAGCTGCAACTGGTTTGCGCGACCGCAGGTCAGGTTAGGCCAACTTTGCAGGGGAACACCATTTTGCAGCAACTCCAGATTTAGTTTTCCGCTGCCCGAGCAGTTCATTGTCACGTAGGCGCTTTTTTCTGTGCCAAAAGAACCGTCGAAAAAGAATTCGACCCAATCATCATGATCGCCTTCAGGCGCGGAAAGTTCGCTGCGGTGTTCGATATACGTGTTGGTCTCGGCCGAAAGCAGGGCATCCAGAGCCGGGGACTCAAGTGAATCACCATCTTCGGGCGCGGTCACAAAGCTTGCCGTTGGCGCAGGGGATGCAACCGCATCGCCCTCCGTTCCACTTGTTCCCGTTGTGGGGGCGGGGTTACTGCCATCAAGCGGTACATCGACAACCGGTACGCTCGATGTGTCAACCTCTACCTTCAAATACTCAACCGTAACCCAACCCTGCCCCGTCGGGCTGGCGGGAAAATTGATTAGCCACCACTTGTTGGATGGATCTTTCCCCAGAATTTCCACCTTATCGAAAATTGGGACTTCACCTACCTGCACGCTTGCTGCCGAAGGGCCTTGACGTACATTCACAAGTGACGTGGTTTGTCCTTCAATCGGCGTAAAGGGCGGTATCAGTGTTGGCGGGAGGGGTGTCTGCGTTGGGAAGGGCGTCACCGTCGCGGGCAGCGTCGCTGTGATGATGTATATCTGCGTCGGCGTTTCGACAATCTCCGGCGTAGGCGGCACGCTGATCTCAGGGTTGCACGCCGTTGTCAGAAGCAAGGTAAAAGCGAGTAGGAAAAATGTGAAAAGGTAGGTTCGTTTCATCCTTCTATTGTACCCATACCTATCTGGATTTGACAAAGCTGATTTATTGCATATAATCCTTATTGTAAATTTTTGCAATAAGGATGTTGTATGAGTTGTGAAGCAAATCTCGCTCAAGAACTGCGCGAACTTGGCTATCGAGTGACGCCCCAAAGGCGGGTTATTTTGCATATTCTGCGCCACGCCAATAACCACCTGACTCCCAGCGAAGTTTTTGCGCTGGCACAGGAGAGTCTCCCCGGGCTAACCGAAACGACCGTCTACCGTACGCTTGAGTTTCTGGCGCAGATTGGTTTGGCGCAGGCTGCCTTTGGCAGCAGCGGCAAGCGCGCCTACGAGATTAGTGACCACGACCATCATCATCTTATTTGCCGAGAGTGCGGGTACGAGATCGAAATCCCGCACGCACAATTAGTGGGGCTATATGCCGAATTGGAAGAAAATACCAGTTTCAAATTAGCCCAAAATCATATTGCCCTCTTTGGGCTATGCCCAGGTTGTCAATAATTCAGGAGGACCACATGTTATATTCCCCTACCCCCCTTCATATCCCTGATGGCTTTTTGAGCCTTTTTGTCTCTATTCTCTTTTGGGTTGTCACACTGATTACCTTGAGTATTGCCATCCGTCGCACTGAAAATATCGACGAGAAACAAGTTCCTCTAATGGGCGTCATGGCAGCCTTCATCTTCGCTGCACAGATGATTAACTTCCCCGTCGCAGGCGGCACATCGGGGCATCTCCTCGGTGGGGCGCTGGCAGCCATCATGCTCGGCCCCTGGGCCGGGATGTTGGTGATGACCGCTGTCGTCGCCGTGCAGGGATTGCTCTTCCAGGATGGCGGTTTGCTCGTCATGGGCGCGAACATCTTTAACATGGGCTTGATCACTGCGGCAATTGGCTTTGGTCTTTACAAAGCAGCAGATGGGCGCAAAAGAGCGTTCAAATTGGGTGCTGCCGGCCTAGGCGCCTGGCTCTCCGTTATGGCTGGTGCGCTCTTTGCTTCACTCCAACTTTGGTTAAGTGGCACCGCCCGCCTCGACATCGTTCTGCCCGCCATGCTCGGTGTTCATGCCCTGATCGGCGTTGGTGAAGCGCTCATCACTGTGGCCGCTCTTGCCTTTATCTTTAATACGCGTCCCGATCTGATCGAAGACGCCGAAAGCCCCTCTCGCGGTGGGCGCGGCTGGATCTTCGTCGGCGGCTTGGCTTCGCTTATTGTCGTATTCCTCTCACCTTTTGCCTCTGCTGACCCGGATGGACTCGAGCGTGTTGCCATCAACATGGGTTTTCTTGCCCAGGGTGCAGATGCACCCTACTCCGTCCTGCCCGATTACACTCTGCCATTCCTCGGTGAGACAGGTCTTTCCACCGTGTTGGCGGGCTTGCTTGGTATACTTATCGTTGGCGCATTGATTTACTTCCTCGCGCGAGGACGCACGAAAACGAAAACTGCATGATCCATAACAACCTCTTCGACCGCTACCGCGCCGGAGAGAGTCCGCTTCACCGTCTCTCTCCGGTCGTTAAGGTCGTACTAACAATCCTTTTCATTCTCTCCAATGCCCTCCTGCCGGATGGGCATTGGTTGGGTTTTGGCATCAGTTGGCTGGCGATTTTGCTTTTAAATCTGATCGGACGGCTTGGCTGGGCGTTTACACTCAAACGCTCTTTTATCGCCCTGCCTTTTGCTCTCGCAGCAGTCACAGCCGTCTTTGCCTTGCCGGGCAAAACCATCACCAGTTTCGACTTTCTCTCATTGCACCTCGTTGCCACTGACGCAGGTTTGTTGCGTTTTTTTAGCATCGTAATCCGCTCATGGCTTTCGGTGCAAGTCGCTGTTTTGCTCGTCTCCACCTCCCAATTTCCCGACCTGATCCACGCTCTCGAACACCTGCGCCTGCCACGCTTATTGGTCACAGTGATCGCTTTTCTCTATCGCTACATCTTTGTCCTGAGCGATGAAGTTTTGCGTCTCATGCGCGCTCGTCAGGCTCGTAGCGCCAGCCTTCCCAATCAGCGCAGCGGGGGCAGCGTTTTCTGGCGGGCACGTATTGCGGGCAATATGGTCGGGCAGCTATTTCTGCGCAGTTACGAACGCTCCGACCGTATCTACAATGCCATGCTCGCGCGTGGCTATCAGGGGCATTTGCGCACCATCAATCAGCACACCATGCAAATGCAAGATTGGGTAATCCTTTTTGGCATCTCTGCATTATTAGCGCTTTTACAATTTTTTACACACTTTATCGGATAACCTATGCCTATCACTCACGACGCCACACCCTCGCCAGCCTTGCAAATTCTGGATGCAGATCAGCCCATCATTGCCATTGAAAATCTGAACTTTTCCTACCCCGATGGGCACGAAGCCTTGTATGATTTGTCGCTTGAGATCAAGAAAGGCGAGAAGATTGCCCTTGTCGGTCCGAATGGTGCTGGAAAGTCCACCCTTATGCTTCACCTTAACGGGATATTGAACGGCGTAGGCGAACTCAGGGTGGGCGGGTTACCGTTAAAAAAAGAGAATCTCCCTGTTATCCGCGCCCTGGTCGGGCTTGTTTTCCAAAACCCCGATGACCAGCTTTTTTCCCCAACTGTCTTTGAAGACGTGGCTTTTGGCCCCCTCCACATGGGTTTACCAGAGGACGAAGTCGTTTCTCGCGTGGAAGAAGCTCTCGCACAAGTCAATATGAGTGGCTTTGAGAAACGCCTTTCGCACCACCTTAGCACGGGCCAAAAGAAAAGGATCGCCATCGCCACGGTACTGTCGATGCGCCCACAGGTATTGGTGCTTGATGAACCCTCAGCAGGTTTGGATCCGCGCGCGCGCCGCGCTCTGATCGAACTCTTGCGCGAACTGCCGATCACCATGCTGGTCTCGACGCATGATCTGCGTATGGTCGCAGAGTTATTTCCGCGCATGGTTGTTATGGATGAAGGGCGCATCGTTGCCGATGATGAGACATCCGCATTGCTAGCCGATGAAGCCCTTTTGGCGCAGCACGGGCTGGAGAAACCCTAAATTACTACCTTTAAGTACACTTGCCTAGCCTTTAGAAACATGATATATTCTCGCCTCGAAGCAGAAATACCCAAATTTGCATCTCACGTGGAGATGCAAATCGTCTTAATAGACAAACTAGCGAAAACTGCAAGGAAAAAAAGATGCCTACATCATTTCTAACCAAAGATGGCTACATTAAACTCCAACGTGAACTGGATGAGTTACGCTCTGAAAAACGTCAGGCTGTAGCTGACCGTCTCCGCGAGGCGATGGAAGGTGGCGAATTAATTGAGAATGCTGAATATGAATCTGCGAAGAATGAGCAGGCCTTTGTTGAAGGCCGTATTCAGGAACTGAAGATGATTCTTGCCAACGCGCATATCATTGACTATGACGAGGTCAAAGAAAATGGCGGCGGATATGTTCAGGTTGGCTCGACCGTTTATATCCGCGAAGAAGGCGAAAAACGCTCCGATAAATATATTATCGTCGGTGCTGCTGAAGCGGATCCGCGTAATGGCATGATCTCAAACGAATCGCCGATTGGGAAAGCTGCGCTTGGTAAAAAAGCTGGCGAAGAGATTGAAATTGATACGCCCGACGGAAAATTAAAGTTCCGCATTACCACCGTTAAATGATAAGATAGTTTGACTTTACTGCCCCACGTTCTTGCTGGAAGGCAGGCGTGGGGCTTTTTTATTTCCTCGTAACAACAGTTAAAAGAGGGCGAAATCCCTTACTGCAAAATGTTGTGAAGAATCCGGAGCAATTCTCGCACGAACTTTGATAGAATAGTGCGAGGCAAAAAACTCAATAAAGAGGCACTTATGACAGAATATTCATCGCTCGAACAGATCCGTCTCGACAAGATCGAGACTTTACGCGCTGAGGGGATTGAAACCTATCCCACGCGCGCACGGCGGACGCATACCAGCGCACAGGCGATATCCGCTTTTGAAAGCGCGGAAGCAAGTGAAACGGAGATCGAGGCGATCCTGGCCGGCCGTCTGCGCGCCATGCGCCATATGGGGAAGATCTCCTTTGCACATATCGAAGATGGGGCGGGACCTATCCAACTCTTCTTTCGCTTGAACGATGTTGGTGAAGAAAAACTCGAATTTTTTAAGAAGATGTTTGATCTGGGTGATTTTATCGAGGCTGAAGGAACGATATTCCGCACCCGCACGGGTGAAGTGACGCTGCGCGTACGCGACTTCAAGTTGCTTGCCAAAGCCGTGACGCCGCTGCCCGCCGCGAAAGACGAGACCCTCGAAGATGGCACGGTTGTGCGCCACGCGGCGCTCGAAGATGTGCAGTTGCGCGCCCGTCAGCGTTACGCCGATCTGGCAGTGAATGAGAGCACCCGAGAGACCTTCCGCAAGCGTGCCAAGATCGTGCGTTCCTTGCGCGAATTTCTGGATAACAAAGATTTTCTCGAAGTCGAGACCCCGATCTTACAGCCGATTTATGGTGGGGCGGCGGCGCAGCCTTTTACGACTTTCCATAACCAACTCAAGCAGGAATTGTATTTGCGAATTTCTTTTGAGTTGTATCTGAAGCGTTTGCTGGTTGGTAATCTGGAACGTGTCTACGAAATCGGTCGTGATTTCCGCAATGAAGGTGTTTCGTATAAGCACAACCCTGAGTTCACACAGTTGGAATTCTACTGGGCCTATGCGGATTATTTGCAAGTGATGGAATTGACCGAGCAAATGGTTGCTTATGCTGCCGAAAAAGCGACTGGTTCAATGAAGGTCACGTATCAGGGGCAAGAGATCGATTTCTCACCCCCATGGAATCGTTTGGAGATGCGTCAGGGCTTGCTGGATGCCTGCGGCGTGGATATCAACGAATGCCGCGACGATGCCTCCCTGCACGCTGCTTTGAACGAGAAGGGGATTGAGCATCCTGCTGATTTCCAGCGTGGCAAGCTGATCGACTGGATGGTGGATGAGTTCTTGCAAGATAATATGATCCAGCCGACCTTCCTCTACAATTATCCACGTGAGATTTCACCTTTGGCAAAAGCCATTCCCGGCGACCCGCAGACGGTGGAGCGTTTTGAAGGTTTTGTGGCAGGCATGGAATTGTGTAATGCCTTCACCGAGTTGAATGACCCGCTTGATCAGGAAGCGCGTTTCCTTGAAATGGGACGCGACTACGCCGAAGGCGATGAAGAACAACACCCGATGGACGAAGATTATCTGCGCGCTATGCGTTATGGCATGCCTCCGACAGGTGGCTTCGGCATGGGCGTTGACCGCCTGGCGATGCTGTTGACCGATAAGCACAGCATCCGCGAAGTGCTGCTTTTTCCGCATTTGCGAGCGGAAGAGTAATTTTTTTCTAGCTACCTGACAGTTCTGTTTTTGAAGGTGGTTGAGTAGCTTTGAGCGAAGCGAAAAGCGTATCGAAACCACAAACTTAGGAGTTTTCACCTACTTGTTGGTTTCGATACGGCGAAAAGCACCGCCTACTCAACCAACCGAAGCTTCTTTTAGAAAAGTGTCAGGTGGCTAGTTTTTTTGTAAAGTAAAACTTCCGAAGTCTTCAAGACTTCGGAAGTTTTTGATTTTGCGTTACACTTGCAATATGAAAAAAATAGAGCAATTTAGTAAGCGGGAAAAAGAAGTTATTGCCCTTTTAAGTCAAGGAAAAAGTAATAAAGAGATCGCCTTTACTTTGGGGATAGCGGTTCGTACTGTTGAGTTTCATTTAAGCAATATCTATACAAAGTTGGATGTGAATTCTCGTACGGAAGCTGTCCTGAAGCTATCAGAAACGGTATTGCGGGAATCCACAGGTGAACAACTACGGGAATCTACAGGTCACAATAAAGCTGATGCTGTTCATAATGGCGAAGTATCCATTCCAAAACGGAGGCTTCCCATGAAAAAGATTTTTCTTAGCATAGTTTTGTTGACGACGGTGTTCTTTGGCATATTTGCGGTAGCGAATTTTTCTTCAAAGGAAGAAGAACCATTCTTAGCGGCCCCAACTTCGACTGTGACTGCTACATCCATGCCTACCACTCCTACAAAAACTCCCGTGCCGACGGTTTCGGCGAAGGAGCATATTGTAGAGCAAATTAGAGAACTGGTCGCCGAATATGATCAGGCAGTCCAGTCCGAAAAGAAAAACGGGGAGGTGGAATTCAGTACCGATCCGATCACTGGAGAAGAACTCTTTTTCTTCACAGGCGAATCGTATATGACCATTATGCGACTTTATTCGGAACTGGGGGAGAATATCAACGCGCTTAATCTTCTTTACACCCAACTTTACAGAGATGAATTAAATCCAACGCCATTTCCCACGCAAAGCTCGGATCAGGAGAGTCAGGCATTTTACGAAACCTTGACAAGTCAAGTGCCTTCTTATTGCGAGGATGTGAGGGGTATCAACGTTGCCGAATCTGATATTTTGCTTTATTGGCTTGATGAAGGGAAATATTTACCACTGATGTTTGGCGATGCTTATGCCCGCTGTGAAACGTATGGACAGATGATCCAAGAATGGAGTGTGGCTCCTGAACTTGAGAAAATCAATCAGGATGCAGATATGGCGCTTATTCGTCAAGTTATGGGGAAACCAGAGCTAACCTTGCGCTTTGAAAGGGTGATGAATATTGCTAATGCTTTTCATCGCACCGCAGCCATCTATGTGGACGATACAGGCACAAAATATTACGTCGATATTGATACAGGACGGCTAGCCACAATTGAACCGAATTTTCCTGGTCATCCTAACGTCTCTGAATCTGAAGCCAAAAGCATGGATGAATTGCGCGGCATTGCCAGACAATTCGCCATTACCAACTCGCTTCGCTTGGGCGAATTAGAATCTGTGCTTCTCTACGAAGAAGGTTGCAAGGATGATACCTTGTGCTTCTTCCGCTGGGATTATCGCAATAAGGACTGGAGCGGCACGGATTGGTTCATCATGCCGCCTTTTTTGCAAGTTGGTGTGCTCAGAAATGGGCAAATTGCCGTCTATATCAATACGCTGGATTTGTTTGAAGATGTTCCAGAAAATACCACAACACAATCTCCAGAAGAGATACTCCAAAGCCTAAATGGGATAGCGGCTAAAAGATTAAGCCCTGGTTGGGTCCATATTCATACTGAAATTGTCTCCGATAATGATGCGGGAAATCATGGTGTTTTGCCTAATGGAGCGGCTATTCCTCTACATCAAGTGAATGATTTTTGGGTATTAGTAAATGAAGATAAATTAGTGACTGAAAGTGTCTCTATTATGCGCTCTGCTGATGGGGAGATTGTTCAGGTAGGCACCTACCTGAACGGAATTTCGAATAATTCTGTTATCGATGATCCTGTTTCACAAGAGCCGTCCTCCATTTCTTTTGATAGGAACTTCTTGAGCGACCTAAGACGGTTCCAAGAACATGGCGAAATAGTGACCTTTAGAGAATTTGTTGATGAAGATGGAAAAACAAAAATCGAATTTTCTTCATCGTCGATTTTTGAAGTGCCAATCAAGATGGTAGATTATGATCAAAGTTTGATCTCTATGGAAACTCATGTCGTATTTGATAAAGAAAACGGAGTATTACTATCGAAAGAAACGATCGCTCATCTTGAAGATGGTACTGAACGGATTGTGCAAAAGCTAACGCAAGAAATTACTTTTGACCCTCCTGACGCTGAAGCGCTTGCTTTCTTAAAATAATCTGACGGGTAGGCAGACTTCCGAGTTTTCTAAAAATTCGGAAGTCTGCCTTTTATCACTCCTTCGAACCTCTTCATGGATAAAAACATCCTCGCTTATCCTACTCATCTCGAGTTCTTCCCCTTCAGGTGATAAAATAGCCCCTATGGACGAACCCGCCCTCATCCACGACGCCAAGCACGGTGACCTCGACTCTTTCAATCGCCTTGTCCTCGAATATCAGGACATGCTCTACAACACCGCCTATCGCATCCTTGGCGACCCCGCTCTTGCCGCCGACGCCACGCAGGAAGCTTTTATTTCTGCCTTCAACAAGCTCAAATCCTATCGCGGCGGCTCCTTCAAAGCCTGGCTGTTGCGTATCGTCACCAACGCCTGTTACGACGAATTGCGCCGTCAAAAGCGTCGTCCGCAAACCCCGCTTGAGCCGCTTACCGAAAACGACGAAGAGATGGAAAACCCGCGTTGGTTGGCTGATCCCAACGCCTCGCCTGAAGAGCAGCTCGAAACTGCCGAACTCGACCAAGCGATTCAAAACTGTATCGAAAACCTGCCGCCCGATTTCCGCGCCGTCGTCGTCCTGACCGATATTCAGGGGCTCGATTACAAAGAAGCCGCCGCTGCGCTCAAGAAACCACTAGGCACGGTCAAAAGCCGCCTTGCGCGCGCCCGTACCCGTCTGCGTGATTGCCTGCAGGCTATTCGGGAACTTTTGCCTGCCGCTTTTCGTCTGGAAGAAGGAAGTACCCTATGAGCAAAAAACCTTCATTCCGTGACCTGACCGAACTCTCCGCCTATTTGGATGGAGAATTAAACGCACCTGCGCGCAAGAAGATGGAAGACCGCCTCGCCCGTGACCCTGAACTTGCCTCCGCGCTGGACGATCTTCGGCTGTCCCGAACCGTGCTCCGCCGCACGCCCAAACGACGTGCCCCGCGCAACTTCACACTCTCCCCGCAGATGGTCGCCAAACGCCCGCCTATGCCTCGCCTCGTCCCCGCGCTGAATTACGCGTCCCTGATGGCGATGCTGCTCTTCCTCTTTAGCTTCCTCGGCCCGATTGCTCCTGGCGCTGGCAGCATGGCAAATCAGGAAATGGCCTCCGCCCCAATGATGGAAGAAGAATTCGCCGCGGAAGAAGCGCCGATGCTGGAAATGGCGCCCGAACCCGCCGCTGCTGATTCCGCGATGGGAGCAATGCCTGTAGAAGAATCTACTGCTCCTGCCGCAGAATCCCCTGCAATGGAAGATGTAGCGCCAGCCGCTAAAGAACCTACTGAAGAAGGTGGGGTGAATCTTGGTGAAGTCGAACGAACAACTGTTGCAGCAGATGATGCTGAATCAGGGGTTCAGGCCGAAAAAACTTTTGCCGCGACCACACTTCCAGCGCCGACCATTACTCCCACGCCTTTTGTGCCACCTGCTCAAATTGAATCTTCTCCGTTGCTGACGCCCTATCAGCGTACGCTCGTTATCTTATTGGTCAGCTTCGTCATCCTTGGCTGGCTCCTTCGTCGCGCAACAATTTCCAAATGGCAAAAATCTCAATAGTGAGACCTCTTATTTTCAAAAGCGGGTAAGGAATGAAAAAATATCTAATACCTTTGGTTATTGTGTCGGTGCTGTTAAGTGCAATCGCATTGATCAGGATGGATAGGTCTACGAGGTCTACGCTCCCGATAAAAATAGATTCCCCAAATGGTGAGAAAATACTGGTTGCGAATGTTAATAACGACAAACAGGATATTCAAAATTATCTGCTGGTTTTTCTCGAAATGCAGGATGCCAGATCAGGAAAAATTATCTTTCAAGTACAAACCAATGCTTCTCACAGAATGCGTTGGGAAGTGAGTTGGGTTGATGATCAAACCATTAAGCTTGACAGCGCTGATATTGGAACTTATTGCTGGAAAGAAGAAAGTGATCAGTTGTGGGCAGAGTATCTGTGCCCATGAATAGATATTTATGGCAAAAAACGACCAAGTAAAACACTGCATCCGCTGCGGGGCTGCTGTTGAGCAGCAACCAAGCTACGGGCAAGAGCGTCCCGTCTGCCCGGCGTGCGGATGGATCCATTTTGCCGACCCCAAAGTCGCGGCAGCGGTGCTCGTTGAGCGAGATGGCGCAATCCTGCTTGTGCAGCGCAGTTTCGATCCGCATCAGGGCAAGTGGTCGTTTCCGGCTGGCTTTGTCAATGCGGGTGAAGACCCCGCCGAAGCTGCCCGCCGCGAGTGTCTCGAAGAGACCGGCTTGAACGTGCGCATCACGCGCCTGCTGGATGTTTACGCCAAGAAGGAGCACGACGGCGGCGCGGATTTTATTATCGTCTACGGGGCAGAAGTGCTCAACGGCGCTCTCGCCGCCGCTGACGATGCCGATGACGCGGCTTTCTTTTCGCGAGATGCGCTGCCTGAATTGGCGTTCGATGCAACCAAGCATATTTTGGCAAATTTCTAGTCCTTGAGCGGAGGGCTGAGTGGTTTCGAGCGACGCGAGAAACGTATCGAAGCCCGCGGTCGAAGGGCGGCGTTTCTGATAAATTCGTCCTTTGACTGCATTTCCGCTGCGTTTCAACTCCGCTCAGGAACTGTGATTATCTTGTACAATAGAGCCATGAAACCTATTTCCCCCGTCCGCCCATCCCCAATTGCTGGTATCTGGTACGACAACCGACCCAAGCAGCTTGCTGCTGAGATCGACGGCTATCTTGATAATTCTGTTTTACCTGCCTTGGATGGGGATGTGATCGGCGTGATCGCCCCGCATGCGGGATACCGCTATTCGGGTGCAGTGGCGGGACATGCTTTCGCGGCGGTACGCGGTATGGACTTCGACTTGGTCGCCGTTTTATCACCTTTACACGCCTATCATCCTGCACCGTTTATTACCTCGTCCCATGCTGCCTATCAGACCCCGCTAGGCAAGATTGCCATTGATCGGGATGCTGTTAGCGCCCTGAATACTGCCTTGCACACCGAACTCGGTTTCGGGCTGGAAAGTGTTGCCCGCGACGACGAACACTCTCTCGAAATCGAGCTGCCCTTCTTGCAGCGTGCCCTAACGAGCGACTTCTCCCTGCTCCCGATCATGATCCGTTCGGTGGATGCGCATGAGCTTGAAGTGCTGGGCAACGCCCTCGCCGAAGTTTTGCGTGGACGGAATGCCCTGATCGTTGTCAGCACAGATCTCTCGCATTTCTATCACCAGAACGAAGCCAACATCCTCGATGGTGAGATGCTGCGCCAAATGGAAGCTTTCTCGCCCGAAGGTGTTTTGCGTGCCGAAGAGATGGGCAAAGGTTTTGCCTGTGGACGCGGCGCTGTTGCAGCGACGCTCTTCGCCGCACGAGAACTTGGCGCTGATAATGTGAAGGTTGTCAATTACGCCACATCAGGCGATGTGACAGGGGATTTCTCGTCCGTGGTGGGGTATGGGGCTAGTGTTGTTTACCAAGCTAAGAACACAAAATAAATAGTGTGTTAGGGAGATATGATGACTGACTGGGCAATTGTTTTACAAGTTACAAACACAACAATTTTAGTAGTACTCATCTTCTTTTTTCGTTCATATTTTCCCGCTTATTTTCAGAAAAAGGGAGAAAACAAAGCGGTAAGGGAGGATGTAGGCGAGATAACTAGTAAGGATGAAAGTGTTCGATCTGCTATTGCTGAAATAAGTGATGATCGAAAAAACTACTTGCAAAACCAAAAAACTTCTTTGTTAGAGTTTTATGATTTGCTCATTGATTTTTTCTATGGAAGAATAGCAGTAAGTTTTGGAGAGTTCCCCATAGATCAAGGAAATTCCTTGATGAATTTCCAAAATGCTTTTCATGAAAATGTCTTAGATTTGATGAAGAGCTATCAAAGAATTGTGCTGTACTTTAATCATGATGATGATGTGCGCGTACAAGCAGAAGATGTCCTAAATCATGTTCTTAATGCTCGACTTGTTATGAAGAAGCACTTTGGTTCGTTGAAAAGCTCTTTGATTGAAGAAAGCCATATGGCGCTCACTGGGAAGACAAGCGGGATTGATGAAATTATTGCTGCATCTAATGCTGCAAACAAGCAATACTGGGATGCTATGGATCCTGTTGTGTCGAAATTGTCTACATCCTTACGAAAATATCTTACAGCTCTAAATAAATATTTGCGTCCAAATGAATTTCCTGATATTCCAAGCAATATGTTTAAAAAAGAATAAGTAGGTTGTCTTTTTATGTCCACCTTCGTCCAAATCGCCGTGAATATCCCCGCTGTGAGCGGGGTTTTCGACTATGTCCTTCCAGCACAACTGGAAGGGAGCGTTGGCGTTGGGCATTTGGTGACGGTGCCTTTCGGGCATCAAGTGGTACAGGGCGTGGTCTTGCGCTTTGTCGATATTCCTGCCGTTGAAGAGACAAAATCCGTCATTGACTTACTCGACGAATTGCCCGTGCTGACTTCTGCACAAATTGCGCTCGCCGCAACGATGGCAGCGCAGACCTTGAATCCCATTGCGGCGGTGGTCGGGATGATGCTGCCAAGCGGATTGAGTCAGCAGGCTGACACTGAGTTTAGCATTCGGGAATTGGGGGTGGGGAACAAGGAACTTTCTCAGACACAAAAACGAATTCTGGCTTTGCTTGAAAAACGTGGTTCTTTGCGGGGACGCCAGATCGATACGCACTTCAAAAATGTGGATTGGCGTAAGTCGGCGCAAGCGTTGGTAAGGCGTGGAGTTCTGATGAGCAAGTCGGTTTTGCCAGCGCCACGCGTCCGCCCGAAATTTGTTCGGACGGCGCAGTTGGCGGTAGAGCCGCAGGCGGCGCTGGATGCCATGTCCACGCTTGGGTCAACGGAAGCAACCCAAAATCGGCGGGCGGCTGCGCTCCAATTCTTGACGCGCGAGACGGATGCTGTCGCAGTCTCGTGGGTCTACGCCGAGAGCGGCTGCAATCTATCCGATTTGCAGATTTTGGCTGAAAAAGATCTGATCGTTTTGCGCGAGACGGAGATTTGGCGCGATCCGACAGAGCGAGTGGAGATTAGAGAAGAAGAAAATAGGGCGTGGGCGCTGACAGCGGCGCAAGATGTTGCGATGAATGTTGTTCACACGTCTTTCGCTGATTCGCTGACGCGCCCGCTGCTGCTGCATGGCGTGACGGGTTCGGGGAAGACTGAGATTTATATCCGTGCCGCGCAGGAAGCCGTGAAACGGGGCGGGCAGGCGCTGATTTTGGTGCCGGAAATTGCGCTGACGCCGCAAAGCGTGCGCCGCTTTTTGGCGCGTTTTCCGGGGCAGGTCGGCTTGATCCACTCGAAGCTCTCGGAAGGCGAGCGTTACGATACCTGGCGGCGGGCGCGGGCGGGACAGTTGAAGGTCATCATTGGGGCGCGTTCTGCGCTCTTTGCCCCGCTGCCAAATGTGAAGTTGATCGTGCTGGACGAGTTCCACGATGGCTCGTATCACCAGACGAATATCCCTTTTTATGATGCGGTGCAGGCTGCGCAGAGTTATGCCGAGATTTGTGGTGCGGTTTGCATTTTAGGATCGGCGACGCCGCCGATTGATGCGATGTATCGCACCTGCCCCCCTCTGCCCTATCGGGCATCTCCCCCCGAGGGGGGGAGAGCTGACTCCTTCCCCCATCGGGGGAAGGTTGGGAAGGGGGCTCTTATCGAACTCCCCGAACGCATTGGTGAGCGTGAATTGCCGCCCGTTGACGTAGTCGACATGCGCGAAGAACTTCGCACGGGCAATACGGGCATCTTCAGCCGTGCTCTGCGCGAAGCCTTGGCTGAAACGCTGGCGCGTGGGGAGCAGGCTATTCTCTTTCTCAATCGGCGCGGTACCGCCACCTACGTTTTCTGCCGTGATTGTGGGCATACGCTCAAATGTCCGCGTTGCGATACGCCGCTGACGCAACATGCGGCAAGTGGCAAGTCGCAAGTCGCAAGTTTGCAATGCCATCGTTGTGGTTATCAGCGCAAAATGCCAGAAAAATGCCCTGAGTGTGGCAGCCGAAAAATCCGTGCTTATGGGCTGGGTAGCGAAAAAGTCGAAGATGAAGTCAGCACCCTTTTCCCCGATGCGCGTGTTTTGCGCTGGGATTGGGACACCACCCGCACGAAGGACGCCCACGAACTCATCCTGAGCCACTTCACCGCTCACCGCGCCGACATCTTGGTCGGCACACAGATGCTCGCCAAAGGGCTGGATCTGCCCCTTGTCACCCTTGTCGGTGTTGTCTTGGCGGATGTGGGATTAAATCTGCCTGACCCCTTCTCTGCGGAACGAGTTTTTCAAACCCTGACCCAGGTCGCCGGACGAGCAGGACGCTCCGCGCGTGGTGGACGCGTGGTGCTGCAAAGCTTCGAGCCGGAGCATTACGTGGTGCAATTCGCATCCAAGCATGACTATGCAGGCTTTTACACGCACGAACTCGAACAGCGTCGGCGGCTTGGATATCCGCCCTTCGCCAAGTTGGTGCGTCTGGAATATCGAGATCGCAATCCCGCAAAAGCCGAAGAAGAAGCGAATAAACTTGCTGACGAGATCAAGCATTTGCTGACAACTGAACACCGAAAACAGACATCTGTTATCGGGCCTGTGCCCGCCTTCTTCTCGAAGGTCGATGGTGCCTATCGCTGGCAGATCATTGTGCGCGGACCCGAGCCCGTGAGTTTGTTGCGAGAGATGAATCTGCGCGATTGGCGAGTGGAAGTTGAGCCGGTGAGTTTGCTGTAGCATTCTAAAAAGTGGCGGTAGTTTTGCCACTTTTTTCTTTTAGGACAAGAGATTTTCGAGAGATTTATATGGGAAACTATATTCAGCAATCGAAATCTTTGTTTGGAGGAAGAAAGTGAAAAAATATCAAATCTTGTTCGTACTTGTTGCTTTAGCGTTAGCATCCTTTTTAACAACAGAAGTTATTCAAGCGGATGTTGCGCCTCCGGAGCATCCGCCCGGATCGAATCTTGTGCCGGGCAGTGAAAGTACACAGGTGCGGATGGTAGCAGAAACCGTGACTCTCGTACTTTTGCCTGATAGCGGACCAAATCAATTGGGGCAGGCAAAGGTCACTGCGGATTTCACCATGCGGAATTTGGGCAGTGCTGAGGAGACGATGGCTGCTCGTTTTCCGGTTGGTGCCAGTGACGGGCAGGGCGGTATCCCGCAGATCACCGATTTCAGCGTCAAGGTTAACGGAAGCAAGCGTCCAACACGGGCGATCACGGGTGAAGATCCTAATGGTTGGGAAGATTCTGTCCCCTGGGCAGAATTTGATGTCAGTTTTCCGCCCGAAGAAGATGTCAATATCGTCGTGACGTATACAATTCAGGGAACGGGATATTATCCTTTTTCGTATTTTACTTATATTTTGTCCACTGGCGCTGGCTGGAAGGACACAATCGGTAGCGCGGACGTAATTGTGCGTTTCCCCTATGAAGTGAGTTCCCATAATGTCATTATTAATCCTGCGGATTTGGGATGGCGCGAATCAACGCCGGGCGCTATTTTGGCAGGGAAGGAAGTCCGCTGGCATTATGATGACTTGGAACCCACGCAGGAAAATAATATTAGGGTTACCATCGTCGCGCCTGATGCTTGGAAAATGGTTCTTGCTGAACGTGAGAATGTCGAGAAAAATCCCAAGGATGGTGAGGCGTGGGGGCGTTTGGGGAAAATCTACAAGGAGATCATTTACTTCGGCAAGGCGCTCAGGGTCGATGAGGGCGGTTTGGAGCTCTATGCTCTTAGTGTGCAGGCGTATGAAAAATGCCTTGCATTGCTTCCCGACGATGCGCTCTGGCATGCGGGGTATGCAGAATTATTGTGGTTCAATAATATGTGGGTTTACGAGAACCCAGATGAAGCCCTGCGCGCCGCTCAGGAGATCAACCTTGCGCTGGAATTGGCACCTGAGAATGAGACAATACGCGAGATTGCCGACGAGTTTGTCTGGCATCCGGATTTTGCTGTAAAAAATGACGACGGGACGTATACCTTTTTCTGGCTGACGGCGACGCCTGTCCCGACGATGGAAGTGACTGTGGCGGAAGCAACACCTGTGCCGACTGAAATATCTGTGGTGAACACAGAAGTTTCTCCATCGCTTGCGCTGCTTGAAAATCCTACGGCTACACCTGCGCCAAAAACTTCATCTCCGATCTGTGGCGGCGCAGCCTTGCCAGTTGGATTGGTTGCGTTTATCTTTATATTCAGAAAAAAGAACAAATAGGAGAGTCTTATGCAATCCTTCTCACGCGGTTGGCAATTTCTCAAGCAAGCCTCGCAGATGGCATCTGCCGATAAAGACCTGATCAAACCCTCCATTTATACCCTCTTTGCCGGAGCGGTGGTTTCGGTTGTCGGCATTATCCCCATCGCGCTGGTGGCGATGCTCTTTAGCAATGCCGGTTTTATGGGGCAGGTTATTATGGCTTTGGCGGGCGCACTGCTCGTCTTTGCCGAGTTTATCGTCAGCTATATTTTCTCGGCGATGACCGTCTATCTCATCTACGGCTATCTCTCCGAAGGCGACGGGCGCATGGATAAGGCTTGGGCAATTGTCCAGCGCGACCTGCTCGATCTCGCCACCCTTGCGGCAGCATCGACGGCTGTCAATATGGTCAAGAATATGGTCAAAGGCAAGGGCAATCGCAGCGGACGTAATTTCCTTGCCCAACTGATCGATACCGTCTGGACGGAAGCCGCCTTTCTCATTCTGCCTGCGATGGTCATTGAAGACATAAATCTCAAAGATGGGATTAAACGCGCTACCCAGATCGTGCAGAATAATCTGCTCCTTGTTGGTATCAGCACGGTCGGCGTGAAAGCGGTCACCGGGTTGATCGGATTTTTACTCGGTTTAATCGGAGCGATTTTAGGGGGCGGGTTGGGATATGGAATTATCACCCTCGCAGGCGGACCGAACGTGACCTTTGGCTTGGTCATTGGCATAGGATTAGGGTTGCTGGTCTTCTTCCTTTTCGTCATGGTGGCGACAGTAATCGGGACGTACACATCCACTGCTTACCATACCTGCCTCTATCTTTGGGCACGTGATATTGAAAGATCGGATGCCCCCGCCCAGTCGATTACTGCCCCTGCGCCGCTCGCGGCTGTACTTAATCTCTAGGAGCAACAATGCGTTTTGAAGAACTAAACTGGATGGATGTCGAGAACTATCTCGAGGAAGACGACCGCCTGATGATCGTTTTGGGCTCAACCGAGCAGCACGCCTACCTGAGTCTGTTGACTGACATCAAAATCCCGCTGGCGTTGGCAGATGCCGCATCCCAACAGAGTGGGGTGCTGGTTGCCCCGCCGCTGAATTTTGGCAGCTCGCCTTATTTTCTCGATTACCCGGGCACGATTTCCTTTCGTCTGAGCACTCTGATGGATGCCGTCGAAGATATTTTGCGCTCGGTCTATCGACAGGGCTTTCGGCGTATCCTGGTCTTGAACGGGCACGGCGGCAATGATGGCGTGCGTGCCCGCCTAGAAGAGGTGATAAACGATCTGCCTGATCTACAGTTGAATTGGTATTCGTGGTGGAAGTCACATGGCGTGGAAGCAGTGGCAATCAAAAATAATTTAAAACCGGGGCATGCCAATTGGTTAGAATCCTTTCCGTTTACGCAAGTGGCAGAACAACCTGCCTCACCGAAACCTCCGCCCTATGTGCCAAGTGCCATTTTAGGGGCAGGCGCGACGCGTGAAGTCTATGGTGATGGTTCCTTTGGCGGCCCCTATCAGGTAGATTTTGAGATTATGAGTGAGATTTTCCAAGTCGCATTAACAGATGTTTTAGAAATGCTAAAATTCGAGTAAAATAGGCGTTGCTATTTTGGGGAAGTTCTTTTCTTGATAAGTTCAGTTTTGGAAAAAAGGCATAAAAGCCCTTGACGGTTTCGCCTGAAAGTCGTTATAATTCGCAACTTGGATGAAAATATATAAATTTATTGTCTATCGGCGAGCACATGAGAAAAACGTTATCTCAGGGTGCTTGCCTTTGTGTGTCTCGCGGGAAATTTCCCGCGTAAATCTTCATATAAATAGTCTCTGGAACGTACAGAGACAATAGACGACGAGGAGAGTATCTGTGGAAACTAAGGGGCTTAAAGCGCTTCGTGTTAGTCTTGCATCGCCGGAAACCATTCGTTCTTGGTCTTACGGTGAGGTTCTAAAACCGGAAACAATCAATTACCGTCGTCTGCGTCCAGAGAAGGACGGCCTTTTTTGTGAGGCCATCTTTGGACCACAGCGCGATTGGCAATGTTACTGTGGTAAATATAAAAATCCGCGCTACAAGGGGATTACTTGTGATAAATGCGGTGTTGAAATTACGCGCTCGGCTGTTCGCCGTGAACGTATGGGGCATATCCAATTGGCAACGCCTGTTGCGCATATTTGGTACACCCGCCGTATTCCCTCTTACTTAGGTTTATTACTCAATATCTCTCGTCGCAATCTTGATCGTGTGCTTTATTTTGCACAGTATATCGTCACGCATGTGGACGAAGATGCGCGCGAAAAAGCGTTGAATAAATTGGATGAAGAGATTAACGGTGCTGCTGTCAAGCACGATGCCATGACGAGCGCGAATTTGGAAGATATTAAAGAGCGCAGTCAGGCTGCACATGCTGCACTTGAACAACGCCGTGCTGCCACCATTCAGGAATTTGACGAACAAACGGCAGCCTTGCTTGAGCCGGTTATGAAGGAAGGTCAGCGTTTGGATGAGAGCTTGCAGGAAAAGATGGGCTCATCCATTAGCAAGGATATTGTTTTCAGCGCCACAGGCGATGTTATCGCTGAAGCTGGTTCTGTGATCGCTTCCCAGCATATTAGCCGCGTACAGAAAGCTGTACAGGATAGTCTGCACAAGATCGAAAGTGAACTTCAGGAACAGAAAGATGAAAAGATCGCTGCGATTGATGCAGAGATTGAAGCCCTGCAAGGCACTCTGGATGAAGAAGTTTCATTGATCAAAGATCAGCTTGAAGATCAGCTTTCTGAGACTCGTAGCCTCAATAAACAGACTCGCAAAGAGTTGGTAGATTTACAGCCCTTCGATTTTCTAAGCGAAGTTCGTTACCGCGAATTGAAAGCCCGCTGGGGACAGATTTTCCGCGCCGACATGGGCGCAGAAGCCTTCCTAGATATTCTTCAACGCATTGATCTCGACGCTCTCTCTGAAGAGCTCTGGCATGAAGTCCGCACCACCAAGAGTAAACAAAAACGTAAAAAAGCCACCAGCCGTTTGAAGGTTGTTGAGGCTTTCCGTCGTTCCGGCAACAAACCCGAGTGGATGATTATGAGCATTTTGCCCGTCATCCCGCCCGATCTGCGCCCTATGGTGCAATTGGATGGTGGCCGTTTTGCCACTTCGGATCTGAACGATCTCTATCGCCGCGTCATTAACCGCAACAACCGTCTCAAACGCCTTTTGGAGTTGGGTGCCCCCAACGTCATTATTCGCAACGAGAAACGTATGTTGCAGGAAGCGGTCGATTCCCTGATTGACAATAGCCAACGCGGAAAAGCACTTTCCCGCCGTGGGCGCCGCGAACTGAAATCCCTGAGCGATATGCTCAAGGGTAAGAAAGGTCGTTTCCGCCGCAACTTGCTCGGTAAACGTGTCGATTACTCCGGCCGTTCGGTGATCGTGGTTGGCCCGCAGTTGCGCCTTTATCAATGTGGTCTTCCCAAGAAGATGGCATTGGAGCTCTTCCGGCCCTTTGTGATCGGTGGTTTGGTCAAACGAAATTACGCCGCTAATGTTAAGGGCGCACGTCGCATGATCGAGCGCAACCGTCAGGAAGTTTGGGAAGTTCTCGAAGATGTGATCAAAGATCGCCCTGTTCTTCTGAACCGCGCCCCAACCCTGCACCGTTTGGGTATTCAAGCCTTTGAGCCACTCCTGATCGAGGGGAGTGCGATCCAGTTGCACCCACTCGTCACAACGGCGTTTAATGCCGATTTTGACGGCGACCAAATGGCGGTCCACGTACCGCTTTCGCAAAAAGCGGTTGAAGAAGCCCGTCGGCTGATGTTGTCATCCAAAAACCTGTTGAAACCGGCCGATGGTGAGCCGATCATCAGTCCAGGGAAAGATATGGTTTTGGGTGTTTACTACCTGACGATGACCGATCCCTTTGATTATAAGGGCGAGGGCAGCGTCTTTGGCTCGCTTGAAGAAGTAAAACTCGCCTTCGATTTAGAGCAGGTGGAAGTTCATACGAATATCCGTTTGCGCGCAGCAACCTGGTACAACGAAGAAGGTACCCGTTTAGCGGAACCTGAAACGCGCATGATCGAGACGACGGTGGGTCGCGCTATCTTTAATAGTATTATGCCCCCCGAAGTTCAGTTCGTTAACATGACTTTGGACAAAGGTGGCGTGAAAGACCTGATCGCTGATGTTTACGAAATCTGTGGGCAGGATGTTACGACCGATGTTGCTGATGGTATCAAGAGCATTGGCTTTGAATATGCCATGCGCTCCGGTGTGACCGTTGCGATCTCAGATATTACGGTGCCTGCATCCAAGCCGGAGATTATGCAAAAATCGCTACAAGCTGTCGAAGTGGTACAGCGCGACTTCCGCCGTGGTCTGCTCACTGAGCAAGAACAGGATGAGCGTGTTGTCCAGATTTGGCAAGATACGACGAATGATCTCGCCGCAGAAGTTCGCAAGGTGATGGATCCGAACGGGAACCTTGCCACAATGGCAAGCTCCGGTGCCACGAAAGGTGGTTTCGGGCCGATCTCGCAGTTGGCCGGTATGCGCGGTCTTATGGCTGATCCTGCAGGACGTATTATTCCGCTCCCGATCCGCTCGAACTTCCGCGAAGGTCTGACCGCGTTGGAATACTTTATTTCCACTCATGGTGCCCGTAAAGGCTTGGCTGACACCGCGCTTCGTACAGCCGATGCTGGGTACCTGACCCGTCGTCTCGTCGATGTTGCGCAAGATTTGATTATCAACGAACACGACTGTGGAACAACGAATGGTATTACTATCCGCCGCGATGAAGATATCGCCGGGCAGTCGCTAGGTTCTCGTATTTACAGCCGTTTGCTCGCTGAACGTGTTCTTGATCCCCAAACGGGTGAAGTGATTGCTGAACCCAATGAACTCATTGGACACGAATTGGCTCGCAAGATTATGAAAGCTGATGTAGCCGAGGTGCTTGTTCGTTCTCCGCTGACATGCGATCTCCAGCACGGCGTTTGCGCCATGTGCTACGGTAACGACCTCGGGCGCGGCAAGATTGTTGAACTTGGTTCTGCTGTTGGTATTGTGGCTGCCCAGTCCATTGGTGAGCCCGGTACACAGTTGACATTACGTACCTTCCACACAGGTGGTGTTGCTGCCGGTAGCGATATTACGACAGGTCTCCCTCGTGTTGAAGAGCTTTTCGAAGCCCGTCGCTTGCCGAAGGGCGAAGCTGTGATGACGGAGATCAATGGTAAAGTTGCTATCTCTCAATCTGAAAAATATGCTGATCTGCGTATTGTGACTGTTTCTCAGAGTGAAATGGTTAGCGATACCTATAAAATCCCTGAAAACTGGGAAGTTTTGGTCAGCGATGAAGAAGAAGTTAAAGCTGGCGCGATCCTTGCATCTGACGAAGAAGCAACGATTGCAGCCCAGAACGATGGCAAAATTCGCATTGAAGGCGATACGGTCTATGTTTCCTACGAACAGCGCGAAGAAAGCGAATATGATATTCCTACCACAGCACGCCTGTTAGTGGTGGATGGTGACCATGTTGAAGCCGGTCAGCCGCTAACGGAAGGTTCTTTGAACCCACACCGTATTTTGCGTATTCAAGGTTCAGATGCCTGTCAGCTTTATCTCATGTCCGAGATTCAGCAGGTTTACCGTTCGCAGGGTCAGAATATTCACGACAAACATTTTGAAGTAATCATCCGCAAGATGCTCTCCAAGGTACAAATCACCAATCCCTTTGATAGCAATTACCTGCCCGGTGATGTTGTGGATCGTCTGGATATTCGCCGCAGTAATGAAGCCTTACTTGCTGAAGGTAAACAGCCTGCGCGTTACGTCAATATTCTTTTAGGGATCACCAAAGCATCCTTGACGACAGATTCATTCCTTTCAGCCTCCTCCTTCCAGCACACGATCAAGGTTTTGGCAAAGGCAGCCATTGGCTCGGATGAAGATCCGCTCTATGGCCTGAAAGAGAACGTCATCATCGGTAAGCTGATCCCTGCTGGATCGGGTTTTGTTCCTGGTCGCTTCAGTGCAGAGAAAGAAGACGATGGCATCGACGTAGAAGAAGATGACGTTGATGTGGAAGACTTCGATGAACTTGATGAAGAAGATATAGACGTTGATATTGAGGATGTCGAAGATGTTGAAGACGAGGATGTCGCGGAAGACGAAGAAGACGACAGCGATATTGAAGACTAAAAGTTGTTAATAGATCAAAAGATGCCACGTTAATGTGGCATCTTTTTTTATCTTAAAAAATGAGCTTACGAAAAAATGTTAAAGAAAATAGGACTTTAGACCTTCCTGAATTTTTTAAGATTTAAGGTATAATCTCAAAACCTTAAAATATGGGGCTTTATGTCTCTCCTGATTGGATAAAATCGCGAAAATGTCACCGTCTCAAAAAAATGATGCAACCGTACTGATTATAGAAGGAAGGCACGCAGACTTTCCTTCTTTTACAATCCCTTTGCAGAAAAAGGGATTTGATGTACGTGTTGCCAAGAGCGGAAGTCAGGCCTTATCTCTGTTGAAAGACGCTGACCCGGACGTTCTCGTTGTTAACGCAGCATCCATGCGCAGCAGCGGTGTGAGGATTTGTAAAAGTATTCAGGAGCAAGCTGCTGATCTGCCAATTATTCTTATTGTTGGGCCGGAGAAAGAAATTAGCGAAGATACAGCCTCCGTCATTCTTAAACACCCCTTTACCATTCAAAAATTGACCAATCGCATCAAGCCCCTTTTACCGGGGGAGGGAGAGAACTTCCTGAGTGTCGGTGCTATTCGGCTAGACTTGGATCGCAATCGTGTTCGGTGCTTGGGACAGAACACTCGTCTCACCCCGCGTTTGGTTGTGCTTTTACAGGCATTGATGAAACGCCCCGGTGAAGTGATTGAACGTGAAGAGCTTTTTAAGCAGGTCTGGGAGACCGAGTATACAGGTGATACGCGCACCCTTGACGTGCATATTTCTTGGTTACGCCGGGCAATTGAGCCTGATCCCACAAAACCAAAACTCCTGCGTACCATTCGCGGTGTGGGGTACAGGTTGGATGTATAAGTAAGATTCCTTTTCCTTTACAAACAAAAAGCACTTCCTGTTTTGATTTTTTTTCTGATAGGAGGTGCTTTTTTCTTTTCGGTTTAAACGGTAATCAGCCTTTTTGCTGATCACGCTGGGTGGGCAGTAGCAAGCTGAGGGTGGAGAGCGTTTCGACGACGAAGCCAGGATGTGAGATCGCGCCGATCTGCTCATCCTGAATCGGTATGAAAAAAGGGCGACTCATAAGGAGTCGCCCTTTAGATGGTTTAAAAAACTTTGTCTAGCGTCGTCGGTTGTCGCGTCCGCCGCCACGGTTGTTACGGTCGTTGCGGCCACGGTTGTTGCCGCCTTTCGGTTTGTCATTTTCGATGGCTTCTTCAAGTGACCAGCCTTCGAGTACGGCTTTGCGGGAGAGACGGATCTTTCCGGTTGGGTCAACATTGGTGACCATAACGGTGATCTCATCGCCAATCTTGGCAACGTCTTCTACGCTGTTGATTCGCACGGTGTCCAATTGCGAGATGTGCACAAGCCCGTCCATATTGGGCAGGATTTCGACGAATGCGCCGAAGTCAACCACACGAACCACACGGCCAGTGTAGATGCGTCCGGGAACTGCGCTTTCGGTCAGACCTTCAATGCGTGCGCGCGCAGCAGATTCGCTCTCGCCGCTCGCGGCAGAGATGTAAACGGTGCCGTCTTCTTCGATGTCGAGGCGGGCGCCGGTCTCATCCTGAATAGCGCGGATGGTCTTGCCGCCTGGACCAATGATCGCGCCGATTTTGTCGACGGGGATTTGGATGGTGGTCACACGCGGGACGTGGCTCTTTAGCTCGGGGCGCGGGGTCTTGATCGCTTTCATCATTTCGCCCATGATGTGCAGGCGTGCATCGCGTGCTTGTCCGAGTGCTTCTTTCATCAGATCAGCGCTTAAGCCGCTGATTTTGATGTCCATTTGCAAGGCGGTGATGCCCTTCTCGGTGCCGGTGACTTTGAAGTCCATATCACCAAGGTGATCTTCGGTGCCGAGAATATCGCTCAGGATTTGATAACGTTCGCCATCGCTCACCAAGCCCATCGCCACGCCCGAAACGGGCGCTTTGATCGGCACACCGGTGTCCATCAGGGACATAGTCGAGCCACAAACGGAAGCCATCGAAGATGATCCGTTCGACGCCATGATCTCGGAAACGAGACGAATGGAGTAGGGGAAATCTTCCTTGGCAGGGATGACAGGCAAAAGCGCGCGTTCAGCAAGTGCGCCATGACCAACTTCGCGGCGGGAGGTGCCACGCATCATCTTGACTTCACCGGTGCAGAAAGGCGGGAAGTTGTAATGGTGCATATAGCGGCGTTCTTTGTCTGGGGAGAGATTATCAAGGTCTTGCGCATCACGCAGCGTGCCGAGTGTGGCAATGGTCAACGCCTGTGTTTCACCACGGGTGAAGATAGCGGAACCATGTGCGCGCGGGCTGACATCAACTTCGCACCAGATCGGGCGGATATCCTTCGGGCCACGCCCGTCTGGACGTTTGCCCTCGTTCAAGATGCGTTCTCTAACAATTGTTTTTTCTGCGGCGCCAAACGCGTTCTTGATGTCTTTTTCCACTAACTCTTCGTTTTCGGCGAGCATCGCTTCAACGGTTTGGGCTTTTAATTCGTCCATGCCGCCGTAGAACTCGTCTTTGGTCAGCGGTTTGGAAATCAATTCTTTCATCGGAGCGCTGACATAGTCGAAAACTTTCGCGGCCAGTTCTTCATCATCCAATGCAACGATAGGTTCGTCTTTGGCTTTGCCAATTTCGGCAGCCATCGTAGAGATGGTGGCACAAATCGGCTGAATGGATGCATGACCCAGTTCAAGAGCGGCAACCATTACATCTTCAGCAACTTCGTCCGCACCACATTCGACCATCAGAATCGCATCTTTGGTACCGGCCAAGCGCAGGTCTAGGTCCGACTGTTCCATTTCTGCATAGGTCGGGTTGACCATCAACTCACCGTTGATGCGTCCAATACGAACAGCGCCTACCGGGCCATCCCAAGGGATATTGGAAATAGCGACAGAAGCAGATGCAGCGTTAATGGCTAAAATATCAAGGGGATTGTCATCCGCAGAAAGCGAATAGATCAATACCTGAATATCATTGCGCATGCCCTTCGGGAAGAGCGGACGCAACGGGCGGTCGGTCAGACGTGAGACAAGAATTGCCTCGCTATGCGGGCGACCTTCGCGGCGGAAGAAAGAACCGGGGATGCGTCCACCGGCGTACATGCGTTCTTCATAGTTGACGCTCATGGGCAGGAAATCGATGCCCTCGCGTGCTTTGGGGCTCATGGTAGATGCAGCAAAGACCATTGCGTCGTCGAGTTGCAAGGTGACGGCGCCGCCAGCCTGATGTGCGAGTTTTCCCGTCTCAAAAACGAGCGAACGTCCGCCCACCTCTGCGGTGTAGCGTTTTGCTTCTGGTTTCATTTTATTTCTCCATTTCCCGCCTGTTAGGGACTGAAAGCTAGTGACAACCTTGTTATCAACACCTTTCAATTCCCAACCGACGGAACCTAATTGTGGCAGACAGAGAGCTGCTCACGCATCCACACGTTGGATGCTTTCTAAAAAAAGAGTAGATGGCACAGTGACCATCTACTCGGTCAAACAAGTGAGTATTACTTACGGCGTAACTTCAATTCGTCGGTCAGGCTGATATAGCGACCGTAATTTTTGCGGCGCATATAAGCCAGCAAACGACGACGGCGACCAACTAATTTCAGTAAACCACGGCGGCAAGATTCATCGTGTTTGTTGGCACGCAGGTGATCGGTGAGGGTATTGATGCGGCTGGTAAGAATCGCAACCTGTACCTCAGGCGAACCCGTATCCTTCTCATCACGACGAAATTCTTCAATAACCTTGGTTTTTGCCTCTTTTGAAATAGACATGACGTATGCTCCTTTCTAATTATTTTGCAGGTCTCCATGACCGCAGCCAAAACCGCAGTCAGGACCAGTCATATTGCGGGCGGAATTATACCAGATACGGGACGAAGGGCAAGTGGACGCCTAGCCCTCTTTTTTCATAATTTTTGCCTGGATCGAAATCCCGGCAATCACCAACAGGATGAAGATCAGCGTCGCCACTCCATTTGGGCTTGCTGAGGCTTCGATGATCATCCCCGCGCCGATAAAAGCGGATAACACGATCAGCGCCCAGTCGAAAATCGCCATCAAGACCACCATGCCGAGGATCGCTCCGATCAGGATCACGATCCATGAGAACTCGGCAGGTAGTTTTGCCGCCAAAAGGGACGCGAGCGACACACCGGCCAAGAGGCCTGCCAATCCGATGGCGAACTTCTTCAGAAAGATGGCTAGCAGCGCAGCGATAATGCCAACTGCAATCGCTAGAATGATTCCCAAGTCGCCGCTCAGATGGATGGTTTCCTGAAAGAAGGTCAGGCCGCTTTGAAAACCTAAGACCCCAACAAAAAGCCAAAAGACTTTTCGCCCGTAAAACAAGAGTACTGCACCGAGAATAATATCGAGAGCTATCATTCATCCTCCGATTGGTAATGGATAGCTTAATTATAAACAACAAAGACGACAAAAGTTATTGGGACATTTGTCGTCTTTGTCAGATTGGAAACTTTTCTGTTTACCAGCCGCGTGCCTCTGCCTCGGCTTCTAGTTGACGATAAGATGCTTTCTCGCTACCGTCCTCGTTTAGGAAGCCCAGCGAGCCTAAATAGGCAGCAAAGCTCCGGTTTGAGAAACCATAATAATTTTCAAATTCTTTCACCGCTGAAGAGGGAATCTCATTCAACCAAGCAAAATTGATCATCTTGATCTGTTTGTTATGCGTATCCCATGCGTGGAAGGTCTCAGCAATAAATTCTGCTTGCTTCTCTTCTGAACTATTGCATTTCTCGCTGGATGGGTAGCCCAACTCGAGGATGTAGATGTCTTTGTCGGGATAGGCCGTCGTGATCTTGGCGAAGTCATCATGAACGGTATCTGGTTCACGCACAGTGAAATTATTGTTTAGCGGATAGTAGGTCACAAAAACTGCATCGCTGTATGCGTTGATTTTTTGAAAATGCGAAGCGTTGTCGCCTGTAATGCCATCGAAGATGCCTTTGGTGCCAATCACCAAGTCGGGACGCTGACTGCGCGCATGGGCGGATGTGGCTGCGAAGAAAGCTGTATATTCATCCCATTTCTTTTCGTTTGTACCAAGATAACTGTCAATTTCATTCCCGATAGAAAAAGTTACAAGATCAAGATCGGGGATCTGCGTGAATACGTAGTCGAGTAAATGATTAAAACGTGCGATGACTTCGGGGTCATCAAAAGGCAGGCTTTGCAAATCTTTTGGAAGACGTGCCTGATTGGTATCAATAGGGTTGATAACTAAATCAAGGGCAATCTTGCGTGTGGGGTAGTAAGCGTTGGCGATCTCCAGCCAATTTGGGTCAGGCTGGTATTCCCCTGGTGCGTTTTCTAGCTCATCCCAAAATAGAGTTAGGCTGACGGCTTCTGCGCCAGCATCAATGGCGGTGCTGATGGCAGCATCGTAGTCGCCGTCGGCGGGATCGGTCACGTCGATGGCGAGGATGCGGTCGCCTTTGGGTTGGGCATCCGCTATTTGAACGGAAGCAGGTTGCGGGCTGGGGGCGATTTCGGCACTCTCATCACAAGCCAGCGCGATGAGAGTGAGGGTCAAGAAGAATAAAGCTAAGCGCTTCATGCCTCATCCACAGCAGCTTTTTGAGGCTCTCGGAGGAGGGCGGAGATCGCCGCGCCAAAGCCTGTCCAAAGCATAAGTGGCGTAAAGATGAACCAGCCAACATAAGGGGCAAGAGCAGCAAGAAGCAGCAGCGTCCCGCCGCGCAGATTTGAAGCGAAGGGTGTTTTTCCGCTGCCCATGCGCTCTCCAAGCAATTTGGCGAAGGCACTTAGGCCAAAGAGTGCAACGATGGCAACACCAATCAGAATGATGCCTGCCAGAAAAATGAAGACGCCGCGTAAGCCCCTTCCGCTTTGCTCTGAGAGCCAGAAGAGGGCGAGTGCCATCACGCCAAAGAAGATGAAGTTCACCACACCGATTAGGAGAGAGCGGCCGAGAGAGTTTTCAAGATTCGTGTTTGTTTTCTCTACCATTTTTGGCAGCAGCAAATTTACTGCCCCAAAGAGAGCGATGATCGTGATCCCGGCAAGCGGGATCAGTAAGACGATGCGTAGAATATCCATTTTTTACTCCTAAAAAGTTAACGATTACGTATTTCTTCCCACACAGCAAGTGCGGGTTTGGCTGTGCCATCAATTTCACGAAAACCAATGGTTGTGAACATTTTTAATGTGTCCAGATCGGAATTTGCACGCCCCATTTCTGCGGCATACGAATTTAGATCAAGATCATTGAGCAAGAGGTAAACCCAAAAGACCAAACGCTCGCCGCCAAGTTGTGTGTCAATCGCATTTAGATAATCAACCTGACTTTGTTCATCACCCTGAAAGGGAGTCTCTCCAAACGAGGGAAAGCCACCTTCGGCAACAGCAAGCGGTTTGGGTGTCCGTGAAAGCAGGGACGTGTAATAATCATCAGGGATTTCAGCGCCGGAAGAAAAAGCAACAAAGGGATAGGAGGAGATTACCCAAAGGTCCAGATTGGGTTCAAAGGCTTCGATTTGTTCCCAGTTTGTGTCATAGGTGTCACGCTCTTCCGTTGGGAAGGGCCCCAGATTATTCAAATCTTCCCATTGAAAGGTCGTAAAGACCTGCGTTTCGGGGGCTTCCGCTTTTACCAATGCATAAATTTCGTTATACAGGCTAAGATAATTTTCTGTGTCTTCAGGGCGGGCATCCAAATAGGTATTTATTTCAGACCCCAGTCCCAAATAGCGCGGATTAAATTCCCGCACAACCCATAGGGTGTAATTGGTGAAAGCCGCGCGTACATCGGGGTTGCCAAAACTTGCATCCCAGCCCCAGGGTAATTCCATAAATTCACGGCGATTCAGCCCGTTGAGCGCATCGACAACAAAGATCGCGTCCAGCCCGTTTTGGCGTGCCAGGATCATTTGGTTGCGAATATCGTTACGTGTCTTCGATTCTCCATCTACGCTATCTATAAAATCTTTCCATGGCACAGCGTGTTGATAAAGCACAAAATCACCATATTCGCCCATGTCTTCATACTGCTTCAGCACGCTCTCCATTGTGATCTCTGATGGGGATGGAAAAAATCCGTAGCTTGTTTTGGGCTGATCAAAAACAGAGCTCTCCAGCGTGGGGAAAGGGGTAGTCGGGACGCTTTCTCCGCAGGCCAGTGTTGCCAGCGCCAATATCCCTGCCAACAGGATTACACGTCTCATTCCCGGGCCTCCGGCTTGTTTCGGAGCAAGGAAAAGTTGCCGAACCCCCACAGGATCGTCGCTACGGCGACCAAAACGAGCATGATCCCCGGCTCCGGGCTGATGGGCAGGCTTGATATCGTGGGCATTGTTGGGGTTTCAATAACAAGTTCCGGTAAGGTGTAATTGAACTCAAATTGCCACGCCAAAAGTTCTGTGAACTCTGCTGTGGTTTCTGCAAGGGTTGGAAGCGTGATAACTGGTAGCGTGAAGCTGCTTTCCCAGAGCAGAATATGCTCTTCAAAGAAGGAGGTGAAGGCGGGGATACTGAACGCGACCAGCGCAATGGTGAGCAACGACTGCATCACAAAGGCAGGCTGCCGCCAAAGCGCGGGGACTTGCGTCTTTTTTGATAGACGCGCCAAGATGTTCTGCGTCAGGTCGTGGGTGATGGGGATTTCAGGCAGTTCTCCCAGCGTGGAGAAAAGCGTCTCAAGTTCAGTGAGTTCTGCGCGACACTGCACGCAACTTGCCAGATGAGTCTCTGCCTCTTGGCGAGAATCGTTGTCCAGTATGTTGTCGAGATATTCGTTGAGTTGGTTTTCGCTTAGGTGTTTCATCTTCTTCTCCCCTCCCTTAAATTCTGTTTTTGGAATTTTTGGGGAGGTTGAGTGGGGACGATTTCTTTCAGTTTTTCTGCCAGTATTTTTCTTGCACGAAACAGGTCGCTTTTGACAGTGCTGAGGGGTTTGTCGAGTGTTTTTGCGATCTCTTCATAATTCAGGTCTTGGAAATGTCTTAGCTCGATGGCTGCTCGATAACGTGGTGGAAGCGACAGGATTGCGGCACGGATTTGGGTGTCTCGTTCGTGTTTGGCGGTCTGTGCCTCAGGGCCGGGCTTGGGCTCTTTTGGTGGAGGCAAGCCGTTTTCCAGCGAGAGAGTCGGGCGGTCTGCTTTTATGCGGTTGAGGCAGAGATTTGTCACGATCCTTTTCAGCCACGGGCGGATTGGTCTTTCCACATCAAAGGTGTCGAATGCCTTGTAGGCACGCACGAAGGCTTCCTGTGCCGCATCTTCGGCATCTTGACGATTACCGAGCATACGATAGGCGACATTAAATACCGCAGACTGATGATGTTGGACGAGTTCGCCAAAGGCATCCACATCACCCTGCGCAGCGTGCTGAATTAAGCTGCGGTCGTTTGCGATATTCATTTCTATTAATAGTACAGCGTTTGGAGGGAAAAGTTGCAGGGAGTTTTTTGACTTGCAATGGCAAGTGCCTTTATCTTGCTTTCAGTTCTTGTTGCAGGCTTTGTTGTAGTTCTGGTGGAAAGTCGGGGAAAAGCCGTCGCAGCATGGTGGCGGCCTTGCGATCTTCTGAGTTTCTGATGACTGTTTTGATGAAGTAGGTGGTTTCGGTGGGGGAGGCTGCGTAGAGCGCCTGAATGGTCTTTTCGATGTCGACTTGGACAATGGTAGGCGCTGCTTTGAGCACAGGTTCGAAAATGTCGAAGATGGGGGGCAGGTTGTCGAAATTCGGATCGGAGATCAGCGGCAAAAGGGCTTGTAAACCATTGCTCCAGAATTGCTGACGATGCGGATAAAGCCATTCTGTGATGAGGCTGATAAAGTCCTGCGGGGCTTCTTTGCGTAGGCGTGCCAGGCTGTGCGTTAGCAGGGATCCGCGTACGTTTGGGTCACGCACTTTTTGCGTCCAGACGGTTAGACGAGCGAGCAGGCGTCCTTCTTCTGGCGGGATAAGGCCAAGTAAGTAGGCAGCCAAGAGGCGGGTTTCGAGATGACCTTCATCCCAGAGTTCATCGGCAAGCACGAGGGCTTGATCGGGGTTTTCTTTGGCGAGGGGGCGCAGCATATTTTCGATGTGGCGCATGACAGCAGGTGGCGTGCGGTAGGTGGGCAGAGTGGATGAAGGGGCGACCGAATCACGCGTGCGCAGGGTGCGGTTGACATAGGATTCAAGCATCTCGCGCAGATCACGAATAAAAGCCGCTGGCTCGTCGAAGAGATCGGCGAGCCGGGCGGCTTCTTTGTTGAGTTGGGCAAGATTTATGGCAGGCATGGTTAATGGAAACGAATCAGTCTCTGAGCGGAGCGAGCGATAGGGAGCGTAGTCGAAGAGCCGTGTTTGCAAATCCGTCCTTCGACTACAGGCTCATTTCATTCGCCTTCCGCTCAGGAACTGGCTAGTATGCCTTAGCGAAGTAAACTTTCTTGGTCGCTTTTTCACCGCAGACCACGCATTTGCCTTCACCGCCGGGTTGTTCGAGCGGGATGACGCGGGTGGTGGCTTTGGTATCTTCCTTGACTTTGGCTTCGCATTCAGCGGATTCACACCACCAGGAGAGCGCCCAACCTTTTTGGACGACGTCTTTTAGCTCGTCATAGCTTTGGGGATCGTGGATATTCTCGTCACGGAATTTCTTGGCGGACTCGAAGAGCGCTGCCTGGATCGTGTTCAGCATTTCTTGCACGGTAGCAACTAACCCGTCGCGCGAGACGAAGGATTTTCCGTCACGCCCGATGATGTCGCGGCGGGCGAGGGCGACCGATCCTTTTTCGATGTCTTTTGGTCCAATTTCCAGACGCAGGGGGACGCCGCGCATTTCCCAGTCATTGAATTTGAAACCGGGCGAGAAGCCTTCGCGGTCATCCACCTTGACGCGGATGCCGCCCGCTTTGAGTTCGGCGAAGACTTCGTCGACGGCTGCCATGACAGCATCCTTTTCTTTATCTTTGCGGTAAATCGGCACGATGACGACCTGGATCGGCGCGATTTTGGGCGGGATTTTCAAGCCTTGATCGTCGCCGTGCACCATGATGAGCGCACCGATCATGCGGGTGGACATGCCCCAGGAGGTGGTGTAGGCGAATTCGAGTTCGTTGTCTTTGTTCAGGAAGTCGATTTCGAAGGCTTTGGCGAAGTTCTGCCCGAAGTAGTGGGATGTACCGCTTTGCAGGGCTTTGGTGTCGCGCATCATCGATTCGATGCCCGTGGTCATTTGTGCACCGGCGAAACGCTCTGTATCCGATTTATAGCCTTTGACGACAGGGATGGCACAGTCGGTTTCGGCGAAGTCGGCGTAGACATCCAGCATTCGGTAGGTTTCTTCCTCTGCTTCTTCGGCGGTGGCGTGCGCGGTGTGACCTTCCTGCCAGTAGAATTCGGCGGTGCGCAGGAAGAGACGCGTGCGCAGTTCCCAACGCATGACGGAGCCCCACTGGTTGATCAGGATGGGCAGGTCGCGCCACGATTGCACCCATTTGCTGTACATGTAACCGATGATGGTCTCGGATGTGGGGCGCACAGCCAGTTTTTCTTCGAGTTCCTTGCCGCCGCCATGGGTGACGACTGCCAACTCGGGCGAGAAGCCTTCGACATGGTCTTTCTCTTTTTCAAAGAAGGACATCGGGATCAGCGTCGGGAACGCCGCGTTGACATGACCGGTTTCCTTGAAACGGCGGTCAAGACCGGCTTGCATATTTTCCCAAAGTGTCCAGCCGTAGGGGCGCACGACCATGCAGCCGCGCACGGGGGCGTAGTCGGCGAGTTCGGCGCGCAGGACGAGTTGGTTGTACCACTCGGAGAAGTTTTCAGATTGGGGAGTAAGTTTTTCGTCAGCCATTATTTCCTCTTCGGTTTAAGGTTTGAAGGTTTAATGTTTAAGGTGCAGGTTTTTAGCGTGAACTTTCAACCTTGAACCTTCAACTTTCTAACAATTTAACGGCAGTTTCAATATCGGATGCGAACTGGAGATGCGCCCGTTGACTTTCGGGGATGTAATCGTCCAATTCGGTATAGAACGCCTGATCGAGTACGGTCTGCCAACCTGACCCGATCAGGATGAGTGGTCTTGGGGGCAGTGCCTGGATAATGAGTTGGTTCCACATTAACATGATCTCGGTCAGGGTGCCGGGACCCCCGGGCAGCGCAAAGGCGGCGTCGCATTTTTCAATCAGGGCGTTCAGGCGTGCTTTGAGTGTGGGGTAACGCCATTCTTCGGCAACCCATTGATTGGGGCGCACGTCCCGCCAGCTTTCGATCTCTTCGCAGGTCACGCCGATGACGTGTCCGCCTGCTTCCGATGCGCCACGCGAGACAGCTTCCATCGTGCCGATGTAGCCGCCCGTTATCACGCTCTGACCATGCTCTGCGAGCAGTTTGCCGAGGGTATAAGCTTCTTGGTAGGCGGGTGTGCCAGGTTTGGGGGCTGAGCCGCCGAATACGGTTATTTTCATGGTTTTTATTTCTTCTGGTGGTTGAGTAGCTCGCAGCGAAGCGGAGAGCGTATCGAAACCACATTGGTTTTTCTAACTGTTGGTTTCGATATGGCGAAGTGCATCGCCTACTCAACCACCGACGTTGTTTTTTAATCCCAATTTCGGGATGCGTTCACTTCCAGTTTGTCCAGGATTGCCTGTTCAAGGTCTATCTCGGCAATCGACGCCAATTGTAGCAGATAGAGGGCGACATCGGCGAGTTCTTCGGCTAAATCTTCCTTAACAAATGTCTCGTTCCACTGGAAGTGTTCGAGAATTTCAGCCGCTTCGAGCGCCAGCGAAATCGACAGGTTGCGCGGCGTCTGCTGGCGTTTGCTGTCTTTCTCGTACCAGCCCTTCGAGCGGACGAAGGCGTGCATTCTTTCGGTAAGTTCTTTAAGTTCCATGTTTAAAGTTTCAGGTTGTAGGTTTAAGGTTCTAACCTTCAACTTGTAACTTGCAAACCTTAAACCGAAAATAAAAAAACGGCTCGCCACATCTGGGAGCCGTCACATTGACATGCGGAAACGCACCTATCCAGATATGGATGGGAGATATTTTCGCGGGGTAAGGACGGGGTGCTTTTGCATGACGAGGATTATAACAGGAAAAAGTATTCTCGGTTTATGGTCTTGCTAAAAAATTACGGGGCTCTTGAGCTTAAATCGAAATCAAAAGGAGCTGTCATTATTTCTGTTCGATATAAATCTAACTCAGGTGTGCGCCCCATGATGACGATATTGCCTTCTGTATCTACGACTGTGATTTCGAGCATATCAATCTTTACTGGCATAAGCCTGAGGACAGCAATGATTTTTTCGAGAGTAATTTGTAAGTCGACATCTTTGAAATCTTCATCTTCGTCAGTTACCTCCTGCCACTGTGCAAGTACATCTACACCTGTAGCGTCAACGATAATCACAAAACTGGAATTTTCGGTTTTGTTAGGGAGTACGTCGACAATTGTTTGGCGGATATAATCCCAGTGTGGATCATCTTGATTGGCGAGCAGGTTTTCTGGAGGATCTTGTCTAAGATAGCTAATCTTAACTTTTTCAAATAAGGGGTATAGGTCTTCATATTTAAATGTTTCCATATCAAAATAAAAATCTGCAGGAACATCTTTGACATTAATTATCTGAGATGCCCATCCATTGTATTCATTGTCAACAACGACAACTTCCATGTGTGAAAATACTTCTGATGCACATTTTTCAGATGTAAGAAAGGATGCTTGGGTAAGCACGGTAAACAGCATTGCCGCTTGGGAATTTGATTCAATATCTTGTGAAGTTGTTGCGTTGGGTTTTAGAAAATCAGAGACCGCGACCCATGAGGAGAGAATTGAGAGATTATCAATTTTGCTGTACGAGAGTGAATAGTCATATCCAAACTCATCAAAAAAGCTTGCTGCATCTTGCATTACTGCCTCCTCACTACATTCTTCGTCCATGACCGTGGTTGTCGATGCTGTGATTGGGGTTGCTGTAAGCACTGGTTGAGTGGTGGGGGTAGGTGGCGCTGGGGTTGATGTTGGTTCAGGCTGTTTCAGTGTTGAACAGGATGTAAGAAATAGTAAGACTACGAAGAAAGTTGCTAGAGTAAAGCGTTTCATAAATTCCCTTCCTTTTTTTGTATGGAGATAGCGGTCAGGAATATAACTTATAAAAATATATGTAGCAAGCTAATGAGTGGTGTTTTTTCCATCTGTGGTAAGAAAAATTACTTCGCAATCCCCAAAATCCTCCACGCCCCGCGTGCCACGATCACAAAGACGATCGAGCCGACGACCAGATCGGGGAGTTTTGAGTCCGTCAGGAAAACCAGCCCGCCTGCCAAAATGACGCCGATATTGATGATGACATCATTCGATGTGAAGATCATGCTGGCTTGCATGTGAGCCTCGGTGCTTTTGCTTTTTTGCAGCAGATAGAGGCTGAGAGCGTTTCCGATCAGAGCAAGGAAGGAGATGCCCATCATCAGTTGGAAGGTGGGCACTTCGCCAAATCCCAGAAAACGGCGGATGACTTCTGTGATGCCGAAGACCGCCAGAATTAGTTGGAAATATCCGCTGATCTTGGCGATATTCTTTTTCAGCGCCAATGTCCCGCCGACGGCGAAGAGTGCTAGCCCGTAGACGAGACTGTCGGCGAGCATGTCGAGACTGTCGGCGAACAGTCCCATCGAGTTGGCGAGAAATCCCGTCAGGCTTTCGAGTGCGAAGAAGAAAAAGTTGATCGCCAGTACCTGCCAGAGCAGCTTTCTTTCGGTTTCATTATTGCTGGGCGAAGAGATTTCTTCCGTTTGGCTGCTCTCCACAAGGGATGCGTCAAGTTGCAAACTATCGACCTCGGCAAAGATGGGTTGGTGATCGCCCGTGTGGTAGACATCCAGTTTGCGGTTGGGAATGTCGAATGCCAGCGAGGCGATATTGTCGAAGCCCTCCAACTTCATGCGGATGAGTTGTTCTTCAGAGGGGCAATCCATTTGTTGGATGTGGATGGTTGTTTTTTGCATGGGGAGGGATTCCTGTGTTGCGGACGTGCGTCGCACCAGCTTCGACGAGAAAAATGCCCATCGACAAGCATTTTGCCTGCCGAAGAGAACATATCCATCGTTCTGGTGCGACGCACGTTTTAGATCATAGCAAGCCTTTGGGCGGGCAGATGTTGACAGGCCTCTACTGCTCGAGGACTGCGTTCGTCGCCGTGTCCAGAATATCCCAGATCTGATCGAGCCAATCCAGATGTTCGGGTTTCATCAGCGTGGAGCGCAGGCAGGTGACCGTCTCCTGATCGACATCCACGCCCGCAGCGGCAAAATCGAAAAAGCGGACGGGGAGTTCCGCCAGCGCAAGGTAGAGATGGCGCTTTTCGGTTTCGTCGAAAATCTTTTGGGCAATCGCCGAGGCTACGCTGACGCTCTTCGCTTTGGACGCCCAGATGATGATATCGAGTTCGGGAGCAAAGGCGGTCACGAAGCGGGCATCGGCTTGGAGCTTTTCGTAGAGCGCAAGGGCGGCGGCACGCCCGCTTTGCAAGCCTTGTGCAAGTTCGCCAGCGGGGACGAGCGGGAGCAGTTTTTGGGTTGCCCACAAGCCGACCGCTGCCGCACCCGGGCGCGAGCACTCCAGGCTGATCTCGCCGAGATGCAATTCGCTGGAGCTGAAGTAGGTGTAGGGCGAGTTGTGTTTGTAAAAACGCCCGACGGCGGGGTCTTTGAAGAGCACGCAGCCGCAGCCGTAGGGTTGCAAGCCGTGTTTGTGCGGGTCGACGACGATCGAATCGGCTTCGTGGAGTAGGTCGTAGGCGGCTTGTGTGGCGGGGCTGAGATTGTTGGCGAGCTTGAAGTAGCCGCCATAAGCCGTATCGACATGTAGGCGGAAGCCGTAGGTCTCACGCAGTTTGAGAATTTCGGGTAGCGGATCGATGGCGCCTGTGGCGGTCGTGCCGATAGTGGCGACGACGGTGCCAACATCGCCCTGCTTAAGGCGATTTTCGAGAGCTTCAACATCCATTTGTGAAGATGAATTGCTCGGAACGGACTCCATCTTCATTTTGAGTACCGCGCTGATGCGACTGTGTGTGTAGTGGGCTTGGTCGGAGGCGAGCAGCACCTTGTCTGGGTTCAGTCTCTCGGAGACCCATAAGGCCTCGAGATTCGCCATCGTCCCGCCGCTGGTGAGATGCCCGAGATGCGTCTCCCAGCCAAACATGGCCGCGATCTCGGCGACGGCTTCTTTTTCCATACGGGAGCTGGCGCGCCCACCATCGAGGGCGTGGTTGTTGGGATTGATCCACAACGAGAGCATGGCTGCCAGCCGTGCCATCGGATGTGGCGGCTTGAGCATCTGCCCCGCATAGAGCGGATGGAAGTAAGGGTAGTTATCCTGCATCTGCTCGGCGACCTGCATCAGGACGCTTTCGATGTCCTCTTTGCCCGGTATTGCGGCATCGAAGGGCGGCAGGAAGGCGAAGCCGCTATCGAGTTTGTCGAGCGCGGCGCGTAGAATTTGAAGGCTGTCTTTGTCTAGTTGGGAGGGAGTGGTCATGATGTCCTCTGGGCTTGAGTCTGTGTATGAAAAATGGCTCGCCAAGTTGGAGAGCCATCATTTAGCGTGACGTGATTATAATCGAATGGAGGGTGGTGAGATGCGAACACCGCACCTATTTCATATACCCATTCTCTTCGAACCAATTTAAAGCCTTTTTAATGGTCATCTCAATGGGTGTCTGCGGTAGGCCGAGTTCATTCACTGCCTTGGAGCAGTCATACCATTCTGTCATTTTACCGATCCTGACTTCGCTAGCTGTTACAACGGGTGCTTTTTTCGTTATGAGAGCAGTAGCTTCGAAGATGTATCCTAGCGCAAGTGCTATGTGATAAGGTAATTTGACAGCCGGTGGCTTTACGCCAGCAATATCCGCAATAAGCTTTAAATAATCTTGAACTGTGATGTTCCTGTTTCCTAAAAGATATCTTTCGCCCACTCTGCCCTTTTTAGCAGCAAGGATATGGCCGCGAGCTACATCCTCGGCATCGATAATATTTATCCCCCCGTCAATATATCCAGGCATCTTTTTATTAACGACATCGATAATCATTTGTCCTGATGGTGTCGGCTTAATGTCGTTGATACCGATAACAAGAGTAGGATTGACGATAACTACCGGTAATCCTTTGCCAACAAATATTCTTGCCTCGTTCTCAGCAATATATTTGGACATGGAATAATGATCTTTAGATTCCCAATAATTAAAAGCTTTTTCTTCAGTAGCAGGTATAGGACCACTAGCAGCAATTGCATTGTTGGTGCTTGTGTACACAACCTTCTCTATATCAGCTTCCAAAGCGGCTTGTAGAGATGCTTTCGTACCATCAACATTTACCTCGTAAAGCAATTTTGGATTTGGCACCCAGTGAGCAAAATATGCGGCTGTGAAATAGAGTGTGTCACAGCCGCTAAGAGCCCTTTTCATAGAATCGCCATCGCGAATATCTCCATATACTCTCTCAACATCGAGCTTGTCGATATTGCGCGTATCGCTGCTTTCTCTGATTAGAACCTTTACCTCTTCCCCATCTTTAATGAGTTCTCTCGTGATTGCTGAGCCTATAAATCCTGTTGAGCCAGTAACAAGTTTTTTCATTTTTTGATGCCTCACTTTATGTGCATAAGTCTGACGTGTGCATTAGTGGCGATGGGGGGACGGGACTCGTTACCGCAGTAGATAAGAACCAACTGATTTTGCCGGGAGACTCCCACCGTCGGCTGCGCGCCGTGTTGGGCCGCCTTTTCATGAAAGCGATGTTTCTAAATTCTTTTCGCATTGACTCGGAGTATCAAAGAGCCTCATTTCTTCCTTCGTTGGAACTTCGATAGTCTCTGTCCACCGCAGGATATTTTCGCGTTTTATCGGCGGATCCTCCATGCCTCGGCGCTGTACGCGCTCAAAAAGAATCTCGGGGGATGCGGACAGGTAGTGCAACTCGACCGCAGCACCAAGTTTACGAGCTCCCTCACGCAGTGTGTCGCGTTCGGATTTACCCCAAGTTCCCCATTCGATAATGATCGTGAGACCGAGCTTAAGTAGCTCTTGCCCCAGCTTCCATTGAAGCGCCTCGATCTCTGCCCTACTTTCCTCATCATATAGGTTGATGGAGAGCGCATCCATCCATTCATCGGGTGCAAGGCGTACAGCATGCAGACTTTCCTCAAGGCACTTTGCCAAGGTTGTCTTTCCTGATCCAGGTAGACCACAGACGATAATTAGTCTGGCTCTATGGCTTGAATTTTTCATGGCATTTATTCAAATCTAACTCATATCAGTCAGGTACCCCAACATTTGCGGCACGCTTTGTTAGGTGCTTTTGGCTATTAAGGACATTCGCTTTGGGAAATGTTGTTCGCAAACCAAACGGTTGCTGCTCCGCCGCCAGGGACACTCTGTCCTTTGTAATATCTGATATTGTTTTTATCAATCATGATGGCGGGCGATTGGACAACAAAACTGCTCGGAATATTTCTGACTTTTACGCCCGTTGGATAATCTGTTAAACAATACCAATTTCCAGCACCAATCAATCCGTTTATTGATGCTTGAGTTAACTGTGGCTGTTCAAGCGAACACGTATTATTTGGTAGATTGTTTTCTAGCCAGCCTGTTGCGTAACCATTACCGATAACTATATCGCCTTGATAATAAAACTTGTCTTGTCGGTCAATTCGGATGAAGGGAGATTGGACTACAAAACCAGATGGTATATTGTTAATGCTTATCGAATTCGGAAATCCATCAATACAACGCCAATTTCCTGCACCCATTAATCTGTTTATATCGTCTTGTATGAAAGATGATAAAGGTTGCACGTTTACACTTTGGGTTGGCTGAACAGATGTAGATTGAGTAGGTAGTTCAGGGATTGTTACTGATCCATCACAAGATTTCACTTGTTTGCCTACCATCTCGCTTCCGATATTAGTTCGATAGCGTAAATTTACTCTTGTGTTGGAATTGTTTATTAGAACATCAATGTATCCAGTTTCCCATGTTTCACGCCAGACAAGAGTGTAATCAACAATTGTGTTCGGTTCGGCGGGGAGATCCCAACTTGTGCTTTGTTGAGAGCCAGTATCGAATTGACTACGATAATGTCCTTCTAATGACGCAGAAAGGTTGGCGCCGCCAGGAATAACACCTTCGCCAATTGTTACCCCAAAACCTGTTGATCCCCCAACTTCCCATTCAATAGAGTGATTTGTAGAAATTGACCTTGAAGGATGTTTTACGATTGTGCCCCCTCCATTGCCGCAATTCCAAACATTCTCTACGGTTGCTCCTAACTCGACAGTTTCTACTTGACCAGTGGAAACTAAAGGTCCCACCTTTGGCGGTTGCCCGTTTTCGGTAACAGGGCTGCATGATGCTAACATAATAGCCAGAACAAAGAACAGGAGACAAAGTTTGTTTTTAGTCATGATTACCATCCTATTTTGCTTCATTCGTTAAGCGCCTAACTATGGTTTATACAGCCCCATTCTGTATATAACCCTGCATAGAGAGATTATACAGCGCATATATGTATTTCTATCTAGCCTCTCAAATAACTCGCCCCATTCACGTCAATGATCGTCCCGGTCGAGAATTTTGAGCCTTCGGCAGCGAGGAAGATGACCGCGTAGGCGACTTCTTCGGGTTTGGCGACGCGCCCCAGCGGGCTTTGTTTACGGATGCCGTCGCCGCGTTCGCCTTCGAGGACATGTGTGACCATCTCCGTCTCCACAAAGCCGGGCGCCACCACGCCGAGATAGATGTTTTCGGGGGCGAGTTTTTGCGCCAGCGATTGGGTCATCGCATTCAGACCGGCTTTGCTCGCGCCGTAGGCGGGCATTTCCGGTTCGCCGCGAAAGGCGCCGCGTGACGAGACGTTTACGATCCGCCCGCCGCCGTGTTTGCGCATGTGCTGGACTGCCCAATAGATCACGTTAGCGGGGGCACGCAAGTTCAGGTTGATGATCTTATCCCAACTGGCTTGCCACTCGTCGTAGCTGACTTCGTTGATCGGGTGATATTGGGAGACGCCCGCGTTGTTGACGACGATGTCGAGGCCGCCCAATCCCTGCACGGTTTCAGTAATCAGCCCCTCGACGGCGTTCGGGTCGGAGACATCTGCCTGGACGAGTATATGCCCTTTGCCCGGGAGCAAGCCCAAGGTCGCGTTCGCTGCGTCCGCATTGCGCACATAGTTAATTGCCACTTGTGCGCCGCGTTCCGCAAAGGCTTGCGCGCAGGCGCGTCCAATCCCGCGTGATGCACCGGTGATGAGCACTTTCTTATCATTGAAGTCCATCGTTGCTCCTTATCCGTTATGAGAATTGTGCCGGGGGATGTGGTGCTAAATCCCCTCCATATAATTGACGGTTCGATTTCGCCCGATTTTCTTTGCGTGATAAAGTGCCTTGTCTGCCAGCCGCAGCAATGCTTTTGCAGTATTGGCTCTTTCTTCCGGAAAGGACACTATCCCTATGCTGAGTGTGGGGTTGATTTCAATTCCCTCATAGTGAAGTCCCTCCTCCCTCATAATTTGGTGGATGCGCTCACAGAAGACCCAGCCCTGCTGCTCATTGGTGTTGGGCAAAAAGAGTGCAAATTCTTCCCCGCTGTAACGACAGGCAAGATCGCTTTTTCTCAGCGTAGTGTTCAGACGTTTTGCAAACGCAGCCAGTGTCTGGTCTCCGGCTGTATGTCCATGTATATCGTTGATATTTTTGAAATAGTCAATATCGATGACCACGATTGAAAAGGCTTCCTCCTTGCGCAGAGCGATATTGAAGAGGTGCTCGGCTCTTTCCATGAATACGCGCCGGTTGAGCAGCCCCGTTAGCTCGTCGTAGGTTGCCAGTCGGCTTACTTCTTTTTCCAGCGCCTCTACTTTGAAAGCTAAACTGGCTAAATATCCCCCGAAGGTAATTGCGCCAACGATGGTTATGATCGCTGCTACCTGTAGAGTTAGTTGTATGGAGGCCCCACTGCCATCATCATTGGTGAGTGTTGCCATGCCCATCGTGATCAGCAAAGCAACCAAAAGCCCTACAAGGATGAGCGCAAATATACTGCCGAAACGACCGAGTTCTACAAGAATTTTCTGCATCGATTCCTCTCTTCGATATGTGGCTATCTTATTCTACATGATAAAATCGTCTCATGCACGTTATCCTGACTCACGAACAAGCCGATTTTGATGCCCTTGCCGCGCTCTTTGGCGCATCCCTGCTCAACGAGCAGGCGCTGCCCGTTTTGCCGCGCCGTCGCAATCGCAATTTGCGCGCCTTTCTGACCATTTACGGGCGCGAGTTCCCTTTCGTTGACCCGCGCGACCTGCCCAACGAGAAGGTCGAATCGGTGCTGCTCGTCGATACGCAATCGCTGGTGACGCTTAAGGGGATGGGAAAGGAGACGCGCATCCGTGTTTTGGATCATCATCCGCGCCGAGAAAATTTGCCGGATGATTGGGATGTGACGCTCGACTCCGTGGGCGCGACCGCGACGCTCCTGACCGAAAACTTGCGTGATGCCAAAGGACAGCTTTCTGCACTCCATGCCACCTTGCTGCTACTCGGCATCTACGAAGATACGGGTTCGCTTTCATACGCCAGCACCACCCCGCGCGACGCTCGTGCTGCTGCCTGGCTGCTCGAACAGGGTGCCAGCCTGAAGATCGCCGCCGACTACCTGAACGCACCGCTCTCGCCCGAACAGCGTCTTGTCTACGATGTGCTCGTTGAAGCTGCCGAGCACCACCAGATCAATGGTCACCAGATCGTGACTGCCTGCGCCGACGCCCGCGAACTGGAAGAAGAAATCTCATCGCTGGCGCACAAATTGCGCGACCTGCTCGACCCCGATGCGCTCTTTATTTTTGTGACCACGCTCGAAGGTATTCGCCTTGTTGCGCGTTCAACCTCCGACGCTGTTGATGTCGGCAAGATCGCGGCAGAATTTGGCGGCGGCGGGCATCCACGTGCTGCGGCGGCATTAATTCGTAAGGAATTTACCACGGAGAGCACAGAGACCACTGAGATTGGAGAAAAATCAGAGAAAAACTCTGTGAACTCCGTGTGCTCTGTGGTTAAACAAAAATTGCTCAGACTGCTTCCGAACTACATCATCCCACCCATCACGGTCGCTGAGATCATGTCGCGCGGCCCGCAATTGCTCTCGCCTGAAACGCTCGTTGGCGAAGCCGCGATGCTCATGCAACGATTTGGGTATGAGGGCTATCCGATTGTCAAAGATGGCAAAGTCGTCGGCTTGCTCAATCGTCGTGCCGTTGACCGTGCCCAATCCCACCATCTCAACTTGACGGCGGGCAGCCTGATGAGCGCAGGTGAAGTCACCGTTGCGCCGAGCGACTCGCTCAATACCCTCCAAAACCGCATGACCGACAGCGGCTGGGGACAGATCCCCGTCGTGGAGAATGGGGAGGTAATTGGTATCGTCACCCGCACTGATCTTCTCAAAACCCTCGCACCGACGACACCGCATGGCGTGGAGAGTAACTTTGCGGCTCGCCTTGAAAAGGCGCTCCCCAAACCCCGGCTTGATTTGATTAAGCGTGTGGCAGAGATGGCAGCCGAGCAACAAGTAGCCCTCTATGTGGTGGGTGGCTTCGTGCGCGATCTCCTTCTCGAACGTCCCAGCCTTGATTTCGACATTGTCGTCGAAGGCGATGCAATTGCCCTCGCGCACGCTCTTGAAGAACGCTATGGGGGGCGCGTAACCACCCATTCCCGTTTTGGTACAGCCAAATGGTTCTTAGACGGTTCCACGTTTGAAAGTTCTAATCTTCCAACATTCCTGGACTTTATCACGGCCCGTACCGAGTTCTATACCAAACCGACCGCCTTGCCGACTGTCTCAAGCGGCAGCATCAAACTTGACCTGCATCGCCGTGATTTCACCATCAATACGCTTGCCCTTCGTTTGGACGGTTCGCATTATGGTGAACTTCACGACTATTGGGGCGGTCTCACTGATTTAGAGCGGGGGACTGTGCGCGTTTTGCACTCGCTCTCCTTTGTCGACGATCCCACGCGCATGTTGCGCGGTGTCCGCTTTGAGCAGCGTTTCGGATTCGCCTTCAGCGCACGCACGCAGGAATTAATGCACGATGCCCTGCCACTTTTGAGCAAACTCACAGGCGCTCGTATTCGCCACGAACTGGATCTAATTATCGACGAAGAACGCGCTGTAGCGATGTTTTCTCGCCTTTCACAATTGGAATTACTAGAAGCCATCCATGCATCTTTGAAGCAGGATGATGGTTTGGTACCCCGCCTGCACGAAGCTCTTAACACGCCTGTTCCTCGTGACTTTGGTAACCTTCCGCCGATAGCGAATCTCACAAACCGCCGCGCGCTGGGATATATGGTCTGGTTATTGCCGTTACCCGCGAATGATTTGCATGCTGTCATCAAAAAGCTGCGCTTCTCATCTGGCTTGGAAGACGCGCTGCAGCTAACGCGTAAACTTTGTGATGACTTGCCCGATTTTGCGGACGCAAAGAACAGCGTTTGGGCTGCTCGCCTGGATGGCATCCCGCCCCTTGCTCTTTACGCCGCATCCCTGTGCGGGATCGATGAGCCGCTCCGCTTTGCGATTGTGCAGTACCTTGCCAAATGGCGAAATATCCAGCCCTACACAACTGGCAGAGATCTTCAGGAGCGTGGGCTGAAACCTGGTCCCCGTTACCGTGAGATATTATCCCGCTTGCGGGCTGCCTGGCAGGATGGCGAGATCAAGTCGCAGGAAGACGAAACTGAATTGCTGGAGAGATTACTCAAAGAAAGCGAAAATCTCGAAGCGTAGGTCTGTGTTGCGACGCAGAATACCAGATGATGGTGATGTCTTTGGGACATCGCTATCATCTCTTTTTATAAAATTATGAATCATTACAAACGTATCATTATTAAACTAGGGACAAGTACCCTGACAGGCGGCAGTCCCCAACTCGACCGCCCGAAGATGCTGGATATCGTCCGTGGCTGTGCAGCCTTGCATCAACAGGGCGTAGAAATTATTCTGGTTAGCTCTGGTGCAGTGGCTGTCGGCAAACATCGCTTGGGGTTTCCTGATCTTCCGGCAACGGTAGCCAGCAAACAACTTTTCGCCGCGGTCGGGCAGAGCCGCCTGATGCAGGTCTGGGAGCAGCTCTTTGAGATATATGGCGTTCAGGTTGGACAAATATTACTGACCAAATCGGATATTGAAGGACGCTCTCGTTACCTCCATGCACGCGAAACGCTCAATGCGCTGCTGGATCAAAAAGTGATCCCGATTATCAACGAAAACGACGCCGTCGCCACCGAAGAGATCAAACTTGGCGACAACGATAATCTCTCCGCTATGGTCACCATGCTTGCCGATGCTGACCTGCTGATCTTGCTCACCGACCAGCCAGGGCTGTTCACCTCCGATCCGCGTAAGGATCCAGAAGCAAAATTGATCGAAGAGGTCAATACGATCAGCGAGATTGCAAACATCGACATCACACCCAGTCAAAGCGGTTTGGGCACAGGCGGGATGATTACGAAACTAAAGGCTGCCGACTACGCTCGTCGCTCTGGTGCGGACGTCGTCATCGCGGCTGGGGCTGCCCCCAATGTCATTATGCGGATTTTCAACGGCGAAGCAGTCGGGACGCGTTTCCACGCTATCGCAAGTCCGTTAGAGCGCCGTAAACGTTGGATTCTGGCACGTGCATCCTCAGGCATTGGCAAATTGATCGTAGACAACGGCGCGGCGCAAGCACTGACCAAGCAGGGACGCAGCCTCTTGCCAGCTGGCATTCTGGCTGCTGAAGGACAGTTCGTGCGTGGCGAAACCATCTCGATTTTGAATCAAGAGAAGGAAGAGTTAGCGCGCGGGATTGCACGCTATAGCAGCGAAGATATACTTCAAATCAAAGGTCGCAGGTCAGATGAGATTGCAGAGATTTTGGGCTATTTTTACAGCCCTGTCGCGGTGCATCGCAATGATTTGATTTTATTGAATGAGTAAGTTGAAGTGACTGTCACCTTTGAAATCGTGCTAAATCTATGATGCGTTTCAGAACGATGACCACGACTGTTTGGGAATCCCTTTGTAGGTGACAGTCACTTTTGATGAAAGGAATATGATATGACCAACTTAACTGAAATGGGCAAACGTGCAAGAGCCGCCAGCCGAATCTTGGCGAACCTTTCTTCAGCAAAGAAAAACGCCGTTTTGGAATTAATTGCCGACGAGATCGAAGCGCAGGCTGACTTAATTCTTGCCGAAAACGAAAAAGATATTGCCGATGGAAAAGCCGCGGGATTGACACAAGCTGTGCTGGATCGATTGCTCCTGACCCCAAAACGGATTGCCGCCCTCGCCAGCGATACCCGCTCCGTAGCCAAACTTGACGATCCGGTTGGTTCCGTTATCGACGCAAAAGTCCTGCCGAATGGCATGAGACTCAGTAAACGCCGCATCCCGATCGGGGTGCTGGGCGTGATCTACGAAGCGCGCCCAAACGTGACCATCGACATCGCTGCGCTGAGCCTGAAGACGGGCAACGCATCCATTTTGCGCGGCGGCAAAGAAACCTTGCGCAGCAATCTCGCATTGGTCAAAGTTGTTCAGGCGGCATTAGCCAAAGCGGATTTGCCGCTCGAATCGGTCCAAATCATCGACAATCCCGACCGTGCGCTTGTGCGCGAGATGCTGCGATTGGATAAATATATCGACATGCTCATTCCGCGTGGGGGAGCGGGCTTGCATCGTCTGTGCATCGACGAGTCGAGCATCCCCGTCATCACGGGCGGGATCGGGATTTGCCATATTTTCGTCGATGAAACTGCTGATTTGGAACGGGCGGTTGATATTGTCGAAAACGCCAAAGTGCAGCGACCGAGCGTCTGCAATGCGTTGGATACCCTGCTGGTGCATGAGGCAGTGGCGGATGAATTCCTTCCGCGAGTCGCTGCTCGGTTGGCAACTTACCCAGTTGAATTAAGAGCGGCGCCGCAGGCTTTGTCCATTTTGCAAAATGTCGGGGCGGATGTCCAGGCTGCGGGCGCGGAGGATTTCGACATCGAGTGGTTATCCCTGATTTTGGGTATTAAAGTGGAGCCGAATTTGGACGAGGCGATTGCGCACATCCACGAGCATAGCACGGAGCATTCGGAGAGCATCCTGACGAATGACCTGGCGAACGCCAACCGCTTTGTGGATGAGATCAACTCGGCGGCGGTGTATGTGAACGCCAGCACGCGCTTTACGGATGGCGGGCAGTTTGGCTTGGGCGCGGAGGTGGCGGTCAGTACGCAGAAGCTGCACGCGCGCGGACCGATGGGCTTGGAAGAGCTGACGACGTATAAGTGGGTGGGGGTTGGGGATTGGTTGGTGAGGGGATAACAACAGTCTCGTATTATTATGATGTGAAAACGTCTGGACTTCTTCATCCAGACGTTTTTTATATTTCTATCGTAGTAAAATATCTTATCTGTGCTGAATATGGAAAAAGGGAAGAAAAGTATGTCTGTAAAATGGGAAAAAAGCAAAAGCGGTATATTAGATATTCTTCTAAAAGAAATTCCAATGAGATATAAAGACAATCAAGGGCATCTAGTTTCATCTACTTTTTTTCATAGAGTTCATTCAGAAGTTCTTTATAACATGCTTGATTTTTCATCTGACATCATTGAAGACGATGCTAAGGAAATCGTTAATAAAGTCTTGCGTGACTTGCTTAAACAAAATAATCTCACCTCTAAGAGCTTTTTAGAAGAAGTTAATAGGCTTGAACGTGAGCATTTAGCTCAACCAATTAGGCGATATATATTTGCTACAGAAATATCAATATCTCCTAGTGTTTTGCCCGCGAAAATTCGCTCAAATGGCGTGTATATAGTTTTTGAGAAGGATTTTCCTGAACATATTACACGAGCAAGGAAAGGTGTACTTAAAGATTTGAACAGATCATTGTTTTCAGGTCAGATGCCTCATAATTACGCTAAAGTCAGAGTGCATGTTTCGGCTGTTTCAGTGCATGAAGCAGAGCGCAAAGCATATGATATGCTTAGTTTTACATCAGGTGTCTGGAATTGGATTTTCTTTCAAGGCTCACTCCGTAAAACTTATGGAGCGTCGCAACCTGTGAATAAAATAGTATTAGGTCCTGTTCACACTTTGCATCTTCAACCATCTGGGAAGTCTGCTACCAATATTTTCTGGTATGAGCCAAGTTATCTTCGTCCCGTTTCTCCTTTTAAGCATGATAAAGTGAAAAATTATTACGATAGCCTGAAATATGTCCAAAGTAAGTTGAAAAATCATAATTATGCGGATTCCATGAAAAAAGTGTTCATTGCCTATTCTGAAGCTTTGAATGAAACCCTTTGGAATACTTCATATCATAAACTTTGGAATATCTTAGAGTGGATGACAACACCTGAGAGGGTGAATCATCAAAAAACAATAGAAAGAGTAGCGTTTTTATTCAAAAACCGAGACTACCATTACCAAATATTGCAATTCTTGCGTGATATGCGTAACAGTTTGGTGCATAGAGACCCTACAGACAATATCCAAGAAGAGACCCTATTTCAACTGAAAATTTATGTAGATGCTCTTATTAAATTTCATCTTGAACACGGTAAACAATTCTTGTCTCTTGAATATGCGGTTTCTTTTTTAGATCATTCTCATGAGAAAGCACAGATTGAATCTCAGATAAAGGATTTACAAGAAGCACTGAAATTTCTTTCCCAGTAAGGCTCTTTAAATTAAATGCAAGATGACAGTCACTTCAAAAGTGACTGTCATCTTTTTGTTTAATAACCTCAATTTCGGATAAGGTGATTTTTTAACTATCAGCTTGAAATCTGCCACGGATTACACCGATTTTCACGGATTTTGAACACCTTTTTCTGTGAAATCCATGAAATCTGTGGCTAAAAACAGCTCGCTGGGCTTATCCGAAACTCAGGTTAATAATGCTTCTTCAACTCCGACGCGTACTTCTTCCCAACCGTATCCTTATTTTCTCGCAGCCAGTCTTTGAGATGTGTTTTTGCCAGCGGCGGGTCGTTTGAGACGAGCAAGCCGCGCATCAAACCATCGACTTCATCCTGCGTCAGCACAACATCGCCGACGAAGAGACCGATGATTTTTGATGCCCACAACGCCAGCGTGGGCGGCATTTTCAAGAGCAGCGCCGAGATGCCCATCTCTGTGGCGATCAGGCGCACCATCTCCTCGAAGGTCAGGTCGTCGGGACCGACCGCATCGGCAACAATATTCTCCTCGCGCAGTGCCATCTCCACGGCAAGGTCGGCGTAGTCCTCGACAAAGATCGGTTGCAGACGATACTGTCCATTGCCGAGCAAGCCGAAAACACGCACGTTCCGCAAAATCCAGGCGATATTGTTGACTAGAATATCCTCATCCCCATACAGCACGGTCGGGCGCAGGATGGAGTATCCCAGCGACGAAGCCTTGATCGCTTCTTCCAGCTCCGCTTTGCCGCGAAAATAGGGCAGGTCGCTGTCCAGCGTGGGCTGGGTGATGCTGGTGTGCACCATGCGCCGCACGCCCGCCTGCTCCGCCGCGCGGATGAGTGTTTTGGTGTTCGCCACTGCGCGCTCGTGGGTGTTCTCGCCGTGCGAAAAACGCACCCAATAGGTGTTGAAGAGAATGTCCACGCCAGCGAGCGTTTCCGCCAGTTTTTCGGGGGCGTCAAAATTGAAGGGGTAAGCCTTCACCTGCCCGCCAAACGGGTCGGGGTTGTTGGGATGCCCCGTCAGCGTGATGACCTCGTGTCCCTGCGCTAGCAGGCGGCGGGTGATGTATTTGCCCGTGTACGAAAAAGCACCAGTAATTGCGATTTTCATTTTTTATCCTTTCAAGAAACCAATAATTCTTTGGACGGTATTTTGATTCATGTTTTCGATGGCGATGATGACCTTGACGAGATTGTCCAGCCCGTCGAAGAAGAATTGCATGGACGCGACGCGCTGCCGGGCAAATTCCCATTCCTCCGCATCGGACCCGGATGGTGGGCTTGCTTCCAATATCTCGAGTGTCTGCCCAACCGACGCAAGGGCACGGTCGAACTCGCTGTTTTCGCGCCCCTTCAAGATCGAGCGCACGACCTTGTAAAAATCACTCTCCGCGACGTAATAATCCTTGCGGTCGCCGAGCTTGGTCTGGCGGTGGATGAGACCCATGCGGGCGAGCGTGCGCACGC
>JBNLFG010000002.1:0-339768 GCA_050305405.1 Anaerolineales bacterium | reverse complement strand
TCTCAACCAAGTTTTTAGGAAGGTTGTCCTCATCCGAAAAAACGATAATTTTGGTTCCTTGTGGATCGAGCCGAGAGATTTAGATGGATATCTGGGGCTTGAATTTCACTATCACCTTTTGACACGACGCAATCGCTGGATGAAAAGATGGATTGATATTGCTGGATCAGGTCTTTTGCTGGTCTTGCTCAGCCCTTTATTGGGATTGTTGACCGTACTGATTTTGATTGACTCGCCGGGCCCCATTTTTTTTCGTCAGGAGCGTTTAGGGCGCAACTTTCTACGTTTTCGGGTACTCAAATTCCGCACAATGATCGTCGGTGCAGAAGAAAAGTTGGCGCAGCTTCTTGCGGAAGACCCAGTCGCAAAAGCACAATACGAAGAATTTCATAAATTAGAGCATGACCCACGTGTCACAAAGCTCGGGAATTTCTTGCGAAAATTTAGTTTGGATGAATTACCCCAGCTTTGGAATGTGCTGGTCGGTGAAATAAGCCTGTCTGGACCGCGCGCATTATAACAGGGTCTACTAGATTCTGCTTGCAAAAGCATTTGGCCTCGACTATAATTTCGCCCGCAACGGGCGCGTAGCTCAGCTGGTTAGAGCGCACGGTTCACATCCGTGAGGTCGTGGGTTCGAGTCCCTCCGCGCCCACCAAAAACACCATCTTTTCGATGGTGTTTTTGGTTTTAGGCTAACTGGTTCAAGGCATCTTGAATTTCTTGCGTTGCTTTTGACGTTATATCCGTGGGGCTTTCATCTAAAGGTGGGCGCACATGCCAATGTGGAAGACTAAAGAGTTCAGCAACAAGTGCTTTCAGAATCGGCGGGAAGGGCATATATTTTTCGAGAACTTCCCGAACAAGGGTGATTTCAGCTTGAATACTCTCTGTTTCTTCGTTGCTTAGGAAGGCATCCCACAGAGCGCGCATTTGCGGGGAGATGATATTCGCAGGCGCAGTGATTGCGCCTTGTGCGTCAAATTTTAGAGCATCCAGCAGATAGGAATCGGTGCCGTTTAACACAAGAAGCTCTCTACCAAAGCGCTGACCAAGCTGTTTGGCATGGTCAAGATCATGCGAGGAATCTTTTATGCCTGCAAATTTGTTGGGGTGGGCATCTTTCAAGCGATCAAGCAGATCGTGATGGAGGGGTACACCAGAAACTTTAGGAATATGATAGCCAAGTAAGTACTTTCCTGCCGGAACAGATTCACGGATAACGGTATCGAACCATTGAAAAAGTCCTTCCTGGCTAGCTGCGCGAAAATAGAAGGGAGGCAAGGTGACGACGCCCTCGAAACCAGCATCGAAAGCAGCTTGGTTGAGGGCGATGGTCTCAGTAAGGCTGGGCGTACCTGTTCCGGCGAGCAGACGAAACTCCGGATGCGTTTGGCGAAGAGCCACGGCGCTTTTGAAGAGTTGAATACGTTCTTCTGCTGAGAAGGAGGGGCCTTCGCCTGTTGTGCCAAAGAGAAGGGCGCCGTGGCAGCCTCTTTCGGCGAGAAAGCCTAGATAGGCGGTAGCAGCTTCCAGGTCAAGAGCGTATCCATTTTCTTTTAGCGAGGTAATTGCTGCGGCATAGATTCCCGCAAGAGGGTGAAATGTCATAAGAGAAACCATCCTTTTAATATTCTGATGCGTTGAACAGCCTGATTTTGCCTTAGAACAAACGAGAGGGCAAGCATAAGTTGCAAATCCTGTCAGAGGGCACTATAATTCATCATTCGTTTTTTCTCCGTCTGGCACACTTTTTTGTGCAGGCATGTAAGGGGCTTTCTACAAGTGAGGCATTCTGGAAACTCGCAAGGTTACCCGCTCAATAAATAATGATGATCGGCCTGTGCAGCAACAACTGCATCCAGGTGTGACCTTATCTGAACGCTATCTCATTCAGGAGATTGTGGGGGTTGGGGGGATGGGGTCTGTGTATCGTGCTAGAGATTTACATTTTCCGAATGTTGTTAAGCTTGTGGCGGTTAAGGAGATGGTAAATCTTGCGCCTGACCCGAAAGTTAAAGAAACGATCGTGCAAAATTTTGAGCGAGAAGCCAATATCCTGGCAACGCTGACACACCCATCTATTCCCAGTATTTTTGACTATTTCTCAAATGAAGACCGTTCTTATTTGGTACTTGAATATATTAATGGCAGTGATCTTGAGTCGGTTATCAATAGTGCGGATAGTTTTCTTTCGAGCGCTCAAGTTGTTTCCTGGGCAATTGAATTATGTGATGTTTTAAGTTTTTTACACACGCACAAACCTGATCCGATCATTTTCCGCGATATGAAGCCATCAAATGTGATGCTTGATAGCCGCGGGCATATTATGCTAGTCGACTTCGGGATCGCAAAACAATTCCAGACTGGCCAAAAAGGGACCATGATCGGTACCGAAGGATACTCCCCGCCGGAACAGTATCGTGGCGAGGCAACACACTTAGCCGATATTTACGCGCTTGGAGCGACGCTTCATCATCTGCTCACGAGGCGTGATCCCCGTATGGAACCGCCCTTCTCCTTTGCGGAGCGTTCGATCAGGAAAATTAACCAGGAGGTTTCTGCCGAAATCGAAGCAGTTGTTATACGTGCGCTGTCATATGAGCCAAGTGAACGCTTTCAAACTGCAGCTGAGATGAAAGATGCTCTTGTCGCTGCTGCACGGCAGACTGGTCTGCTTTCAAGAATATCTCCAAATTCGGTTTCTTCAGTTAAACTAGATGGGATCAAACCTATTTGGAAATTCAAATGCGAGGACGAGATTCGTGGTACTCCAGCTTATTTTGAAAACACGCTTTACATAGGATGCTACGACAATAATCTCTACGCGCTTGATGCTGCTAATGGTGCTTTCAAGTGGAAATACCCCACCGATGGTGGGATTGTCTCAAAACCCGCCTTCGCTGAAAATAATGTTTACTTTGGGTCCGAAGACAAACGATTACATGTGCTGAATGCCCGTACAGGGAAAATCGCTTGGTCTCACTATGCAGAAGCGCCAATCCGTTCATCGCCTAGAATCGCAGAAGGGCACGTTTTCATCGGCTCAGATGATGGTTCTTTACATGCGGTAAACAGCCTTTCAGGCCGCCCAGTCTGGGAATTTAATGCATCTTCAGCGATCCGTTCAACTCCCTTCGTTGCTGGAACAAATGTTTATGTAGGCTCTGAAAACGGTGAGTTCTTCTGTGTAGATTTTAAAGGGAAGATGCGTTGGCAATTCAAAGCAAAGCGCGCAGTCACTGCATCTCCTTTGGTAAAAAACAACGCAGTTTATTTTTCATCTTTAGACAGCACCTTATACGCACTAGATGCCTCAAACGGCTGGGCTTTATGGAAATTCCGTTTAGGAAAAGGCTCCATCTCTTCGCCAGCAATCTTGGACAATCTTGTATTTGTTGGTGCAGCGGATGGATTTATCTATGCTATCGACATCAATACAGCCAAAGAAGCTTGGCGTTTTCGCACCGAACACCAAGTAACCAGTTCTCCAGTGGTGTACAAAGATGCGATCTATTGCGCATCAATCGACGGTCACCTTTACTGTCTGGAAGCCCGTACAGGACAATTACGTTGGAAATTCGCAACCGAAGGTCCTATCACTGGCTCCCCATTGGTTTACGACGATATGGTCTATATAGGCTCAACCGACCATCAAATCTATGCACTCTTAGCCTAATATGAGGAGCTTTTTGTGATCGACTTTTTCAAAAAACTATTCAAGCCAGAAGAACCAGAGGCAACAACTCAGTCAGTTGTTAATGATACTGCCACAATTCCTCTCTCGCCTACTCAACTTGGCGACCTTAAGGAAGCAGAAATAAAATACGAGATGAGCCAATTGGTTGCGGCAAGCGGACAATCAGTAGGGAAACAGCGTGAGCTGAACGAAGACAGTCTGATGCTTGTCACCGCCACACTGGCTGGTAATGCCGGCAATACACCCTTTGGACTCTATATCGTCGCAGATGGGATGGGCGGACACCAGTACGGCGAAGTTGCCAGCAATACAGCCATGCGGACTTTCGGCGGTCATATCATGCGAAAGTTCCACTCCTATCTATTTAACTTACCCACCATGCCTCTCGACGAATCGCTCCATGACCTGATGCTTGCTGGCGTTACCCAAGCACAGGAGGCCATTCAACGGGATGCCCCGGGAAGCGGCACTACGCTGACGGCAGCACTGGTCTTGGGCACCCAAGTTACCATCGCGCACGTTGGTGATAGCCGCGCATATGCCGTTTATCCAGATGGGCGTTTCGACATGATCACTCGCGACCACTCACTGGTCGGGCGTCTCGAAGAACTTGGGCAAATCACCGCTGAAGAAGCGGCTAATCATCCCCAGAAAAATGTGCTCTACCGCGCATTAGGTCAGGGAGAAGCCCTCGAGCCAGACCTCTTTTCAGTCGCATTCCCCAGAAATGGGATGCTCATGCTTAGTAGCGATGGGCTTTGGGGCGTACTCAGTGAGCAGCAAATGCACCAAGCCATAAGCGATGCACCAACGTTGGAAGAGGCTTGTCAAAATCTGGTCAATGCTGCAAATGCAGCAGGTGGCCCTGACAATATTTCAGTTGTCCTTGTCAAGATGATTGGATAGTATGTCAACTTCGTTAGATTATTATTCCCTTTTGGGAATATTTCGGGATGCAACACAGGAAGAAATTAAGCGCGCCTACTTTGAGGCAGCTCAACGTGTGCACCCTGATAAAAACGAAGCTCCTGGCGAAACAGAAATCTTTCTTGATGTTCAGAAAGCCTACGAAACACTTTCTAATCCCCAAAAACGAATTGAGTACGACAAAACCTTAAGCCCTGAAACAGAAATCCCTCAACCTATCGTACAGCGAGTTTTGTTCAGCCGCGAAAGCCTTGTTCGCTTGAGCGAAAATCAATTGATCTATGCGCTTTTGGAATGGAAGCCCCGCCAAAGCGAAAACGAATTTAATACGCCGCCTCTTAACGTCTGCCTTGTTCTGGATCGTTCGACATCCATGAAAGGCGAGAAGATCGAAATGGTCAAAGCATCAGCTTTGCATTTGATCCGTAATTTGCGGGACGAAGACCTGCTCAGTGTCGTCACCTTCAGTGACCGCGCCGAAGTCTTGATCTCGGCGTCAGCAAAGCATGATCGCCGAAAAATGGAATCCAGAATCCACACGATCCTGCCCAACGGCGGGACAGAGATATTACAAGGCTTGAAACTGGGGCTGAACGAAGTCCGCAGAAGGATAGCAAAAGAACGTGTCAATCATATTATCCTGCTAACAGATGGACAAACGTACGGGGATGAAGAGGGATCATTTGAGTTAGCAGATGAGGCTGCCTCTCTTGGCATCGGTATCAGCGGATTAGGGATCGGCGAAGACTGGAATGACAACTTTCTTGATACACTTGCTGCCAAAGCAGGCAGTAGTAGCAGCTATATTGCCGAGCCACAACAAATTCAGGATTTTCTCGAAAGAAAATTCCGACAGTTAGCAAATACCTTTGCTGAAAACGTAGAATTGACCTATAAAGAGAGTCCACACACAAAGCTAACCTACATTTTCCGGCTCCAACCAAATGAAGCGCACCCTTCCCTTGAAAACCCCATAAAATTGGGAATCATCTTACGAGATCAGCCCTTACGCCTCCTGCTTGAATTTGAAGTCCAGTCTGGGGCTGTCCTTAAAGATGAGGCAAAGTTATTAGCTGGGGCTTTGAAATATTCAATACCATCACTGACATTACCAACCTCACAATTACGTGTTTCTTTATCACGCAAAATTAGCGAGAACGCAGACCTTAAGCCTCCACCTCCCTTACTAATTAATTCATTAATTAGCTTGAACTTGTATCGTATGCAAGAAAAGGCGCAAGAAGAAGTAGATGCGGGCAAATATGATGATGCATCTCGCCGCCTTCAACACCTTGCCACCCATCTTCTTTCTCAAGGAGAACGGAGCATGGCAAAAACGGTTCTCCTGGAAGCAGAACATCTGCAACAAAAACAAGAGCTTTCAGAAGAAGGACGCAAAAATATGAAATACGGAACCAGAGCACTATTATTGTCAGCAGGTAGAGGAAAAGACTTATGATTACATGTCCAAGCTGCCAACACGCAGAAGTAGAAGGTGCATTATTCTGTAGTGACTGCGGCACTCAATTGGTTAGTATGCAGAATCTGGCCACACAAACCATTCAAATGAATGAGAATATGCCAGCATCCGGTGATTTTGATACCAACGTCCAAAAACGCTCTCAAACATCAGATGCAATCTCTTTACAGGTTCTGGATGGCGGGCAATTCCTGTCTTTATCGAATCGCAATGAATTCACAATTGGACGCGTAAGTGAAGGACAATCGGTTATGCCAGATATTGATCTGACACCATACAACGCTTACGAGCACGGCGTTTCGCGTTTACATGCCGTTTTGAAGAAGAGTGATACCCAAACCAGCATCATGGATTTGGGTTCATCTAACGGCACATACTTAAACGGAACGCGTCTTCTCTCTGAGCAAGAATATGTTCTTCAGCACGGTAATATCATTGCCTTTGGCAAACTTAAATTACAATTTCTCGTACAAGACTAGGCAGATGTTCTAAGAAAGTTGAGAACATCTTTTCCTCAAAGAAAGAAGGATAGACATGGCATACAATGTGATCTTACATATTTCAGGGGAAACCTCCATCTTTGGTGAAGTCGAAGAACTACCGGGGGCACAGGATGTTATCATGACAGTTCTGAACCCGCGTACACGCGAGGGGAAAGATCTGCACTACCTTCAAGATGAAGTTATTCGGGTGATCTGGCCAATTTCGAGAATTAATTTCATCGAAGTTCTTGAAAATGCAGAGGAAGACCAGATCATTGGTTTTGTGAGGGAATAAGATGACAAAACAATTTGACCGTAGAAAAATACTGGTAGTTGATGATGAAGAGCGGATGGTACGTTTCATCCGATTGAACCTTGAGCACGATGGCTTCCTCGTCAGTGAAGCATTTAATGGAAAAGAAGCTATTCAACAATTGCGCGATGTTTCTCCAGATCTAATTCTTCTGGATGTGATGATGCCCGACCTTGATGGATTCGAAGTCTTACAGATCATCCGCGAAACAAGCAAAGTGCCCGTTTTAATGCTCACCGCCAAAGGCGAAGAAGACGACCGCGTCCGTGGACTTGAACTGGGTGCCGATGACTACATCACAAAACCCTTTAGCCCGCGAGAGATGGTCAGCCGTGTAAAAGCCGTCTTGCGCCGCACCGAAAGCGCAAGCGGATCGATGCATGGCTTACTCGAAATCGATGATCGTCTCAAAATCGACTTTGACCGCCGCGAAATTTGGTTGGAGGGCCAGATCGTTAAGCTACGCCCCACCGAGTATCGTCTGCTCTATCATCTTGTGCAGAATGCCGGTTGGGTGATCTCACACGATCAGTTGCTGACCAAAGTTTGGGGCTACGAATATCGCGATGAGCCGCATTACGTGCGTCTTTACATCAACTATTTACGAAAGAAACTCGAAGCAGACCCCGCTGACCCTAAATATATTTTGACAGAACGAGGCGTTGGCTATCGCTTTGTTGATTTTAGAAGAGAGGGAACCCCGTAACCAAACAAATGCTTGAGAGACCTCAGCAAGCCTAAAGTCTGAGGGGCGACGCAGAAAACATATCGAGATGACAAGAAACATACTCCTCTTGTCATCTCTTCATCTCTCAACTATACTTCCACCTACCGTATTTCGGAGAAATTGGAGAAAGAATGGCAAAACAACGTATTATCTTGGTTGACGATCACGAAGTCGTTCGCATTGGTTTGAAGACTTTGCTTGAGCGCCACCCTGACTTTGATGTGGTAGGAGAGGCCAGTTCGGCGCGCGAGGCAGTCGAAAAAACTGCTAACCTTAAGCCAGACGTGGTCGTGATGGATATTCGTTTACCGGGTGTTTCAGGCATTGATGCCTGTGAAGAGATTGTGAAGCGTTTTCCAGAAACAAAGGTGCTCATGCTGACTTCGTATGCAGAAGATGAAATGCTCTTTTCTGCGATCCGCGCAGGCGCATCGGGATATGTCTTGAAACAGATCGGCAGCGAAGACCTTGTGAAAGCGCTTGAAGCCGTTGGCAGCGGTGAAGGTTTACTTGACCCGGCAGTGACACAGCGCGTTTTTCAGGAAGTGCGCCGCGCTGTCCGCGAAGAAGAAGCATCGGCCTTTGCCAATTTGAGCCAGCAGGAAAAACATGTTTTACAGCTTGTTTCAGAAGGCAAGACCAATCGCGAGATCGCAAAGGCGCTTTTCCTTGGAGAAGGCACGGTACGTAACTACGTCAGCAGCATTCTCTCGAAACTGGGCGTCAACAACCGCGCCGAAGCAGCAGCCTACGCTGTTGAACATAGCCTAAAAGAATATATCGAAATGTAAATGTAAAGACCGCCAAAGAGAGAAAATCCCGCCAATTTCTGGCGGGATTTCTTTTTAAAAACTTTGTAGTTTTTGCCAGAGCGGTGGGCCAAGAATAAGCAAGCCAACCAGAATGGCGATGAGCGCCGCCAGCAAAACCCCCGCTGCACTGACATCCTTACTTGCCTTTGCCAGTGGATGCTCCTCCGGGCTGGCGAGATCGACCACATTCTCAATAGCCGTATTGAAAAACTCGGCAGCCCAAACAATCGCAATTGTCAACAACAAAACCGCCCAATCACGCACGGGCAATTGCAGCCATGTTGCCACAACAAGCACCGCCACACTCACAACTGCGTGGATCCAGCTGTTCGGCTCATTCCTGAGCACATGCCCCCAGCCTTCGAAAGCGTAACCAAACGAACGTAAACGGGATTGAATAAATTCTTTCATGTTTCCTGTATTTTCATATCGGATAAGCCGAGACGCGCCAGAATTTCAGCTTGGTCGTTCCACATAAGAGCTTTTTCTTCGGCTTCAGCGTGATCGTGCCCAAGCAAGTGGAGAACACCGTGCACAACAAGAAGCTGCACTTCCGCCAAGAGCGGATGCCCGCCCTGCTCCGCTTGTGCGGCAGCACGCGCCAACGAGATGATGATGTCTCCCAGGTAGAGCAAGCCTGTTTCAGGGTCGCGTTCGTGCGCTTCAAAGGAGAGCACATCGGTCGGCTTGTCGTAGCCGCGATAGTCGCGATTCAGTTCCTGAATATGAGCATCGTTTGTTAATAGGATGCTCAAGGCTGCATCTTCACCTGCTGCTTGTTGTTCCAATGCTGCAAGAGCAGCCGTTTCAAGAACCTGTTCATTAAGCTTAGGCAACACTTCGTCATAATATTGGATGTCGATCATATTATTTTATGCGCGGTCTGGTATTCACGCCCCCAGAAGCCGCAGACGAGGGGTATTCCACGCGCGGATGTAAAGTTCCACGCAGTGTTGAGACAAAAGAATCGCTAATCAATTTCAGATCACGCAACGTTAGGCTGGTATTCTGCAACTGTCCGTTTTGCTGCGAGACATCAATTACCTTCTGGACAATAGCCCGTAATTCCGTCTCGTTTTGCGGACGTTTAGCGCGATTGATCGCTTCTGTCCCATCGGCGAGCATTAGCAGCGCCGTTTCCCGTGAACGTGGTGCCGGCCCGGGATAACGAAACTTTTCAATATCCACATTGCTGTGATCGCCATCTGCATCTTTAACGGCTTGCGCATATTGATAGCTCGTAATATTTGTACCGTGATGCTCCAGCATAAAATCGACCAAACGCTTGGGCAAACGATATTTGTCCGCCAATTTAACCCCATCGGTGACATGCTGAATAATAAAGCCCGCGCTCTCTTCAGGAGCAAGATCTTCGTGTGTATTGAGATTTCCCGGCGTCTGATTCTCGATGAAGAAAAGCGGATTTTCTGCCTTTCCCACATCATGATATAAGGCACCCACACGCACCAGCAAAGCATCCGCGCCGATGCTTTCAGCAGCCTGCTCCGCAAGATTAGCAACCTGTAACGAGTGTTGATAGGTTCCCGGCGCGGTTCGCAGGAAAAATTGCAGCAAGGGCATATCAGGACGCGAGAGTTCCAAAAGTTGCAGGGTAGTCGTTAACCCCAGCGATTGCGCGACAAAGAATTGCAAGAGCAGAGTCAAACTGGCAGAAGCGATCCCGTTGAAAGCAGCAGCTCCGGTCAATGCCGCAAGCCCTAACCAATCTGTGGTTGCAAAAGGTAGCCAATACGCAAGCAGCATAGCAATTCCGCTCACAGAGATGACCAACCCCGCGCTCACGAAAGACCAGACACGTCGCGCTTTGCCAAGCACCAAAATACTCAAAAACGACGAAACAAGATAGTACATGCTCAAGTCGAGCGAGTTGGATAACCCATAAGTCGTCAGCAGCGTTAGCGCAAAGGCGAGCACGAACCCAGCGTCCACACCGAAGAGGGCGGCAATCAGCAAACCGAACGCGGGCAAAGGGAAAAGGTAGGGAATAATGGCATAATTCGGGATCATCAGGCGTGCCGTTATCAGAAAGATGACGAAGATCAACCCAACCAAGAGCAATCCGCGCATATCGTTTACAAAAGCGGCGCGACGGTAAGTAAAATAAAGCCACAAAAAGACACTCAAAGCAAGTGTCAGGATAGCAGCACCTAAATATTCCAGCCCATGCTCCGTGGGTTTTACCAACCCCAAAGTCTGCAAAGCTTCCAAATCCGCCGCCGAGATCACCTCCCCACTTGAAACAATCGTCTCTCCCGCAATATAGTACTGGTGCACAGGTTCCACGGCTTCGCTCGCAGCGACACGGGCAGCTTCGGTCAAGTCTGAACTGTACAAGCTATTCGGCACGATAAAGGCGCGCACCAATTCCGCCACCACCTGTGCCTGTAGCTCACTCAATGCCAAACTAATTCGCGAGGGCACACTACGCTGAATACTGGAGACATCACTTTGACGAATGCTATTACGCATCATCTGCTCCAACACACTCAGCGCCTCCTGCTGGATGGCATCCCATTGATTATCACTCAATGAGAGAATGATCTCGATAGTATCGTCCTGCAACTGGATGGATGACAGCGTCTGCAGATCACTCCCCTTCTGCTCAGGGGATGCATAAGCATCCACACGCACCATACCGATGTAAAGAAGCGCCTCGCGCAAACTTTCAATTTGCTCCCGCGCAATAGACGGATCCGCCGTTGAGTAGACCGGCACTACTCTGAGTGCCGCAGCCTGGCGTGCCTCTTCGGTACGCACCTCGCTAACATAATCTGCCGCATAAGGCGCTTGCAAGTCACGTGGAGAAACCTGCCCTTCTTCCAAAACAATCGTATCCGAATGCAGCGATAACGGTGAAATCAACGCAGCATAAGCCGCCAAACCAATTAAGGTAAGCGCAAAAGCACGCAAAAAAACGAAACGCTTTGAGGGAGGTGCGGAGTTTGTCATCTAGGGGATATTAACCTTGCAGAAGGCTTTTAACGATACGGCTAATATCGCCGCCTGGCGCGCGTCCTGCCACGCGCGGGATGAGAACCTTCATCACCTTGCCCATATCTGCGGGCGCACTCGCCCCAACTTCAGCGACAACCGCTTCAGCAAGCACACGCAGTTCTTCTTCTGGCATTGCTTCGGGCAGGAACTTCTTCAAGACAACGATTTCAGCTTCGGTATCCGTAACGAGATCATCGCGTCCTGCTTTTTTGGCTTCAATGATGGTCTCCTGCCGCGACTTCAATTCCTTCTGCAGGATTGCAAGCACAGCGGTGTCATCCAGTTCAGTATGACGATCTTTTTCCGTTTGTTGAATGGCAGCGCGCACCATCGTCAAAGTGCGTTTGGCAACCTGATCTTTGGCACGCATCGCTTCTTTCATAGCGTTATTAAGTTGAGTTTTTGTATCCATGATATGGATTATAACGGAAGTAAAGACTGGAACATATCCCAGTTTCAGGGGAACTTATTTCATAATAGTGCTGGAGTAAAAGAAGTGTTATAGTAACCGTATGACTACCCCATGGCGTTTATACCTGTCCCCGCCCGCGTTGGGCGCATGGAATATGGCTGTCGATGAAGCCATCTTAGAGCACGTTACGCGTGGCGAGGCACCACCAACCCTGCGTTTATATAGCTGGAAGCCCCCCTGTCTCTCTTTGGGGCGTTCACAGCCTTTTAGTGATGTAGATCATGCTACACTGCAAGCCAACCGCTGGGACGTTGTACGGCGCGCCACGGGTGGGCGCGCGATCCTGCATACAGATGAAATAACTTACTCGATTATTGCGCCAAACAGCAATCCGCACGTCAGTGGCAGCCTGCTCGAGAGTTACCATCATCTTGCACAGGGGCTCCTCGCTGCCCTGAAGCTCTTGGGCGCAAACGTACAGATGAACGAAGAAAAACTGGATGCTGCCGCCCAACATAACCCTGTCTGTTTTGAGACCCCATCGACCTATGAGATCACGGTAAACGGGAGAAAACTGATCGGCAGCGCACAGGCGCGTCAGAAGGGTGGCGTACTACAGCATGGATCGCTCCCGCTAACCGGAAACTTGGCGCGCATTACCGAGGCATTAAGCTTCCCTGATGCAGAATCCCGTCAACATGCCGCCGAGAAGCTTTTGGCACGCGCCTCCACATTGGAATCCGCTTTGGGGCGAACCGTTGCCTGGGGCGCGGCGAGCAAAGCCTTCGTCCACGGGTTCGGCACGGCTTTAAATATCCAACTTGAACGAGATGAGTTATCTCTATCCGAGATAAAGCGTGTCGCGGATCTGGTTAAAACAAAATACGCTCATCCAGATTGGACTGAGCGCATTTAGCAAGATTGCCTTTTGGTTTATGGGTTCAGGAAAATGACATTGTCGTAGCCAAGCGCATCAAAGAATTTTTCAAGATAATTCTCAGCATTTTGCTGAGCAAGATCAAGAATACCATCTTCAACAGCGGCTTTATAGATTTCTTCTTCGGCAGCTTGGCGAGCGGTGGTCTCCAAATTGGAATCACCATGTGTGAGCGCGCCGGTATCACGATCATAGACATAGGACTTTTCGTTATCCAGAGTCGCTATAAATATCTCGGCCTGCGGCAAAGTGACATAGAGAGCGCCATTCTCAAGCTGTAAATTTTCAGGCCCGAGTTTTTCCATATCGATTCCGGCAATCACAACCCCATGTGCCACGAAGATAAGGCGGTCGCCAAAGAGGAAGTCAAAGGTTCCCTGTCCGATCTCGGCGGTGATAACCTTCTCGATAGTGTACTGGATCGTTTCCAGACGCGCCAACGCATGCACATCATGGATGATGGTAATGGGGTCAGGGATAATGGTGGGCGTGGGATTCATCAACTCAGAAACCTGTGTCTGCATGGCACGATTGGCATCAGAGAGAGGCTGTAAAGCCTGCTGTGCCTGCGAAGCACTATCTTGTACAGATTGCACGACGAAATAAGCCCCAAGGCCAACGACGACTAGCAAAAGAAAAGGAATAACATTTTGTTTCATTGAAAACTCCTGAAAAGGGAAGAAAAGCACAGCTTTCTGAAGATTTAAAGCGTAAAAGATTATAACATTCCATTAACAGATGTCACTTGCTTTCTTCATTATTTCACGTTATTATCACTTCTGAAAGGTTGAAAATATCAACCAAAACTATTTTTCTTTTATGAAAGAAGGAGAAAAAAATGAAAAAAGTTTCATACCTGCTCTTCGCCATGCTCGTTGTTGGCGCCTTGGTACTCGCGGCCTGCAGCCCTGCTGCCACTGAAGAACCCGCTCCCATGGAAGAGCCCGCTGCCGCTGAAGAACCTATGGAAGAAGCTCCTGCCGCTGAAGAACCTGTGGAAGAAGCCCCTGCCGAAGAAGCACCGATGGCAGCCATTGGCTCCGAAGAACACCCGATCAAAGTTCTCTTCGTCCCCTCCGTGGATGTTGACTTCATGATCGCTGGTGGCGACCTGATCGAAGTTGCCTTGAATGAAGCGACTGGCCTTTATTTTGACGCCAGCGTCCCGACTTCTTATGCTGCAACCATTGAAGCAATGTGCGCATCCCCCGATGACACCATTGCCTTCATCCCTGCCATGGGCTATGCTCTTGCGAACCAGCTCTGTGGCGTACAGCCTGGCTTGGCTTCCGAGCGCTACGGTTGGAACGTTTACTGGACTGAATTCCTCGTCGCCCGCGACAGCGAATTCCAGACCATCGAAGACCTTGAAGGCGCCACCTGGGCTTACCCGGATGCTGGCTCCACCTCTGGTTTCCTCTATCCCTCCGCGATCTTCGATGATGCCGGCGTTACTGTTGGCAACACCGTTGAAGCTGGTGGTCACCCGCAGGCTGTAAAAGCTGTCTACAACGGCGAAGCCGATGTTGCAACCGCTTATTTCAGCGCCCCCTTGCTGCCCGAAGGTAGCTGGACCGTTGATATGGCTCCCGACATTCCCGACGAAGTCGTCGCCGACTGCGCCCCGAACGAAGAAGGCAAACTCTACTGTGGTGATTACCGCGTGCTCGACGCCCGCTCCGCCATCGTGGAAGAGGCCCCCGATGTTGTCCAGAAAGTCCGCATTTTGACCCTCTCTGGCGAAATTCCCAACGACACCATGTCCTTCTCCCCCAACTTCCCTGCAGACCTGCAAAGTGTTGTTACTGAAGCAGTCACCAATTACGTTGCTTCAGACGCCTGCGCAGAAACTCTCTGTAACGAAAGTTTCTATGACTGGACTGGCGTTGGTCCTATCTTCGACGAAAACTTTGACGGCGTCCGCTTGCTCATGGAAGCTCAGGGTATCACCCTCGAGAACCTCGGCGAGTAGTCTCCAAAATAAATACCTTTACAGCCCCAGGCTTTTTTGTCTGGGGCTGTATTTTTCTTAGAAAGCGCATTCTCCTTCATCTTACAACTCTACAAAGTAAAAAGGAGAATCTCACGAAGGGATAAACTATGCTGGAAATCAAAAATCTTTCAAAAAGATATGACGGTGGCCCCCTAGCTTTGGATGATGTGAGTTTCAATGTTCCACAAGGCGAATTTCTCGCAGTCATCGGGTTAAGCGGCTCAGGAAAATCAACCTTGCTACGTTGCATTAACAGACTTATTGAACCAACATCTGGCGATATTATCTGGAATGGCGACAACGTAACGCAAGCATCAGATGACGAATTACGCACCATTCGCCGAAAGATAGGCATGGTTTTTCAACATTTCAATCTCGTTAGCCGCTCATCGGTACTGACGAACGTTCTCTCAGGGCGTCTGGGATATGTCAACCCCGCAATGAGCTTTCTCAATAAATTCCCCGAAAGCGATATTGAAAACGCCTACAAGGAATTAGAGCGTGTCGGCATCGCCGAAAAAGCGCACCAGCGGGCCGATGAACTTAGCGGTGGTCAGCAACAACGTGTCGGGATCGCTCGTGCAATGATGCAAAAACCTGCAATTATTCTGGCGGATGAACCCGTCGCCAGCCTTGACCCAGTCTTGGCTCACTCCATTATGCAGCATCTCGAAAAGATCAATAAAGAAGAAGGCGTAACTGTACTCTGCAGCTTACACTTCCTCGATTTGGTTCATAAATATGCAGATCGTGCTATTGCGCTCAACAATGGAAAATTGATGTACGATGGCCCGCCAAGTGGCATTGATGACGCAAAATTCAAAGAAATTTACGGCAAAGACGCCGAGCGAGTTGGGTAGGTGAAATATGAATAAGAAAAAATCATTAAAAAATTCGCTTATTACCGGGCTTTCAGTAGCCATCGGTCTTATCATCTTTGCCTATGCTTTCCAGGTCACCGATGTTGACTTTGCTACAACTCAGGATGAAATCCGCCAAAACTCGATCACACGCGTCATGCGCGCTCTAGCACACCCTGACTTGATCGTTTATGAAACCACTGAACTGAACGTTGAAATCCCCATCTATCTTCCCTGCCCTGAGGGCAAAGAAGAAGTTATCGTTGAGATCAAAGAAACAAATGAACCATATTTGGTCGCTGACGCCTATTGTGGCGAAGCCTTTGATGCCATTACGGTAGAAGGTTTCAACATGCCCGCCTACGTAACAGGACCACTTAACTTTGTCACTAGCAGCGGCGTCAAAAAACAACTCGACAAATTCCAAACAGACGAAAACGGCTATTTCATCAGCGAAATAGAATTGCCCAATCGCCAACCGGTTGCCGAGGCACAAGCCATTCAGGCGACCGTTCGCACGAATGTCGGCTCCCCGATGTGGTCAGACAATGCCCGCGCAACATGGGAAAAGATCATCGAAACCATTTTCATTGCATTGTTAGCAACCTTCATCGGCACCTTGATCGCCATCCCGACCAGTTTTATCGCTGCTCGCAACTTGATGGTCGAAAACACCAGCCCGCTCACCAGCGTCGCATTTTCGGTCATCGGCTGGATCGCAGGTGTCTGGGCAGGATTGCAAGCCGCACACTGGCTTATGACCCTGGTCGCCCCGATGAATGAAAATCTCTTGCTCGGCTTAGTTGGTTTCGCTATCAGCGCAGGATTACTCTATGCAATCTTACGTTGGTCAATGCCCGCAGAAGATACCGGCGAAAAACAACCTCTTTCTGTCCGTGTGATTTCATCAGCAGGGATGGCTCTCTTCAGCATAGCAACATTCATCTTTTTCGGAATTTCCTTCCGAGCACTCGGCGCATCCCTGATTGCCCCCTTGGGTATCTTCGGTTTTCTGGCGAACTTCGTCTTCCAAATTGGAGATATCGTCGTCATGCTCACCCCGGGCTTGGTTGCCGTGATCGCTGGCGCAATCTTGGGCAGTATGCTTAGCAAAATTGGACAGCGTATCAGCGATAATATGCCTGAGGGAACAGTGCGCTTAATCAACATGCTGCTTGCCTCTGTTGCTGGAGCCACCCTCTTTGCCATCATCGGCTCAGGTGTAGAGTGGTTCTATCAGCTTGCCAACCCGATCAAAACACTCTACATCCCTGCAGCAGTTGGCGCAGCTTTAGGACTTCTCTTAGCCCTAACCACATCTGCGAAAAACCCGATGCCCACCGGCATGATTATCTACAGCATTACGCGCACCATCTTGAACGGGACACGTTCCGTCGAGCCGCTCGTGATGGCGATTGTTGCCGTTATTTGGGTTGGTATTGGGCCTTTTGCCGGATCGCTCGCACTCGCCCTCCACACTGTTGCCGCCCTCGCCAAGCTCTACTCCGAGCAAGTCGAAAGCATCTCGGCTGGGCCGATCGAAGCCGTTCAAGCTACCGGTGCAAATCAGCTTCAGACCATCATCTACGCCGTCATCCCGCAGATCATCCCACCCTATATTTCATTCACCATGTACCGTTGGGATATCAACGTACGTATGTCCACGATCATTGGTTTCGTTGGTGGTGGCGGTATCGGCTTCCTTTTGAGCCAGAACATCAATTTGCTCGACTATCGCGCAGCCAGCGCTCAAATGCTCGCCATCGCGGTCGTTGTCGCTTCAATGGATTACATCAGTTCTGTCATCCGCGAAAAATTCGTCTAAAAGAAGTTTTTACCGACGTTCAAAACGGCGCATTCGCAAGAGTGCGCCGTTTTTCTTATCCCTGCCTGCGTGGTAAAATCGCGCAATGTTAAACTGGCTCCGTAAAATATTTCGCATCCTAAAGCGAATACTCATGTTCACAATCAAAATAGCTTTTATACTCGGCATTAGCGGCATCGTTATTCTTGCCCTTGCCCGCCTGATTACTGCCATCCACAGTAAGGGACGCATTTACGACGATGTCCAAGACATACCCAACGAACGGGCGGCAATCGTCTTTGGTGCGGGACTCTATCGTGATGGCAGCCCCACGCCCGTTTTACGGGACCGCGTCAAGGCGGCGAGCGATCTCTACTTCCAGGGGAAAGTCGAAAAAATCCTGATGAGCGGCGATAATCGCTTTGAGAATTATGACGAACCAACCGCCATGATGGATTACGCCGTTGAGCTGGGTGTGCCCGCCGAAGACATCGTGCGCGACTACGCGGGACGCCGCACCTATGATACTTGCTACCGCGCAAATGCCATTTTCGGCCTGGACAAAGCGATTCTCGTCACCCAGGAATTTCACCTGCCGCGCGCGCTCTACATCTGCGATCAACTTGGCGTTGAAAGCACCGGGCTGAACGCCGATCTTCGCTACTACCTAAAACGCTCGCGCTTCTTCTGGAATACGCGCGAAAGCCTAGCCACCCTGACCGCATTCTGGGACGTGCACGTCGCACATCCCCTGCCTGTGCTCGGCGAATTTGAACCTATCTTTACGGAGGAATAATGGAACGCTCTGAAGCCCTCGCTCTTGTGCGAGAATTTGTAAAAAATGAGAATCTGGTCAAACATATGCTCGCGGTTGAAGCCGCCATGCGCTGGTATGCCGAAAAACTCGATGAAGATGTGGAACTCTGGGGTGTGGTCGGTTTGCTGCACGACTTCGATTGGGAAATTCACCCCACACTGGAGGAACATCCCCAAGCGGGAGTCCCCATTTTACGGGAACGCGGCGTCTCCGAAGAAATTATCCACGCGATATTAAGCCACGCGGAACATACTGGGATTTCACGTGATACCGTTATGGAAAAAGCGCTCTTCGCCTGTGACGAAATCACCGGCCTAATCACCGCCACAGCCTTGGTGCGCCCCTCCCGCTCGCTGATGGACCTAAAACCAAAATCCGTCAAAAAGAAATGGAAGGATAAGCACTTCGCCGCTGGCACCAACCGCGCCGAAATGGAACAAGCCGCCGAAGAATTCGGCGTTGACCTGACAGAACATATCGGCAACGTCATCGAAGCGATGAGACGCATCGCGCCAGAATTAGGACTGGCTGGAGAGTAGCCTTAAAAGCAAACATCCGAAGTTTTGAAAACTTCGGATGTTTTTTCTTTTAAGCTAGACCTCGTTTACAAAGGGGTTTCCCCGCTTCTCATCCCCCACCGTCGTATCCTCCCCATGCCCGGAGTACACCTGCGTCTCATCGGGCAGCACATAGACTTGCCAACGGATACTCTCTTCGAGCGTTTTCCAATCACCACCGGGGAGATCGGTACGGCCAACACTGCGATAGAAGAGCAGGTCGCCGCTAAACAAGGTCGATGCTTCGGCGCAGTAGAAAACGCAATGCCCGGGGCGATGGCCAGGAGTATGGCGTGTTTCAAAGGTGAAGTTTCCCACCGTCAGCTTTTGCCCATGCTCAAGCGGAAGCGGTTCGGTACCGGGTTCGATATGAATCCCAAAACGGGCAGCGCTGCCACCTGATTTGTAGAGTTCATAATCGTCAGGGTGCAGGTAGACGGGTATTTCTTCCGGCAAAGATTTCACCAAATCGGCCACGCCACCAATATGATCAAAGTGGGCATGCGTCAGCCAGATGGCTTTGATCTGCCAGCCTTGTTTTTCAGCGGCTTGCGCTATCGTTGCGCCGTCCCATGAGGGATCAATGACGATGGCTTCGTTCGTCACGGGGTCGGCGACGAGGTAGGTGTTGGTTTGGACAGGGCCAAGGGTGATGGTGATTATTTTCATCGTTTATTTATCTCTTCAAGAAGCATCACGCAGTCGCCTGCGCAACACGCCGAATAAAGGCGGCCGCAGCGGGGAAAACTTCCGCTTTGGCTGGCTCGCGCGGGATAACGTGCCCGCTTTCGGTGACCCACATCATTTCCTTATCGGTAGTACCGAGGGCGGCGTAGATATTCTCCATGCTGTCTCGCGGCACATAATTATCGTTGCGCGAATGCACGAGCAACGTGGGCACGTTCAGGGTCGGGAGCGCGGCGCGCATTTCCGCCAAAAGCGCATCCAACTCGGCAACCGAGCGCAGCGGATTTTGCGGGTACGAGACCTGTCCTCGCCAGGCATCTTTATCGAACCAGCCTGAACCGGGTTCATCCTTGCTTTTTAGCATATATCGGATGAAAGCGGCCATCAGCTTCGCATATTTGACGCGTGGATCAGTCAGTTCGTACGGCGCAGACATGGTGACGACGCCCGCGACATCCAGCTTGGTTGCCATCAGGAGAGAGAGTGCGCCCCCCATCGACAACCCAACGAGGAAAACTTGATCCGTGATCCCTTTCAGAAGGTGGTAGCCATCTTCGACAGAATTCATCCAATCGATATAGCGCATGCGGATCATCTCTTCGGGCTTGGTGGCGTGTCCCGCCAAGCGGACGCCGAGCACACTAAAGCCCTGCTCGGCAAGATATTCCCCCATCCAGTGCATCTCTTTAGGCGAGCCGGTAAAGCCATGCGTCAGCAAACAACCGATTTTGTTGCCGGGGAAAAAGAAGGGTTCTGCGCTTTTTATAATCATAGTCAGGAAAACAAAGAAAGGAAGGATTTTTTCTCTGGGACAGGCACTTTCTCTTCCCAGAGCATTTGGTAAATGCGATAAATCTCTTGCGTTGCTATTTCGACAAAATGGTCAACTTCGTCTTGGGTCAAATAAGTATACGGCGGCGATGAGTAGTCCTGCAGAGATGTCTCGTATTCTTTATAAAACCCCTTGATATAGTTGAGTTGCTGGTTCACGGCATTGAGCGGAAGGAAATCCAGATCGCAGGCATCCGGTTGGGCGTTAAGGTAAGTGTGCCAGAAAAGGAAATCGGAATGATCGCGCACATAGGCCAGATCAAGCCCGTACCAATCTTTTTTCATTGCAGAAACGAATTTCGGATTTGCTGCATATTCATCTGCAAAACGCTCCCGAGTTGGTTTATCAATCAGCCTATACCATAAATTATCCGTAATGAGATGAAAGAAATAACCCAACCGAAAGGAAAAGCGTTCTTTGTCTGCTGGGTCAATCATTACAAGATGTTCTTTGTAAAAATCGACATCTGCGGGACCAATCCACGCTTTTTCAGGACTCAAGAAATGCGTGACATTCGTTGGCGGGTCAAACTTCTCCCAATTCTCATCGGGGATGCCTGAGTCAGGTGCGGTGTTTCCGATAGAAAATTGTCCTGCGTCAAGATCAGAAATGAGATGCAAAAGGTTTTCTGCAATACGAAGATGAACGATCCAAGTTGCCATAGTTATTTAGCCACTGATTTCACAAATTTTCACAGATTTTTTTATTTAATGACCCTTTGATGTTCGAGAGAGCTTGCGCCGAAGTTGATTAGTAGAGCCAAACGATAGCCAGTTGCCGCAAGATAATGCATTGCTTGTGCCTGATGTGCACGATTAAGTTTAGATACGGCCTTGATTTCAACAATAAGTTTTCCATCTACTATAAAATCCGCTACATACTCACCTACGAGAAGGCCTTTATATGAAACAGGGAGTTTTGCTTGCTCAAGATACGAAATATTTCGTAATGAGAACTCTTTTGCCAAAGATTTCTGATATACAGCTTCGAGAAAACCAGAACCAAGCACAGTATGAACCTCCATCGCTGCCCCAATCACGGCATATGTCAGCTCCTTGTACAGTAACTCAACCATCTTTCTCCTCTTTGTTTAGCCACAGATTTCACAGATTTGCACGGATTTTTTAAGGCTTTTTCTGTGAAATCCGTGCAATCCGTGGCAAAGGTTTTTACCCCAAAACCCGTATCTCTCTCGGCAGGGATGTCAGACTCTCTACCCCATCTGCGGTGACGATCATATCATCTTCGACGCGAACACCGTTGCGATTGGGCAGGTAGATGCCAGGCTCGACGGTGAAGGCCATGCCTTCTTCGAGGATGCGTTTATTATCGGCACGCATGTAGGGCGCTTCGTGCCCTTCCATGCCGATGCCATGTCCTGTGCGATGGGTAAAGTATTCGCCATAGCCAGCATCATCGATGACTTTGCGGGCAGCGATGTCCACGACGCTAGCGGGCAGCCCCGGCTTACCAGCCGCGCGACCGGCAACATTCGCAGCCTGTGTGATCTCGTGAATTTTGCGATATTCGTCGTCGATCTCACCGATGGCAAAAGTGCGCGTCATATCGGAGACGTAGTCGTTATACATCGCGCCCCAGTCGATGACGAGCAGGTCGCCTTCCTGGAGCTTACGTTCACTCGGCGAGGCATGCGGATTAGCGGCATTCGGCCCACCGGAAACGATTGGCTGGAAAGGCAGCGGAGAGTGTGAACCATGTTTGAGCAACTGCATCACCAATTCACCCGCAATCTCTTTTTCGCTGACGCCAATTTTGACCATCGGCAGGGTTGCTTCGAGGGCTTCTTCAGCGATCTTGGCAGCTTTGCGCATAAAGGCGATCTCTTCAGCGTCCTTGCGGATACGCAGGGAGGCGATGGTTTCGGTGGCATCAGGGAAAGTGGCATTGGGTGCGGCGGCTTCAAGATAGCGGTATTCGACGATACGCATGGCAAGCGGTTCAATACCGATACGTTTGCCATCCAAGCCGAAGGCATTGAGGGCTTTTTGGAAGACATCACCCCAAGTGGCAGGGTTTTCACCATAAGGGAAGGCTTCCACGTCGAGGCCGCTCAGTTTGGCGGTTTCCAGTTCAGGCAAGACAATGCCAATGCGCCCATCCGCGTTGAAGATGCCAACAACGGGACGCTCCATCAGATGGAAATGAAGTCCGGTTGCATAGAGCAAGCTCGGGCTGGGGTTGAGCACGAGCGCATCCAGATTGGACTCTGTAAGGGCTTTGGTTAGTTTTTTTAAACGGGTATGATTCATTTTTCTTCCATCCTAAAAATAGACCTGGCGGGTTTCTTAAAATCTATCAGGTCTTGAGTTTATTGATGATATTTTTTGAAAAATTGACTCTGGAAAAAATCAGAAATGGCGGGAAAGTGCTTGTCAAACCAGATGACAGGCGCAAACCACCACGGCAAGATCAGCGTGCGGCGCGGACGTTTTGCCAACCGGACGACTTTCTGCGCCACAAATTCAGCGCTCATTCGCGCCCAACTTGGCGTACTCAGCTTTTCTTTGACTTCATATTTACCAGTATGCTCGCCAAACTCTGTCACAGCAGGGCCGGGATAAATGCCAGAGACATGAATGCCAAGCGGGCGTGCTTCGCGGCGCAGGGCAGCAGTAAAGCCGCGCACGCCAAATTTTGTCGCAGAGTAGATACTATAGAGCGGCGGCGCAACCCAGCCCGCAACCGACGACATATTAATGATATGTCCGCTGCCCTGTTTTTGCATGTGAGGCAAGACAGCGCGCGTAACCTGAATTAAGCCTGTCAGGTTTACATCGACCTGGGTTTTAATATCGCGCCCAAGGTCGAGCTTTTCAAGCCAATCCAGACGCCCAAATCCGGCGTTATTGAAAAGAATATCAATCCGCCCGTAGATATCAAGCGTGGTATCAACCATCAGCTTGATCTCATCCCCATTGGTCACATCGACCGGCACAGCCAACGCTTCTCCACCCTCATCTTGAATTTCATCGACCAGTTTCTGCAAACGATCCAAACGGCGGGCGGCCAAAACCACTTTGGCACCTTCCCGAGCAAAAAGGTGTGCAGCTTCTGCGCCAAAACCAGAGGAAGCCCCTGTGATGAGCACAACTTTATCTTTGAGTGAGAGTGACATGGTTTATCCTTTCACAATTTGAAAACAGATAGGATGAATTGATATTCAGCGCCCCTCCCTGATTAGGGTTCCTTCCCTTGAGGGGGAAGGACAGAATGGGGCACTCTCTCTTATGAAAATCATAACATGTGGCAAATATTTTTATACGACTACTCTTCCTCTTCGTCCTCTTCCTTCATAGTCGGGCGCGGCGGCTCCAATGTGCGTTCGGGAGCGAGAGCAATTTCGAGCACCTGATCCATGTGCTTGATCGGGATTATCTTCAAGTCGGCACGCACCGCTTTGGGCAACTCCTGTAGGTCTTTGATATTTTTCTCTGGCAGCAGGATGACCTTCATCCCGACGCGGTGCGCAGCGAGAACTTTATCCCGCACCCCACCGACCGGAAGCACACGCCCCCGCAACGTGATCTCGCCTGTCATCGCCACATCCCTGTAAACGGGGTGACCGGTAAGAGCTGAGATCATTGCCGTTGTCAGGGTGATACCTGCGCTGGGGCCATCCTTCGGGATGGCGCCCTCCGGCAGATGCAAATGAATATCCATGCGGTCGAAAACTTCAAAGGGGATGTCAAAATTCGCCGCACGCGATTTGATATAGGTCAACCCCGCTTGGGCAGATTCCTGCATCACATCGCCAACACGGCCGGTGATCTGCAAACCGCCCTTGCCCTCGAGTACCGCGACTTCTATCGTCATGGTCTCGCCGCCGCTCATCGTCCACGCGAGTCCTGTCGCCACCCCAACTTCATCGCGTTCTTCTGCTTCGGGCTGGAAGTATTCGGGCGGGCCAAGAAACTTTTCGATCGAAGGCGCGGTGATCTGCTGCGGGAAACGTTTCCCCTCTGCTTTGAGACGGGCTACCTTGCGACAGATGCGCCCGATCTCACGTTCCAAATTACGCACGCCGGCTTCGTCAGTGTACTCGCGAATGATGCTCTGCAAAGCCTTCGCTGAAAAGCTCATGCTAAGGTCATCGATCCCGTTTTCCTCCAGTTGGCGCGGGATCAGATATTGCTCGGCAATAATGAGCTTCTCTTCTTCGATATAGCCGGGGAACTCGATCACCTCCATACGGTCAAGCAGCGCATCGGGGATGTCGTAGAGCGAGTTGGCAGTGGTGATAAACATGGCCTTCGAAAGGTCATAAGGGATTTCGAGATAGTGGTCGCTGAAAGCGAAATTCTGTTCAGGGTCAAGCACTTCGAGCAGCGCCGAGGATGGGTCGCCGCGAAAATCGGAACCAAGTTTGTCGATCTCATCCAGCATGAAAAGCGGATTGACCTTGCCGGCACGTTTCATCGTCTGGAGGATGCGTCCGGGTAAAGCACCGATATAGGTGCGGCGGTGACCGCGTATCTCGCTCACGTCGCGCACCCCGCCCAGGGAAACGCGAACAAATTCACGTCCGAGCGCTTCGGCGATAGAACGCCCGAGGGAGGTCTTCCCTGTGCCCGGAGCGCCGACAAAACATAAGATCGGCTGGCGTTCCTTCTTTGGTTTCAAACTGCGCACGGCGATATATTCGAGAATGCGGTCTTTGATCTTTTTCAATCCGTAATGATCGCGGTTGAGAACTTCGGCAGCATAGCGCACATCGAGACGGTCACGCGAGGCGTTCTTCCACGGCAATTCGATGATCCAGTCAAGATAGGCGCGGATGATGCCGACTTCGGGCGCCATCGGCGGGAGTTGCAGCAAGCGTTCGAGTTCTTTGAGCGCAGTTTGCAGCGCTTCTTTTGGTAACTTGGCCTTCTCGATCTTATTGCGAATATCGGCAATATCGCGTGACCAAATATCGCCTTCGCCCAATTCGCTCTGGATGGCTTTCAACTGCTCGCGCAGATAAAATTCGCGCTGGCTGCGATCCATCTCGGACTGTACCTGCGAATGAATTTCGTCTTCAAGTTCGAGCACATCCACTTGCTGGGCGAGAAAAATATTGAGTTGCTTCAGGCGCGTGGCGGGATCGGGCAGCATGAGCAGCTTCTGCTTCTCCTGCGCGGGCATCGCCAGCGCAGAAGCGATCATATCTGCCAGCCAACCGGGTTCGTTGATATTGAGGGCATAAAGATGCGCTTCTTCAGGCAGGCTGCGGTCAAGTTGCACGCAGCGGTCAAACGAATCGAGCACCGAGCGCATCAGGGCTTTCATTTCACGTTCGGCCTCTTGCGGCTCAAAGATCGGGCGCGCCCGCACGCGGATAAAAGGCTCAAGCTGAACAACTTCAACAATTTCAACGCGGCGACGCCCCTGCACCAGCGCAGAGCTGGAGCCTTCGGGCATGGTCAGCAAGCGCCCCACTGCCATCTCAACCCCTATCGGCAGAAAATCTTCCGCGCCGGGGGTGTCCAGATCAGCATCGCGCTGGGTCAGGCCGATCACGGTCTGGTCGTTGCGCTGAGATTCCTGAATGGCAAGCAGCGATGTCTCACGCCCCACAAAAATCGGCGAGATCATACGCGGGAAGATCACCAAGTCGCGTAGCGGCACGGCCAGGGCTTCGATCAGTCCATTGGAATCCGCAGTGCAATTACGCACGCGGTAAAGCTCTTCCGTTCGTTGCGAAAGCGAGACCCCAAATTCTTCGTCTTCAAACCAGTCGTTTTGATTCATGAAATTCCTTTTGAGATGGTGCGTCGCACCATCCTTATCGGTTTAATACCTATCGACAAATACTTTGCCCATCAACTGGAAAAAATCTTGTCTCACTGGTGCGACGCACCTACTTTTGCGCCAAAACAGCCCTAACCGCCGCAGTGCTGAAGATGGAACCCGCAGCGAGGACAATTTTCTTCTCCCCGGCAATTTCCAAGGCCCGAGCCACTGCCGCTTCGACAGGCTCGACCGCTTCGTACTTGACCCCGGCTTGCTCGGCGTGTGGAAGCAGTTCCTCCGCCGTGAGGGCGCGGGGGTGATCGGCGCGCGTCAGGATGACGGTATCAATGCGCGGGGCGAGTATCTTAAGCATTTTTCTTGCATTCTTATCTTCCGAGACGCCAAAGATGAGTACAACTGGCGTTTCGGGGAAATATTCGTTCAAAGTCAGCTTGAGCTTATGGATCGACTGCGGGGTATGCGCTGCATCCAGGATGATAGTAGGATTCTTCTCCTGGAAAATCTCAAAGCGAGCGGGCCATTCGGTTTCGATGAAGCCCTGTTTGAGTTGGGGCGCGTTGAAGACCAAGCCCTGCTGCCGAGCAACGGTTAGCGCGGCGTAGGCAGTGACGGCGTTCTCAACCTGATGATCACCCAAGAGCGGGATACTCAATCGTATTTTAGCGGGTTTGCCGAAGCCTTTGGTTTCCGTCCAAACATCAAAGATCTGTCCGTCGATGGTGCGTTTTATGATCTTGTAGTGGATATCGCGTCCAACGAGGATTAACGGGACATCGTGCTCTTCGGCTTTCAGATCGAAAACGGGAACCACTTCCTCTTTCTGGGGCGCTACGACGAAGGGTACACCTTCCTTAACAATGCCCGCTTTTTCGCGAGCGATCTGCTTGAGGGTATCCCCGAGTACGGCAGTATGTTCCAGCGAAATGGAGGTGATGACCGAAACGAGCGGCGTGATGATATTGGTCGCATCCAGTCGTCCGCCCAAACCGACTTCGATGACCGCCACGCCAACCTGCTGACGCGAGAAGTAAAGGAAGGCGAGCGCGGTGGTCAGCTCGAAGGTGGTGATATAGGGCACTTGCGCGACGAAGGGTTTGATCTCTTCGACGAGGGCGGCGAATTCGTCCTGCGGGATGGGAACGCCGTTGATCTGCATGCGCTCGGTGAACTCCTGCAAATGGGGCGAGGTGTAAAGCCCGACCTTGTAATCGGCGGCGCGCAGGGCGCTGGCGGTGAAGGCGGCGGTGGAGCCTTTGCCTTTGGAACCGGCGATGTGGATGATGGGGTAGTCGTTCTGCGGGTCGCCAAGCAGGGACATGAGCTGACGCATGCGGTCGAGGTTGAACTCGGCTTTGGCGAGCTCAGAGGCATGTTTCAGGCTATAATCTACGAAGCTGTAGAGGTAATCGAGGGCGTTTTGATAGGTTGTATTCATTAGGTAGGATTGTAAATCATTATCAGCAAAGAGGAAATATATAAAATGACAAACAAGAAAATTTTCTTTCTCATATGGTTTTTATCATTCTTCATAATAGCACCCCTTTGTATTCTCAATAAAGAGCCTTTGATTTTTCACCCGGTTGATTATGGGTTAGGACAATTTATCTTTCTCTTTATTTTGCTTGGCATTCTAAGTTTTGGCTTATTAGGCGTATTGGATATTCTAAAAAGAGTACAGCAAAAAATGTTTCCAGAATTAGATACTCAACTAATATATCCCTACTATCTAACAGCTTCAATTGGAAGCTTATTTATATTCACTTTATTTGCAGGTTTTACAGAATCCCTAAATCCATTCTTATATTATTTTTGCATCACAAATAGCTGTATCTACTTATTGGGCGGATATGCCGTAACGATTATTGCATCTTACTTTTTTTCAAAAAGGGAAATCGAAGAACATAAATCCTGATGATCGGCATCCTGCCCATCCACCTACACATCCCGGCTGCAAGTCGCTGAAAGAAAAGCGCAGCAAAAACCCTGCCCGCATGGGCGTACCCCATTCGGGGCACAAGATAAACGCCCACGCTAATCTGCGGAAGCCCGCTGAAGCGGACTCGGCATCTCAGCCGACTTTAGCCGGCTTTGGCTATCTAGCACGGATGTTGACGTCCGTGCGGACAAAGTAAAACATGCTCGACATCCTATATAAAACTCATAAGAAGGAAACATAAAAATGAAAGACAAGAAGATATTCTTTCTGACCTGGTTTTTAGCGTTTTTTTTGATATCTGCTTTATGCATTTTTGATAGACAGCCTTTACTTTTTCACCCGATCGACTATGGATTTGGGCAATTTACCCTTCTATTCGTGTTACTTGGCGCATTGAGCTTCGGTTTGTTGGGTGTTTTGGATATTTTGAAAAAGATACAGGGGAAGTTTTTTCAGAGTTTTAGTCAACAAGGCATATACGCCTACTATCTTATCGGAACAGTGAGTGGTTTATTCATCTTCACTTTATTTTCCGGGTTCGCAGAATCTTTCAGACCATTCTTCTATTACTCATGTGTTACAAACAGTTGTATTTATTTGTTTAGCGGATATCTGGTTACAATCCTTGCGACTATTCTTTTTGCCAGAGAGCAATTAAAACAAAACAATAATTAATGCTCGGCATCTTAACCCTCCACCTACACATCCCCGGCTGCAAGTCGTTGAAAGAAAAGCGCAGCCGACTGAAGCCACTGTTGGCGCGCCTGCACAAGGAATTCAATGTCTCGGTCGCCGAAATGGATGCGCACGATGTCTGGCAGAGCGCGGTCATCGCCTGTGCGGTGGTCGGCAACGATAACACACAAAATCAACGCATGCTGCAAAAAGTCGCGGAGTGGGTTGAGTACAGTTGGCAGGATGTGACGATTGTCGATGAAGAATTTGAAATCATTGGATAAATAAATAGAACGCGGATGTCGCTTCGCTTACTGCGGATCAAGCGGATTTACACGGATTATTTTTAAAAAAATCCGCGAGAATCCGCTAAACCCGTGTAATCCGCGTTCCATAAAAACGAAGGAGACAACACGATGGATTTAGGATTAAAAGGCAAACGCGCCCTCGTCGTCGGCGCATCACGCGGGCTGGGATATGCAGTCGCCAACACATTAGCAGCGGAGGGCTGCCACGTCGCCATTAGCAGCCGTAATGCCGAGAAACTCGCTTCTGCCGCCAAACAGATCGAAGAGGCACACGGTATCCCTGTATCCGCGCAGCCTGCGGATATGAGTGATGTATCTGCACCTGCGATATTGATCGAGGCAGCCGTTGAAGCCCTCGGCGGGCTGGATTTACTCGTTACAAATGCAGGTGGCCCTCCATCGGGAGCATTCGAGTCTTTCAGCGAAGATGATTGGGCGAAGGGCATTGACCTTTCATTGATGAGCCATGTGCGCTTGATCAAAACCGCGCTGCCGCACCTACGCCAATCGGATGCAGCCAGCGTGCTGACGATCACGTCTTATTCTGTGAAACAGCCGATCCCAAATCTGGTACTCTCGAACAGCATCCGCGCGGCGACGGTCGGCCTGACGAAGACTCTCGCTCTCGAGTTGGGCGGGGATGGCATCCGCTTTAATTCGATTCTGCCGGGTTGGACGAAAACAGAACGGGTCGAGGAGCTGATGGGGGCACGGGCGCAAGCCAAGGGCACGAGCGTCGCGGAAGAGTTAGCCACGCAAATGAAAGAATGCCCGCTGGGGCGCATGGCAGAGCCGCAAGAGTTCGCCAATCCGGCTGTCTTCCTACTTTCGCCTGCGGCATCCTATATCACGGGCGTGATGCTGACGGTGGATGGCGGGATGTATAAAGGCACCTTGTAAAAAGTTGCAAGTTCCAAGTCAAAAGTTACAAGGTAGAAATTGCTAAGGGAAAAAGAATGGATCAAACGACAATTAGCATTATCTCAACCGTACTCGGCATATCAAGCCTATATGTTGTTTTCACGGGGTATAACGTTCCAGAGATTCGAAGAAACTTTTTCGGAAGGACACAGGTTTTCAGAGAAAAGGCAAATATCATAGAAAGTACTATGACTGCGATATTTACCACTATTGCAGCATTAAGTTTTTTAGGTCTTGTAATGAATGACATTTATGGAGACACAATACCAGAAAGACTTCATGAAAGTGCATTTTATTGGGGAATTTTTATTGCAACTAGCTTTAGCGCATCACTAATCATCAAATCTCTTACTTTCATAGGAAAAGAAACAGCAAAGGATCAGTGGATGCGTATCGGTATAGATGCTTATAGTCATGTTTTCTCTAATCTCAAAAATATGGATTTTAGCAAATCATCAGACAGAGCAAATGAACGGTTAAGCATTATGGAAAAATATTTTGAATTAGAGCCTAGCGAAACAGCATCGCTTCAGGAAAGATTTGAGAAAATACAAGAACTGTTCAAAAACACAAAAAGATAAAGTGATACAATCTGCGCCTAATTTACTGCCTAAAAAACGGAGGTATAGATGACGAAAACATGCTTGAACTGCGAAGTTTCTGAAAACGAGAAAGCTTTATTGGTACTGACTTACAAAGAAGAAACGCTCTACATCTGCCCGCAATGCCTACCGCAGTTGATCCATAAACCTGCGAATCTGGCAGGGAAGCTCCCGGGCGCAGAGACCTTCGGCGAAGCGGCACATCAGCATTAAGCACTGACTTTGCGAGCGTAGCGATCTTGTACCCTTTAGGGTAAGCAATCTCCATGAAAACAGAAGACTGCTTTGTCAGGCTAAAGCCTTCCTCGCAGAATCATTTTGCAAGTTTTTCTCTGTGAACTCTGTGCTCTCTGTGGTAAATCCCCATGAAAAAACTTTCCTTCCTCACCCGCACGTCCTTTTTGATTGCAGCTTTCTTCGGCGTTGACAAGGTACTTGCTTTCCTGCGCTCGATCGTCATTGCCAGACAGTTCAGTCTCTCCTTCGAGCTAGACGCCTTCAACGTTGCCAATAACTTGCCGGATATGCTCTTTGCGCTCATCTCCGGCGGAGCGATGTCGATGGCGCTCATCCCCGTCCTCAGCGAATACCTGACCACGCGTGGTCGCCCCGAAGCATGGAAGCTCTTCTCGCGCATCGCCAATCTCGCTTTTGTGGTCACGGCTTCGGTCGGCATCGTCATTGCCATTTTTGCCGAGCAGATCGTGCGCTCGGAGATCGGCATCGCGCCCGGCTTCGCCATCGCACAGCAGGACACCATTATCCACCTGATGCGCCTGAACCTGATCGCCACGACCATCTTCTCGGTCAGCGGCCTCGTAATGGGCAGTCTGCAAGCCAACCAGTATTTCCTACTGCCCGCCATGGCGCCCGCACTCTACAACATCGGGCAGATCTTTGGCGCGCTGGTCTTCTCCCCCACCGAACCCTACACAATCGCGGGTATCCAACTCCCCGCTCTGGGGCTGGGCGTCGAAGGGCTGGTCTACGGCGTCATTCTCGGCGCAGTGCTGCATCTTGGCATCCAAATTCCGGGGCTGATCAAATATCACTTCAAGTGGACGCCCTCCATCAACCTGAAAGATGAAGGCGTGCGCGCCGTGTTGAAGATCATCGGTCCGCGCCTCGTCACGATGCTCGGCATTCAACTGGTTTTCATAGCGCGTGATAACTTCGCATCGCGGCTTGAAGTCGGCGCGGTAACGGCGCTCACATATGGCTGGATGATTATGCAAGTCCCCGAAACATTGCTTGGTACAGCGATTGCGACGGCGATTTTGCCGACTCTTTCGGAATATGCAGCGGCGGAAAATTGGACGAAGTTCCGCGAGACGGTCGAACGCGCCATTCAGGTGCTGATCGCATTGACGCTGCCCGTCGCAGCCGTCCTTGGGGCAGGCTTGCTTCCATTAGTGAGGGCTGTCTTCGGCTTTGACGTGGATGGCACTGCCCTGCTCACGTGGACAGCCCGCGCCTACCTGTTGGCCCTGGTAGGCTATGCCATTCAGGAAGTGCTCTCACGCGCCTTCTATGCCCGCAAAGAGGCGCTTATCCCATTAGCGACGATCTTCGTCCGCTTTGGATTGTACATCGTTGGTGGTCTCGTCGTCCTGATTTTTTTCCCACATCTCAGCGCGATCGGGCTGGCGTTGGCAGAGTTGGCGGTCGTTGTTGAAGCTGTGGTGATGCTCTGGATAATGAGAGCAAGACTAACGGAGAGCGTCTCGGTGCTTTCATCCCTGCTGCGCGGACTTGTTGCAGCCGTACTCGGCGGCGCATCTGCTTACCTTGTCGCACTTTATCTCCCCGGCGGGGCAATCATCACCGCCATCATTGGGATGCTGGTCGGCGCAGGGATAGCGATCCCGATCATCTGGAAAGAAATACGGTTACTATTTAATCTCTAAAGAGGCGTGCGTCGCACCATCCAGATAGGCATTTTTTGTTAAATGAGTGTTGCCTGTCTTTCGTATTTTCGCCTCGAGGCTGGTACGACGCACTTTTACAAAACGTGTATAATAGCCCCCATGTCTGAAAATCTTGGCTCCACACAACCTACAACAGTAAAGAAAAAATCGCGCGGAAAGCGCTTTGCTATCAGCCTGTTTGGATTTATTATCATCGTTGGCCTCGGGCTTTACGGTGGTTATAACTCGGGCATCGGTATCCGAAAATCTGCCGAAGCGACGCAGATCAGTTCGGAACTCAGCAAGCAATTTGAGCTTGGCGCGATTGCGCTGGCCGAGGGACGTTATGACCACGCCCGCCAGCATTTTGAATATATCCTCCAGCACAATGCAAATTATCCGGGCGCTGCCGAAGGAATGGCAGAAGCGGTTTTAGGGATGAGTTTCACCGCTACCCCAACGATCACCCCCAGCCCAACCCTGACCCCAACCCCCGACCTGCGCGGCGTGGAAGCGATCTTCAACAACGCTCAAGCGTTGATTAACGCTGGCGACTGGGCAAACGCGTTGGCCGCGCTCGATCAGCTACGCAAGGAGGGGCCTGATTATCGCACCGCCGAAGTGGACGGGATGTATTATTTCGCACTGCGCTACGCAGGCGCCGATAAGATAGCCAAAGAGGGCGATCTTGAAGGCGGTATCTACTACCTGACGCTGGCTGAACGCTTCGGGCCGCTCGATAGCACGGCAAACGGCCTGCGCGAGGGTGCGCGTCTCTATATCACTGCCGCGACCTTCTGGGAGATCAATTGGGAACAGGCAGTCAATTACTTTGGACAATTGGCTTCTTATGCTCCAAATGTTTGGGATAGCGCTTCGGGTATGACGGCTGGCGAACGCTACTATTACGCCCTGATGCGCTATGGCGATTACCTTTTCAATCAGAAAAACCGTGATGCTTGCGGTGCTTATGCGCAGTACTCAGCCGCTATGGCCTATGGACAATTGGATGACGTGGCTGCTAAAAATTCAAGGCATGCCTACGAAATCTGCTACCCGCCGACAGCGACCCCAGAACCTACATTGGAAGTTGTTCCGACGGCTGAAATCCCGCCGACGGATGCACCTACAGCTGTCCCCGAATCTTGATGGAAATGCCCTCCTGGGCGTTAGCCCTGACCTATTGGATACACATGCTGGCTACCGTGCTTTGGCTCGGTAGCCTTGCGCTTTTAAGTCTGGTTGTGATCCCTGCTATGCGCCGCGCATTGGATATGAAAGATCAAATCAAATTGATGACCGCCATCCAGAAGCGGCTTGATCCGCTGGGATGGTTCAGCGTCGCGCTCTTGCTTGTAACCGGGATGTTCCAAATGAGCGCGAGTCCCAACTATGAGGGCTTTCTTGCCATCAGCGGACAATGGGCAGCATCTATTCTCATCAAGCATATCGTTTTCGCGGGCATGATCGCGATCAGCGCGGCACAGACTTGGTGGTTGCTGCCATCCATGCAACGGGCGATGTTCCGTCAACAAAAAAGCGGGGATATAGCAGAAGTAGAAGCCTTGCAAAAACGAGAAGCACTGCTGCTAAATTTGAATTTAGTTCTGGCTATTTTGGTTTTGGGAATGACGGCGCTGGCGAGGGCGGCGTAAGGTAGAACGCGGATTTTCACGGATTAAATTAAAATGCTCAAGGATTTTTTCCCTTGAGCATTTTTCTATGGAAAAGGTTATTTCTCAATCACTGGCATCAGTAGTTCGCTGCGATATTTTAACGACGAATAAATTTTGCATCTACCCACTGCACTTTTCTTATAAGTGAATGGCTGATTGACTTTCACGCCACTGATGAAATAGCGCCCCTGCACAACGAGACGGAGTTCGTCGCCTTTGCGGAAGTAGGTTGCCGAGGGTTCGAGTTGGAGTTCCATTTTAGCAACTTCGCCTTGAGCGAGCGGTTTGATGGTATCAAAATCATGTTCAGGAGAGTAGGGCGTGCTGAGCTCTTCATTGACCGTTCTTAATGCAACCCGTTGAGCAGTTTTGGTAACGATGTCGTTTGGGAAACCGTAAGTGCCATCGAAGTTGACTTCTTTTCCCTTATGGAATTTTTGGATTCCTGCAAAAAGACTGGCATCGTCGCAGCCTTCGAGTTCAACATAGAGGGTTAGCTTCATGGGACCGACAATCTCGGTATCTCGCTCGAAGGTGTAGGTGTATTGCAGGCTGTCTTTGGCGAGATCAAAGCTCGGGGCGGCGTCAGGGAGTTCCAGAGCAGTGGAAAGGGCGCTATTTTGTCCATCCAGATAGAAGGGTGTCCAGACCACGTTTTCAGGAGGAAATTGGTTCTCGTAGCGGACTTCTTTGACTTCATGCCCAAACTCTCGAATTTCAAGGCGCACTTTGGGGTGCTCATCCATGCCGTTGGCGGTACCCTTCAAAAAGCGGTCGAAAAATTTCAACATCAGGGCATTCACTTCGGGGCTGTAGTAGGCAGTCCACTCGCCGCCTCGATGGGTATACAGCCATTTGTGCGCCGACCCAGCCCGTTTGTATGCTCGGTCGCTGCCTCGGGTGTGCATCATCTGCGAGGCAAAGCTGATGCAATTCAGCATCGGGACTTGAATCTTCTCAAAATCCGCCACAAAAGATGCCCACCATGCATCACGGATCGGGCGATCCGCTTGCTCTTTGCCCATGTCAAATCCATCGCCAAAGGTTTGCAGGCGGCTGAAGAGAAAGGGGGTAAAACCGACTTCCTGCACGCCGCCAGGGTAGAACCAGTCTTTATAGAGGTCGGAGACGCCCTCCCAGGGGATAATGGCTTTGAGATGCGGCGGGTGCATGGCGGCGACTTTATATTGGTTGATCGCCAAATAGGAAACGCCGAGCAAGCCGACGCTGCCGTTTGACCAAGGTTGTACGCCCGCCCATTCGATGGCGTCGTAAATATCTTCGATCTCTCCCTGACCAAAATAGGGTTGCGGCTCTTTGGCTTTGGGTGAAATCCCGAAGCCGCGTTTGTCGATATTGATGACGACGTAGCCGTTCGACGCCCAGAAGTCGGGATCGGGCGCTTCGAAGCTAGTCTCGTCTGAGAAGCTTATCTCGCCAGGTTGGCGGGCAAATTTGAGTTGGATGTGCATGTAGCCGTCTTTGCAGACCACATCCTTACGTCCAGGGTGCAGGGAGATGATGACTGGGAAAGTGCCCTCGTGAGATGGCAGGTAGATGTTGGCGCTCAGGTAGGAGCTATCACGGGTCGGGATGTGGACATCCCGCAGAATTTTGATGCTTGGGCTGATCTCCTGAACTTGCACGTTGGGTGGATTGATCAAGCCCCGGAGCTTACCGAGAATTTGTTTGGGCGAATTTTTCTTTTCGACGTACATACGATTTGTCCTATAGTATTCAAAGATGCACCACAGAGCACACGGAGCGCACAGAGTTTAAGAGAAAATGGAGAAAACCGCTGAGAAAATTATCCGTTGGCAGCGAGGGTGCGCAGATGCTGCTTGTATTTCATCATCCCGATCACAGGCAGCGCAAGGTTAAGCCCTAAGCCGATGAAGAAGTGCGGGTTCAGGAAAATGTTGGGGAGCAAGCCCTGCTGCACGAGATAAAACACCGACCAAGCCCCCACTGGGATATTCAGTAAAAGACTAACGATCAGCCCGGCGTTATAGCGTTTGCGGGCTTTAATCCCTAGTGCGATATGCGACACACCCGCGAAAAATGAGAAGTAGGGCAGCCAAAGACCATATTGATAATCACGGGTAGCGAGCAAGCCAAAAACCGGCAGGATGATCCAGATTAAAACGATATTGATCATGAAGATAAAATTCTCATCAAGAGGCTTATCCGGGCTGTCAAATTTCATGATGTCCATATTGAAAAACTTGCCAAAACCACCGGGGAAGATATATTCTTCGGTTTCATGGAGCATGTAGAGCGGCGTTTGTAAGAGAAGCAAGAAAAGGATTAAGTCACTGTCCTTGACGATGACGAAGAGAAAGGCAAAGAGGAAGACGGAGACAAGGAGACCTGCTTTTGCCCAATCTCTTTTGAACCAGACGAAATATTCTTTGAAAGTCATTTAATTTTCCTTTTTTTGATTCACCACGGAGAGCACAGAGCACACGGAGTTTTTGAGAAAAAAAGAAAAGACTCTGTGATCTCAGTGAACTCGGTGGTGATTTTTTATTCTTTCGTCAATGACGCCAAAAAGATGCGCACAAATTCAGCGCTCATCTTTTCGATGGAAATTTGAGCGGGCAATAAATCGCTGACGGGTTGCATGCCGATGGCGTAGCCAAAGATCATGCTCATGAATGCCTGTGCCGTGACTTGGGGATTGACCACCTGCACTTTACCTTCGTCATGCTGTTTTTCAAAATAACGTGCCAGCAATTCAATCATGCCGCTCGGGTTTTGCGCCAAAGCAGTTTTCATTTCAGGGAAATGCACCGATTCGAACATCAACATGCGGATCGCATCCTGCTGGGCGATAAAGAAGTGCAGGGCGTGTTGGCTGATGAGGCTCAAGTCCGCTTCAAGGTCGTAGCTGAGTTGCGCTTCGAGCATCTCGAAGTTTACGCCGCCGCCGATTTGCTCGATAGCTTCCTGAAAGAGTTTCTGCTTATCGCCGAACTGACGAAACAGGGTCACTTCAGCGACGCCAGCTTTGTCTGCGATCACCTGCGTCGTGGTGCGGGCGTAGCCGAGGGTTTGAAAGGATTCTGCCGCGGCTTCAAGGATGCGTTGGCGGGCTTTCTTTTTTGGGGTAGGGTTTGTATTTGTCATAAGATTCAAAAATGTAAGTAGTTACTTACATTTTAGTCGTTTCACGGGGTTTGTCAAGAGGAAAACCATGTTTAAACAAAAAAAAGAGACCAAGCATTTCAACGCGGTCTCTCATCCTTTCCACTTGCAAACTAACATCTCTGCGAAACTACAAAAGTCTTGAGGACTTTTGTAGTCTAATCCACCCCAACATCTTTCAAGGCCTTCAACGCCCCATTTGTTGCCTCCATTCTTTACAATCTTTCAATATGTAACTTTTCGCAGGTGAATGGATAGTATAAATAAGAGCGATGAAGACACTACATCAAATTTACCAAGAGTATGCCCCCGCAGTCTACCAATTTGCTTTAGGGTTGTGTGGCGATCATGCCTGGGCAGATGACTTGGCAGCCGAAACTTTTGTCAGAGCACTGGTCTCCCCGAATCCAATTCGGGAGGCAACCGTCAAGGGCTATTTATTCACGATCACCCGCAATCTCTATTTGCAACAACTACGCAAAGATAAGCGGCAGGTTGCTCTTGATGACAATAACGCGTCAAACACGCCTGGGCCAGAAAGCGTTCTACAAAATCAGGAGACAATCCAAAATCTATTGGTCGCTTTGCAGCAACTATCTGACCTTGATCGCACGATCTTATTGATGCGTGCACACCATGAACTTCCCTATGCGGATATTGCAACGGCTTTAGGTTTGTCTCTCTCGGCTGTCAAAGTTAGGATCTTTCGAGCAAGGCGAAAGCTAAGTGATTTAATACAGGAGAAACAAAATGAAGATAACTGAGGATATCATCATGGATCTATTGCCGGTATATCTCGCCAACGAGGCAAGCGAAGACACGATGGAATTGGTGGAAACCTATTTCAAAGACCACCCCGAGTTTGCAGCGCTTACAAGACAAATGAATATGCAGTTTTCTGCTCTCCAAGAAAGTGAGCCTGCCCCCGACCAAGAAAAGGAGATTTTAATGAGAGTGAAAAAGATTTTGCGCTTACGTTCAACATTATTTGGCGCTGCCTTATTTTGCACGGCAATGCCGCTATCTATGGCTTGGAACAGCACTGAAGGGGCCACCTGGATCATGCTACGAGATGCCCCAACACTTTCCATAACTTTTGGGCTGGGCGCGATCATTCTTTGGGGTACATATTTTTGGACACACCGCATCCTTAGAGAGAACGGGAACTAAAACAAAAGGCAGCTTGCCCCGCACCTTTTTCTAAAAGCAAGCCATATAAAAAGAGACCGAGCAATTTGCTCGGTCTGTCATTTTTTCTGTTTATGCTTCAGGCTTCTATTTCGATTGTCGCATTTTTGGGTAAAGCCAACCCTGCCGCAACTTCAACCGCTTTGATGATCCCAGCAGGCACGGGACAGGCGGAGTGTGCGCACAGACGTAATCCGGCATCAATCACCTTCGGCACACTTTTTCCACGACGCGAAGAAATTTCGTTGAGCGCATCAACTTCGCAAATTTCCCCAGCCATTTTTGTGATATGCGGACAGCTGCTTTCAATCTGTAGCGCCACACGATACTTTTCGATCCGTGTCGCCGTTACCGTCGTACGCTCTCCACAAATCCCGGAATCTATTCTTGCAATCGACATTTTTACTCCAAAAAAACTATGCCCCAATATCCTTCAGAGCTTTCAGCGCGGCATCGTGCAGATGTCCATTGGTTGCTAGCACGCCGCGGTTGTTGATCAGCATGCGTCCCTGCGTGAAGTCGAGCGGCCTGCCGTCCAGGTCGCTGATACGCCCGCCTGCTTCGGTGAGCACGAGCGCACCTGCTGCCTGATCCCAAATCTTCTCTTTATAATCCAGCCGCTTCGGCGAAAGCAGGCGCAGGATGATCTCGCCCGCACCGGCTGCCAGCACCGAATATTTTGCCTGACTATCCATCCGCACGGGTTCAGCGACAGAGCCTAAAGCGGATGCGAACTCATCGATCTTGCTGACATCCGTATGACCGGACTCAAACGAACGCATTAGACGGGCTTCAGCCCCGTTCGCTCGTGGGGAAACTTGAATCCGTTTCCAATCCTTTTCTTCGCCCTCAGCCAAATCCGTTAACCACGTCCCCTGCCCTTTGACGGCGATCATTAGTGTTCCCAAGCCATCCGGCTCGGACTTGGTTCCGTCTGTCAGGTTTGGGCAGCCGAGCACACCGATCTGCACTTCGCCGTCTTCAACCAAAGCCAACGCAACGGCATATTGGTCGCCACGAATGAAGCCCTTTGTCCCGTCGATAGGATCAACTGTCCAGAAGCGTTTGGCGGCATCCGCTGCACCGCGGTCAATCCACTCACAAACGGAATCAGCTTCGGCTTCGGGGATGAAGCGGGCGGTGTATCCCGTCACAGCTTCGAGGAGATGTTCGGCGCCCTCTTCCTTGAGCGCATCCGAGGCTTCTTCCCCGACCAGCACCGCATCAGGAAATTGCTGCATCAGCAAATAGGAAACAAGCGCTTGCGAGGCGAAATCCGCCACGGTGACCGGGGATTTGTCGCCTTTGGTGAGGGCATCGGCTGCGGTTTCGGTCTGCACGGTTTTGACGAGCTTGGCTGCCTGACGGACAGCATCGAGGGCGAATTGGACTTCAGGGTTATTGGTATCGAACATGTTTTTTCCTTTTTATACAGTCTCTGAGCGGAGGGCTTCACGACAGTGAAACACGTAGTCGAAGAACGGTTTTACAAATGCCGTCCTTCGGCTGCCGCTTCGATACGCCTTTTGCTTCGCTTCAGGCTACTCAGCGTCCGCTCAGGAACTGGAGAATATTTATGCTAAAACGCCGGTCAGATCATACGCCATTGCGCCGGTGATGCGCACGGGGATAATCTCGCCGACAGTGGCGTCGCCTTCGATGAAGACCATGCCGTCGATTTCGGGGGCATCGCGGTAGGAGCGCCCGATGGCGACGTTCTGTTCTTCGTCATAGCCTTCAATGAGCACATCGAGAGTCTTGCCGACGAAGGATTGGTTGACCTGCAACGAAATATTCTGCTGGAGTTCCATCAGACGTTCCCAGCGATCATTCTTAACATCTTCAGAGATCGGGTCGCCAAGCGGTTCGCTGGTCGTGCCCGGCTCGAATGAGAAGGTGAAGGCACCGACGCGGTCGAAACGGGTCTCTTCGATGAAATCGAGCAATTCCTGGAACTCTTCTTCAGTCTCGCCCGGGTAGCCGACGATGAAGGTCGTGCGGATGGTCAGATTTTCGATGCGCTCGCGCATCTTGGCAACGGTGTTGCGCACCCAATCCATATTGGCAGGGCGCTTCATGCGTTTGAGCGTTTCACGGCTGGCATGTTGAAGCGGGATATCGAGATACGGCAAAATCTGTGGACGCTCTGCCATCACGTCGATCATACGATCGGTGACGTAGCCGGGGTAGGCATACATAATTCGAATCCAGTCTAGTTCGGGAACTTCGTCGGTCAGCTTTTCGAGCAGGATGGCAAGACCATCTTTCATGCCAAGATCGTGACCGTAGTCGGTGCTATCCTGCGCAATCAGAATGAGTTCACGTACGCCATTTTCGGCAAGAATTTGGGCTTCCTCAATCAGTACATCCAGCGGACGACTGACGGCTGTGCCTTTGATGAGTGGGATCGAGCAAAAGGCACACGGTCTACGGCAGCCATCAGCGATCTTGAGATAAGCGCTGGAACCAAAGACATTCGCACGCAAAATATCACCTTCATCCGTACCAACCGTTTTGGCATTTTCGGGCAAATGATAAAGTACTTCAGGGCGATAGTTATTGCGCATACTGCGCAACTTCTTGACGACTGTGACAATATCCATCCAGCGGCGGGTGCCGAGCATCCCATCCACGCCGGGAACTTGCTCGGCGACCACTTCGCTAAAACGCTGCGTCAGGCAGCCAGCGGCGATAAGCAATTGCCCTTCGACCTTTTCTTCAGCAAGCTCGCGCAAAACTTCGATTGATTCATCCCGTGAGGCACCAATAAAACCGCAGGTGTTGACGATCAGTACATCGGCAAGTTCAGGATCTTCTGAAGCGCTGAAGCCATCGGTAAGTAGAAGCTGTGCCATCGAATCCGAGTCAACGGTGTTCTTGGCACAACCTAGTGAGACTAAGTGAAATGTATTTTCTTTCATTCTTTCCAACTTTTAAATTCATGACGTACGTAAAGTACGCAGAGAAAAAATTATTCTAAATTCGGCGTATCCAAGGTTGGCGTACGCGTTGGGGAGGGTGTTAGCGTCGGTGAGGGTGTCGCGGTGACATCCTGGGTCGGAGTGACGGTCGGAGTCAATAACCCGCGCGGACCGTAGAGCCGCTGAACAACTTCGCCAAAACCACCCATCAAGCCTAAATCGCGTTGATTGTAACCAATCCGCACACCTGCGCCATTGGCAGTTAACACCTCGATATATTCATTACCTTCGTAAACAAAGGTCGCATCCGGTTGAGCACGTCCTTCAAAGACAATCTCTCCGTCCACATAAACGCGCAACCAACTACGCTCCAAGACCGTAATCAGTATCTGAACACGATTAGCATCTTCGCCTAAATTTCCCTCAAGGGGTGCAGCGGTACCCGCTTCCCCACCCGGCGTATTCACAATCACCTGTGTCGGAGTAACCGCCTGCGTCACCTCGGGCGTTGTGGTACTCATAAGCACTTCCGCGATGGAGGGGGCGGTCGCTTCCAGCGCAGCATCTTCGGCGCGGCTATTGGCGATCCTTCCCAATCCCCAAACGGCAAAAGCGACCATCAAAACAATCACACTGCCGCCAAAGATCAGGTCTGGCGCAACAAAACCGCCCAGCGAGAATCTGCGGCGCTTACGCTTGTCTGCATCCGCATCCGGCACATCGAGATGACGCTCAATACGCTGCGATTGCAAACCTTCCGCAAATTTCAACAGGAGCTTTTCAGTTTCTAGATCCAGAAAGTCAGCATAATTGCTCAACATCCCGCGCGTTTGCACTGGCGAAGGCAGCGCGTCAAAATCACCTGCTTCGAGGGAAGCCAGATAATGCGGGCGCAGGTGAATATGTCCCTCGATCTCTTCGTAGGTCAAACTGAGCATTTCGCGCCGTTCGCGCAGAGTCGCACCGATCTCCGCAAACAGGATGCGGGCTTCTCCAGGTGGCTGTGACGGCTCAGGCTGGACATAATCACGTACAACATCTGGGGGTTTCAGATCGGGATGGGAGCGTGGTGCCAGCGGCGGCTTGGGGCGGGGCACCCTGTCTGGGTTCGGGGAATTAGGATGCGGCACGGACGCCGAAGTTGGGCTTGCCTCCGCTATGGGAGTAGATTCTGCCTCTTGCGCGGGAGCAGATTCGGGCCTTGCGCGCGTGCCGCTAACGCGATTTCGCAGTTGCTGCCAAAGTGGCGTTTTCTCTTCCGTTTCATCCGCTATGGGAGGATCAGGAGCATCTTCGACGGAGCCATCGACAGCATCAACTTTGACAAAAGCGCTTTCTTCAGTCTCGCTAGCCTGCATCTCTGCCAAAATTTTATCGATATCCAATTGGAGAAATTGCGCATAAAGACGCAAAAAACCGCGCCCTTGCACAGGCGAGGGCATCAGCGAGTAATCATCAGCTTCGAGCGCTTCAAGATATTTGATACGAATATGAATATCTTTGAAAACATCCTCGAGGCTAAGATTGCGGTCGAGACGCGCATCTTTGAGTTGTTGACCAATTGAGAGAGGCATGGTTAAGACAACATCACCGGGCCCCTGTTTGGAGGAGAACCGGTGATGTCAAATTTTAAACGGTTGGGAAGATTATTCTTCGGAGACTTCGGCTTCGCCGGTTTCTTCAACAGCTTCAACTGCTTCTGCTTCAGGAGCTTCTTCAGCGACTTCGGTCTCTTCAATTTCTTCGGCTTCTTCTGCACCTTCAACGGGAGCTGCTTCGCCTTCGCGGTAGACGACAACGACGAACTCGGGGACGAGATCCATCGTCAGGCGGACACCAATGGTGTGCTCACCCAAGGTGCGGATTGGTTGCATCTCGAGCTGTTGGCGCTTGATAGTGAAGGTGGTTTCTTCGGTAGCGGCATCCGCAACCTGCTGAGGGGTGATGGAGCCGTAGAGTTTGTCGGTTTCACCAGCTTTGGCAGGGAAGAGCAAACGCATACCTTGAATCTTTTCGGCAAGACCGCTTAACTCGCTATTGAGTGCCTCACGGCGTTCAGCAGCTTTCGCACGAATACGATCTGCTTGTTTGAGAGCGCCCGGGGTGGCAAGAACAGCCAAACCTTGCGGAAGCAGGTAGTTGCGTCCATAGCCATCGGCAACTTTTTTGATGTCGCCAGCGCGGCCAAGTTTAAAGACGTCTTTCATTAATAGGATTTTCATTTTACAAGCCCTTTCGGTACATAGATTTTTTTGAGCGAAGGGTACTACGCTCGGCGGGCAAGTATACCAGAGTGGCTAGACAGCGTCAAACTTTTGAAGTCGCTTTTAGACAACAATCAACTTGCCAAGCACCCAGAATAAAGATAAGATAATGCCATGAAATTCTGGCAAAACTCGAAGAAAGAAATTCTGATCGTTGTGGGTGTGATCCTGCTGGTGCTTCTGGTGATGGATTACAACACGCGCCTTGAGAAGCTAAACCAGCTTCAGGATACGGCGTTAATCGTCCGCGCAGAAGCGACTCAAGCGGTGCTCACACAAACGGCGCTACAGACCCAAATCGCAATTGCAACATCAGACCCTGTCACCGAGGGGGAAGTACGCAATAATGGCGAAATTCAGGAGGGCGACCAGCGTATCGTCCCCATGCCTGCGCCAGGCAACCTGCCAGTTGGAGTGATAGAGCCTACGCCCGTTCCCGAACAATTGATGAAATGGCAAATCTGGGCTGCACTTTTTTTTGAGCAGTAATCGCCAAATCCTACTAAATACTTGACAAAATCTTTCGCGGGGAGTATATTCGTTATATCGAATAAGGTTTTGTATCATGTCTACTACCCAAAACACTTTCCCTCCATACATCCTAAGCGCCGCCATAGCGCACGCCTTGGCGCATCCTATCCGCGTGGAGATTTTGCATAGCCTGTCTGATGCGCCGCTGACAGTCGGTGAAATCACCGACAAATTAGCGCGTCCACAGGCGAATATTTCGCAACATCTGGCAGTCTTACGCGAGGTCAATCTCGTTGACGCGACGCGCGATGGGATGAGTGTGACCTACTGCTTGAGCAAAGCGCGCATTAAAGAGCTGCTTGATCTGCTCAATGAGCTTGGTGAGAATATCCCGCTAGAAGGGTTTACCCCACGCGGCCGTGGTGGACGTCATCGCGGTGGTAGAGGGCAAGGTCGCGGACGTGGCAGACATGGAAAACAAAACCTGTAAATGGAAATAAGGAGTATAAAAATGAATAGAAATCGTCAAGGACGCGGCAGAAACGGAAAAGGTCAGGGGTACGGCAAGCGTCAAGGTGCAGAAGCAAGTTTCGGGCAAGGGCGTGGCGGCAGAGGTTTTGGGCGCGGTCGCGGTATAGGATGGCAGTCCACTGATCCGGAAAACGGTATCCGCTGGAATCAACCATTAAGCAATTTCACTGAAGGGCTTGCACCTGCCGAGAAGAAATCCTGGCTCGAAAATTTCAAAGCACATCTCACTCGCCGCATGAGCGAAGTGGATGAAGAACTACAAAAATTCTAAATTTGGAGAACCTATGCGAATCGCATTTTCAGCAGCAACCGATCAGGGGCTTGAAAGCCCCATCAGCCCCCATTTTGGGCGGTGTCCCTACTATATTTTCGTCGATCTCGATGAGAAAAACCAGGTACGCGAAGCGAAAGCCATTACAAATGAGCATGCCAAAAAGCACGCTCCCGGGCAACTCCCCGCCTATATCCACGATCAGGGCGTCAAGGTGATGATCTCCGGCGGCATGGGTGGACGCGCGGTGAACTTCTTCCACGAATTTGAGATTGATGTGGCAACAGGCGCGAGCGGTACGGTGCAAGAAAGTTTGGAAAATTATCTAAACGGCAATCTGCAAGGGGATGCGCCCTGCGCCGAAAGCGTGGCACACGGGCACGGGGACGAGCATGACCACGATCATCCGCAGCAACTCTAGCACGTCTCGTACGTGACCTAAAATTGCTCCCGTTAAAAAAAGAAAAACCTGTCTTTCGACAGGTTTTTTTGTTGGTGGCGAGAGAGGGACTTGAACCCTCGACCTAAGGCTTATGAGTCCTCCGCTCTGCCAACTGAGCTACCTCGCCATTGCGGAGCAAATATTACTACGGAGTATTTCATTTGTCAACGCCAGCTCTCGCGCCAACCAGATGAACGGGAGACTAGCGTACGCGGCGCTTCCACTCTTCTTTTAGACCCAGTTCACGAATACTCAAACCGGAGTCAAGCGCGAGAAAATCGGTCAGTAAGCGATTGAATTTTCCGGTTGAATCAAGCATGGGGAAATGCCCAGACTCATCTAAAACAATATGCTGTCCAAGCTCAGAAAGCTGCGCCAGTTGATCGATACTCGGCGCTCGGATAAGCGTATCCTGCCCCCCGCTGACCAGCAAACACGGGGTGTGATGACGATTAACCCGCTCAAAGAGATCACCTGCCAAGACACCATTCAGCGAGGCAGCAATGGCAGCAGGATCAGCGCTCCGTGCTTCAGAGAGAGCCGCATCGCTTCCTGCAGGCAGGCTGCTGACAAAGCTATCTGCCAAACTCTCAAGCGGTTCGTTGAAGAGGCGCGAATCAACCGAATGTATATCTAATGGGCAATTGGAAACCATCAGACGATCAACCGAATCAGGATAAGCAGCAGCAAAATCAAGAGCAACCAAAGCGCCCCAACCATGCCCTACAAGTGCAATCTTCCCAATGCCCATCTCCTGAAGGAAGGATGAGACTAAGCGCGTTTGGCTTTGCAGGCTATACATCTCCGGTTTGTGCGACTGATGCGTCGTACCACCGAACCCCCAAAGGTCAAGCGCGTAGGCGCGGAACGAGGTCGAGGCGGTTTGCATGGACGATATCCAATATCGCCATGAACCGACCCAACCGTGCAGGAAGATGACGGGACGGCCACGTCCCAACACCTCGTAATGCACCATTGATTCGTTCAGCAGGACAACACTCATCTTTTACTTCTTCGATTCACTTTCCAAATTTCGCTAAAATCTGACCGACGCGGGCGGTCAATTCGTCAGGAGAAAAGGGTTTCAACATATATTCTTCAGCACCAGCTTCCATGCCGGTTTCGATCTCTGATTCCTGTCCTTTTGCGGAGAGAAATACAACAGGGGTGTCCACAAAATCGGGTTTTGCCTTGATAGCGCGGCAGGCATCGTACCCTGTCATGCGCGGCATACGTACATCCAGCAGGATCAGATCGGGGTTTTCCTGTACCGCGAGTTGAACCGCTTCTTCGCCATTGCTTGCAGCAGTCACTTCATGCCCAGCAAAACGCAAAGTAAATGCGATCAAATCTCGAATGTCTCGTTCATCTTCTGCAATTACAATCTTTGCCATTAAAGCCTCACTCAGATTTCTTATAAACCGGAAGCGTAAAGGAGAAAGTGCTCCCTTCACCACGCTCCCCAGGACTCTTTACCCAAATTTCACCTTTATGCATTTCAACCAATTGCCTCACGATTGGCAGCCCCAAACCAGTGCCTGGCGTGGCGAGAACAAGCGGGTCTTCACCACGGTAGAAACGCTCAAAAACCTGCGCTTGATCTTCAGGAGCGATTCCAACCCCGTTATCATGTACGTCGACTTGCACGGTATCTTTTCCGTTCAAATCCGAAACTGCCAAAATAATGCGTCCGCTTTCGGGCGTGTAGTGATAGGCATTCTCAACCAGATTGGCAATAATCTGCCTAAGGCGATCCGGGTCTGCGTAAACGGCAGGAAGATTATCTGCCAAATCCAACTCGAAACTCATCGCCTTCTCTTCATCATGTGAACGCTGGGTGGCAGTTTCAATTACATCTTCGGCAAGTTCTTTCAAATCAACTTCTTGCGAGGTGAGAGTAACGCGCCCAGACTCGATACGCGAAATATCCAGAAGATCGGCAACCAGAACATTCAAACGCTCTGTGTTGCTGCGAATAATATCGAGGAAGTGAATTTGGTTTTCAGTTAATGCACCCGCAGCCCCCATGAGGAGAATATCCACATAACCACGGATCGAGGTCATTGGGGTACGCAATTCATGGCTAACCGTCGCCACAAATTCTGATTTCAGACGATCAACTTCTACTTGATGGGTAATATCACGGAAGATTGAGACCGTTCCAAGGAATTGATTATCGCGCAACATAACCGGCGCCAAGTGAACAAGCACGACACGCCCATCATCCAATTCAAGCTGCTCGGCGTAGGAGTCGCCTTTTTGGTATTCTGTTGGCGCTTCGTACCACTCATGGATGATCTCGTGCCAAATATTCGCAGCTTTGCCAAAGAGACCGCTAAAATCTTTGAGGGTTTGATTCATTACTTTAGCGGTTTTAATTCCGAGTATCTGTTCAGCGGAAGCATTCAAGAAGCTGATTCGATTTTCGGCATCGGTAACAAGCACACCATCCGCGACCGCTTCGAGAATCGCTTGAGAGCGGGTGGCCTCTTCCTGTTCATTCCGCAACATATTGCCGAGGCGCTCTGCCTGTTCGCGGATCAATTTGTAAAGATTGGCGTTGTTAATTGCTACCGCCACCTGTCCGGCAATCACCTTGATCAGACTAAGTTGTTCGGGGCTAAAGAAATCGACGAGACGATTAAAAACCAGCAAGACGCCGATCACATCTTCACCAACCATGAGGGGAGCAGCGACTGCACTGCGATGACGCTCTAGGTCAGATTTCTGCGGAACCCAACGTTCATCATTATCCAGATCACCAACCAAAATCGCTTTGCGATTCTGAACGACCCAGCCAGCTAAACCCTCACCTACTTTGAGGGCGAACTCACGATCACGATCTTTGGCGTCACTCAGGTAGCCATCGCCAGCGCGGTAGTGAAGCAGGCCATCTTCTGGGTTAAGCATCATGACCGTGCCTTGTTCAGCGCCAACCGTGTCATTCAGCAAGGCAAGCGTGCGCTTAAGCGCAAGGTCTAGATCGAGACTTGCGGAGACTTCGGTGAGAATATCCAGCAGAGTTTTGGTGTTACGCTGCTCACGCTCCACTTCAGCGGTGCGCTCAATAACACGTTGCTCAAGATTTTCAGTAAGTTGATTCAATTCTGTGGCGCGATCCTGGCTATCTTGGAAGAGGCTTGCATTTTCCAATGCAACAGCGGCCTGACCTGCAAACGTAACACCAACTTGAGCGTGTGCCAGATTGTAAAAACCGGCTTCTTCTTTTTCAAGCGCCATGACGCCGATCACTTTTTCGTTGAAGAGAAGCGGGATTCCCAACCATGAGGGATGCGGATGAACTTCGTTGATCAGGCGGAAACGGTCGTCATCGCGGATATCGACGACAGAGATGACTTGCCCTGAATCCAAGATTTCCTGTAAGGCAACCCCTTCTTGCGAGGGGATGCCAATACCAACGCGCAAACGGTCATCGTCATAGCCTTTTGCCGCAGCAGACTTCAGTTCTGTATCTTCATGAAGCCAAAGTGTCGCGCGGTCATAAGGGATAACTTTTTCCAGTTGGTCCAAGATTGATGGAACCAACTCGCTGCTTTGAAGATTGGAACTCATCGTCGCGGTAATCTTGGTTAGTGACTCTAATTGGGCAGCACGCTCTTCAGTTGACTGAATCAGGCGGATATTCTGGAGCGAAAGCGCAACTTGCTGCGAAAGGGAGAGTAAAAGTGCCTGATCTTCGTCTTGGAATGAGCCAGCTTTGTTAAAGTTATCCAAAACCAAGACACCTAAACAATAATCACCGGTTTGGATCGGCACAATCAAACTGGAGATCGGAAGCCTGCCTCCCGTTGCCTGACGGTATAGAACCAAATTTGCAGCCGACAAGGTATAATCACGCGCAAAGTTGACTTCATCGAGCTTGCGTGCCGTACGTTCCATAAAGGCGATACCAGGCTGCGCCTCGCCATAACGATAGGAAATCTGTGCCATACTTTCGTTATCGACATAGTTTTGTACGGCTATTGGCTCAAGGCGCTCTGTCGCATCATTCCAAAGCAGTACAAGCCCGGCATGAGCTGCCGCGATAACCTGTAGCGCGTTCCGCAAGAGTTCTTCCATAATGCTGGTCGGGCCAAGATCGCTGACAGTACGACTGAAGTCAAGCAAAAGATTGACTTCTTTCAAACGCCTGCGTGCGGATGTTAGCAAGGCGATATTTTGGAAGATAACCGATGTTTGACGAGCTATCTGATAATAAACCTGACGATCTTCATCAGTCAGCCGAGGCATTGGCTCACGACTAACCGTCAATATTGCTGCGACGGTCTCATTCTCAACCTTGATCGGCAAAGCGATCAGACTTTTTGCCTTAAGCGTGCTCAATAAAGCCGTTTCACGCCACTCGTCGCTATCATCCAAATTGGCGATCAGCATCGTTTCACCCGTCTGCAAACAAGAGCGTAGCGGGTTACGCTGACCAAAGAGCGCATCTGCATTTACTGTTGCAGGCAAATCCCCCATCGTGCTTGTCAGGTGCGGTCCTTCAGCCGTATTTTCAGCAATGAAGGCAACCATCATCCCCATGTGCGTGAGCATCTGACCACTCAAAGCTTCCAACGCCGCCGATGCATCAATTTGACGGCTGACAGCTTCGGTAATACGCAAGCCAGCGCGAATGCGTTGGGTACTCTGATCAAGATTTTGCAAAGTAATCGTCTGCTCAAGGTCTTTACGTAGCAAAACCGGCAGATCGTTTTGACTAATACTCAATAACCGTTGCTGGCGTTCCAAGCCAGAAGTCAATGCTTCCACTCGTTCGCGAGCTTCAGTCAAGCTTGCCTGACTGCTAATAATCAACGAGGCCTGCGCCGAAAAGATTTCCAATGCTTCGACCGTCATCATATCAGGCGCATTCCCATCACGCGGCAAATCAAGACTAATCATCCCAAGCGGTTCGTGATATTGATCTTCTAACAAAAAGACAAAAAGATCATCCCCATGCCAGGAATTCGGCTTATCATTCAAATAACTCGATTCCAAAGTCACAATATGCAGGTCGCTCGGCACAATCGGCACTTTATCAGCAGGGATATAATACGCATTTCCAAGCTTAAATTCCGGCTGCAAAAGCTGCTGAACGCTCAACAAAGGCTGCTCGCGTCCCTGCAACTCGTGTAAACTTTCTTCCGACATACCAACGCCAGTCACACGGCGCAGCATACCGCTTTCCTTTTCATAAACGCTTATCAAAACCACATCAAAAGACGTGGCATTGCGTATACCTTTTGAAATCGACAGCAAAGCGTCTTCTAAAGGATGATCCAACTCCAACATTGAAGTCGTATCCAAAAGGCTCGAGAGTGTTTGGGCGCGGCGCTCAAGCAACTTCCCGTGTTGGACTTGCTCTTCATAGCGATATGCATTCCCCAGTGCAACCGCGGCCTGAGCCGCCAAAGTCTGCACAACCCCTGTTGTTGCCTCATCAAAACGATGGGGACGCATAGAATGCAAATGGAATAAGCCAATCGTCTGACCTTGATGAGCAATCGGAGCCACTAACGCAGAGCGAACACCCTCATGGCTGGCAGGATACGTCCCTTCAGCAGCGTCATCAATCCAAATCGCTTTGCCGCTATGGGCTACTTCCCTTTCAGCTTCCGTTAAATAAGACCCTTGCGAACAGCCCAATGCCAGGATGCTAACAAGTTCCCCTTCTTCCCGTAAAGCTTCCTGATCAAAGAGTGTAATCGTGCCACAATCAGCCTTACTGGTCTTCAAACCTTCTTCATAAACGACCTGCAGCAAGTGTTTCAAATTCAGGCTACCGTTTAATTCTCGGCTCACCCGCGAAAGCGACGTCAACTGCTCAACACGTAAACGTAAACTCTCATCTGTCTCCACTGAAGTACGAGATGCATTCAAAAGCACAGAAAGTTGCTCTGCTACAGATACCGCGGCTTGAAGATCATATTGTGTAAAAAAGTTTAATTGCTTACTTCCCAAGATCAACTCGCCCGCGCTTTGGTCACGGATCACAAGAGGAACGGCCAAAGCCGAATTCATCTGCGACGCTTCTGTCATCGGACGATAGAATTTCAACAAACGGCGATCTTCCTTCAAGTTACCAAACATATATGGACGCTGACTACCCGTCACGGTAAAACGATATTGCGGATCATCAACATATAAGCGTGAGAACTTCTCGAAAATTTCTTCCGAAACGCCATAGGCCGACCCCGGATGTGCGTTTAATACCCCTAGATCTTCATCCAGAATAAAAAGAACAGCCGTATCAGACTTAAGCAGTTGCACTAACTCTCTTATTGAGAACTGAATTGTTTCTTCTACACTTGCCGAAGATGAAACCAAACTCGCAACTCTGCGCATCGTCTCTGCACGTCGGGCTCGCTGCTGGGTTTGTAAGACCAATGCAGCATTGTCAATAATGGTTGCGGCCTGATTTGCCACCACCGTCATCAAATGAATCTCACCTTCAGAGAATTCCTGTGAGTCTTGAATATGGTTGGAGAACTGTAAATAACCCAGAAAACGCCCGCTTGATATCAATGGCATCAAAGCCGTTTCGCGTACACTGGCAGCTTGGGCGATATTATTCAAACCTAGAATTTGCCAACGCTCATCGTTCGCAGCGTCTTGCGAAAGAATAGCTTCCTGGGCGCTAACAATCGCATCTGCGGGGCTACCCTCTTCAATTTCCGCACGATACGCCCGAACAACGTGGGAGGGAATCCCCTCAAACGGCACTTCGCCTTCGAGGGTATGCTTATCTTCATCATAGAGCAAAAAGCCCAGAATATTCACATTGAATAACGGGCGAATATTATTAACCAGAGCAGAAAAGAATACTTGCCGATTTTGCAACGAACCAGCCGATTGCGCTAAATTCGCCAAACTCGCGAGTTCTCTTGCGCGCCTCTGTTCATTTTCATATAGCAACGCATTACGGATCGCAACCGCAGCCTGCCCGGCAATGAGTTGCAAAACATCTTCGTCATCAACCGTGTAAGCGTCGGGAGCAATCTGCCCGACCTCGAGTATGCCAATCAGATCATCACCGGCATATAGCGGAACGCCAATATAAGACCGCACTGAATACTGATCGGTCTCATCCAGAAAACGGATTTTTTTATACGTTTCTGTATCTTTCACAAAGAGCGTTTCTTCGTGCTCAATAATATAGTCTGAATAATTTCCAAAACGAGTTTTATAACTACGTTCAAGCTTTGGTTTCCCCTCTACCATACCAAAACGATACGAAACAAATTTCTGGCTGGCTTCTTCCCATATCTTAACTTCGAGAATATCGGATGGCACCAACTTTTCAATATTCTCTATCACCGCGATCAGTGTTGCTTCAAGATTGAGATTTTCGGCAATCGCACGCCCAAAATCGGTGATGATGCGCAACACTGACCCGGATGTATCACCTGCATCCGCTAAACCAGCGCTAAGTTCCGGCTGACGCAGGGAGATCAGCATTACAGGCTCTGTACCCGGAATCTGATAAGAAACACCTTCAACTAACCTACCCCCAAGCGAAAAACGTGCCTGCCCCTGAGAGACACATAATTTCCAAAAAACTTCACTAGGACGAACACGCCGTGCTAAGCGCTCCAGATTGGGAATTTCCGTTTCGCCCAAGGCAAACCAATTTCGTCCAATCGGGCTGATATATTCCACTTGCCCACCAGCACGAACCTGCAAAATCGCATCCCCGTGCTCAGGAACTTCAACATTTTGAGACTCGATGGCAGCTTGCCAAGCAGGTTGTGCACGCAAAGCCCGACGCGTGGCAAACCTGACCAGCGCAACTAACGCCAGTCCTACACCTATGGCAAGAAAACCGGTCCCAATACCCATTGCCGCTGAAAGCCTAAGCTTCCGTGGATGAATCTAAGCGACGTGCTTCTGCCGCCATTTCAGTGATCTCACGAATATCAGCAAAACGATGCTCCTTAGGCGAGATCACGCCCATTGCCATGGACATAAGCGGAGACTGGGCTGGCTGCCCATCTGCGCCAGTGGTTTGAACAAAGCCCTGCTGTCGATCCATGAAGTTATAGTGTGTTTGCACTTCTTCATTAAAGCGTTCTTCAACAGCTTTGCGGATATTCGGCATTGCTTCATCAGTTGAGATGATAATGAAGTTATCGCCCCCAGCATGACCGATAAAATCATTCGGCGTGCCGTGAGCATCGACGATCTCGCCCAGCAGCATCGCTGCAAAGCGTAAAACATCATCGCCAGCCACAAAGCCATAGACATCGTTAAAGGAGGCAAATTCACTGATGCGTAAATCCATCAGTGCCCAGCCTTCTTCGCGGATAATGCGACGGAGCTGCTCTTCGATCAAGCGTCCGGCCGGCAACCCCGAGCGGGGATCGGTAAGACTCTCGCGTTCCGAGCGGCGGATCGCGCCTTGTACACGGAGCTTGAGTTCTTCGATATCAAAAGGCTTGGTGATGTAGTCATCTGCCCCCAGCTCCAATCCTTGCAGCTTATCACTGCGCTCATCTTTTTGAGTCAAAAAGATAACGGGGATGTGGCTGGTGCGCGTACTGGTGCGCAATGTGCGGCAAACTTCGTAGCCATCAATATCGGGAAGCATGATATCGAGCACAATTAAATGGGGTAAGACTTGCCGGGTTTTATCCAGCGCATCGTACCCTCGTGGAGCGATGTCAACATCATATTCCAAACCGCTGAAGTAAATCTTCAGCATGTTTGCAATATCGGCATCGTCTTCAACAACCAAAAGGCGGGCTTTTCCCATACGGGACCTCCAGGGTTTGGAATGAACGAATAATACAATTATGGAAGCACCACGGCTTCCTACACTAATTCGTTGTTTTTTTCACGTTACGGCGTACAGATTCGATCTGCGCCTGCGTAACTTCTTTTTCAAATGAGCGGAAACCGCTCAAGCGAAAGCCATGTTTCTTGGCAATCGCTGTAATCTCTTCCACGCGTTCGCGTGAAATTTCTTTGCCTAATGTGTAATCTTCAAAACGACCTTCCAATGCTAGTGCCATTGTCTCTGCCATGCAGGCGTATGCCTTGCCTTCGGGAAAGCCAAAATTGAAATGAAAATCAACTGTACCCGGGATGTCCACCATCCCGCCATCTATCACTAATATATCATCTCTTTCTGCGGCTACCATTGCAGAAACATCACGGGGGCGCGCAACGTCACAAACCACGCTTCCACTGCGTAGATGCTCGGGGCGAATCACATCTTCATGGACCGCGCTCGTCACCGTCAAAATTAGATCGGCATCTCGCAAAAGTGATAGATCAGTGCTGGCTTCTAAAGCCGCACTTGAAGATACTGTCAACTTTTCTTTTAACTGTTCTAAAGGTTCGAGATTGCGTCCCAGCAGATATAGATTCTGGACATCATCCGCAAGCAACTCCGCACAAACGCGACCTATCGAGCCGCCCGCGCCCACAACTGCTGCCGTTGATTTGGCAATATCTATATCCATGAGCTTTGCCGCTTCACGGATCGCCTCTACAGCAATGGATACTGTATAGGCATCTCCCGTTGTGACAGGAATATCCAAACCGTTTGCAATGCTGATGCCAGCATCGCCAATCACTGATGTAAAAGCACCCAACCCAAGCGTTTTGGCGCCGAGTTTTTCGGCCATTTTGCCAGTCTGTATAATTTTACGATAGACCGTTTTTTCAGGCAAACTCAACATTCGCCGTGGCGTATAAGGACAGGCAATAAACCAGCCTTTTATTTCTTTTCCAGTCACTTCAGAACGAATTCCCTCGATCTCGGAAATATAGACGGGAGGGAAAAAGGTTGAGAAAAAATCAATTTGCCCTTCTGTAAGAATGCGCCCCAAAAACGGAAATTTTCGACTCACGTCTCTTTTGGGGTCGATGGGATGAATGATGAAGGCAAAACTATCCATTTACCAAGATTCTACTTCCTTTTCGTCTTTTTTATGATAGGGAGTCATATGCAAATGCCCAAGGCGAAGACCATGATGGTCACTATCTTCAAAGCGAACATTTCTATCAATTACACGGCGTTCTTTGGTCGCTGCCAAAACAACATCTGACTCAATCGTACGGGCAGGATAAACGATCATTCCCGAACCAATCCGACAGTTATGCCCTACGCAGCCCCCCATCACCGGGCGATTGGATTCGCGCAAGCTATTATTGCCATCCATCGCCAAAAGCGGCACAGGGATCAGATTGTAATCTGTAAAAGTCGAGCCAGCGCCAATAAAGGTGTTCCGCCCAATCACACACATTTGCAAACATGTATTTTGCGCAACCATGCTATTGTCCATAATGGAGGTCATAAAGAGCGCGGCCTTAAAGGGAAGAAAGGTGCCATCCCCAACCACAGAAAGCATCAACTGACAATCTTGCGAGATATTCACATTATCGCCAATAATGCAGTTCTCCACAACCGCCCCAGCGCCGATGGTAACGTTATCCCCTATCGTAGTCGGGCCATGAATAACGGCTTTAGGATCAATCACACAGTCCTTGCCGATCTTTACCAACTCAGAACACTCTAAAACCTGACGTCCCTCATAGAGCGCTTTCGCAAGAACCTTAACCTTAAAGCCCAAGTCTTCTTCGAGCTGCCGTTCAACTTGCGCCCCGCGTCCAAAGACCCCAAAGACAACGTCCGCGATAAAAATATGTACCCACGAGTCAATTGCGAGCATCGAGCGCATTGGCACCTGAAAAACAAGGTCGCCACTTTGGTCTGCCATATAGGTTGGCACATGGTAATAACCAACTTCTGTCGGTTCTGTATCAACAATCAGGGGACGTGCATCTGCAACGGGGCCGTGCGGATAATACCAAAGGTCTGCAAGATAGATGTTCCCAGCAGGCGTATATGAGGTGGAAAGCGGCAAAGCGTGCTCACGGAACGAGGGATCATCAGAACGGAACCCCGCCCGACAAGCTCTACCATGCTTACGCGCAGTTGTAATAAAAGCATCTATATACCCCTGATCGAAGAAAAGGTTGTTACGATAAACCAACATCTCTTCATGTCTTTGCGGCATACGCTCGCCAGGCTGCAACTCCAGTTCTTGTGTTGTATATTGTTCCAACACACTGCGTTGCCACAGCCACAGGGGTTGATTATGAATACGTAACTCCCGTGCGGGCTCGCCAAATGGATGTACAGGATTGGGGGCTTGCAAGATCACTTTTAGCATAATTTAGGAAACACCTGAAGCAGAAATTTCAAAAACTTTCTAGTCAGAATATCTTACCACTACTTCACTCTTAGAAAGACAATCAAGCACGATTAGACCTTACAGCTTGGAAAATTAGAAGAGCATCAATCCCACAACCACAGCCACAAGCGTGACCGTGAAATTATCAACATCTCTATAGGGAAGCGATTCGACCAACATCCCCGCAAAAGCGATGATGCCGATTTTCAAAGCATAACTGGATAACGTCCCGCCGAAAACGCCCACGGACAAGAAAACTGCCACCACTAACATGGCCAATACCCATCCCCCAATGAATACCGCCAAAGACCCTGCCACAGATTTCAACGGGCTCCATGGCAGCTTCGCCGATTTGACAGCGCGCCCGACCATATCTGCAATACCATCACCGCCACACATCAACATCAACGCGATGATGCCCACAGGCGAATCCGTCCAAAATACGAGCGTCATCACAACGAAGGAAATACCGTAAAAAAGCGGTCCCCGCAGCAACTCTTTTGGATCGCCTGTGCGTGACATTGATTTAACGGAAGCCTCATCTTTGATGATCCCCAAACCGATCAGCGCGAATTGTACGGTAATCGCAAAAGGCACAAGCGCAGCCATCCAACGCGCAGCAGACCCATCGTCAAAGAGTAACCAGCACAACACAAAAATGGGACCTGTGCCAATATGGATGATCTTGCGGCTGAGACGAGATTCAATCCATCCATGATGTGCAAAAAAATCCATCAGGCGCAACCAGCCGAGAGCAGCAGCGAAAGTAATGATGAGGGCGATCCAGTTATTCATAACATCTCCAAATTATGGGGCTTTATTGGCAAAGTCCAGAAAGACACAGAGACGCAAAGGAGCATAGGCTCGCTTTGCGTCTGCACGGCTTTGTAAGCATCTTTTCAGAATGCGTCCTTTGCGTGAAGAAACTCCCCCTGTTTTACATGATATTTGACTTTAGCGCAACTCTTTCCCAAAGGGGAATAATGCCAGCGGGATAAGCTTGAAGTGCTGCTTGGCGAATGGGAGGCCGATAATCGTGATCGCCAGCACCAATCCGTGCAGCAAATGCGATACGGCGATTTCCCAACCAAAGAGAATAGCCCAAATGACGTTAAAGATCATATTGGGTGTACTATCAGCATTAATTGGCACAATTTCCTTGCCAAAAGGTGCCATCGATGCAATACCGAGCCGAACGACATCCGCTCCCAGCGGGATACCAACAATGGTCAGCATGGTTAACAAGCCACCAAAAACATAGCCCAAACCAGAGAGAAATCCGCCAAAGATCAACCAGATTAAATTACCTAAAAAACTCATTTTACTTCTCCTTTTCAAGAAAGATCAAAATTATTCTTTCACTATGATTGTATACGCAAATCTGGTCTTTCAGTTGTTATTTATAAAAAGCGCAGAAAAGCCGTTCATCCAAAAATCAGCCTTCCACTATAATTGGCAAAATTTTGGAGAACAAAAATGCAAAGTGCAAAAATAGAGTTTCTACATGGTTTAAGAGATGAAACACCCATCTTGGTAGGTGTCGTTCCCTTTGGGACGATCTACGGTATTTTAGCCCTCGGGGCCGGTTTGAGCGCAAGCGAAGCCCAAGCCATGTCTGTGATCGTCTTTGCTGGTTCAGCACAGTTTATGCTCGCGCAACTTGTTGCAGCAGGCACACCCGCGCTGGTGATGATCGTGACTGGCTTCGTCATCAATCTACGTCACGCGCTCTACAGTGCCTCCATCGCTCCGCATATTAAGGAACTCAATCCACTTTGGAAAACAGTGCTCTCTTACTTGCTAACCGATGAAGCTTACGCCGTCGCTATTACGCGCTACTACAAACGGGATGCCAGCCCCCAAAAGCACTGGTACTTTCTCGGCGCGGGATTGGCATTGTGGACATCCTGGCAAATCAGCACCGCCGTGGGCATTTTTGTGGGGGCGCAGTTCCCGGAGAGTTGGTCGTTAGATTTCACGCTTGCGTTGACTTTCATCGCGCTGGTTGTCCCTACACTGAAAGATCGCCCCGGGGTTCTCGCAGCCTTATCTGCAAGCGTAGTTGCTGTCCTGACCGCCCCGCTGCCCTACAAACTAAACTTGATCGTCGCTGCGATTATCGGCATCGCCGTCGGCTTATGGAGCGAAGGGAGCGGAGATGAATAATTTCTGGATCACAATGTTCATTATCGGCATCCTGACTTTCGGCATCCGACTTTCATTTATTGTGATACTTGACCGTTGGCAGCCCCCCAAGCTGATCGAACGCGCGCTGCGCTTTGTCCCACTTGCGGTACTCTCCGCGATTATCGCCCCTGAATTGGTCTTGCCCGGCGGAACCCTCGACATTTCTCTCGGTAATTATCGTTTACTCGCTGGTCTCGTCGCAACTTTGGTCGCATGGAAAACAAAAAATATCGTCTGGACGATTGTTGCCGGAATGAGCGTTTTGTTGATGTTACAGTATTTCTTTTAAGGCAAATACTACACACTACGATCTCGCAAAGATACTGTTTAACAAAAAAGACTTCGCCAAAAAAGGCAAAGTCTTTGGAAGATGGGCCCGGCTGGATTCGAACCAGCGACCTAACGATTATGAGTCGTCAGCGCTAACCGCTGCGCCACGGGCCCTTTCATTCTGATAAGTAAAAGGTTGCCGTTGAAAGTTTTCTTCATTCAACCTGCAACCTTCAACCCATCTTGAGCGGGAGACGGGATTCGAACCCGCGAATGTCAGCTTGGAAGGCTGATGCCTTACCACTTGGCGACTCCCGCATTAGCGACAGTGATTTTACCGTGATGAAGGGTTAGGGTCAAGAACGACATCGCAACGCCATTCGGTATAATCCCACGCATGAATGACAAAAAGATCATCCAAACCGTTGCGCCCGCCGATGCGATTGATCTCGGCATGGGCAACCCCGCTCTTGAGCTTTTACCGGTGGATGCGCTCCAGCGTGCTAGTGAACGCGCCTTCGCCAAAGGGATGCGTGCATCTTTGCAATATGGCACGGAACAGGGCAACGGCTATTTTCGAGAATCTCTGGCGGATTTTCTAACCCAGTCTTTCGGAGAAACCGTGAATGGATCGTCCCTGCTCGTCAGCAATGGGGCATCTTCGGGCTTGGATCTGCTGGTGGGCTTGCATACCCGCCCCGGCGACACGGTCATCGTCGAAGCCCCAACCTATTTCCTCGCCCTGCGCATCTTCGCCGACCACGGACTACGGGTGTTATCCGTGCCAATGGATGACGAGGGGCTGTCTCTTGATGCCCTCGAAGAGATTCTAGAGCGAGAAAACCCCAAACTACTCTACACCATCCCCACCTTCCAAAACCCCAGCGGACGCACGCTCTCACTCGCACGGCGCGAAAAACTCGTCGAACTCGCCGAAAAGCACAACTTCCTAATCGTCGCTGACGAGGTCTATCACCTCCTAGAACTGTCAGGTTTCAAAGCGCACCCTAAAGACCAAGACCCCGTTCAGTCTGGGGTAGGCTCTCCGCCAAAAAAAGGCGTAGAAAACCTGACAGGTCTCGTTCCCAAACCTTTTGCCCTCTTTTCAGACACATCCGAGCAAGTAGCCTCGATCAACTCCTTCTCAAAAATACTCGCCCCCGGTCTGCGACTGGGATGGATTCAAGCCCACGCCAACGTTCTGAAAACGATTACATCCTGCGGCCTCATCGACAGCGGCGGCGGTCTGAACCCATTCACATCGGCGATTGTGCATGAACTACTTGAAAGCGGAGATTTGGCGAAAAATATCACCACACTAAAGGCAACGTATTCCGCTCGTTTACAAGTGATGGATGCTGCGCTAAAGGAAATGCTCCCCAAAGCAAAATTCACCACCCCCGAGGGCGGTTTCTTTTATTGGGTGCGCATCCCCGGTGTGGACAGTGGCGAGTTGCGCAAAAAGGCTAAAAATTTCAACGTCGATATTCGGCAGGGCGCGCTCTTCTCGGCAAAGATGGGCATGGAAGAATATATGCGGCTTTGCTTTGCGTTTTATGGCGAAGCTGAAATTCGAGAAGGGGTGAAGCGTCTCGCTAACTGTCTACAATAGAACGCGGATACTCGCGGATTTGGCTGATTTACGCGGTTTTTTTTAAGCTGCTTGCTTTATCCGTGAGAATCCGCAAGATCAGCGCAAATCCGCGTTCTATGAACTCTGCTAATTTTCAACTTCTTCCAAAGTATAATAATCTCACAATGAAAACTAAAAAAAGCCTTCAGCTTCTACTCGTGCTATTTACCGCCCTGTTCTTCTCATGGACATCCGTTCACGCGCAGGACGGCCTTTCCACCATCATGGTCATGGAAATTGACGGGACAATTGCGCCTTCGTCGCTGCAATATCTTGAGCGGGCAGTCAGGGTTGCCGAGCGGAATAACGCCGAAGCCTTGATCCTGCAATTGAACACGCCTGGCGGCGCCATCACCACGATGAGTGATATGGTACAGATTATCCGCGCAAGCAGCGTACCTGTGATCGTCTATGTCTCGCCGCAAGGAGCGATGGCTGGCTCGGCGGGGACACTGATCACGCTCGCGGGGCATGCATCTGCCATGGCTCCCGAGACGATTATCGGGGCAGCCAGCCCGATCAACAGCGACGGCTCCGACATCGGCGAGACCGCCAAAGCCAAAGAGATCGAAGCCCTGAAGGCAACCGTCCGCACACTGACGGAACGGCGTGGGGATGAAGCCATCGCCATCGCCGAAGCAACCATCGAAGAAGCACGGGCTGTCTCTGCCAGCGAAGCCTATGAAGTCGGCTTGGTGGATTTCATCGCCACAGACCTTGGTGACCTGCTTGCCCAACTAAACGGTTTTGAAGTGACCGTGCTCGGCGAAAGCCGCCTGCTCAACACCGCTAACACGCGCGTCGAAGATATCCCCCTCACGCTGATTGAGCAACTGCTCAAATTGCTAACCGACCCGAATATTGTTTTCATTTTGATCGCCATCGGCACGCAGGCGATCTTCATCGAACTCGGCAGCCCAGGCGGCTGGGTGGCGGGTTTCATCGGCGTCATCGCCCTCGCCCTCGCTGTCTACGGGATGGGCATTCTGCCCGTCAACTGGTTCGGGCTGATCTTTATTATCGTCTCCTTCGCCCTTTTCATTCTGGATGTCAAAGCGCCCACGCACGGCGCACTGACGGCAGCGGGCATCGGCTCGTTCATCGTTGGAGCGCTGGTGCTCTTCAACTCGCCCGGCACGCCTGAATTTGGGCGCGTCTCTGTTCCGCTCGTCATCACTGTTGCCGTGCTGATCGCTGCCATGTTCACTGCCATTCTGGGTTTTGCGCTCAAAGCGCTCAAAGCGCCCGTGCGCATGGGGCAGCAATCGCTCGTCGGCAAGCAAGGTGTTGCCACAACGGATTTCGCTGCGAGCGGCGAGGTTCGGGTGGGGAGCGAACTTTGGTCTGCTGAAAAAGCTGATAGAACGGAAGCAATTTCAAAGGGAGAGCGGATCGAGGTTGTATCCGTCGAAGGGTTGAGATTGATCGTTAGAAAATCTAGCAGTCCCTGAGCGGAAGCGACACGAAGTGTCGGTGCAGTCGAAGGGCGGATTTGCAAATACCGTCCTTCGACTACGGTCTCACTACGTTCGACCTCCGCTCAGGAACTGGGTTATCCATAAAAAATACTACGAAACGGAGTTGAATTATGCCTGCTACCCCTACCCGAGATCGAATCTCGCCCGAAGAATCTACCCCCAAACCGCTACGCCGCCCGGACTGGATCAAGGTCAAGGCGCCGTCTGGCGAAGTGACGAAGCAACTGAAAGTTTTGATGCGCAAGAAGGAACTGCACACCGTCTGTGAAGAGGCGATGTGCCCGAATTTGGGCGAGTGCTGGGGCTCCGGCACGGCGACCTTTTTGATGCTGGGCGCTGTTTGCACACGCTCCTGCCGTTTCTGCGATGTGAAGCACGGCATGCCCGAAGATTTGGATTGGGAGGAAGCCGAGCGTGTGGCGCAAGCGGTGAAGGCGATGGAGTTGAAGCACGCTGTCATCACGTCGGTGAACCGTGACGAACGGCGGGACGGCGGTGCGCCTATCTTTGCGATGGTCATCCGCCGCATTCACGAGATTGTGGAGGATTGCTCGGTGGAGGTGCTGATCCCCGATTTTAAGGGCAGCGTGGAAGCCTTGAAGATCGTGATGGATGCCCGCCCCGATATTTTGAACCACAATGTAGAGAGTGTGCCGCGCCTCTTCAAGACGATCCAGCCGCAGAGTAATTACGCCGTCACCGAAGCGACGCTGGTGAATGCGAAGAAACTCTTCCCGAACGGGCTGACAAAGTCGGGCATCATGGTCGGCTTGGGCGAGGAGATGGATGAAGTCAAAGAAGTGATCCGTGACCTGCGCCGTTGGGATGTGGACATCCTGACCGTTGGGCAGTATTTACAGCCCAGCCGCAAGCACCTGCCCATCGCCCGCTATTACACGCTCGAAGAGTTCGAAGAGTTGAAAGAATTTGGTCTCGATTTGGGATTCAAGTGGGTTGAGTCGGGTCCGCTGGTCAGGTCGTCGTATCATGCTGCGGAGCAGGTTAGGGCGTTGAGTGAGGTATTTGGGGCTTAGGCAACAGACACAAGACATCATCTATTACATAGGGAGAGTCACAAAATGAAAAGATTGTCCTACTTCGTATTCCTTATAGCTTTCTTTTTATCAGGGTGTATGCAATCTCAGCTTGCGCCTACATCCACTCTCCCAGCCGCTTCTTCTCCAACAATCAGTTCATCTCGAACTGCAACTGCTACAAAAATCCCTGCATCACAAACTCCAACACCAACTACAATTTCTCCAACCGCAACAATGGAACCAATAGCAGTGGCTCCTGTTCCTACCCATCCGCTAACGCTGACAGAGTTCAACGCAGGTACCCAAATGAAACTCCTGAATGTAATTGGTACAGGAACAGCGCAGGATATTGAATTTTCTCCTGACGGTCAACGTTTAGCTATTGCAACAGGACGGGGCGTCTTCTTATACGATGGGGAAACCTTTGAACAAAATGGTTTTCTCGATGTTAAGGATTACGTCTCAGCGATTGCCTTTAGTCCTGATGGAAATGTTTTAGCCGTCGCAGTAGATGGGAAAGTCAGTTTATGGAATGCGCTTTCAGGGTTACAGATGAGAAGTCTTGATGGTGGGATGGTATGGGTTTCTAAACTAGCGTATGGACGCGGAGGTTACGTTGCGGCAATTGGAGGGGCCTGTCGTGGATGTAGCTCTCCAGTAAATGTAATGATCCTATGGAATACAGAAACAGGACAGGAAATATTTAGCGAACATGATATATGGTATACAACAGTAGCATTATCATTCACAGAAGATGGCAAAGAATTGTTTTTTAGTGGTCAAAGAGGTCTCACTGCAATAGAATCTAGCACAGGTGAATTGGTAACTACTTATCAAACAGGGGGCTATGATTTTGTTTTTAATCGTGACAACACAGGGGTATTCGTAACAAGCTATGGAGAAGATAGCAAAATCTTTAACTTCCTAACACAAAATGAAGAGCCATTTGAAACTTGTCAAGTAAATATCACTAGCAACCATGAACTGGGAGCGTGTTCGGTGAAGGATCAAATATTAATTTTTGATCTAGCGAGTGGTAACGAATTATTTAGCATAGATATAGATATTGGAGCCACTTATTTGGATGATACGTTTGCATTAAGCCCTGACAGTAATTTCCTTGCTTATTATGGGAAAACAGGCATTAATGTAATCAACATCAACACAAAAGAAGATTTTGCGAAAATCCCAATTACTGATTTCGATGTAGCCGATGCTAGTATTATCGAAATTGATGGGACACAGCGATATGCACTCGCAACCCTAACGCATTCTGGGCAGGTTGAAGTTTACGATATTCAAAGTAATGAATTGCTAAAAACTCTCCAACTAGATTGTTGCGAAATCAAAGGGATCAGCTTTGCTCCAGACCGTAGATCCTTGGCAACATTCGACAGAGAAATTCTACAGCTATGGGATCTAAATACTGGAGCAATTACACACGAATGGAAACTAAAGGATGTTTTTTACAGTCCAATTTCCTTCTCTTCTAACGGGGCAAGTATTTTTTTAACAAATGCGGACAATTTTGTAGCGTTGAATTTACAGTCTGGAAAAACTATTAGATATGGCATAAATAGTTATGCATATGGTTATGCAAACCCCTATGCAATTAAGAATTACAACTTCAATGCTCAAGGCAATTTTGTAACATTTGGATATGATACAAACAATGGTCGAACAGAACCTTTCTTCAAAGATGAAGATACGGAAGAAAGGTTTTTCCTACCAATGGAGATCATAGCTGATTTCAATTATCTTGAAGCATTCGCATTTAGTTCCGATGGGCAATTCATTGCTACTGGCAACATAACAGATATTTTTGTTTGGAATCTTGAAACCCTAACTTTACAAGCAACACTCAGCGGTCATGAAGATCGAAGTGGAGAAGGTTTTTGGGGAAAAATTCGTACCTTGGAATTTAATCCACAATCCAATCTATTAGTTTCAGTCGGTTGGGATGGGACAATTCGCTTATGGAATGCTAAATTTGGAAGCGAACTCCGACGATTAAACACATGTTGTTCCGCTGATTTCACCCCAGACGGGCGTTATTTAGTAACCTATGGAAATGGTGTTGCTTATGTTTGGGGTATTCCATAGCATTTTCTGCGAAACAATATGTTATAAATTCGACCAACTTCGAAAAGAATTTAAACTCTCTTTATAAAGAATCATCATGAACAACTACTCCCAAGAAAACGAACTCGGCTAACACCCTCAGGAGTCCAGATGACCAACACAGCTACAGCACAAAAATCTCAACAATATCACTGGATCGCCAAAATGCTGATCACAGTGGTCAGCGCCATCGTCGCTGCCATTGGAGGCGGTTTCGCTGGCATGATCATGCTGCTATTTTTCGGCTGGCAAGATTCAGCAACGGTGGCCATCATTCAAGGTCCGCCCGTCGGTTTTTTGGTTGGGGGGATTGCGGCATTCTGGATAATGCAAAAAGAGAAAACGCTTGAGAAATTGATCTTTATCCCGATCCCGTTGGCTGTGATGATCTCCTGTGTCGCAGTCCTTATCTTGAACTTGGATTACTTACTCTGATCAGAAAATATCAACCCACCGATTTGAACGAACTCCTGAACGCTTGGTACACCGCATCCAAGATCGCGCATCATTTTCTCAATGAAGCCTTTCTGGCGGAAGAAAGAAAGAGAATCGCAGCAGACTACTTGCCCGCATCCGAAACATGGGTCTACGAAAAAGATGGCAAGGTGATCGGATTCATCTCGCTGCTCGGCAATGAAGTTGGCGGGCTTTTTGTTCACGCCGATCACCAGCGTAACGGGATCGGTCATCAACTGATGGATTTTGCTGCAAATATCAGAATGCCCTTGGTTCTGGATGTTTTCAAAGACAATCCAATCGGAAGAAATTTCTATAAGCAATACGGTTTCGTGGAAACAGGCGAAGTCTTTGAAGAGGAAACCGGTAAAAATCAAATCAGAATGGCGTTACAAAATTGATCCTTCACCGGAAAAGATTGAGAGATAGAGAATGGACTTTCTACATATTATCGGCTTTATACTTTTCGCAATTTTTATTACGCTAGGCACGATCCATGTCTACTGGGCGCTCGGCGGTACGTGGGGAGCATCAACTGCCGTTCCTGCCAAAGAAAATGGGGAGGCCCTCTTTACACCATCCCCCTTGGCAACCATCATCGTTGCGCTGGCGCTTTTTACAGCAGCCTTTATTGTGCTGGGGCGCATCGAGCAACTCGTGAAGCCCCAATGGCCTTTCATCTTTTATTGGGGCACATGGGGCATCACTGTCGTTTTCTTTTTGCGCGCCGTTGGCGACTTCGACCATATTGGTTTTTTCAAAAAACACAAAGCGTCACGGTTTGCTTTACTGGACACAAGATTCTATTCACCACTATGTCTCATAATCTCCTTGGGCACTTTTCTTATCAGCATTTTCAAATAGCAACCAGAAGACAAAATCAGGCCCATAATTGTAAATAAAGGGAATCAGAATGTTCTATCGAGAAATCGACCATGATTTAAAATTGGCAATTACTTTGCCACACTTTGCCGAAGAACTGTACAACCTTGTCGATAAGAATCGAGATTATCTAAAAGAATGGCTACCATGGCTTGATGCCAACACAAAGCAAAAAGATACCGAAGACTTTATCAAATCAGTCGTATCCCAAATGGCAGAAGGGCGGGGCTTGAACTGCGTTATTCTCTTTCAAAAGAATATTGTCGGATTAGTAAGTTACAACACAATAGAACCGTCGACAAGGACAGGAGCTATCGGCTATTGGCTGGATAAGGATCATGGCAAAAAAGGTATTATGACAAAATCTGTCACAAAACTTATTGACATTGGTTTTGATGAATTAGCCTTGAGAAAAGTTGAAATCAGATGTGCCGTAGAAAACACAAAAAGCAGGGCAATTCCCGAAAGATTAAACCTGAAAGAAGAAGGCGTGATCAGAAATGCCGAAAATCTTTATGGCCGATATGTTGACCATGTTGTCTATGGATTGCTAAAAGATGAATGGAAAACAAGCTAAATACCAATTATGAAATTTCAAGACCCATCTACTTCTGGCACATACGCCAATCGGCACGTCGCTCCATCATGGGAAGCGTGGTGCCGTGAGACACTCCAGCCAATGGGCAAAGATGTGGTCGACATCGGCTGCGGTGGAGGCATTTACTCGGAAGGTTTCATCCGCTGCGGGGCAAGATCGGTCACTGGTGTGGATTTCTCCCTGCAATATATTCAGGAAGCCAGCAAGACTTATCCACAGGTCAACTTTGTGAATGCGCCCTGCGAACAGACTGGATTAGAAAACAAATCCTGCGACATCGTTTTTGAGCGGGCACTCATCCATCATCTTGACGATAGGCAAAAAAGCGACAACACCCACGAGATGATGCGCATCCTGCGGCCAGACGGTATCGCGGTCATACAGGATCGCACCATCGAAGATGTGCGATCCACATCCGATAAGCATTGGATTCGACGAGAGCTGATGCAGACCTTTCCCCGCTTGGTCGAATTCGAGCGAGCAAGGCGCCCATCCCGTACGGAGTATGCAGAACTTCTACAAGTGGCGGGGTTTAAAGAGACACACATCATTTCGTATGCGGAGGTCCGCCGTATCTATAAAGATTGGGACGAGCTGGAAAACGAGATACTCACTAGAAAAGGGAAGAGTATTCTCTTCGAACTCAGCGATGCCGAACTGGACATCTACATTCAACGCCTTGCCCGACTTGCCGAAAGTTATCCACTGGTCGAAAAAGACCTGTGGACAATTTGGATGGCGAAGAAATAATCATGATAGGCATGTCCATGCCGTAGCCTCGCAACTCCGAGACTTATAAGTTTGTTAACCATTTGTAATTCCAAAAGAAAAAACCCCTGAGATAATCATTCCCAGAAGTGACAAAACTCTCTTTTGTCGCTGTAATTATTTGAATCTACAACTTGCTCATAAAAACCGAGCAGGTCACCCACCAGGAGAAAAAATGCAAATCGTAACTGATAGCGGCACAGACTTACGCCTTCCCGCTGGCGAAGAAGACGAATTAAATATCCACACGGTTCCACTCACCGTCACATTGGACGGAAAATCCTACCGCGAAGGTGTGGATATTCAGCACAAAGATTTTTACCCCTTGCTCGAAGCGAGTGGCAATCTTCCAACCACGTCCCAACCTTCGGCGGGCGAATTCGCTGAGATGTACCGAAAGGTCGCCGCCACAGATCCGGATATTTTATCGATCCACATCACGTCAGGATTGAGTGGTACGTTTAATGCCGCACTCGAAGGCGCAAAACTGGTACCCGAAGCGAACGTGACCCATATTGATACCAAAACCCTGACAGCTGCTTCGGGATGGCAAGTTTATGCCGCTGCGCGTGCGATTAAGGCTGGCTGGGCGAAAGATCAAATTTTGGGGCTGGTCAAACGCATCAGCGACGCGACCGATTGCATGTACACCCTCGACGAACTCAAATACCTGATCCACGGCGGGCGTATCAGCCACATGAAGGGCATCATAGCATCCATCCTAAATCTCAAGCCGCTCATCGGCGTTGAAAAAGTAGGCGGCACCTATATTCAGTTGGGCCAAACGCGTACTTTCAAACGCGCCCTTCAAGGATTAGCCAATCTAATTACAGAGAAGCATGCAGCAGGCAGTAAGCTAATGGTTCAGGTGCTATATTCCGATAATCCTGAAGGTGGAAGCATGTTGCGCGAAATGGTCGACAAACTTTTCGATTGCACATGGTTGCCAACGGGGCCCATGTCACTGACCCTGGGAGCGCATACAGGTCGCAGCATGGTCGGGGTCGGATTCGCGTCGATGGAAGCCTTTGCCGAAATCCCTTAATTTCAGTGCTTCTTTTCCAAAAACTGAGCCATCACATGCCAAAATAGGCCGATGAAATAAAACTGATCTAAACTTTCTAAAATTGCACACGCTCCCCAAAAAAATGATTATTATGAATGCGACCATCTCTTTTATCGTCAATCAATTACCAGAACAAGGACAACATTCTTATGAGTACACTTACAAATAGTATTATCGCTATCATCGCGCTCCAGCACATCGCCTTTCTCGTGCTGGAGATGTTCTATTGGGACAAACCCGTCGGTCGGCGTGCCTTTGGAACGACCGAAGAAGCGGCTACGGCATCAAAAACTCTGGCGGCGAATCAGGGTCTCTATAACGGCTTTCTAGCAGCAGGTCTCATCTGGGGTCTCACGCTTGGCGCAGCCGGGATGAGCATCAAAACCTTCTTTTTGATCTGTGTACTTATCGCCGGTATCTTCGGCGGACTGACCGCCAGCCGCAAGATTCTCTACATTCAGGCCCTGCCTGCCACAATTGGGCTAATTTTGCTCTTGCTTCTCTGATTTTTTTGTACTATCCTAAGACGAATTTAACCCACCTGCGAAGGATATGGCAAAGAAGTCATCCTTCGCAGTTTTGCATATATTGATAAGCCACTGAGAATACGGAGATCACAACGTTTGAAATGACTGATATTACATAGATTTTCCTTCAAATCAGACGTTAAGCCTCCTGCCCCTCGCTTCGCTGGGGCGTCCCCCATTTTGCAAGCAAAATAGGGGACAGGAATAAACTTATCGTCTGGTCTCCCCTAAATTCCACGCTTTTGGAATTTGGGGGAGATGTCCGAAGGACAGAGGGGGCAGGCATTTTGCCAACATGTCTTATTCTGTGATATCAGTAAAGCAAAACACACAAAAAAACTCCATACACTCTATGGTGAAAACAAAAGAGAAAAACCATGCCCTTAGTAGCCCATACCCCCCTCCCCAGCCTCGAAAAGCTGCGCACCATTCATCGTCACGAAGTGCTCAGCCTCGACCAAGCCCTCAAGCAGGACATCCGCGAGTTGCACATCGGCTTCCTGAACATGATGCCCGACTCCGCCTTCAAGGTCACCGAGCTGCAATTTCTGCGCCTTGTCGGTAGTTCTAACCAGATTGCCCAGTTCTACATCTATCCCACCACGATGCCAAGCTTCAAACGCAGTCCGGAAACACAAGCCTACATCGACCAGTATTACACGCCCTTCGAGCAACTTAAGGAAGAAGGTCTCGACGCTCTGATCGTCACGGGCGCCAACATCGCCAACCCCAACCTTGATGAAGAACCCTTCTGGGACGACCTGCGGGACGTGATCGAGTGGTCGATGCAAAACGTGACGTCTACGCTGGCATCCTGCCTGTCCACGCACGCCATTGCCAAAGCCATCAGCCGCATCGAACGCAAACGTCTGCCGAAAAAACGTTGGGGCGTTTACAATCACCGCGTCACCCGCAGCGATCACCCCCTCCTGCTCGACATGAACACCCGCTTCGACGTGCCCCACTCCCGCAACAACGACGTCAGCCGCGCTCAGCTCGAAGTCGCTGGCTACAAAACGCTCGTCTACAGCGAAGAGGGCGGCGTGCATCTCGCCGTCAGCCCCGACCAATTCCGCCTTGTTTTCCTGCAGGGGCATCCCGAATACGATCACATCTCCCTACTCAAGGAATACAAGCGTGAAGTCCAGCGCTTTATCAACGGCGAGATCGACGAGTATCCGCCGCATCCAGAAAACTACTTTGGCAGAAAAGCCAAAAAGATCGTGAACTACTATCAGGAGCTTGTTTACGCAGCGCTTGAGCAGGGCAATCCCGTCCCTGAGTTTCCCGAAAAAGAGCTTGAACCCTGGCTCGACAACACCTGGCGCGACTCAGGACGCGCCTTCTTCAACAATTGGATCGGCCTCATCTATCAGCTCACGGATGTGGATCGCAAGATCGCCTTCCCGCCGCATATCGACCCGAATGATCCGCTTGGGCTGAACGCCAAAGCAGCCGCGGATCGCTCATGATTTTGGCTTGATACCGTTATCTACGCTTGGTGCCCAACCAGCGGTGCGTCGCACCAGAAAGTTGGTAGTAGTCCTTTTAAACAGAAAAATGCCGATCGATAAGCATTAAACCGATTAAACCTGGTGCGACGCACCTAGCGACTATAACGGAACCCAGCCCCTCACACGTCCGCCCCGTTCCCCATCAAAGGAGAAGAAAATGAAACCAGAAACCCTCGCCATCCACAGCGGATACACATCCGAGCCGACCACTAAATCTGTGGCGGTACCCATTTATCAGACCGTCGCTTATGAGTTTGATTCCGCCCAACACGGCGCGGACTTGTTCAATCTCGAAGTCGAAGGCAATATCTACACCCGCCTGATGAACCCGACCAACACCGTGCTCGAAAAACGGGTGGCGGCGCTCGAGGGCGGGATCGGCGCGTTGGCGACCAGCGCCGGCAGTGCGGCGATCCATTATGCTGTGCTGACAATTGCCGAGGCGGGCAATAATATCGTCGCCACGCCACTGCTCTATGGTGGGACGTACACGCTCTTTACACACCTTTTTGCCAAGCTGGGCATCGAAGCCCGCTTTGCGGAAGACGGAAGCCCTGAAAGTTTGGAGAAACTGATTGACGAGAAGACCAGCCTGGTCTTTTGTGAGAGCATCTCCAACCCCGTTGGCGCACTCGTAGACATCGAAGCGCTTGCGGCGATGGCGCACAAACACGGCGTGCCGCTGATGGTCGATAATACCGTCGCTTCGCCGATGCTGATCCGCCCGATTGACTACGGCGCAGATATTGTTGTCCACTCGCTGACCAAGTATATGGGCGGACACGGCAACTCGCTCGGCGGCATCATCGTCGATAGCGGGAAGTTCCCATGGGCGGAAAATGCCGAACGTTTCCCGACGTTGAATACGCCCGAAGCCGCCTATCATGGTGTAGTTTATGCCGAGGCAATGGGCCCGGCAGCCTTTATCGCGCGCGCCCGCACTGTGCCGATGCGCAATATGGGGTCGGCGCTGAGTCCCTTTAACGCCTTTTTGATCCTGCAAGGCATCGAGACTCTGCATCTTCGTATGGAACGGCATTGCGAAAACGCAGCCAAGGTGGCAAAGTATTTGAGTGAGCACCCGCAGGTGGATTCAGTCAATTACGCCGGGCTTCCCTCTTCTCCTTATTACGAATTAGCGCAAAAATACACCGCTGGAAAACCCTCGGCACTGATGTCTTTCGACATCAAAGGCGGTTTTGATGCGGGTGTACGTTTCTTCGATTCGTTGAAACTTTTCAAACGTCTCGTCAATATCGGCGATGCCAAGTCGCTGGCGGCTCATCCTGCATCGACAACGCACCGTCAGCTTTCGCCGCTTGAGCTGAAAGCGGCAGGCATCTCGGAAGGCACGCTGCGTCTCTGCGTCGGCATCGAGCATATCGACGATATTCTGGAAGATCTGGCGCAGGCGTTGCAGGCAAGCGTCAGTTAAAAACTCACCACGGAGAGCACAGCGTCTTTTCTGTTAATCTCTGTGAACTCCGTGCGCTCTGTGGTAAATGAATAGCCCAAAATCGTGACATTCTTCCCTGCGAAGAAGTACGACAAAACGCTATACTACTCCCGATAAAAATGAATGTCCTCCTTTGAGGGCATTTTCATCAGAGAGGACACTATGAAAAAGATCATCACAATCTCAGGGATCGTGCTGCTGCTCGCCATTGGCGTCTATTTCGGGCTCGGCAGCTACATCTACAATATGATGACGGTCACCCACCCCAATTGCGAGAGCGTCTACATGGACGGGCGGCGCGATTTCACCCCTGCCAATTTCAAAGGCGAATACGACTATCCCGAAATCGATATTGACGTCACGCCTTACCTAATGGGCAGCTACGAAGATGTCGAGTTCACATCCCGTGAAGACAACGTGCGCATCAGCGGCTGGTTCGTGCCCGCTTCCACCCCTTCCGATAAAGCCATCATCGTCACGCACGGCGGCGACGTTTGCAAGCGCAACACATCCGTGCTGCTGCCTGCCGGAATGCTGGCAAATAAGGGCTTCAATATCCTGCTGATCGACCTGCGCAATCATGGCGCATCGGATGTAGTTGGAGAGCGCTACACAGCCGGTGTTGAAGAATATAAGGATGTGCTGGGTGCTTTCGATTGGTTGGTGGAAGAAGGCTACGCTCCCGAGAAAATCGGCTTGATGGGCGTTTCAATGGGCGCTGCCACCAGCCTGAACGCTTTCGGCGCCGACCCAAACATCGGGGCGATATGGGCAGATAGTTCCTTCACCGATATTCCCGCCGTTTTGGACGATCAACTCGCCATGTATGGCCTGCCCGCCTTTATGAAGAACGCCGTCCTGACCATCTCAAAATGGGATGGCTACGACTTAAACGGGATCAGCCCGATCGCCGCTGTGCAGAATAATGCCAACCGCCCGATCATGATCACACAGGGCGACCAGGATGAATGGATCAGTGTCGCAGCGGCGGAGCCGCTCTATCAAGCCGCCGGTGAAAACGCCGAACTCTGGATCATCCCCGGCGCACGCCACGTCGAAGCTATGTTCCTCTATCCCGAAGAATATCAAGGGAGAATGGCCGCCTTCTTCAACGAAGCACTCGGCGAATAAATCAAAGAAAAAACTCTTCTGAAATCAGAAGAGTTTTTCTTTTAAGTGCCTGTGCTCGAGTAATGTTTTAAGCCAAATTACCATAAGCAGTACCCAATAAAAAGCAGGAATGCCGCCATAAAGGGTTTGAAGACTTTGGCTAAATTTTCTGCTTGAATAACGGTCATTTCTTTTTCCATGCTCAACAAATCCAGGGGGATATTTTGCCGTATTAGGGACGCTTCTCCCCCTAAAAAGATGACATACACCACCCGTCCAAAAAGGATACTTCCTGTATAGTTAGGAAAATTTTAATATCAGGAGAATATAATGCCTACTACCACTGAAAACCTAAAAGAAGCCTTTGCCGGTGAAAGCCAAGCCTTTCAAAAATACACTGCCTTTGCACAAAAAGCAGAACGCGATGGCTTTGCCAATATCGCCCGCTTATTCCGTCTGACCGCTCAGGCAGAACAGATCCACGCAGCAGGGCATTTGAACGCACTTGAGGGTGTTGGCTCGACAGTTGAAAACCTGCAAGCCGCCATCGAAGGCGAGACCTACGAAACCGAGAAAATGTACCCGCCCATGCTTGAGCAGGCTGAAGCTGAAGGTCACAAAGCAAAACGTATGTTCAAATACGCTGTCGAAGCCGAGGAAGTACATGCAAAACTTTACTCTGAAGCTTTAGCAGCCGTGCAAGCTGGCAAAGACCTGGATGTCGATTTTTATCTTTGCCCTGTTTGTGGCTATATCGAATTTGGGCAAGCGCCCGAAGCCTGCCCCATTTGCGGTGTAAAAGGCAGCAAATTCATCAAAGGCTAAACGCCATTTCAAAAAATTACAAAAAAAATCCGCTGGATTGTCAGCGGATTTTTTTATTTTCATCCTAATGAAGATCAATGATCTTTCTTGCGCCAACGTTTTAGATCACGCTTGATCCGCTCCTCGCCCCATTTTCCACGACTGAGCAAATTATCAAAATGATTTTCCTGTTTCAAGAGATTAACCTTACTCCCGTCGAAATCAAATTGATGCGCAGCAGTATCTTCGTCATAATCACGGATAGAGATTTGCTCGCCTTCATAGTCAAAACTTTCTATCCAGGGTGCAATCTTATGTTCAGGAAACGCCTTTAATATCCAGGGTTCATACCCTGGAACACGTTCAGCTCGATCCAACACGCTCTGGTGGATGGTGGGCGCGCCAAAGGTTTCCTGTGCATGTGCGGACCACGTCCGTTGCAGTTGTGGATAAACTCTTCCCGCCCCTTCTCTGGGGAGATGAATTTCATCGGTCGCATCAGGAGCGATACAGAAATTCCAATAGCGGATGGAACGCATATAGAGTTTGACGCCGTGCGCGACAGCCTTCTGAACCATCCACTCGAGGGTTATATCAGAAAGTCCGGCTTCGTGGAAACCGCCCCCGACATCCGTGTGGGCACCGCTAAACCAAACTTGCTCCACCTTTTGATAGTTCTCGTTAAACGAATCCCAGATCGTTGGCTGGAACCATTTGCGGTCATCGTCGATGGAGAGCGCATGGTATGCATTTTTAACACTGGGATGCAAACGAAAATCATGGTAACGGTGCTTCCAGCTTGGAATGTAATTCACAAAGGTGTCAATTACCGCAGCAGGCAATCCCAGCGCAGGGACAGTATCCCAGACACCTAAAAACTCAATGGAAGCCCATTGGTTGGGATGTGCGTGGACGAATTGATTGGCTTTTTCGTTGAGGGTTTCGCCGCGTGAGATGGTCTCACTGACGGCATTCGCGATTTGGCTTGCGCCAGCAAGCAACGGAATATTGGACGTCTCTTCCGGTTCACGAGTACTTTCAGCGCGCCCCATTTTATAGATGTCATAGGCTTCCTGAATTAGCTCCGGGCGTGACTTGGGCAGAATACCAAAATAGTGGATGAAGTTCGCCAAACTTCTGACTGTTGCCGCGCCACGACTAAAGCCAAAGAGATAAATCTTGTCTCCGGCGTTGTAATTCTCGTAAATGAATTGATAGCATTGAAGAATATTTTCTGAGAAGCCTAATCCGGCAATGTTGCCCGAAACCGCACGTCCGTCAGTCCCAATCCCTTGATCGTAAAAAACCATCTGGCGCTCTGTACGATCTTCCAGCATGCGCATGAGCTTATAGACATTCGAATCATGCCCCCGTCCGCCCTCTTGCCCTGTTCCATCAGATAGAACAATGATGTTTTTTGCCATAATATTCGCTCCAAAGTTAATAAGACAATAGTTGTCCGCATTATGACATAAACAGAGGCTAGATACAAGCCAGAAATTTAAAAAATCAGGGGCGGGTCTAAGGACCCGCCCCTGATTTTTAGGTGTTACTTTTGATTTATTTCTACTTCACAATATTGACCAGCCGCCCTTTGATGACAATCACCTTACGCGGCGCTGCACCTTCGAGGAACTTCTGGACATTCTCGCTTGCTAGCGCAGCGGCTTTGATGGTTTCATCATCTGCATCAGCGGGGACTACGATGCGGTCACGAACTTTGCCGTTAACCTGAATACCGATCTCGATCTCATCTACAACGATGGCGGCTTCATCTACTTCGGGCCAGGGTTGCGTATGGATGGAGTATGCCCTACCCATGCGCTGCCAAAGTTCTTCGGCGATATGCGGGGCAACCGGCGCCAACATGCGCAGGTAGATGTCGGTTGTCTCATCCCACTCAGGCGTGCCAACAGCGCCCTCGCTACGGGCTTTGTACATCTCGTTCATCAGCTCCATTAGCGAGGAGATGATGGTATTGAAACTGACATTCTCGAAGTCATGGGTGATCGACTTCAAGGTCTCATGCAACTTACGGCGCAGACTCTTTTTCGTTTCCGCCGAGCAAGTTGGGGTCACGTTCGTATCGTCGGTAAAGATCGTCCAGACACGGCGCATCCAACGGACAGTGCCTTCGATACCCTGCGAATTCCAGGGTCCGCCCATATCCCAGCGCGCGAAGAACATCAGGTAAGCACGCACGACATCCGCACCATATTTTTGAACCAGCGCATCAGGAGCGATGACGTTGCCACGACTCTTCGACATCTTCTCGTGGTCTTCACCCAAAACCATGCCCTGATTACGCAGCATCGACATCGGCTCATCGCCTTTGGTAATGCCCGCGTCGCGCATCGCCTTGTGGAAGAAGCGCGTGTACATCAGGTGCATGGTGGCATGCTCGATGCCGCCCGTGTAGAGATCGACGGGCATCCAGTAATCGTACTCTTTCGGATCAAAAGGCCCTTCATCGTATTCGGGGGACAGATAGCGCAGGTGATACCACGATGAGCACATGAAGGTGTCCATCGTGTCGGTTTCACGGATGGCTTCGCCGCCACATACTGGACATTCGGTGTGCTTCCACGTTGGATGCAGTTTCAGCGGCGATTCACCGGTGGGCAGCCACTCGACATCTTCAGGCAGGGTGACCGGCAACTGGTCGTCGGGGACGGGGTTCCAGCCGCATTTTTCGCATTTCACCATCGGGATGGGTGCACCCCAATAACGCTGACGGGAAATCAACCAGTCGCGCAATTTATAGTTAACGGCTTTTTTTCCAGTGCCTTTTTCTTCAATATATTCAATGGCTTTGGTGATTGAATCGTAGCCGCTCGTGCCGTTCAGCGGGCCGGAGTTAACCAGCGTGCCAGCACCTTTGGCGGGGATGGCTTCTTCCATCGTCGCGCCGTCGAGGGCTTCCATATCATCCGGTTGGACAACGACACGTACTTCCAGATCAAACTTACGAGCGAACTCGAAGTCACGTTGGTCGTGCGCTGGCACAGCCATGATCGCACCCGTGCCGTAAGACATCAGCACATAGTCAGCGATCCAAATCGGGATACGCTCGTCATTGACGGGATTGATGGCGTAGCCGCCGGTGAAGACACCGGTCTTCTCTTTGTCAGTGGCTTCACGTTCAATGTCAGATTGACGCGCAGCTTCGGCTTTGTAGGCTTCGATCTCTTCTTTTTTATCGTCAGAAGATACGATATCCACCAGCGGATGTTCCGGCGACAAGACCATAAAGGTCGCGCCCCAGAGCGTATCCGGGCGGGTCGTGAAGACTTCCATATCGTGGTTGCCGATCTCCGTTTTAAAGACAACCGAAGCGCCTTCGCTGCGACCAATCCAATTGGTCTGCAAAGTCTTGACCGTTTGCGGCCAGTCGATGCCTTCAAAACTCAAGAGTTCATCCGCGTAGTTGGTCGTGCGGAAGAACCACTGATCCAAATCTTTCTTGATTACAGGCGTGCGGCAGCGTTCGCAGTGACGGTCATCGCCCCAGACCTGTTCACGGGCCAGCGTGGTATTACAGCTTGGGCACCAGTCCACAGGGGACATCTTGCGGTAAGCCAAGCCGCTCTTGTATAGCTGGATAAAGAACCATTCTGACCAGCGATAATAGCTCTCATCACTGGAAATGGCTTCGCGTTCCCAGTCGAACATCGCGCCCATGCTGCGCAACTGACCACGCATGCGGTCGATGTTGGCATAAGTCCACGTCTTGGGGTGGATATTATTTTTGATGGCAGCGCCTTCAGCAGGCAAACCGAACGAGTCAAAGCCAATCGGGAAGAGCACGTTGTAGCCATTCATGCGCATATAGCGAGCACGCGCATCCGAGGGAGTCATTGCATACCAGTGACCAATATGCAGGTCGCCGGAGGGATAAGGCAGCATGGTCAGCGCATAATATTTCTCTTTGCTCTCATCGATCACAGAGCGGTACAGTTCATCAGCGGACCATTTATCCTGCCATTTTTTCTCAATTTCAGCGTGATTATAATTTTCAGACATTTTTGCCTCTCAATTTGATAGTTTCAAGTTATTTTTGCCAGGTAGTGTGTACGAGGCTAAGAAGGAGGTGCACGCGAACTAATAAAGAAAGTCCCGAGGATTTTCTCATAGCTATATTCATTCTGCTCTTGTTCATGTCGTGCCTCCTTGTTTAGGTTTTCGGTATTCGCGCTTAGACTTCAGATTTTACTAAAAGCCAAGATCTAAAGCCTTTAAACAACAAACGCTCCATCCACTCTGGGACGAAGCGCTCAACGCATCTCCGCGGTACCACCCGGTATTATGTTCCAAGATTGAAACATCTCTCAAACGCTATAACGGGCTTACCCGGTATTCACTATTAATTCATGAATACAGTCTCCCTTTTCAGGGTAACAGGCGAGTTCGGTCTCTCGTCCCCTTTCGGGGATCTGCGTTCCCGTTGAACACATTGACAGGCTCTCACACTCTCACCTATCTCTCTGACGGGATGACTTACTACTCCTGCCATAACTTTTGATTATTCTAAAAGAGCCAGCGTTTCAGCTGACTCTTGTGTGGACCTAGTGGGGCTCGAACCCACGACCTTCTCAATGCCATTGAGACGCGCTCCCAGCTGCGCCATAGGCCCCAGATTTATCGTGCGGGAAGGATTTTACCACAAAGGCAGTTCCCGTCAACCAAGATTTCTTTAAGTGGACCTGGCGGGATTCGAACCCGCGACCTCGTCAGTGCGATTGACGCGCGCTCCCAACTGCGCTACAGGCCCATCAATAAAGCCAGATGATTTTATCCAAGAGACCCATTAGTGTCAAGCAGACTTTTAGATTCCGCTACGCGGGGTCTTCGCTCGTGACCCGAAACAACTCGGCAACTTCAACAGGTACCGAGCGTGGACGCCCGCTCGCTGCATCGACGAAAACCCATTCCGTTTCCCCGCGCACAAGCAGGGCATCATCCCTTACACGGACAAACTGATAGCGCCGTGTCGAGCGTACCCGCCGCATATTCACCACCCACGTCCGCACTTCGATCTCTTCCCCCGCAAAAGCGGGTTGCAAATACTCGACCGCATGCGAACGCACCACCCATGTCGCGTTGATGGCTTGCGTCAGCTCGCGCCCTCCCATCGCATCATAATGCCGTACAGCCGCATCCTGCATCCACTGGACGTAAGTCACATTATTGACGTGGCCATTCTCGTCGAGAGCATATTGCGGAATGGTAAAACGGAAATGAAAAACGCGATGATCGTATTTTATAGACATAAAGAAAATTTCCTTCTAAAAAAAATATCCTGCCAGAAGAAAAGCAAGGAACAAAACATCAATATATAGGAAAGCAGGTAAATGGTGGGGAGGTAATAGTTAGTAAAAAGAATAACAGAAATGCCAATCAAGTAAGCCCCCCCCACTTTTTCACTAACCCATTCTTCTGTGAGCAACCTATTGATGATGAGTAAAAATGGTATGAGCAATAATGCTAGATCATGATAGTGAAGGTGCGGTGCAAAAAACAGACTGAGAATAATTGCTGTACCAATATGGTGCGCCTTAATGTCTTGGCTGTTCTTCCACAACATACTCAAGAAAAAAATAGCAATACCGAAACCTATCCAGCTAATATTTTCAAGAGCTTTGTATGAAAATATCGCATCCCCTCTCGCAACAACACCAACTAAATTGTACATTGCACCTGGGTTAAGGTAATATCCTTCGCCACGAGAGCTGAGAAGGAGTAAATCAATAAAGTCGATACTCCCCTTGACGCCGATCAAAGCCACACTAAATAGCATTAGAATAGAGGAACTTCCTATGAAATACAAGAAAATTTTTCGGCGTTTAAAGATGAATGGAATCGCAAGAACAAGTGCAATATGAGGGCGGAGCGTGACAAGGGAAAGACCAATACCGGCCAGAGAATCTCTTCTCTGTAGCAAGCCAAATGTCCAAAGCGATGCACCAAGGAGCATAATAAGAGTATCTTGCCCTTTCAAGATACTGATAAATGAGGGGAAAAAGAGGATAATCCCTACAAAAACGACAAGTTTCTCAAAACTTTTTTTTATCGGAAGTATTTTTAGCAAGATGATGGTATTCAAAATGCTAAAGACAAACAAAAGAAATCCCCACCGCGCAAAGGATGCTGGGTAATTTTCTGTTGTGATCGCTTGTAAAATCGGGATTAGAAAGGGGAGGTGATTATAAGAAAGAAGGTCAGATGGGGCAACGTCATCTTCTCGAAGCTCGATTTGCACACGAAGCTGTTCCTGTAACTCATAAACTCTTGACGGACTTTGCGCATTCGCAATTTTCCCCGCAGTATAAAAAGCGATGAAGTCTGCGGTACTTGAAATATTTGGCGTGGTAATCTGCATTTTCCATAGGGAATAATAAAGAGAACTGAGCAACAGTATCCCCGTTAGGATTAAGCTGGTGTAGAGAAAATCTTTTCTTTGTTTTTTCATGGCGTTATCGAGTTTGGGAAGATTTTGGATTATAACAAAAAAGAGCTAGACAAAAATGTCTGGCCCTTCTTTTCAAAAAGGGCATTCAAATTCTTTAAGAGTTTGAATACCCATATAAAGAAACTTACTTCCCAAACTTCTCTTTCAGAATATCTTCGAGCGTCGGGACACCGATCTCCTGCAATTCATAGCGGACGCGCTGGGAGGGTTTGTCGATCTTGATGACGCGCGTCAAGTCGATGGGCGTACCGATCACGACCATATCCACATCGGCGGCGGCGATGGTCGCCTCGAGGTCGCGCATTTGTGCTTCGCCATAACCCATTGCGGGCAGGATATTGCCCGTTTCAGGATATTTCTCATAGGTTGCGGCGATGGATTTGACCGCAAACGGTCGCGGATCAACGATCTCTGCCGCGCCAAAGCGGCGGGCGGCGACGTAGCCTGCGCCGTATTTCATCCCGCCGTGCGTCAGGGTAGGACCGTCTTCGACGACCAAAACCCGTTTGCCGCGGATCATTTCGGGGTTGTCCACAAATAATGGGGACGCGCCCTCGATCACGACTGCGTTCGGGTTGAGACGATGCAAATTTTCGCGCACCAAAATAACATCATCGGGCGAAGCGGTGTCGACCTTGTTCAGGACGAAGACATCCGCTGTAATCACATTTTGCTCGCCGGGGTAATACTTCAATTCATGTCCCGGGCGATGCGGGTCAGCGACCACGATTTCCAAATCCGAAACATAAAATGGGAAATCGTTGTTGCCACCATCCCAGAGCACAATATCCACTTCCTGCTCGGCTTGGCGCAAAATCGCTTCGTAGTCGACGCCCGCGTAGACGATCACACCGTTGTCGATATGCGGTTCGTATTCCTCACGCTCTTCAATGGTGCATTCGTGTTTGTCAAGATCGCTGTAGTCGGCGAAACGCTGGACAGCCTGCTTGGCGAGATCGCCGTAGGGCATCGGATGGCGGATAGCGGCGACTTTGTAGCCCATATCACGCAGGATGAGCGAGACACGCCGCGTGGTTTGGGATTTACCACAGCCCGTGCGGACGGCACAGACCGAAACCAGCGGCTTGACGGACTTGACCTGGGTTGGCTTCGCGCCAATCAGCTTAAAATCTGCGTCCAGAGCATTGACCAGTGAAGCCTTGTGCATGACGTATTCATGCGGCACATCTGAATAAGCGAAGACAACTTCATCGACCTTCAGGTCTTTGATGAGTTTCTCCAACTCTTCTTCGGCGTGGATGGGGATGCCCTCAGGGTAAAGTTCGCCCGCTAAAACAGCGGGATAAACCCGTCCTTCGATATCAGGGATCTGCGTGGCGGTAAAAGCGACCACTTCGTAATCCTTGTTACCGCGATAGACGGTGTTGAAGTTGTGGAAGTCGCGTCCTGCGGCTCCCATGATGAGGGTACGGATAGGGGACATTTGGGGAACTCCTTGGATGTAAATATCAATCGGAGTCTCGTTTTGTTTGCGTTAGCTGAAGAGAAATGGAACGCGGATTTTGCGGATCATGCGGGTTTTCGCAGATTTTTCAAAAAAAGAATCAGCGAGAATCCGTCAAATTCGTGTCATCCGTGTTCTATTATTTCAACTGATACAGCAAGAAACTCTTGCGCTATTAAGAGTCTCTTCGCACGCATTTCTGCGCGCACCCCGCAACAAAAACGGGAACGATTGATTTTCGTAACGGGGAACGCCCCCGCTACGTCACATCACTTCTGGGGCTGTGATGCCCAAAAGCGCCAAGGCGTTAGCGAGAGTTTGCTTGGCAGCAGCCACCAGCCGCAGCCGAGCATCTCGGATTTCGTCCGTTTCGGCTTTGAGCACCGAAACGGCATGGTAAAAACTGTGGAAAGAGCTTGCCAAATCGTAGGCGTAGGTCGCCATCACCATCGGGCGATATTCAGTCGCCGCTTCCTGTACTTTGGCAGGAAACTGCGACAATAATTCAATTAATGAGATTTCATGCGGGTTCAACTCATAGTCGAAGGCTGCATCTTTCAACATTTCAACTTTCAAACCTTCAAACTTCTTTAAAATACTGGCTGCCCGCACATGCGCATTCTGGATATACGGTCCAGTATGCCCTTCAAAGCTGAGCGCCTGCTCAACATCGAAAATGGTGTCACGGGTATTATCGACCGAGAGCATGGCGTACGCCAGCGCACCAAGCCCAACGGCGTTGGCAACCTCGGCGCGGGCATCATCACTCAGGTCGGGTTTTTTCTCTTTGCTGGTTTCGGTAAAACGGCGGATGGCTTCGTCAGCAACGTCTTTGAAAAGCACCACACGTCCACGGCGGGCGGACATGGCGCCTTCGGGCAGGCTCACAAAACCGTAGCCGAGATGGTAGCATTTTTCGGCTTGTTCGAAACCCCATAACTCAAGAATTTTGAAGGCTTGCATAAAGTGCATCGACTGGCGCACATCCACAACATAGATCGAGCGGTCGACGCCAAAGTCGTTAAATTTCTTTTTTGCCAAAGACAAATCTTTGGTCAGGTAAAGCGTCGTACCATCGTTACGTAAAAGCACGTTCGTGCGGTATTTCTCTTTTTTCAAGCCGAGTTTCTCGTCAATTTTGACGATCACAGCGCCGCCTTCAGGGCGTTCATCGGTGGCGATGTCGAGGTCGATCAATTCCTGCACAACGGCTTTTGATGGCTCATCTTCCACGCTTTCGTAGAACCAGGTGTCGATCTGGATGTCGAGTAGTTGCAAGATGTCCTTCAACTCGTCCAAACTCCATTGACGGGTTTCATGCCACAGGTCACGGACGTACTCGTCGCCCGCATCCCATTTGCGATACATCTCACGCCGCTCGGCATCGTATTCTTCACGCTGCGCCCGCTCCGCATCCGTCTCGTTTTCTTTTTCGGTCAGCAGGTTGGTCGCTTCCACATAGAGTTTCAGCAGCCACTGTCCACGCTCATGCAGATCTTGCGGCTCTTGCCCTTTGTAGAATTTATCGTAAGCCCACAAAACGGTGATGACGCCCAGACCGATGTCGCCAGGATAGGCGGCACGGATGGTGTCGAAGCCCGCAAATTCAACGATGCGGGAGAGGGATTCGCCGAGGATGGCGTTGCGATAATGCCCGATGTGGAAGGAGTGATGCGTGTTGGGCTGGGCATATTCGACCATGATGCGCTCGCCTTTCGGCTTGCCAGCCCCGAATTGGCTTTTATCCTGAAGAATGGCGCTAATCGTGCGCTCGGCAAAATCTTCGGTGACGAAATACAGGTTGAGATAGCCCTTAACTGCCTCGACGTGGCTGATGCCTGCGGGCGTACCGATCACATCTTTGATGGCTTCAGCAATTTCCTGCGCCCGCTGCGGCACGATGACTTTTTTGCCCGTCCCCTTGGCAGCTTTGGCTTCGTTGGCAGCCGTCTGAAAAAAGGAGGTAGATGTGCCCCACTCCCCGTTAAAGGGAATTGGCAGCCATTTTAATGGCGCGAGGGGGATGTCGTTTTCAGCGCAGTAGACGCTGATTTTTTCTTCGATTTGGAGGGTTTCTTCAGTGAACATAGATGATTTTTACCAGTGTTTTTGGGTTTATTTTAGCGGAGGGATTATATCAGATTGAGAAGTGAATAGTTATGAGTGAGAAAGTAAAAGCAAAAAACTAATCTCTATCCTTCATCAAGAAAATAACTGTCATTCATTTCTTCATTCGGGACAAAATCGGAATACACAATAGAAACTGATGTGCCGCCCTCTTGATTTCTGTTTTCTTCTATTGCATGACGCAACTCATTTATCTCAGAACACATTTCAGCAGACAAATAAAAACGATGTTTTCCTAACCATCCCATAGTTCTGTTAAATATCTTAGGATCAAACTCTTTCTTTTCTTTTAATTCTTTCAGGGCATTAATAGCACTAATGATTGTTGAACGAGAAATTTGCGGCATTAAATCTGGTATCAACTCGATTGAACCATCCTCCGAAATCACAACCATTATGCAAGGATACTCACTACTTTCTGCATACCTGATTGCAGAGTTATATCTTGCGCCACGTGCTGGAGTCCCCTTCTGGCTAGCTAAACCATCAAGAATAACTCCAATAGCATAACAAGTAGAATTAGTATCGATAAGTACAGCTCCATCAATTGCTGTTATTACACCCATCAACGATGGTGTCAGTTTGACAGGTTCAATAATAGTAGCCTGCTTTTGAAGACGTTTAGCCTCATCTTTTGCTCCCGAAGAAACAACAACCATTGTTCCATGTTTCTGTTTTGTAGCTTCTACAATAATCTCCCAAAGCCTTTTTACATCTTTATCATTAACGCCAGAAAAAATTCTCTTGATATCTATCTCAAATTTCAATTTATCAATCTTTTCTGTCGGCAACTCTGGTTGTCCATACTGAACTTTCATCAAAACGTGCTGGTCATGTAACACTTCCCAAGAATAGTGTTTAGTAAAACGCACTAAAAACAAATCTTCTGATCTGCGATCATATATCCCAACACTTTTTCCATACCCGTAAATATATGCTGAATCACAAAGAAGACTCATATCATCGGATGATACTTCAAGGAGTTTTCGAACAGCACGATAGTCCTGTAACAGAACAGGATCAGACAACTCAAGAATCACTTCTATGTTCGGATGTTCTTTTCTAGCAATTAGCATTCGCCCCACACCATCTTCTCCTTCATATCTCAAGGAGGAAATCGTGTTACAGGCTTCAAACAAACCATAAAACCCATCAAGATTGCCGCCCTTATATGCGGGTGTACGCATAAAGTTTTTCCCCGCAGAACGGATAACTTCATCATAATCTCGACCTATTACATTCAGACCAGCCCCTGGGGCTGGCTTCTTCAAAGCATCGAAACATAAGTTGAGAAATTCACCAACACTTGCATCAAGAAGTGATGTTGCAAGAGGGAACCTTCCCCAGCTAACATCGGTTAGTGAATAATGTGAGAGAAAAGTATCTCTAGAAAATTGTAATACTACTATAACTCGATACCCCTCCACTAAAGCAGGCCAAGAACAAAAAGAAACAACATCCTTATATTCGTCATGCCGCTTTACTGCTTGCTCTACTGCCTTTTGCAAAGCTCTAATTTCTAGCCTTCTATCATGGTTTTCTTGAGCGATTGGATGACTATGCAAGATGTGCCGCTCTTCATCGGATGCCTCTAAGTGTATAGCTTGTTCTTTGACTTCTTCAAATTGGGTAACATCAAACCCACAGTCTTCGGGTTCTAAGCAAATTGGATGCCGATCATCTCTTTCTTCTACAAGAACACCAACCAAAAAAACTTTTGTATTTAACTTTGGGTCTAATTTTTGAAATATGGCTTGAGCTGCGTTTTCAGATGATATTTGAAATAAATGCTGATATCTCCACATAAATAAGTCAATCGTATTCATATCTCACATTCCCTTTTTCTAAACAAAAATATAAATCAAACTGGTCACGATTTTATCACTTCTCACTTGTCACGCATCACCTATTAACGCCCTCACAATCCCCCACAACCTGAAAATCAACGCATGGCGGCACCCACAGCACTTACCCCGTTCTCTTCCCTTTCGGCAAAACACGCAACTGCACGATCAAGGTGCCGATCCCAACAGCGACCAAGCCCACGATCTCTTTCGGCGAGATGCTCTCTCCCAAAAAAAGCACCGCAAAAATCGGGATCCAAATTAACATTGTCCCATTAATAATGCTGGACTCCATTGCGGTGAGTGTGCGCAACGTGTGATTCCACAAAGTGAACGCAAAAGCCGTATTGATGACGGCAAGCCAAAGAATAATCAGCCAGCTTTTTAGTTCAATGGTGGGGAGACCTTCTACAAAAACACCGCTGGCTAAGAGTGCCATCGAACCAGCGCCCATGCTGACCACCGTCACGACCATGGGGTGATATTTCTCAGAGCGATTGATCCTCCGTCCAAAGATCGAAGAGATTGAGTTTGCCAGAACGCCAACAACCGAGATGATAATCCCAAAGATTTGCGCTTCGGGTATATCTACCGGATAGAAATAGATCACGATGCCGATGACGGTCACCAGAATCCCACCCCACTGGAAGAACGTCGGATTTTCAGAGAGCCAGAGAATGCCCAAAAGAACCACGACCACGCTACTGAAATTCCAGATCAAATTTACCATCACTGCCGGTAAATAGGCGAGCGCGACAAAAGAAGCCCCCTGCGTCCCAGCGTAAAAGAGTAAGCCGAGAATAATTAGACGTCCCCACGCCCCTTTTGATAAGGTTGCGATCTCTTTTTTCGTTTCTCCAAAAAGCAAGACCACGAAGAGGATCAGAAATGCAAGGAAATAGCGTAAGCCCGCAAAGATCAGCGGGGGAATGTCCTGTAAGCCAATTTTGATAAAGACCCAGGATGTCGCCCAAAGAAAAACGACAAATAAGGCTTGCAGGATAGCAACAGAACGTGAGGTCATCTCAATCCTTTTATTCAAACGCTGCTTTCAAAAAGTCAGTAATGGCTTGATAGGATTCTTCGCTATTTATAATTGAAAAATGGGTACCGCCTGGAACGATCAGCAATTGATTCTTCACCCCAGCAGCATCCAAAGCCGCCGAAAAGTTGACCGATTGTTCATAGGGAATATTATTATCCGCATCACCGTGAATGAGTAAAAATGATGGGTCTTCTGTGTCAATCCAGGTAATTGGAGCAGCGTTTGTCCAAAGTTCAGGCGCTTCTTCTGGGGAGGCTTCGAAAAATTCTGTGTAATAATCGAGCAAGCCCCCGGTTGAGGCGTTGTAATCAAAAACCCCTGTGAATGTGATCACTGATTGCACAATGTTTTTTCCATCAGGGAGACTGTTGGGGCAATTATCAATAAAAGCATCCCTGTCTTCCATTGTGCCTACAGCCGCGACAAAAGTTCCGCCCAATGAATGACCCACTGCCGCAATTTTGCTTGTATCAAAATGATATTCATCTGCATTGGCATAGACCCAGGCCAGCGCACAGAAGGTATCTTTCATTGGCGCGGGGTACGTGTGCGCGGGCATTTGGCGATAGTTAATCGAGACAGTTGCATAACCTTCTTCTGCAAAATAACGCGCAAATTGTAGAAAATCTCCCTTATCCCCACCCCCGCCGTGGACAGCCAAAATTACGGGCGTCTTATCACTTACAGGATTGGGAATATAAACATCCAATTTCTGGTCTTTTAGTTGCTCTGAAATATAGGGGATATTGCGCGTCATCACAAAGGGGATAGGCGTTGCTTCCAGTGTTGGGACAACGGTCTCAGTTGGCGTTGGGAGAAGAGGTGTTTCCACAATTGTAGGCTCAGCACTCAAATCATCAACTGCCTCTGTAGGCTGACAGGCACTATTCAAAAACAAAAGCACAAAGAGCAAGATCAAAACAGGAATCGGTTGCTTCATTATCATTATCCTTTCAATTCAAACAATTCTTGAGCGAACATGCAAACAGAACTAGTTTATCATTTTTCCACCAACACTCGAAAAATCATCACAACTTGAAATTCGCCATCTTCACTCAAAAACCGCCATTCACGAACAGGCGATCCCGTTCCGCAATGGTCTTACAAGAATTCATGTAACACAAGAAGTGTATAATCCTTAAAAAGCGCGACCTAGTAATCTACATCCACCATCTCATTTCCAGACGACTGTCCAAATAAGCGTTCGTAAAATAAGTAAACATATGAAAATCCCGTATCGATATAGGGTTATCAAGAACACTTTGATATTTTTTTTACCCCTTCTTGCTTTGATAATCATCACAGCCGTAATCACCCTTTTAACAAGTGAACATGCTGAGAAGCAAGCCCGTCTGCATAAAGAGTGGCATACGGTTAACATACAGGCAAGCAACCTGGATAGGGATATTCAACAAATCACCTCTGATCTCGCATTTCTGACCCACAGAAGAGAGATGCTGGATTTGTGGGACAATCAAGGGCTTCCCGTACCTGATGTTCTTTCCAGATTGACGACAGAGTATCTAGAAGTTTCAGACCATTTAAAGCTATACGACCAGATACGCCTGATTGATGAGGAAGGCATGGAGTTTATCAGGGTGAATTTTAACAACAACTCCCCCTTCGTTGTCCCCCAGGAGCAACTCCAGAACAAAAAAGGGCGCTACTATTTCGATGATGCGATTCGATTAGGTCAAGGAGATGTGTTTGTTTCTCCTCTTGACCTAAATATTGAACATGGTGAAATCGAGCAACCGCTCAAACCAACCATGCGCTTTGCAACGCCTGTTTTTGATAAAAACGGCACGAAGCGTGGCATTGTATTACTTAACTATTTGGCTGAGGGGATGTTGATGCGTTTCGCCAGCCAGTCAGATACATTAGCAGGCAGTCAGGCAATCTTGCTCAATGCAGAGGGCTATTGGCTTGTGGGCCCCAATCAGGAAGAGGTCTGGGGCTTCATGTACGAAGATCGAAAAGAAACAACCTTTGGGAATGCCTACCCGGAAGCCTGGGAAAAAATCATATCAGACGAATCCGGTCAGTTTGAAACAACGCATGGTCTGTTTACTTTTATAACCGTCTATCCTTTACTTGAGGGGCAAAAATCCAGTACAGGGTCTGGAGATGCTTTCGCTTCCAGCATCTCACAACTAGAGAAAGATCAATATTTTTGGAAGGTGATTTCATTTGTGCCCGAGAAGATCTTGCACGAGACTCGAGATAATCGCCGCACAATAGCGACCATCATAGTGATGATTACTTCCATTACCCTGTTTTTCGGGGTAAAACGAATAGTGGAAGATGCTGCTATTCGCAAAGAAGCTGACATTCGGCTAAAAGAAGCCAATATAACGCTACAAAGCCAACTGATTGATATCAAAGAACTGGAGGCTGCCTTACGAGAGCAAGCCATTCGCGATCCGCTCACAGGGCTTTTCAATCGTCGTCATATGGATGATGTACTCAAGCGAGAACTTTCCAGGTCTTCACGGAACGGAAAACCTCTCAGCGTGGTGTTCATTGATGTTGATAACCTGAAAGAAATCAACGACTCCTATGGACATGTGCAAGGCGGCGATAAAGCATTGCAGATATTTGCAAATGTACTCAAACAGATATGCCGCACAGAGGATATCATCTGCCGCTACGCCGGTGACGAATTTTTAGTCATTCTTCATAGCACTACCACACAGTCGGCGTATAAGCGCGCTTTAGAATGGAGCAAGGCTATCTCTGGGATAAAAGTTAAAGTAGATAATAAAGAATTTAATATTGAGTTTTCAGCCGGAATAGCAACCTTTCCTGACCATTGCGCAAGCGGCAAACAAATTGTTCACTGTGCAGATCAGGCGCTTTATCATGCTAAAAAACTGGGACGTAATCAGATAATCATCTATTCTGATACTTTCGCTCAAAACCCGATTTCACCAACTCTTTCTACAACATCTACTTCGCCTGAAATTAGTAATTCAGATAAACCGGATATCTAGACGTTTATGATGCTTTGAGATAGCGATACTCTTATTCAAAAACCGCCACCGCGCGGACGGGGGAACCGGTACCGCCCCTGATTTTGAGAGGCAGACCGATAAAGCGAAATCTGCCGCGCCCGATGAGTTGGTAAAGATTGATCAGATTCTCGTAGTGGGTGAATCCCAACTCCCCGCAGATGCGGTGCACTTCCCCATTTGAGACTTTCCGTACGCCGGGATTCATCGTCTCCACGCCAAAGGCGGCGACTTGGCGGGTACCCAGCCAACGAGCAGCATCCGCACTAATGCCGGGACCCTGTTCCCAGGAGGGCGTTCCGAAGGTGCGGCGATAGTGGTCGGTATAAATCAGAACCGTGTCGCCAGTTTTGATCGTCAAATCCGCTTTGGCAAGGGCAGCTTCCAAATCGGGAATCTCAATAAGTTCGCTCAGTCCCTTGTCGGAAAGATCCAAGCAAATCCCCTCAGTATAAAAGATACTCAATGGCATCGTTTCGATAGATTGCTCACGATATTGGGGCGCCATGTGACTGAGGGCGTCGACGTGTGTGCCGGTGTGCTCGCCCAACTCAAGCCGGTTTACGGAGGGCGTGGGGTTCTCTGGGTTTTCGATACCATCCCATTCTTCGTGCGAGATGTGCATAGTGATCTTGACTTCCGGCAGACGGGAAAAGACAGGCATACCGCTGTAAATTTCCTGGCTTAGGTCGATTATTTCGGCCATCATTTCATCCTTTCAAAATATAAAATCACTCTATTGATGCATCAGCACTTAAAGCAAGAAACGACACCCTCGCTGGCAGACGAGGAGGTCGCTTCCTGATGGACCTACAGGACTCGTTTTTCTACTTCAAATTTTCATCAAGAGAACAGAAGCCCGCTCCCTTGTAAATCCTAAGAGAATTAGGAGAAATCTTTACAAACGCATTCACGATCTAAATATGCGAAAGAATTGCAAAAGCCATTCTTTCAGCACCATTTTCCAATCCGACGCTTTATCGCCGGTTGCGGAGAAAGGTCGGTATATCGAGGTCGTTATCGTTATATGTTTTCGGCTGCGGCTGCGCTGGCGCAGATGAAGCAGGACGTTGCTCAACGGGTGCGCCCACAGAAACACTTTCGCGGGAAGAATTCACAAAATGAGCGGTTTCGGGCTTCTCTGCCGTATGACGATGCGGGCGTAAAATGCGACGCGGCACACCACTGCTGTCAAAACCCGTTGCAATAACCGTCACGCGAACATCGTCGCCCATGGTCGGGTCGATCACTGCACCAAAGATCATATTCACATCCGGATGTGCAGTCTCACGGATGATCGCAGCCGCCTGATTGACCTCAAAGATGGTCATCTCAGAGCCGCCGGTAATGTTGAAGAGGACGCCGCGTGCGCCGTCGATAGTGATATCCAGCAACTGGCTGGAAATCGCCTGCTCGGCAGCTTTGCGCGCACGCTCGTCGCCCGAAGCTGTTCCCACTGCCATAAGGGCTGCGCCGCCCTCAGACATGATCGCCTTAACATCCGCGAAATCAAGGTTGATGAGACCCGGGATGGTAATCAACTCCGAGACACCCTGAATACCCTGATGCAGAACTTCGTCTGCGATGCGGAAGGCATCTTGCAGGCTGGCACGTTTGTCTGCGAGCTGCAGCAAACGGTCGTTGGGAATAGAAATCAGCGTATCGGCGTGTTCCTTCAACTTGCTGATCCCCTCTTCAGCGGATTGCATACGACGAGCGCCTTCAAAGGTGAAGGGACGGGTGACAACACCGATGGTCAACGCGCCAGATTCTTTCGCAATCTGCGCGATAACCGGGGCTGCACCAGTACCGGTACCACCGCCCATACCAGCGGTAATGAAGACCATATCGCTGCCTTTGAGGGCGGCATAAAGATCGTCGGCGGATTCTTCAGCAGACTTGCGCCCGATCTCAGGATTACCGCCTGCGCCAAGTCCGCGGGTGAGTTTGTCACCAAGGCGAACGCGGGAGGGCGCTTTCGAGAGCATCAACGCCTGAGCATCCGTATTCACGGTGATAAATTCCACACCCTGAATGCCTTCAACCATCATACGATCAACGGCATTCGAACCGCCGCCGCCAACGCCGATCACTTTGATCCGCGCAAAGGCTTCTGAATTACTAGCTTTCTTCGAGTCCATCATTTTCTCCTTTTACTTCAAATGTACTTATCTGCCAGATATAGTAAATATCTTTTTTCCCGTACTTTACGGGAGGAGTTCGGGGGTTAAGGCAAAAGCCTTTTTACCCAATCTTTTGCGCCGCTCAAATCAAACTTGGCTTTATTGCGCGAGCGACCACGACGACCTCTGCTCAAGCTCAGGTCGTTTTCTTGCATTTTCAACGCCCAGTGCAGCAAACCTACGCTGGTCGAATATGCCGGTGAATAGAGTTTATCAGCCATGCCGATCAGGTTCTCTGGCTGCGCGATGCGGACGGGCATCCCCAACACTTCGCTGGCAAGATCACGGATGCCGGGCAGCGCACTTGAGCCGCCTGTCAGCACCATCCCAGCTGGAAGGAGGCCATCATAGCCGGAGCGTTTAATCTCTTGCAAGGCAATCTCGAAGATCTCTGCGACACGTGCTTCAATGATATGCGCCAATTCCTGACGATTGATCTGCACCGCTTTATCTTCGCCGAAGGGACGCACGGCAAAATAATCTTCTGCGCCCACTTCTGCGCGGATGGCGTAGCCTTGTTGCAATTTAATCTCTTCCGCTTGCGCAACGGCCAAACGCAACCCGTGCGCAATATCGGCGGTGACATGATTACCGCCAACAGGCAGCACCATCGTATGCCAAATCTTGCCATCCACATAAATCGCCATATCGGTTGTGCCACCGCCAATATCGCAGACAACCACACCCATTTGACGTTCATTCTTCGTCAGCACAACTTCTGCCGATGCCAGCGGATTGAGCACAAATTGCTGCACTTCCACCCCTGCTGCACCAACGCATTTATGCAGATTCTCAACCGTCGCAGTCGCGGCAGTGATGATATGCGTTTCTACTTCGAGGCGATAGCCATGCATCCCAATCGGGGTGCGAACGCCATCCTGCCCGTCAACAGTGCAATCGCGCTGCACAACGTGGATGACTTCACGGTTATGGGGGATAGCCACCGCACGCGCAGAATCGAGTGCACGCGCCAGATCGAACTCGTCCACAACATCACCGGTGACAGAGACCACACCACGGCTATTGATCGAGGAAACATGCGCTCCTGCCATGCTGACCAGCGCAGAGGTGATCTCTAACCCTGAGCTGCTTTCGGCGCGCTCAACTGAGCGGGTGATCGCCTGCGAGGCAGCTTCAAGGTCTACGATCACGCCTTTGCGAATGCCGTGCGAAGGCTCAATGCCCACGCCCAAAATGCGCAGTGCACCGGCATCTTCCACGCGGCCAACCAGCGTGCAGACTTTTGTTGTTCCTACATCGATTCCAACAATGATCTCTTCCATCGTTCCTTAAGGCTCCGTCCTGTAATAGGGCGCGTTCGGATAAGCGACACTCACAAAAACCGGATTAATATTATTGGCAACAACCCAGTTTGTAATGGTCTCATAAAGACGTAATTTTAACCCAAAATCTTGCGTAATATCGCCGAGTTCTACGACCCAGCCACGCGGATCTATCCATCCTAACCCGGATGCCGGGGCATAGGTAATTGCAGCACCTTGCGGCACGTAGGGCACCAAAGCTCGCAAGGCAGCCACGACATCAGGATCGATGTACGCAGGCGGCTCCCATAGATTACGGGTTAATGCATCCATAGCGGGAGCAGGTGGAGGACCAAGGGCGCTAACGGTAATTAATCCATCCACTTGACCATGCGCTGCAAAGGCGACGCCATCTGCATCGATCCACGCCATGCCGCCATCCTGCTGCCAAATGAGAACCGGCTGACGTTCGGTGACGGCAACGCTCACGACATTGGGCAGGCTGATCGTTATCTCGACAGTTTTCAGACTCGGATATTCGAGCAATAACTTGTGCGCGATCTCTTCAGGCTGCAGGGTAAAGATCGGCGTACCGTTCAGATCAAGCGCGCTAACGATCTCTTCGCTGGCCAGGAAGTGATTACCAATAATTTGGGGCGCAGAGACCTTGAAGTAGGGTGACGCCCACATCATATAGAGGCCAATTGTGAGCAAAATAGCCAAAAACGCGGAGACTGCACGCCATTCGATGCGTACCGAAGGCAAGGCAATCGGACGAACAGAACGCACGGCTTTTCGGGGCTGCGGGAGGATGGCTGCGGTGTTTAGCTCGAAAGTGCGTACCTGTGTCTTGCGCTTTTTAGGGCCAACGAAGGAGGTTGCCTTCGAAGGGCGAAGCGGCTCAACCGGTTTCAGGATGGGCATTTCAGCAATCTTTTCTGAACGCTCAATCCTGCGTCGCCGTCGTACCTGATCGGCACGGGTGGGTCTGGTTTTATCGCTCATGCGTTGCTCCGGAAACGTCGTTCGGTGCGATCACGCTCGGCTTTGCGTTCGAGAGCGAGCTCGATCAGTCGGTCGATCAATTGTGGATAAGGCAGCCCGCTCGCATCCCAGAGCTTGGGATACATGCTGATCTCGGTAAAACCCGGGATCGTATTGACTTCGTTCAAGTAGAACTTACCGTCATCCTTATCAAGCAAAAAGTCGACGCGTGCCATGCCTGCGCAGTCAATCGCTTTGTAGGTTTTGATGGCAATTTCGCGCATGGTTTCGGCAGTCTCGGCAGGGATCGGCGCAGGGATCATCAGTCCCGAGGTGCCATCCACATATTTTGATTCATAAGAGTAAAACTCACGGCTCGGCTCAACTTCACCGGGTACCGATGCTTCGGGATTGTCGTTCCCGAGCACACTGATCTCAATCTCGCGGGCGTTAATGCCGCGCTCGATCAAAATACGGCGGTCAAATTGGGCCGCTTCCATCAACCCTTCGCTCAAACTGGAGCGATTGTCGCATTTGCTGACGCCAACCGATGAACCCATATTGGCAGGCTTCACAAAAACGGGATAGCTGCCGAGAGTCTCAACGCGGGCGATAACACCGAGCATATCTTGTTCAATTTCAGAACGTAAAACGATCACGCCGTCAACAACTGGAATGTCATTGGCAACCATCACGTCTTTAAAAATACCTTTATCCATACCCACCGCTGCGCCGGTCACACCAGCGCCAACATAAGCCACATCCGCCATTTCGAGCAGACCTTGCATGGTGCCGTCTTCGCTGTAGGTGCCGTGCATCACGGGGAAAATCACATCAAAATCGCTCAGAAGTTCATATTTCGCATTGCGAATTGCATAAATACCAGTCTGTGTTGGATCGGGTGAAAAGATAACCTGTTCCAACTCATCTGACAATTCGCCAGATAGTACCGCCAAAGCATTCTCGCCCGTCACCCACGCCCCATCGTGAGTGATGCCGATCTGTACAACATCATATTTACTGCGGTCAAGCGCACCTAAAACCGATTTAGCTGAAGCCAATGAAACTTCGTGCTCGCCGGAGCGTCCGCCAAAGATGATTGCGATTTTGAGTTTTTTATCCATGCTATTCACCGACAATTTCAACTTCGAGTTCAAGCGCAACCCCAAATTGCTCAAAAACTCTTTTCTGTGCTAATTCGATCAACGCTCGTACATCGCTTGCTTTTGTTTCACCATGATTGACGAAAAAATTCGCGTGCACCGTGCTGATTTCCGCATTCCCAATGCGTGTGCCTTTCAAGCCAGCCGCCTCGATCAACCGTCCGGCATGATCGCCTTCAGGATTTTTGAACATCGAGCCCATGCTGGCTCCGGGGGGCTGCGTATTCTTTCTCTTTTGGATGAAGGACCGCATCCGCTCCTGGATTTCGGCTGGGTCGCCGTTAGTCAGCTTCAGTTCCGCCGAAAGGATGACCGTTTGAAGCCCATCCCTTTTCAACTTGCTACTGCGATAAGCGTATGCCAACTCTTCAACAGCCCAAGTCTCACGCCCGGCTTTGGTCAACAACTCGGCTTGGATCAAGTTCCCAGCCATGTCACCGCCAAAGGCGCCAGCATTGCCATAGACCGCGCCGCCGACTGTCCCGGGGACGGTCGCTGCCCATTCCATGCCAGCCAAACCTTTTGTCGCAGCTTGGTTGGCGAGTTTACTCATCGTCACGCCAGATTCTGCCCAAACAACGGGAGCATGCCCTTCGTCAAAGCGAACCGTTTTTGCTTTGTTCAAAACAACCACGCCACGAAATCCAGCATCGCTGATAAGCAAATTTGATCCGCCACCGAGTAGCAGATAGGGCATCTCCATCTCCCAAAGCCGCGAAATGGTCTCCGCCAACTCATCTGCCGAGTTCACAATGATGAGTGCGTCCGCATCCCCGCCGATACGCGCCGAGGTATAAGCTGCCAGAGAAACGTTCTCTTGCAACTTATCGCCAAAGGCATCGCGTAAATTCGGGAGGGATAAGGTTTTCATTGCTTAGCTTCTCTTCGGATTCAAATAATCGATCAGTTTCGTGACGACAGTAGGCTCACGAAAACGCGAGAACGAGCGGGCTTTCACATCCTGACGAAAATCCATCTTGCCGGGGTCAGGCTCGGGGACATCGACCAAAACCATTTCCCAGGGCAACAGTTCCATATCCATATTGAATTCACGGATATTCTTATCTTTCTTCATCTCATTCACCTTTCCTTCAAGCCTTTCAAAACACTGGCGCTGATCTGTGGCGCATCGCCTGCTGAAAGAACGAGCAAAATATCGTTCGGGCGTAGGTTCTCCAGCAAATAAGCGCTCACATCATCCAATTCTGCGATGAAATGTGCCGAGGGATGATCCATTGCATCCACTACGAGAGCGGATGAAAAATCCTGTTCCGGTTCACGCGATTTGTAAATTTCTGTTGCGATGACATGGTCGGCGTCACCAAAAGCCTGCGTGAACTCATCAAAAAGCAATTGCGTGCGCGAGTAGGTGTGTGGCTGCCAAACGACCCAAATCCCAGCTTGGGGATGACGGGCACGGGCGGCTGCCAAGGTCGCGCGGATTTCGGTCGGGTGGTGGGCGTAGTCGTCGTAGACCAAGATTTCGTTCTGCTCGCCGACCAATTCAAAACGGCGTCCAGTCCCGGCGAAGCGTCCCAGCGCCTCGGCTGCATCTTCCAGCGATAATCCCAAACGGGCAATAACAGTCATCACAGCGAGGGCATTCCAGACATTATGTTTGCCAGGCACTTGCAAGGAGACCTTTGAACCTTCGAAAGTGAAATCGAAGCCACCGCGTGTATTCGGCTTCGGATTTGCCTTTTCAAGGCTATAGGCAATCGTTTCGACATCCGCTTCCTTCGCCAAATCCGTTGCCCCGGCATCATCGCCACAGTAGACAAAAGCGCCGTCTTCGGGCAGAAGATGGATGAAGTCCACAAAGGCTTGTCGGAAGCTCTCTGCCGTCGGGTAGATGTCGGGATGATCGTGCTCGAGGTTGGTGACAATGCCAATGGTCGGTTTCAAGCCGAGGAACATGCGGTCGTACTCGTCCGCTTCAATGATGAAGGTTTTGCCTTGTCCAAAATGTGCATTGACGCCCATCCCATTGATGGTGCCGCCAACGATGAAGGAGGGGTCTTGCCCAAGTTCTGTTAAAGTCCAGGCGATCATTGCTGTGGTCGAGGTCTTGCCGTGTGTTCCAGCGATGGCAATGCCGATCTTGTCTTCCATCAGGCTGCCGAGAAAATCGGAGCGTTTGTAAACGGGAATTCCCGCTTCTCGTGCGGCAACCACTTCGGGGTTTTTATCGGGAATAGCGGACGAGCGCACGATCAAATCTGCGTCTGCGATCTGTTCGGCTTTATGCCCGATATAGACGAGAATGCCGATCTCACGCAAGTCATCCACAAAAGACGATGGCTGCATATCAGAACCCGTGACCGTATGACCGCTCTCCTTCAGGAGGCGGGCGATCGCGGAAAGTCCTGTGCCGCCAATGCCGATTAAGTGGATGTGTTTTTTCATCATTTTTTCAATTCTTTTTGTAGGGGCCGGATGACCCCGCCCTTACTCATCATCTTTTAGATAAAGACAACAATCACGAATACGAAAGCGATCATCACTGCAAAGTAGATGCCCGGCTCGCCAAAAGCGTGTGGCGGCATCCAAACCATCATGCGTCCAATCGCTTCGATAATTCCTGCAATCGCAGGCACGTTGGGGTCAAGGAAGAAAATCTTATCAAAGGGGTAATTCGCATCATGCAAATAAGACCAGACCGTGCCAACAACCAGATACCCATTGATCGCACCCATCACGGCGCCAAAAAGCGCATCCTGCAGTTTTTCTTTGCGCGCTTTTCCTGCAAATTTCTCAACACCAACCGTCTGATAACCAAAATAAACCAGGGCAATCGTGATCCACGTGCGAATCCAAAAGAGAGAAGACTCATTTGCCGGCAAATTGACGATCATCGGGATATAGCGGCGCATCAAATGATTGAGCGCCAGCGCCAAGATAACGCTAAAACTGACCAGCAATTCCTTTGCCCATCCGCGCATAGCGCCAATCACGGCAAAGAGCATGACGTACATCCAAAAGATATAAATGAGATTGACCATAATATTTATCTCTTCCTGACCGAAGTCAGTAATTCTGCGGCAATCTTTTCTGCAGCTTGCGGCGTTGCCAAGGCTTTCATCGCCGCGCGCATTTCTTCCAGTTTTTGTTTGTTCTGCCAGAGATCGTCCATAAGGGGCAAAATCTGTGCATCCAAATCTTCGTCTTTCACCAAGATCGCCGCGCCACGTTCGCTCAGATATTCGGCGTTCACTTTTTGGTAGCGCCACGCATACGGATAAGGCACCAGTAGCGCGGGCAGCCCAAAGAAGGGATATTCTCCGAGGGATGATGCACCTGCGCGCGAGATAATCAGATCCGCCGCGCCGAGGGCCATGCCCATCTCATGCAGATAGTCGAAAACGCGATAGCGTTCGGCTTGATTCGGGGCAAGAGCATTACGAGCGTTTTGCACCGTCTCATAATCGAGCTTCCCCGTCAGATGGACGATTTGTGTCCGTTCGAGAAGCTCCGGCAGATGCGCAAGTACCGCATTATTGATCGAGCGTGCACCCTTGCTGCCACCCGAAATGAGCAGGACGGGTTCATCTGCCTTCAAGTCGAGTTTTTCGCGGGCGGCTTTCTTCTCCCAATTGGCGAGATCGCTGCGCAGGGGGTAGCCAGTCGTCACAATCCGCTCTGTGCGGGAGAAGTAGGCGGAAGATGTTGAGGTGGTGACGGTGATCTTATCCGCGAACCAGGCCAGGGCCTTGAGGGCGAGTCCGGGTTCAATATCCGGAACATAGAGAAGGCTCGGGATGCGCCAGCCAGCCAATGCCAGCGGGCCAGCCACGTATCCACCTGTAAAGAAGAGCACATCCGGCTTGAACTCACGCAAAATCTTGCGCGAGGCCAGCACGCCACGTGTCAGTTTGACGAGATTTGTTGGTAAGGTTCGTAAGCCAACGCCATGCACGCCAGCCGCAGGAATGGAAGTGTAGGGAATGCCCTCACGTTGGACGAGTTCAGCTTCCATGCCGCCTTCGCCGCCAACCCAAAGCATTTCTACGCTTTCGCGTGGGAGCTTAGCGAGAACGGCGAGTGCGGGATACACTCCGCCGCCCGTTCCGCCCGCGCAAATCAGTAGTCGCACCGAAGGCTCTCCATTCATCTTCTGCTTGAGATGTCTCTTCGCCGCGTTGGCGGGAGACGTTGTAAATAATGCCCATGGCTGCCAGCGAGGTAACCAGGCTGGAGCCGCCCGCACTGATGAAAGGCAGCGCGTTCCCTGCAACCGGCAAGAGCCCGACCATAACGGTCATATTGATGAGGGCTTCGATACCGATCCAAAAGGCGAGACCCGTTGCGAGCAGCGTGCCGAGCATATCGGGCGCGCGGCGCGCAATCACCAAACTGCGCCAGATCAAAATACCGTATAAAACGATCAGGAAGGTTGCACCGAGAACACCAAATTCTTCGGTAACAACCGCGAAAATGCTGTCTGTCGGCGGGACGGGCAAACCGGTCAACTTGGTGAGGCTTTTGCCAATACCCAACCCAAAGATGCCGCCATTCACAATAGCTTCGAGCGCACGACGGACATGGTAAGAAGCATTCATCGGGTCTTTCAGACCGAGCCAGTAAAACTCAACACGTGCCTGTCCCTTTTCGCTGAACTGGATGACAACCCACGCGACCAGCGCAGCCAAAACCATCAAAATGGTGAGTTGCTTGATATCTGCCCCAGCGAGGAAGAAGAGCGTCCCGCCGAGAATAAAGACTGTCGCGGTCGCGCTCAGGTCAGGCTGGAGGTAAATAAGACCACCGATGATACCGAGAATAAGCGCCAACGGAATCAGACCCAATTCGATATTTTGAAGTTGCGCACGCTTGGCGTAGAGCCAAACGGCCAAATAGATCACTGTTACCAGCTTGCCTAACTCAGAGGGCTGGATCGAGCCGTTATAGAAAGTACGTACGGCGCCCAGGCGCAACTCACTAATTAGCAATACGCCAATCAGTGCAACAATCGTTCCCAGCATGGCAAAGACTGCCAAGCGCCGCCAGTAGTGATAATCCAGATGCGAAAGGATGTAAGCAGCCACTACGCCGATGATGAGCCACAAGAATTGACGCCCCAGCATATAGCCGGGATTTTTGCCCAAAATCTCCACTGAATAATCCACACTGGAGGAATAGAGCATCAACAGACCAAAGGCCACCAAAATAATGACGGTGATCAGCAGAGGCGCATCACCACTTTTGGTATTTGGGCGAGAGCCAACTGGATAGCGATTATTTACGAAAGCGCGAGTACCCATTTTCTGAAACTTTCTCCGCGTTCTGCGAAATCTTTGAACTCATCAAAACTTGTGCCGCCTGGCGAGAGCAAAACCACATCGCCTGCTTCGGCAACTTTGGCCGCCGTCTTCACTGCATCTTCCAAACCGATACAATGTGAAATCGTGTAAGGGCGTTCACCTTTTCGGCTGCCGCCAATTGCCTCAGCGATCTTCGGAGCGGCTTCGCCAAAAAGCACCACATGATCGACACGTTGGCGGATCAACTCAGCCAGCGAGGCCCAAGGCAGTTTTTTGTCGCGCCCGCCGAGCATCAGCACGATTGGCTCATCAAAAGAGCGTACAGCCGCCATCGTCCGTTCGGGCGCGGTTGCGATTGTGTTGTTGTACCAAACCGCCCCATTCAGTTCACGCACACGCTCCAGGCGATGTTCAACGCCGTGAAAATCGATCAAGGCTGCTTCCAAAGCCGATGTTGGGAAACCTGCCGCAAAACCAATCGTGCATGCTGCAAACACATTTGCCAAATTATGTTGTCCTCGTAGCTGGACGACGTCAGTCGTGATGAGCGGCAACTCAGTACGTCCATCACGGAAATAGATATATCCATTAATCGGATAAGAACCCGATTCGCCCTCGGCGAGCGGCTTGTTACCGAAAGTAAGCAGTTTGCCCGGCGAGAGATGGCGCATTGCAAACGCACCTTCATCATCTCGGCTGACGATAGCAACGTCATCTGCTGTTTGGTTTTCGAGTAACCTTGCCTTCGCAGCAGCGTAGGCTTTCATCGTGCCGTGGCGATCGAGGTGATTGGGGGTCACGTTCAGTACGGCAGCGATATTGGTCGAACGGGTCATCTGGTCGAGTTGGAAGCTCGAAATCTCAAGAATGGCGAGATCATCGGGCTGCATCTCATCGACGTAGTTGAGCAGCGGATCGCCAATATTGCCACCGACCCAAACCTTGTTCTCGCTATCGGCATAGGCAACTTTCGCCATGCGTCCAACCAACGTAGTTGTGGTAGTTTTGCCCGCTGACCCGGTGATGCCAATCGTGCGACAAGGTACGGCTTCGAGGAAAATCTGCGTATCGTTCGAGAGCGGAATTCCGCGTTTTTGGGCTTCCCGCACAATGGGTAGGGTTAGCGGGATTCCACCTGAAAGGCATACCAAGTCCTTGCCCCTGAGCAAGCTGGAATAATGAGCGCCCAATTCCCATTTGACATCCACATCTTGCAGAGCGGCTTGCTCATCCTTTAAGTCAAATGGCATCCGAATATCATTCAGGGTCACGTTGGCACCGTGTTTGCTGAGATAACGCGCCAAAGCCAACCCCTGACGGGCTGCACCGATGATGAGAATGTTTTTGTTGTTCCAGTCAGTCATGATTTAAACCAATGCCAATCCGACACCAAACATGGCAGCTAAAAGGCTGATCAACCAAAAACGCTGCACAACTTGCGTTTCACTCCAGCCAAGCAATTCAAAATGAAGATGCAAGGGTGCCATTTTAAAAATTCGTTTTCCTTCGCCGGTTATACGGCGGGAAAGTTTGAAATAACCAACTTGCAAAATAACGCTGATCGCCTCGCTAACAGGGATGATGGCAATAACGGGAAGGATCGCCCATTGTCCAGTCATCAAGGCAACAACACCCAGCGCTGCGCCGAGAGAGAGAGAACCTGTATCGCCCATAAAAAGCGATGCGGGGTGAACGTTGAACCACAAAAAACCAAAGAGTGCCCCAACGAGGGTGAAGCAAAAACGCCCAACATAGTGTTGGCCTTGCAGCATCGCGATCCCGCCGTAAGTGATGAATGCCATCGCAGCAATCAAGCCTGCCAAGCCATCCAACCCATCGGTAAAGTTGACCGCGTTCGAAGCACCGATAATGATGAAGGCTGCCACAGGGATATACCAAACACCAAGTTCCAGGACTACCTGTACGCCCGGGATAATCATTTCAGGAACGCCAAACATATATTTCAGTACAGCGGCGATGATGAGAGCCAAAATTACTTGCAAGGCAAATTTTGTGCCGGCTTTCATCCCGTCGCCACGGCGTTTGCCGCGCACGCCTTCCCAATCGTCCAGCATACCGATAAAGCCATAAGCGAAAAGGACGATTAGGGGCAATAAGATCGAGCGGCCAGTGGGCTGCATCCCGATTAGCGCAACAGCGTTTAGCATGATGGTGATAAGCGCAACGGGTACGATAATCATCACGCCACCCATTGTGGGCGTGCCCATCTTGACTTGGTGGAAACCCGGCTCGTCGACACGGATGACCTTGCCGATCTTAAAATGGCGCAAAATACGCAAAAGTGGCGGGCCCCAAATAACGGTCATCATAAAGCTAAGCCCGGCAAGGCTGAGGACAAACGACATTTGTTTCATCATCGTTCGACCTCCAGTGCAGCGACAATACGATCCATACGCAGGCCGCGTGATCCTTTGAGCAATAGGCTGTCATTTTTTGTTAAATTCTGATCCAGCCAGGCGATAACGTCATCGGTGTCATCAAACTCAATAATGCTTTTGGGGCTCATCCCGGCCTGGCGTGCAGCACGCGCAATGATATGCGCACGTTCGCCGAGCGTAAGTAAAACATCCGCGATGCTGGCGGCACGCAAGCCGACCATTTCATGACCTTGCTCTTCGTATTTGCCTAACTCAAGCATATCGCCGAGCGCCGCGATCTTACGTCCTTCCAATTCTTGCAAGAGCGTAAGCGCTGCCAGCGTCGATGCAGGTGAAGCGTTATAGGTATCATCCAAAATCAGTGCACCGCATTTACTGCGCGCAGCCACGAGACGAAGCTGCGCGCGTCCATCACGCAGGCCGTCGATGATTTCCTGCCAGGTCAAGCCTTCAGTGAGGGCAACGGCAGTAGCGCGCAATGCGGTATGGACAGAGTGCCGTCCGATCAGCGGAAGATGAACGTGGATATTTTCGTTACGGTAATGCAAGCGAAAACGGATGCCGTCCAAACCAAGCCCTTCGATGTGGTCTGCCCACAGATCAGATTCGGAAGTCAGACCATAGAAGAAGACGCGCGCTTTGGTTTTCTTCGCCATTTCACGCACCCAGAGATCATCATAGTTTAAAATAGCGACGCCTTCTGGGGCAGGCGGTAGGGCTTCGACCAATTCCGCTTTGCCGCGTGCAATGGCTTCCTGCGAACCTGCCCGTTCGGCGTGAACAGTGCCAATATTGGTAATTACGCCAACCTGGGGCTTGGCAATATCGCAGAGGAACTCAATCTCGCCGGGGACGTAAAACCCCATTTCGAGGACGGCGCGTTCGTGTTCTTCGGTTAGGTGGAGAAGAGTCAAAGGCAGACCAATCTCGTTGTTCAGGTTGCCGTAGTTTTTTAGGGTACGGTAACGCTGTCCAAGGGCCTGCGCGACGAGTTCTTTTGTCGTCGACTTCCCCACACTTCCGGTAATGCCGATCACGCGCAAGTCGCGTTTGTTACGCCAGAAACGTGCGATCTCTTGCAAGGCGCTGATGGTGTTATCCACCAACAGGCAGAGCGGCGCATTCAAATCATCATCTTTAAGTTCAGTACGTAGATCGAGCGTTTTGAAATCGCCTTCAACTTCATGCTGAATGAGCGCAAAAGCGGCTCCGTTTTTGAAAGCCGTGCCAACATAATCGTGCCCGTCGACATTTTCGCCGGGGATCGCAATGAAAAGCGAGCCAGCCTGCACCTGCCGCGAATCGATCACGGCGTGCGGAATGGCTTGCGTCGCCTTTGCGGGGCGCGTGCCTGTCAGAGCTTCGATGATGTCTGCGAGAGCTAACACGTGCTTTCCTTTACTGTTGTCCGGCTGCGTACTGCAAACGCACGAGGTCGGGCGGGATATTTAGAACTTGTGTGGTCACATCAGCAACTTGGGCAAAAACAGGCCCAGCAGTTTCTGATGCCCAGATGGAAGCGCTGGGTTTTTCAAGCCAAACATAAATCATGAATTGCGGATCATCAACCGGCCCCCACCCGATGAAGGATGCATTGGTTTGGGCGCTGGAATAGCTGCCGTATTCGGTCGGAATTTCGGCGGTACCCGTTTTGCCTGCCAAACGATAACCGGGCAACATCGCAAGTGAATCTTCCACATTGAGCGAGTTTGCCAACATCTCACTCAGCGTGAGCGCGGTATCGCGCGAAATCGGTCGTCCAGCCACCTGCGGAGGGAAGTTGTACTGCTGATTATCGCGCACCATGCCATACAGCAGATGCGGGGTGACCATTGCACCTTCATTTGCAACTGCTGAAACAGCCATCATGAGTTGGATGGGTGTCGCGGTCACGCCTTGACCAAAAGAATTGGTTGCAAGATCAACAGAATACCAATCCGAATCGCCCGGGACCCGGAGCCTGCCACCGGCTTCCCCGCTTAAGTCAATCCCGGTTGGATGTCCGATCCCAAAGCGAGTCATGTATCCGTAAAAATCATCTGTCCCCATTTGGACAGCGATACGCGCCAAGCAGACATTGAGCGAGTGCTGCAAGCAGCCAGTCATATCCTGCACGCCCCAAGCCTGGTTATCCCAGTTACGGATGGTTGCCCCACCGATCTCATAAACACCGGTATCCGTGTAAGCAGTATCTGGTGTGACTGTGCCGTTATCCAAAGCGGCGGCCATTGTCAGCACCTTGAAGACCGAGCCTGGCTCATAAGGCATGTTGATGGCGCGGTTGTATTCGCTGGCGCTATCAAACATGATTTCGTAGTCTGAATATTCGGTCAGATCAAGACGTGGGGCAGATGCCATTGCCAAAATTTCACCGTTGCTCGGATCCATAACAATGATCGCACCTGCTTCTGCACCATAGGTATCAAGTGCTTCATCGAGAATATTCTCGGTGTTTGCTTGAAGTTCACGGTCAAGAGTCAGAATCAGGGTCGTTCCATCGGGAACCTGAGGTACTTCTTCGACACGATTCGGGTCAGCGGGAATCCAAACTTGAACGGGGTTCCCAGCAAGGAGATCGTTGTATTTTTCTTCGACGCCAAAGTAACCGCGTTCGGCTTGATTCACAAAACCGATCACGTTCGCTGCAATTGTTTTTTCCGGATAACTACGAGATAAATGCTCTCGGAAATGAAGCCCGGAGAGACTCTCCTGTCCTTCAACATATTTTCCGGTATACATTTCTTCGATCTCAGCTTGAATGCGTTTGATTTCATCCACATCTTCAGATGAAACAAAATCGATCAGCATGACGTAAACTTGCTCCTCACTAACATTCGTGATCTTGTCGAGAAGCTTTGCTGAACTCACACTCAAGATGCCAGAAAGTGTATCGGCAACATATTCTGCGTTTTCTACTTCATCAAGGGTCACGCCAATCTCGAAGACGGTTTGATTGCCCGCGAGCAAACTACCATTGCGATCATAAATCTCACCACGTGCGGGATAAACGGTCTCGAGCCAGCCTTTATTACGCTGCACCAAATCACGGAAGTCGGAGGCTTGAGGGCTAATCTGAATGCGCACCATCTGCCCAATAATTGCGACACCGATTAAAGCAAAAATGCTCGCGATAACTACAGAGCGCCAGGCATATTCTCGTCTCATCGTGAAAGCCCTCCCTGAATTTGATCGCCGAACCAGTCGAATAGGGACTGTGTATAAGCATCTGTCAGAAGGCTGTCTTGGTAATCATCTGAAGCATCAGTAACCAGATTTACCGCCCCACGCCCTTCATAACCCGGAACAACCAGATAATGTATTTCAGCAGCGGAAGCACGGCGAAATCCTAAAGCAGAACCGCGTGCTTCGATCTGATGGAAAGAAAGCAAGTGCGCCAACTCTGTTTTAAGGTTAGCGTTCTCAGCCTCGATCTGACCGGTTTTCCACTCCAGGGTCTGAATCTCTCGCCCCATCAGCGTCGTGCGGGTTGCCACATCGAGGTAGAGAGCGATCACCATACTGACCCCGACGATGGCAAGCAAAACAGCCCCGACCATTTGACGGCGGGTTCTCCAAGGGGCTTGGCGGATACGACGACTGAAGTTTGTCATTTTTTATTAATGAGGAGTCCAACGTCTCCAGACGTTGACTTTGATTAAGGTTAAAACCTGGAGATTTCTGACTCCTGTGTTTTTTGGAATTAAAGTTTTTCGGCAATTCTTAGGCGGGCGCTGCGCGCTCGCGGATTTCGTGCTGTTTCCTCGTCGCCGGGAAAGATGGGCTTACGATTAATCTCTTTGATGGTGGCTTTGTGTCCACAAGTGCAGATGGGCTGCTTCGGTGGGCAGAGACAATCTCGGCTTTCCTGACGAAAATATTGCTTCACCAGACGATCTTCCAAGGAGTGGAAGGAGATGATCGCCAGCCTCCCGCCGGGAGCGAGAACACGCATTGCTTGGGGCAAAACACTTTCTATAGCGCCCAGTTCGTTGTTGACGGCAATGCGTAAGGCTTGAAAGGTGCGGGTTGCGGGGTGTACGCGCATCCCTTTTTTACGAGGCATTACACTTTTTATAACGGAAGCAAGTTGACCCGTCGTGCGGATCGGTCGCTCCCTTACAATGGCTTTGGCTATTTGCCGAGAGGCACGTTCTTCACCGTAGCGGAAGATTATTTCTGCCAGTTCTGCTTCGCTGTAGGTGTTGACGATGTCGGCTGCGTTTTGTGCCCGCGTGGGATCAAAACGCATGTCGAGAGGGGCGTCATCCCGAAAGGAAAATCCACGTTCGGGAGTATCAAATTGCATGGATGAGGCGCCCAGATCAAGAACGATGCCATTGACCAAAGACCAATTGATTTCTTTTAGTGTTGCTTCAAGCGTGGTGTAGGAACGCTGCAACAGGGTGCTGCGCTGCTCGTGAGGAGCCAAGGTCTCACGAGCAAGCGCCAGTGCCTGCGGATCTACATCGAGACCCAGCAATTGCCCTGTGGGAGCGCAGGCTTCTAAAATACCGAAGGCATGTCCACCTGCGCCGAGCGTACCATCTACATAAAAGCCCTGATCTTTCGGCTCCAATGCTTGAAGGATTTCATTGTAAAGTACAGGGTCGTGCGCCGCTGAGACCATCTTATTCTTTCGATGAAAGGTCAAGAGCGGTAAAACGTTCTCCGTTAGCTTCAACGTCTGCAAGGCTTTCTTGCTCTGTTTGCCAGAGTGTCGGTGTCCATATCTCGAAGTACTCCCCTTGTCCCACTACAAAGGTGTCGCTCTCGATCATGGAAAACTCACGCAAATCCTGTGGAAGATTGATGCGCCCAACTTTATCAGGAGTGATAAAATAAGCATTGGCAAAAAGAAGACGGCGAAGAGCACGCGTGGCAGCATCTGCCAGGTTCATTGCATTAATGCGCTGGTAAACGGCTTCAAAATATTCGTTCGTCATCACCATAAGACAGCGATCCAGCCCACGCGTAACATAGCCACCTTCAGCGAGGTCATCGCGAAAGCGAGCCGGGACGATAATGCGTCCTTTTGTGTCGAGTGAGTGTTGGTACGTGCCCAGGAACATTTGTTCTAAGTCCTTATTAACCAGTAAACGCCGGATTTCCCGGCGCTTTCAGGAGAGTCAAAACCCTCCACTTTCTACCACAATCCTCCACATTCTACATTATTCACACCCAAATAGCAAGCATTTAAGCCCGTTTAGGCTATATTTTGATTGCCTCTAAGGTACTATGCAGACTCAACCTCCCCTACAAAAGCTCTTTTTCGACCGATTTCAGGCCCCGCCCACCCACCTTGTGCGCGCACCCGGACGCGTTAACCTGCTTGGCGAACACACCGATTACAACGATGGATTCGTCCTGCCAATGGCAATCGACCATGCTGTTTGGATCGCTATGCGCCCACGCAATGACAAGAAAGTTTGCATCTACGCCGAGAACTTCAACGAAAAGGTCACCTTCTCACTTGAAGCACTCGGAAAAGGCAAAGGTTGGATCGAATACATCAAAGGTGTTGCCAATGCCCTGCAAGAAGATGGCTTTCCTTTAAAGGGATGGGATGGCGTGATGCTGGGCAACGTCCCGGTTGGGGCGGGATTATCCTCCTCCGCAGCCGTGGAAATTGCCGCGACGCGCGCCTTTGCAATTGCTTCCGATTTCGAATGGGATGCCAAACAAATGGCATTGATCGGGCAACGTGCCGAAGTGAACTGGGTCGGCGTTAACTCCGGCATCATGGATCAAATGGTCAGTGCCGCAGCCAGTGAGGGGCACGCTCTCTTTTTAGATACTCGCTCCCTTGAAATTAAACATATCCCCCTCCCTGCTGATATTGCCGTCGTCATCATGGATACGTCCACGCGGCGCGGGCTGGTGGATTCGGCATACAACACCCGGCGCGCCGAATGCGACGAGGCGGCAGAAATGCTCGGCGTGAAAGCGCTGCGCGATGCATATATGGCGCTTTTAAATGAAAGGCGCCCAACACTACGAGAAGTCGTCTTTCGGCGTGCACGCCATATCATCACTGAAAACCAGCGCGTACTAGATGCGATTGACGCCTTGCAAGCCGGTGACTTAGCGCTCGTTGGAAAACTCTTCAACGCCAGCCACGCCAGCCTGCGTGATGATTTTGAAGTCACCAACGATGCCCTGAGCTGGATTGTTGAGATCGCCCAAGCGCAGCCGAACTGCCATGGGGCGCGCATGACCGGAGCAGGCTTCGGCGGCGCGGCGGTGGCGCTCGTTAAACAGGAAGATGTGGGGGCGTTTACCGAAGCCGTTACGGGGGCATACAAGTTGAAATCCAGGTTAGATGCGCAGCTTTATATTTCCAAAGCCAGTGCCGGAGCCTCAGCATCCCGTATGTAGGTGGCTATCCTAAAGAGTGCGTTGTCCCAAAACGAAAAAAGCTTTCCGGTAATACTTGTTGAATAGTTTTTTCATTGGCACTGATGCGGCGCATATTTTTTTTCTTAGAACCCTTTATTTAAACATCCCTTAAAGGTACTTCCTGCGCCTTGCATTTTCGCAAGGTCTCTTCTACAATGGAAGCTACTCCCGCATTTCCATTGCATTTTTTTCAAGGAAATCAGGACTTTACTGTGAGAATGGCGGGAGCCTTTTTTGGGATACTAGCTTCGGGCGTCTTGTTTAGAACAACTCATAACCATTTTAGGAGAAAAATAGATGCGTCAACCTTTTTTCCGTAAGGTCTTTGCTTTTGCACTGATCTTCATTTTGGCTTTAAATGCTTTGCCAGCAGGAATGGCAAGCGCGAGCCCTGCTCTTTCAACTACAGTTGTGGCTTTTGATATGGTCGGCAGTGCAAGTCAAAACCTGCTGAGCTATACCAATGTCTCAACCGATGCATTCACATCGTCTGGCGATGGCTTCCAGAAATACCAGCGTTCGGTTTCGGCCACGATTCCCTACAGCGTTTTGGATGACAGCCTTTCGATTTACACCGGCGACAATCTCGGCATTATCACCGAAGGCAACACGGACGAATTCTTCGGCGCAACCGACACCGTCAACGGAGATACATCCGGGCCTGTTTCAGCGACCTGGGTCTTCGATGTTAGCGGCGCAAGCGACTTGAGCCTCTCCATTGACATGGGCGCGATGGGTGATTTTGAATCTTCTGACTTCTTCACCTGGGAATACCAGTTCGATAGCGGCGCTGTTGAAACCGCATTCGCCAATACTGTTGACGAAGCTGGTAGCTACACTTACACCATGGCAGGTGGCAGCAGCTACACCTTGAACGACCCCATGCTGGTCGACGGCACTATCCTGACCAATGAACTGCAAACCTTCACAACCGCCCTCTCTGGCTCCGGTTCTGAACTAGCCCTGACCCTGACCGCCAGCACTGACGGCGGATCGGAAGCTTTTGCTTTCCAAAACATTTACATCACCAACGATGGCGGCACGCCTCCCCCGCCTCCACCTCCCGCATCTAAGTGTGGAGAGCCCTACACTGCCATCTACACCATTCAGGGTAACGGCGCAGCCAGCACGCTTGATGGCACACTCGTCGAAGTCGAAGGTGTTGTAACTGGCGACTACCAGGACGGAAAATCCGGCTTCACCATTCAGGATGCTGCTGGTGATGACGATGCCGCCACATCTGACGGTGTCTTCGTTTACGCATCTACCCCGGATGTAAACGTGGGTGACCTCGTCCACGTGACGGGTTATGTGGATGAATATTACGACCTAACTGAGATCACCGGCGTGAGCGACCTTGAAGTCTGCTCGACGGGCAATAGCGTTGCAGCCACACCGATCTCCCTCCCCGTCAGCGACCTTGAACCTTACGAAGGCATGTTGGTCACGTTCAGCGATTCACTCTACATCTCTGAATATTACAACTTCGCGCGCTATGGTGAGATCGTTTTGAGCACCGAACGCCAATTCCAGCCGACTGCCACTTTCGACCCCGGTTCGGTGGAAGCTGCCGATCTTCTGGCATCCAACCTTTCGCTCCGTATCAAGCTGGACGATGGGAACGGTGCGCAAAATCCTGATCCGGCAATCCACCCCGATGGCAATATCTTCGATATGACCAATCTCTTCCGCGGCGGCGACATCCTGAACAATATGACGGGTATCGTCGATTACAACTATGGCGAATATAAACTGCAACCTGTCAGCGCAGAACATGTTGAAGCCAACCCGCGTACCGCACAGCCTGATAATGTCGGCGGCAGCCTGAAAGTTGCCAGCTTCAACGTGCTGAACTACTTCACCACATTGGGCAGCCGTGGCGCAGATACTGCTGAAGAATTTGAACGTCAGCGCGCCAAGATCATTGCTGCGCTCTCTGCAATGGATGCTGATGTCGTTGGCCTGATCGAGATCGAGAACAATACCGATGCGATCCAGAACCTGGTCGACGGACTGAACGACGCTGTCGGCGCAGGCACCTACGCCTTCGTAGATACGGGCGTAATCGGCACCGACGAGATCAAGGTTGCTTTCATCTACAAGACTGCTACGGCTTCATTGGTCGGTGATTACGCTGTGCTCGACTCATCAGTCGACAGCCGCTTCATTGATACCAAGAACCGCCCTGCCCTCGCACAAACCTTCATGGACAACACCACAGGCGGCGTTTTCACCGTTGTGGTCAACCATCTCAAGTCGAAAGGCTCAGCCTGTGACGACCTTGGCGATCCCGATCTGGGCGATGGCGCAGGCAACTGCAACATCACCCGCACCGAAGCCGCCAATGCACTTGTTGACTGGTTGGCAACCGACCCGACCCAGAGCGGCGACGGCGACTTCCTGATCATCGGCGACTTGAACTCCTACGATAAAGAAGACCCCATCGACGCGCTCATCGCGGGCGGCTATAGCGATATGGTCTACCAGTACATCGGCGAGAACGCCTACTCCTACGTCTTCGACGGGCAGTTGGGCTACCTCGACCATGCCCTCGCCAATAGCGACCTCGCAGAAGAACTGACTGGCGTCACCATCTGGCATATCAATGCCGACGAAGCCAGCCTGATCGACTATGACATGAGCTACAAGAAACCGGCGCAGGATGCGCTCTACGCACCGGATGCCTACCGCTCCTCCGACCATGACCCAGTCGTGATCGGGATGGATATCTGCGACGAGATTGCCCCTGAACTGGATGTCACGCTCTCTGTCGACAGCCTGTGGCCCGCCAATCACAAATACGTGGACGTCACTGCCACGGTACTTGCTACCGATAACTTTGACGTGGCGCCCGCCATCGAGTTGGTTTCCGTTACCTCCAGCGAAGCTGACGAAGGTCTCGGCGACGGCGACTTCCCCGACGACATCGTGATCGTAGATGACTACACCTTCCAACTGCGTGCTGAACGCGACGCAACAGTAAAAGAAGGACGCACCTACACCGTCACCTACAAAGTAACCGACGCCTGCGGCAACAGCACCACTGCATCCGCAACCGTCTACGTCCCCTTTAGCCAGAAGAAGAAATAAGCTGGCTGAATATTAAAGAGAAGGCGGAGCCAATTGGCTCCGCCTTTTTTTATTCTCCACGAGCCCGCCTAACCGTCACCGTTTCACCACCGATGCCCCAGTTGTCGGTCTCCACTTCTTCGATGACGACAATTGTTGTGGCTGGGTTCTTGCCCAAAACATCTTTCAGCAAGTTCGTTACACCAGCGATAAGTTCCTTTTTTTGCTCTTTGGTCGCACCTTCTTTGGTCATTTTGATATTGACGTAAGGCATATTCACTCCTGACTTTGATACTTCCTTCTAATCTCGTCGATGTCGGGGATTTCCTGCGCGGCGTGTTCGAGGACTTTGAAGGCACGCTCAATAAGTGGTCGCAGGCGAGCAGGGTCGATCTCTACACCCGCATCGATCTCTGCAGCGATCTTGATGATATTGCCGCGTGTTCCGCTGGCGCGGCGTGCCCAGAGCGAATCGACATTCAGGCGCTCCAGTCTACGTGCAAGCATACGCAAGAGTTCGGCATCCGCTTTGGTCATTTACTCTCCGGCAAAAAAGGCTTTCATGGGAGGGGCAATATTTTCAGGGATATCTTCCCCCCACGCCGATCCCGTGATCATTCTGCCTGTTGCGTATCCCTCTCCATCAATTTCATAATAGGAAGGAATACCGATAACATAAAAACCTGTGTCTGATAACTTCTTTTCCCATTCGTCGAAGTCGAGTTGAATGATATAGGTGCCCGTAAAGGCATCAATCATCAGCTCATCGTCGATATTGGCTTCAATCGCCTGGCAAGGAGGGCACCAATCTGCAGAGAAGTCGACATAGGGCTCACGTCCCAACTCAGTTGCCTTTTGGGCTTCTGCAAGTAAAATCTCTCCGAGATCTGCACCGTTGCCAACAATCTTTATGAGGGAGAACTTATCCGGTGCCGGAGACACATCTACCCATTCATAAACAGGTGTAGCGGCGTTTTCTTCTATGGGCACGCTTTCTTCTCCTATCGGTGTTGGAAGCGTTGCCGTTGCTTCTATATTTTGCGCTGGCTCAACTGAAGGAGGGGCTTGTGTTCGTAATCCGGTGACGACCTGACATGCCATTGCAGAAAATAACAATCCCAACAAAAAAGCAATTTTATTCAAACGTGTTTTCATAGTTTTTCCTTCCAAATAATTTCAGCAGTTCGGGTATCGTTTTTTTGAGCAACAACTCTGAGCGCCAGAAAGCGACCGCCGCCATCCCATGTGCGAGGACGGCAAAAAGGGGCGGTTTTGCAAAGGTGTAGTAGGTCCAGCATTCGCGGGTGGTACCCCAGAGTTCAAGGTAGTATCCCAATCCCGCTCCTGCGATGAAAGTAAGGATAGCGTGGCGGTGATCGGTAGGGGTAATGATGAGCAGGAATACAAGCAAGGTTGCGATGAGGGTATAGGATTTATCGAAGGTCGGGGAAACGAAATAGAGCATGAGGGCGAAGAAGGCGGTAAACAGTGTCCAGTAGGCAGCTTTCAGTAAAGGAGTGACGCTGCGAGGAGCACGCTTTTGCGACGAAGCAGTTCCAATATTCAGGAGATTGCTTCGTTGGGTTATCGCCCTTCTCGCAAAATCATCTATCTTTTTACTGTTTGAAGTTAAAATATCCAGTACGAGCACAATACGATTGATCGTCAGGGTGGCGATGGGCCAGGCAGGGATGATCCAGAGCGGGGGGCGTTCGGCGGTGTAGTAGTGCCAGAGATTTGTTTGGGTGCCCCAGGATTCGATCACCAAGCCGCCCACGGTGGCAACCAGCATGGTTACGGTATCCAGCCTAAGGTCCGCGCGCGAGACGATGGCAATGCTCATGAAGAGGAAGATGCCGATCAGTAGCCAATCCATGTAGCGCCACCAAGGGCCCGTCCAATCCACATAAGCGACGGCTTCCTGGGCAAGGGGCCACCAAACGTAGAGGATCAATCCGATTGTCAGGAAAAAGGCGCTTAGCAAAATGCTGCTATCACGCGTCCAGGTAAACAGGGAAAAAACACGGCGAAAACGAGTTGATAAAGACATGGGCAGATTATACATGAGGGCGTTTTTAAACGCATAGAGCCTTCCGGGTTTAGGAAGGCTCTACTGATGGAAATCGTTTTTTACTCTTCGCTGATGGCCACTTCGGCGGTCATGCCGCCAAATACGCCGACGGGAGTTTCGTCGAAGCGCAAGATGACTTCGTAGACCACATCCCCACCGAGGGTATTGGCGATGGGAGAAACGCTCAGGACGGTAGCAGAAAAGCTCTCGCCGAGGGCATCGACCATGATCTCGGCAGGCGCGCCAACCTGGACTTTGACAATATCACGCTCGCTGAGATCGGTGGTTTTGACCTGCATCTCGGCCAGATCGCTAACGATGACCAGCACCTGCGTGGGGGCAACAAAGTTACCGATGGAGGTATTGACTTGGGCTACCACACCGTCGAAGGGAGCCACGAGACGGGTTTGCGCAAGGCGAGTTTGGGCCGCGAGCAGGTCTGCCTGGGCTTGTTGAAGCGCTGCAAGTTTGGCGCCGGATGCTTCTGCGGGCAAATCTTCGCCTTTGAGGGCAGCCAGATACCACTGGGCTTCCTGATAAATGGCTTCAGCCACCGCAGCTTCAGCGGTGGTTTTGGCGACATCGTTCTCGGAGGGCGGAGAGATATACCACTGGTAATCGGCGCGCAGACCGTTTAGATAGGTCTTGGCAGCATTGAGTGCAAGCAAGGCATCGGCTCGTTGCGTGTTATCAAGAGATTTACCTGAAACGCGGTTATACGCAAACTCAGCAGCTTCGACACGTTTTTCAGCAAGGGCAATCTCAGCCTGGACTTCGTCGATCATATCCTGCGAGGCACGCCCGTAATCGAGAGCAACGACATCGAAGGCTTGGTTGTCACGCTCTTCGAGGGCGATGGTGAGCGCTTCTTCGGCAGCAGCGATGGCAGCCGGAGAGGTCATCTCGCGCAGGATACGTTCTGCGCGTTCGACATCGAGTTGAGCGAGGGTGTTATCGAGTTCGATCAAGACGTCGCCTTTGCTGACTTTTTTCCCAACAGTGACATTCAGCGCAGCGATATTGCCGCTTGCCACGAAGGCGAGGTTGGCTTCCTGCGCAGGGGCAACGACTGCTGAGGCGACAATATCGCCGCGCAGGGGCGCGGATGAGGCTGCGGGAGCAGAGGGCACATCAGCTTCACTGGGGGCGCCCAGAACAATTGTCGGGATGGCTTCTGCCCCAGATGAACCGCAAGCCGAAATCAAGAACGCCAAGAGAAGCCCTATGTAAAGGATGATTGTTCTATTTTTCATCGGCGGTTCCTATTTGACATTTTCATCACTGACGATCAGTCCATCTCGCAAGGTAACGACGCGGGAGGCGTATTTGATAACGCGGGGATCATGGGTAGCGAAGACGAAGGTTGTCCCTGTCTCCTGATTGAGTTTCTTCATAATGTCCATGATCTGGTCACCGTTCGCTGTATCCAGATTGGCGGTTGGCTCATCGGCCAAGATCAGGAGCGGGTCAGAGGCGAGGGCGCGTGCCACGGCAACACGCTGCTGTTGACCACCACTCATCTGATCGGGGCGATGGTCGACACGATCCGACAGTCCTACTGCGTCGAGCAATTCCATTACACGGGATTTATGATTCTTCTTGCCCATCAGCAACATCGGGAGTTCGACGTTCTCATAAGCGGTCAAGGTTGGCACAAGGGCAAAAAATTGAAAAATGAATCCTATCGTGCCTTTGCGTAGGTCAGCACGCTGATCGCGGTTCATCTTGGTTGCATCCTGATCGTTGATGAGTACTTTCCCTTCAGTGGGCATATCAAGACAACCAAGCAGTTGTAATAATGTTGTTTTGCCTGAACCGGAAGGGCCTATAAGTGTGGTGAATTCACCTTTCCCTATGGTCAAGTCGACGCCGCGCAGGGCATGGGTTTCCACTTCTCCGATGGTGTAAACGCGAGTAATATCAGTAAGTTTTGCGATTTCCATGAGGTTCTCCTTAATTATTGCTGTGTAATGCATCTACAGGTTCCAGCTTGGAGGCCTGTGAAGCGGGGTAGTATCCAGAAAGAATGGTGATTAAGAGAGCAGCAAGACTTACGCTAACTGCGTCACCAACTGTGGGATAGGGGTAGATCGAATTTCCGATCATGATGCCTGAGTCTGCAGATATGCCCAAGTCACCAAAGTAAAAGCCTACTTGAGCATAGTAGAGCACAAGCGGCACACCAACGACAAGCCCGATAAGAATGCCACCAATTGCCAGCAAGGTGGCTTCGGTGAGGAAGAGCGCCTTGATCTGTTTTGCCTTCATGCCAAGTGCGCCCAAAATGCCCATTTCGCGGGTGCGTTCGTAAACGGCCATCAAAAGCGTGTTCATAATGACCGTTGACGTAACGCCCAAAACCATCAGGTTGAAAAAGAACATCATGGCGTTGGATAACTGCATAACGATGACAAAAAGTTTATTGATCTCTTCCCAGTCTTCAACGATATATTGCGAAGAAGTAAAGGCTTCCTTGACGGCGGCAGTATCATCCATATCATGCAGGAGGATATAGATCATGCTGGCATAGTTTTCTGTTTGCGTGATCGTTTGGGTCTTTGCCAGCGGCATAAAAATGGTTACTTTATCGTAGCCAGGTGTATCGGTGGTATAGACGCCACGAACCGTAAAATGCTGTTCATCTGTATCCCCTTCAGATGTATTGACAATCAGATCGATCGTATCGCCAGGGCTCAGATTCAGGTTTTCTGCCAGAGGTAGCCCTATCAGGACACCTTCGCGATCATCCGCTGTGAGCCACTCACCTGCGACCAAACCATTCTGATAAGGCGCATTCGTCGCAGAAGCCGGATCAATACCGATGATCTGGATGCCGATGGTTTCATTTTTGAAAGCGAGGACACCGCTTGCATTGAGACGTGGGCTGGCTGCTTTGACTTGAGCGATGCCTTCGATCTGTCTTGATATATCCAGTGGCGCTTCGATCATATCGGCGTGCTTCAAGCTCATATTTTCGTCTTTATAGTCCTTTGTGTGGACTTGCAAATGGCCTGTGCGCAGATTGATATTGAGATCAAGCGCACCGCGCATTTCACCACGAATGGTTGCAGACATAAATAACAAGAGGGCTGTCCCAATGGCGATTGCTATCGCCGAAAGCGCTGTGCGACGACGGTTGCGCCCCAAATTTCGTAATGACATTTTTAGAACGTAATTCATTTTATATCTCCTAAGGCCTATATGTGATGCAAGGCGTCTGCCGGTTCGCGCCGAGATGCTTCAACGGCGGGATAGAGCGCAGCCAAGGTGGAGATGATTGCAACCATACCGGCACGTTGTAAGGTCAGGTTGAAGTCAAAAACAGGATAGATATTCGATCCCATCAACGCCATATAGTCGACCATATCAACGGCAAAGCCATAGTTGATGCCGTAAATTCCAAGTACCAAGGTGATTAAATATCCCATGATCGTTCCGACAACAGCACCCACAATGCCGATCATGATGCCTTCCATTAGGAAGAGTAATGAAATTTCGCGAGGCTTAACTCCAATGGCACCGAGCAAGCCAATCTCCTGGGTGCGTTCGTAGATCGCCATCAGCAAGATGTTAAAAATGCCAATTGCAGCGATGCCCAGGATGACTGCGCTGAAGCCTGTCATGACAGCATTTTTCATCTCAACCGTTGAACTCAGTTCCGGGATGGCTGTTTTCCAGGTTGTGATCTCATAGCCCGTTAGCGAGGGGCTGAGTGCTTCTACAATGGGGTCTTCTTTTCCGGTGACTTCTGTGTAGACAATCACTTCGGTGACGTTGTCGCCCAGATCGTAGAGGCTTTGTGCTTCGCCAAGAGAAATATATAAGGATTGACGTTCGAGGGATGGCAAATTGATATCATAGATGCCGATGATGGTCATCGTCCGCTTACGCATCTCATCGTGAGTGGATTTACCGCTCATAGAGATTCGGTCGCCTACGGCAACGCCCATTGCGTCGGCAAGACCTTTGCCGATAAAAACAACATCTTCATCCGCTGATTCAAGGAGGCGTCCATCGAGAAGAAATTCTTCCTGAAATATGGGGTTGACCGCAGCTTCTATTTCTGGCTCGATACCATTGATGCTGACGGGGAAAATGCCTTCACGGTTGGTAACCAAGCCACCTGTATTGGCATGCCGCAAGACCGCCTCTACATTCGATTGTTCCTGCACTGCCTGAACGGCATCCAGTCCATCACCCATCGGCAGCATAGGACTTGCACTATAGGAATCTTTATAACCAAGCGCGCGGATTTGAATATTCCCGCCACTAAGTTTGATGGCATTGCCATAAACAGCCGATTCAAATCCAAATATCATGCTATCGTACATGACGAGAAATGACATCATCATGCCCATTGCCATGACGACAATCAGCGTTCTGCGTCGATTGCGCCATAAGTTTCGCCATGCAAGGCGTAGAAACAACATCATCCTGATCTCCTTCTTCTATTCCGCAATTAGGTTCTTTGTAGAATCCCATAACCGTTGTTGAGTTTCACGATTGTAGGCATTTTTATTGGCTCTAACGGGTTTATCTGGCCCATCAAAATAACCGCCGGTGACCTTTTCTAAAGCAGGGTCGGCTGCGAGCCACACATAGGTCTCTGCCATTTTTTCAGGGGTGAGGGCAAGTTTACGCTTCGCCTCATATACCTTAAGCATCCAATTTGGCAGGTGACTGAGCCGATCATTTGGGATAGCAACGTTGCCAACACGAACACAGTTGGCTGTAATACCGGTTCCTTTCAGCCGCTCTGCAAGATCAAAGGTGAACATTACCTGTGCCTGCTTGGAATGGTAATACGCATGCTGTGCACTGAATTTTTTCTCACCTTTGAAGTTATCGAATTCAATATTCAGAAATGGGTGCGTGAGCAACCCTTTACTTGCTACAGTGATGATGCGACTGGGCGCGCTCTTCTTGAGCGTATCCAGAAACAACTCTGTCATCAGAAAAACATTTACATGATTCGTAGCGAATACATTCTCAACACCATCGGGGGTGATGACGGGCTTTTTCTGGCTGAGATCGAAATTAGCCGCATTATGAATGAGAACATCCAACTGCGTGTGTTTATCTAGAAACTGATTGACCGCATTGCGCACGGATGCCTGTGAAGACAGATCCACAAGGATCAATTCCACTCTTTCGCTGCTTGAAGTCGAACGCACATCTTGCAGAGCTTGCTCGCCGCGATCCTTACTGCGGCACATCATCACAATATTTGCGCCCAGGCTGGCAAGTTGAATAGACGCGGCTTTACCAATGCCTGAGTTTGCGCCGGTGATTATTATTGTTTTATGTTTAAGATCGTAATTCATTCTTTTTTCCATTAAGCTGTTCTTTTAAATTCTGATTCTGTTTTGCGCAGACCATATTCCATCACATAGAGCAGTTTGTTGACCTTCTCCTGTGTTTCAGGCGAACGCACCCAAGCCATGATGTCATCCTCTTTCATGCCTTCCTTCAAGAAATAGGTTGAGATGGCATTCGTCCAGATTTCCATCACCATCACGGCGAGTTCAATATCGATACTCGGGTCAACTTCGCCAAGCCGCATGGCTTGCTCGATCATCGCTCGCAGAGTCTGGGTGGTCTGATCGCGATATTTCTCGAATTTCTTCCCGTAATAAACACCTTCGTTCAATAACACACGACTAACCGCCTGCACCAGGCGCGGATTGGATGAGTTGAACTCCATCCCCGTTTTGATGATCCAGCGATAGTAGCCAAAGGTGTCCAGATTCACATCGGGCGGATGCTTATCTGAAAAGAAAATTTGCTTCTCTTCTCCAACAAGGCTGACAAGATAATCAAACACGTCATGCTTGTCCTCGAAATATTGATAGAAGCTGCCTTTAGAGATACCGCTATTTGCCACAATGCGATTTGTCGAAGCTTTCTCCAGACCATATTCTGCAAATTCATTGATAGCTGCATCCATGATCTGTTCGCGTTTTTCATCAGGTAGATTAAGAAAGGTTTGTTTTGGCATGTGTGTGACTTCCTGGTCATATGACTAATAGGTCACATTATATAGATATTCTCCCCCCTGTCAATACTTGGGGAAGCGATTGGGAGCTTTGTCATATCATCCAAAATACTCTTTGCCAGGCCACCATTTATGGTATAATCGCGCCGCTTGAAAAAGCCGCACGGAGAGGTCGCGTAGTCTGGCCTAGCGCGCACGCCTGGAATGTGTGTAACCTGCAAGGGTTCGCGGGTTCGAATCCCGCCCTCTCCGCCAGAAAAAGGACACGAAAATCGTGTCCTTTTCACTTTAACGCCATGATATACTTTGGGCGATCTCTATGAAAAAACAATTTACCATTCCCCATTCCTTCATCTTTCTTTTCATCATCATTGCGCTTGTGTTCTTGAGCATCGCAGTCGTCAGCCCCACCTATAAACCCCAAGACCCGCCCCCCCCCGAAAAGGTCGATCTCTCACTTGAAGTCGGCTCCACCGACGGCATCACGGTCTTGGCATTTATTATTTCAGGCATCATCATCTTGCCCCTCATCACCAGTGGCGCACTCTCGCGCAAAAAAAATCCCCCACAAAAATAGCAGAAGCCCTCATGACGAGGGCTTCAATTCATTTAAGATATCCAACATTTTCTGATGCAAAATCGGTGGCGCAGCCAAGACCGACGGGGGCATCGAAAGAAAATCGGGAGAGCCATTCAATGCAGTGACTTTTGCCCCGGCTTCTGCAGCGATCAAGCCGCCTGCTGCCACATCCCAGGGCTGAAGTGTACGCTCCCAATAGCCATCGAAACGTCCGGCAGCAACATAGCATAAGTCTAAAGCCGCTGATCCCAGGCGGCGCACGCCCTGCGTTAGTTTTGCAAAGCGACCATAGGATGCGAGATTATCGTCGGCGGTTTGCCACATATCGTAGGGGAAACCCGTTGTTAGCAGGCTGCGGGCGAGTTCGCCCGTGCCCGAGGCTTGCAACCGTTCCCCGTTCAGGGTTGCCCCTTTTCCCTTAACGGCACTAAACATCTCTTCGCGCATCGGATCGTAAACGGAAGCAAGTGTCAACGTCCCAGCGTACGCGTACGCGATAGAGACTGAGAAGATCGGAATGCCGTGTGCGTAATTGACGGTGCCATCCAGCGGATCAATATACCAAAGATGCGCATCATCCCCATCTATAACACCGCTTTCTTCCGTCAAAATATAATGATCGGGAAATTGCGCGCGGATCGCATTGATTAGCAATGCTTCAGATTGAGCATCGATCTCGGTGACGAGGTCAATCTCACCTTTATAGGAAATTTCGTGCTTTTGATTGTAACCGGCACGCAAAATCTGACCGGCCTCGCGGGCCAGTCTTTCAATATCCTGGATATTCGGTTCTGTCATGAATTGGGTTCTTTGGAAAGTTTGGTGATTATCTTTTCAACTTGCTCAAGCTCATTGCGGATTTCCGTACGATCACCGATTGCCTGCGATAGCAGTTCCTGAAAAGCAGCAATTTGCTCTTGCGGGAGAGTTTTTAGCAAGCGTTCTGTCCGTGTGATCTGGGTATTCTTATGGCGCAGCTTATTCTCAAGACGTTCACGATAGCCAACATAAAAGGCTTTATCTTCGAGTGGACGCGGTGTTGTTGCGGGGCCATCGGAGAGCAATTCAGCGACGGTAATAAGAAAATCTTCGGTGTCAATCGGCTTCTCAATGAAGCGAGCAGCTCCCAGGCTGAGGCCGAAAACTTTATCTTCCGGAGTAGTATAGGTTGCAGAGAGAAAGATGATCGGAATATCGTGCGTATCCAAGTCGGTACGCAGATTTTGCACAAAGGCGTAGCCATCCATTTTCGGCATCAAAATATCAGTGATAATCAATGCGGGGCGTTTTTCTTTTATGATTTCAAGCGCTTCTTCACCGTTATTGGCGGTAATGACAGGGTAACCCTTAAAACGCAAGGTAACGCTGAGCAGGTCGCGGATATTGGGAATATCTTCAACTACAAGAATAGGGCCATAAGGAATATTCATAAATCTATTTTACCTGAAAGAGGGGCATCTGCAAGAAACTCGACTTTACAGCACTGAAAGCCTCTTTGTTATAATTCTTCCAAGTCACCTGATACTTTTGTTTCTGAAGGTGGTTGAGTAATCCCGAATGCCTTTAGAGGGATGTACCGAAACCACAAAATAAGATTTTCTAGCTAATTTTGGTTTCGATACTGCGAAACGCATCGCCTACTCAACCAAGAAACGCTCTTTTCAGCAAACTGTCAGGTGGTTAGTAATTCTTCTAATCCTTTTCTAACTAGCAGGGAGTAACTCCATGAAATCATTTCGCAAAGAACTTTGGTTCAACACCCCTACACGGCGTGCCTTCATCAATATCACACCCCAGGTGAGCGAAGCGCTGCGAGAAAGCGGTATTCGAGAAGGTATGGTTTTGGTTTCAGCCATGCATATTACGGCTTCTGTTTTTATCAACGATGACGAGCGCGGCTTACATCAGGATTACGAAAAATGGCTTGAAAGCCTCGCCCCGCACGCGCCGATTGACCAATACCGCCACAACGATACCGGCGAAGATAATGCCGATGCGCACATGAAACGCCAGATCATGGGACGAGAAGTTGTCGTTGCGATCACAAACGGACGTCTAGATTTCGGCACCTGGGAGCAAATTTTCTACGGCGAATTTGATGGGCGGCGCAAGAAGCGAGTATTGATCAAGATTATCGGTGAATAAAAAGGCCATCGCCATCAGCCGACGATCTTTTTTTCTTCAACAGCTACTTGATCACGGCCTAATGCTTTTGCACGATAAAGAGCACGATCAGCGCGTTCGATCAGATCATAGATATCTGTATTCTGGCTAACATCATCTTCTGTACTAACCCCAACACTTAGTGTAAAAGAAAAATCGCCTTGATCCACCGGAACAGAGCTTTGTTTAAAGTTTTCGCAAAGCCGCACAGCAGTCGTTAAAGCGGTTTTTAATTCTGTCTCTGGAAGGATAACAACAAATTCATCGCCGCCAAAACGTCCAATAATATCGACATTGCGCAAAGTATCTTTCAAAAAAGTTGAAAATTGGATAAGGGCCCTGTCCCCGGCTAGGTGACCGTAGGTATCATTAATATTCTTGAAATGATCAAGGTCAATAATCAAGAGTGAAATAGAATGTTTATAACGACGAGAACGTTGGACTTCCTGCTCTGCTCGTTCAAGTAAGTATCGGCGATTGTAAAGGCCAGTTAATGGATCCTTCGATGCCAGCCTTTTCACTTTTTCATGTAACCTTTTACGCTCGGTAATATCCTGTAACGTGATCAGATACCCTATATGCTTATTATTATAGTTATAGAGTGAGGTAAGCGTTCCTTCAAAACTTTTGCGTACACCATTTCGTTCAACCGAGATTTCACGGACACAACTTGCCTGATTATCTTTTGGCAGAAATGGCTTTATCTCCGGGATATATTTTTCAACCTGTTGTCCTATTATGGAATCATCCGTGGGCAGCAACAACCTGCGCGCGGATATATTAATATCGATCAACCGGCTTTCTTTATCAATAACAAGCACCCCTTCTTTCATACTTTCGACAATTGTGTTGCGCGCGATTGGCATAATATCCAATAAGCCATGTCGGAAAATACCGACAGAAAAAGCGATACCTGCAAAGGCGTAAGCAATTGATGAAAAGTCTTTATGAAGTCCAGGAAATATTCTCAATATATAAGCCAAGTTAAAAACAAGAGGCAATACACCACCTGCAACCAACCACCTTGATTGTTTACGGTAAATTTCTGCCACTCTGAAATGCTCATGCGAAATAAGCATAGCCCCCAAAAATATCAATATATACGAATAAATAACATGCACCCAAAACCACGAGCCGTACGAAGGCACTTCCAAGAAATGCAGGTTTTGATTGACGAAGATCACTTCAGGGCTTTCCCAGATCAATCCAAGCAGTTCATTTGTTTGTGCAAACATGAATGTAAAACTTGGGATAATCCAAAAAAGAAGGAAACGTGGAAATGAAAGCCATTTCACCCTACCTGTGTATTGCATTGCAAAAGCAACCCAAAAAACAGGGGCACTTGCAATAAAAAGATAGGTCAGCTTGGCGCTGATAACGACCATATTGGGATTTCGGCTAAGCAACTCTGCCGAACTTGAAATTAACCACCCTGTAACGCAGAGCAAGTCGAACATAAGCATGACCGCCCCAGGAACAATACGACGCTGCCATGCGTGAATAGCCGCTACGCTTGTGATCAAAGCTGCGACAGGTGCCACAATAACAAAAAAGGTGTATTGATCCATATTGAAAATTTTAAAAAGAAATAGGATATGCTAGTGTATCATAATGTAAATACCCACTGTAATCATTTACAAAAAAAGGAGTGAATGGATAAAAGCGTGGCGATCTCCACTTGGAGAAGGGGATTACCACGCTCTGTAAACGCCGCTCGTAATCAGAACGCTCATCAATTATCTACTCCTACAAAAAACCGCACAATATTGTGCGGTTTTCGTTGTTTAATTTAGAGTGATCAATTCTTTTTTCTTGCGCGGTTTACGTTTCACTTCGGGGCACATCCAGCCTTTGCCGGGATTTTCATAGCGTAGATCGTTGAAGGTCGGCAGGATGCCGCAGGCGTAGCATTGCTCGCGGCAGTCGATGCGAATCTCGCCTTCGAGCGATTGCTGGTAGTCACGGAAAATGAATTTTTTATTGACGGCGGTCGAGATATGATCCCAGGGGAAGATCTCGTCCACGCGGCGTTGACGGTGGGTATAGAAATCGGGATCAAGCCCATGCTCGGCGAAGGCGTCCATCCAGATATGGTATTGGCGCTGATCGCCCCAGGCGTCGAATTTGGCACCATTTTTCCAGGCAGTATAAACCACATCCGCAAGGCGGCGGTCGCCACGCGAGAGGAAAGCTTCGAGAAAAGTATCTTCCGGCTCAGTCCACGAGAGCTTGATGCCGCGGCGCAACTTCTGTTTTAGCAGATCCTGTTTGGCGTTGATCTGTTCAGGTGTATCAACCGACACCCACTGAAAAGACGTTTGCGGTTTCGGCACAAAAGTCCCCACGCTCACGTTCACTTTGGCTTTGCCGCCGACGATCTGACGCCCGATATCCAAAACACGATGCGCAAGATCGGCAATCGCCTGCACGTCTTCAAGGGTTTCAGCCGGATGCCCGATCATGAAGTAGAGCTTGATGGTCGTCCAACCGCGCTTGAAAATTTCACGCGAGGTTTCGATGAGCTGCTCATCGGGGATATATTTGTTGATGATGCGGCGCATGCGCTCGGTGGCGGCTTCGGGGGCAAGCGTAAAGCCCGTCGCGCGGCTGCGCTTCAAACCTTCCATTAGGTCAACGGAGACCGATTCGATACGCAAGGAAGGCAGCGAGACGCCGATGGTTTCGCCGGGGAAACGCTCGTTGACTTTTTGGACCAACTCCGAAATACCGGTGTAATCGGATGATGACAGGGAGAGGAAGGAGACTTCTTCGTAGCCTGTGGATGCAAGTGCTTTTTCGGCTGCTTCGAGGACTTCATCGACGCTGCGCTCGCGGACTGGACGCGTGGCAAAGCCCGCATGACAGAATCTACACCCGCGCGTGCAGCCGCGCATCACTTCGACCGTGACACGGTTGTGAACAATTTTGATATTCGGGACGATGAAGTCGGCGGGCGGGGGCGGGAGTTTGGCAACCAGGCGCTTCATGATGACTTTGGGCGCTTCGGGCACGAGCGGCACAACTTCGGCGGTAGTGCCATCGTCCATGTAGGAGGCTTCGTAGAAAGAGGGGATGTAGACGCCGGGGATTTGGGCGAGAGCGCGGAGAAGCTGCGCTCGGTTTAAGGGTACAGGTTCAAGGTTTGAAGGTTCTTCAACCTGTAACTTTCCAACCTTCCAACGTTGAACCGTGTCAACAATATCGTGGATGACTTCTTCGCCTTCGCCGATGACGTAGGCGTCGATGAAGGGCCAGATCGGTTCGGGGTTCGAGAAGGTGTGTCCACCGGCGATGATGAGGGGATGTTCGGGACCGCGATCCGCGCTTTTGAGCGGGATCATGCCCAGGTCAAGGACGTTCAGCACATTGGTGTAGAGGGTTTCGTAAGGGATGGTGATCCCAATGATGTCGAAATCCGCCAACGGATGTTTTGATTCCAGTGCATAAAGCGGAATTTCGTGCTCGCGCATGACTTCTTCAAAATCGAGCCAGGGCAGGAAGGCACGCTCGGCGAGGGCGTCGTCGCGTTGGTTGATCTGGTCGTAGAGAATCTTGAGACCGACGTTGGAGACTCCGAGGTCGTAGATGTCGGGGAAGACGAAGGCGACTTTGGTTTGGATCTCGTCCCAATTTTTGTGGACGGCGTTATATTCTCCGCCGACGTAACGACCAGGTTTTTGTACCGTTAAAAGTACCCGCTCGAGGCGGGTTTCGATTTGTTGTGGGGTTAGCATGGGGGCATTATAAAGGAAAGTGGAGAGTTTTGGTAATAATTGAAGAACTCTCCGATGGTTAAAATCCGGAGAGTTCTTGTTCGTTTTATTCCCTGCCGTAGAATGCTTCCTTAAGATTCATCACTATTCGACCAACGATCTGAATAATCTGGCACAGAAAATATTACTGGGGTTTGACAAGATGATGATTTCCCTACAAGTATTGCATTTCTAGAAGGTAAAGTAGAGATTGCTTGAGAATACTCATTTCCCATGTAGTTACTAAGGAAATCTAGCCCCGTTTGGTCGAATGATCTCATGGCAAAAATCGTGTTGCATTGATTTAATATTGTCTTAGTAACATTAGCTGTTCTCTGGGTAATTACTAAACTACCCATGCCAAATTTTCGTCCTTGTAAAATAGTTCGCGCTGTAGCATTAACACGACTTGGATCATTACGGTCGGCAACTTGATTCCACTCGGGAATTAAAGAGTGTGCTTCTTCAAAGACTAAACAAAGACGAGCTGGTTGTGCAGCACCTGGCTGTAAACGAATTGTACTAAGTTGTTCAAAGGCAGCTTCCACAAACTCTTTAGTAGTCAGAGGATAACTCGTGCTATTTGCAAATTGATGAATACCTAGTAAGCTTTCACTGGCATACCAAGAAGCGACATCAGAAGCCGTTCTCAATTGTGTTGGATTATATCGTTGCAAATACATGTAATGCTCACGTGTTAAATCCAATATTAAAACTTTTATCTGCTGTGCAAGAAACGATTCTATTAGATGGAAAGCTAAATAGGATTTACCACTACCTGTAACTCCAACTACAGCGGTATTATGCGTAACTAAATCACTTATTTTGGCATGAACAGGGAAGTTGGAAAATGGCACATTCCCTACTAAAGTACATTCTCCGGGAAGTTCATAACCAACCGCATTCATTGCTGCTAACCGAAAAACTAAGCTTCCTGAAGGGGGAACCCAAGAAAATTGCTCAAAACGCAAGGTTTCTTCATCCCAAATGCCAAGTTGATTTGCTGTAACTAAAACACTTTGATTAATGTTTCCATCAACTGTCTTTTTCTCTACAATATCAGCTAATATAACTTGATAGTGTACTTTTTCATCTTCGAGCGCCGATGCCCATACAATTTCTCCTTTTTTCAAAAAAATATCAGGGTGAATATAAAATTTTATTGCTGAAATATTTGAACCAATATCAACCACGCTGATGGGCATTTCAGCAACATCTTGAGTTGCCGTTACATTTTTAACTTCGACAATCATTTTTTCAGGTTCTTGTGCTAGATAGCCCCAATGTGATGTTACAGCAGTTGCCACAACTTTAGCAATGCGACTTCCCACTACTATTCGGTCGTCGATAACAATTGCTTCAGCAATACTGTTTCCATTATGTGTTTTTAAATCTACAATCTTTCCAACAATCTCTGTAGGAGCATCGACATTTAGTTTAATTTCTACTACTCTTGGGTCAGACACTCGATAAAGCTTTCCAATATCGATATTCGAAACATCCTTGCTAAAAAGAGATTCGAGAAACTTATCAATTTCTCTAGCCATTGAAGGAAGATTTAAAAGAACAAATATTACCCAAAAAGCAAAGAGTGGTTCAATTTCCTTTGAATCTAACCCAAATTGCTTTATTGCTCCCCACAGAAAAAAAGCTGAAAACATTGTTTCAGGTTTTCCCAACTCTCGATTTGTTTTTGACAAAAAGTTCCTAATTGGATTCTGTCTCTCTGGTCTATAAGCATTTATCCACATGAGAATAAAGCTAGAAATTACCAACCAGATACATAAGACAAGAAAGAGTTTCCACCAAAAATCTCTTGCTAGAGGTGCTACCAAAACAAGAGATAAACCAGCCGTCCCATTCATAAAAACATTAGCATCTGTAGAGAAGAATGGCTGATCGATTAAGGAAATCAATACAAGCAACAATAAGCCCGCTGCAAACCAGAAATCATCAACTACAAAAGAAAAATCACCTGTAATTATCCGCCCAATAAAAAATAAAGCAATCAAAAACAAAAATAAAAACACAAGCCTATATCTTAATCGCATTGATGTCTCCCTAATCTAGTCATTGTTATTTTGGCATCTCTTGTACTTACGCACGATTTGTTAGTAAGAATTTTCCTCTTATAAGACTATTTATTTAGTGTATCAAAATACGTCCAAGCATCCAAGTCCTGCGGTTGGACGCCCAACTGCGTCAGGATGGTCATAATCTGTGAGCGGTGTTCGGTGGCGTGATTGATGGCTTGCGTGAGCAGGATCGTTTTCGGGACATCGCGGAGGGTGCCATCCCAGTCAATTTCCACGGTGTCGTTCGCGCCCACTTTGGGTGCCCACTTGATGAAGGCTGCGCCCGAAACGCGCAAGGATTCTGCGATCTCAGCGAGCGTCATCGGCGGCGCATCCTTTGGATGGCGGTAAGGCTGTCCCGTGCTGATGCGCGTTATGTAGGAACGTTCCGCAACGGCGATATGCTGGAATGTCTCGCGGATCGCGCCGTAGGTGCCATCGAGGGTCGAGTCGAGTTGCTCATCGCTGAGTTGGGTGCAAACATCAAGCAGTTGCAGGTTTGCCCACAGGTTGTGGCTGAAAAGGGTGGTGAGAGTGTCCATATCTGAACTCCTATTGAATTACTGATTCTGCGAGGAGCCGCTTTGCGGCGACAAAGCAGTCTTCTGATAATTAGCTTACTCTAAATTTGATGAGATTGCTTCGCTCCGCTCGCAAAATCAGTACAAATTTAAAAATGTCCATCCAGAATATAACGTTCAATCATCATAACAGCTTTTTCAACCCCATTTTCGGTGCGGATTTGTTCACCGACCTGTTTGGCATTCTCACGAACAGCTTGATTCCCGATAACCTGCTGCAATGCCTTTGCCAATTTCTCTGCCGTCAATTCCTTGCGCGGGAGCGGTTTCGCTGCCACACCCAACTCATGAATGCGATTGCCCCAAAAGGTGGCAGAGATCGATCCATGGTCAGGCTCTTTTACTCAAAGACAAATTCTCCGTCTTTCATCAAGATCGTCCCGTCAACAGTGATCGTGCAATCGGTGGGAATAACATCCACATGCGTGGTCGCAGACCAATCTGCGCCGGTGGCATGTCCGCCCGGATCGCCGAAAGCGATGTGGATGCCGGGAATCTTTTCGTCCTGTAGCAGGACGCCGCTCAATTTTTTAAGCGCGATATTTGTACCGATCGCAAATTCGCCAATCCTGCGTCCGTTCTCGTTCGAATTGAGATACGCCCAGACTTCGGCCTCGATCTCTTTATTCTCGCAATATATGCTCTGCACCCAACTGTCTTTCACTTCAAAGGTGACGGGCGTGTCCAGTACGCCGTATTTGGGCGAGAAGTAGTCGCCGAGGATATCGGCAACAATCGTCCCGTCCACGCTGGCGGGGCAGGTGAAAACTTCGCCTTCGGGCAAGTTGCCCCAGTCGCCGGGGTTGTGATAAAGCCCATGACACGGAACCCATTTCAATTCAGGAGCGAAACGGGCGGTCACGTCGCTGCCTTTTTTAGATGTGAAGCTGATCGTCTGCGCATTTTTGACGATCTCGTGGATTCGCATCGTCAGATCGTGGATTTGCTGATAGTCCGCCCGCATCCCCTCACGCATCAGTTCTTCCGTGATCGAAACCATATGCCCGTGCCTAAACTTGATTCCCTTTTCGAACATCTGCCTGGCGAAACCCATGCGGAACGTTAACTCGCCCTTTTGAGCGCCGGCGGCATAAATGGTGACCGTTGGGTCAAAGTCGAAAACCATCTCCATGAAACCCTGCGGCATCCCATCGAAGGGGCGCGCGCCGAAATCTTCGAGCTTGATGAGTTTCACTTCCGCGCCCGTGGCGAGGGCTTCCTCGTTGAGGGCTTCGCCGATCAGCCAGGTCTCTTCATCAGACATGATGTAGACGCGGTCGGCGGGCTGGATATTCATACAAGTTTGGGTGGCGATGGTGGCGCCTTCGCGAATATCTTGGGGGATGTTCATGGGCATCTTCTTTCGATAAAAGGATGGGGGAATTGTACTCCAAAGTGCCAGTTCCTGAACGAAAAACAAACGGAGTGGGCCTGTGGCGAAGAACGATTTATGAAACAGGAGTTTCACTTCGCCCAGAGACTTTAAAAAGAAATCCCCCTGCACGTGTGGGAGGGTCACGCACAGGGGGGAGAAAAGGGAGAAGGTCTAGTTTAGGCTTCGGCAGGGACTGCTTTTTTGCCGAATTGCTCACGTCCCAGCAACCAGAGGGCGCCGAGGGCGAAGAGGATCACGACCCATTTGATGAGCCAGCCCGCAACGGGGATCGAGATGAAAAGCGAGAGGATAATCACGCCGAGCGCCAGCGGGTAGAACTTGTGGTTCGCCCATTCGGGTTTTACACGGGCGAGCAGCAGTTTCCCGCCAAGGGTGGCGACGATGATCTTGGTCAGGTAAGCAACCGTCAAGATGAAGCCGACGGTCAAGACAGAGAGCAGGAGCAAACCCACGACCACGATCGTGCCGCTTAATCCCCCCAGTGAGAGGAAGCCGAAGATGATCGCGCCCAAAATCATGGCTGTGAAGACAACCAGCAAGGCAAAGTAGAAGAAAGCGTAAGCGACCACGCCCCAACCAAGGCTCGGCCAGGTTTCGGTTTGCAGTTTATATTCTGCGCTGGCGATGAAGTTAGGGAAGAGCCATTGCATCAACATGCCAAGAGCAAGCAAGGTGATGATCGTGCGCAGGAGCTTCAGGAACCAGAAGCCAGCCATTTGTTGTTGGGTAGGCGGTACAGGATGTTCATAACTTACGGAAACTTGCGGGTCAACACGCAAGGTCTCACCACCAACAACACCAGCAGGGAAGGTGATCTCGTTGTAGGACGTGTAACTCAGGTCACCGCCAACAGAGGCGTCTTTGTCAATCGTAATACCCGGGTCAACCGAAGGGATGACGATATTCATCTGCGGCCCCAAGACCATCGGGCCCATATATTCTTCGTTTTCTGATGGAGAATCGACATAAGCTACGACATCCCCGCTGACAGTACCGGTCAATTCAAAAGCGGATGAACCGACTTGCAAATTGCCATCGATATCGCCCTCGACCAAAACTTGGGCGCCGCCAACAAGCAGATCACCGCCGACTTGTGCGCCCGGCATTAACTCAAGACTGGCGCCGCCAAAGAGCAGGTCGTCGCTAACAACAGCGTCTTTGCCAAATTGGATGGCTGCCGCGCCCGAGCGCAGGTCATCGCCGACGGTGCCATTAACCACGACACTCTGCCCGAAAGCCATTACGTCGCCTTCGACAGTGCCATTGATGATAATGCTCTGCGCACCCGTGACAAGATCACCTTCGATCGTGCCATTGATGGTGACCGTATTTGCACCAGCGTAGAGGTCGCCCTGAATAACGCCTTCTACAAGCACAGTGGCTGCACCGAGATAGAGATCATCTTCGATGACTTCGTCGGGGCCGATAACGATATGATCGCCTTCACGCCCGTCGAATGCCGAGGCGGTGGGCACAAGTACCAAGCTCAACAGGACGAAGAGCGTCAGGATTGTAAATGTTTTAGAATTGCGGGACATAGGATTCTCCTTGATTTTTTTACCTTTGCGTCTCTCCACAGAGAGTGCAAGTGACTGTTATTTTTTAGTTTTTTGCATCTGTTGAGATATACGCGCCCATATTCAATTCGTTGCAAAAATCCCCATCCAGATTTTGGATGGGGATTTATTTCTTATAACGGAAGCAAATTCAATGCCACGCGTGTGTCGGCGCTAGATAACGGTCTTGCCATCTTTGTAGAAGAGATCGCCATCCACGCGGATTTCGCCATCACTCATATCGCAGAGCATATCCCAATGCAGGCCGGATTCATTCTTGCCACCGCCTTCGGGGAAGCCCGCGCCAACGGCAAGATGGATCGTGCCGCCGATCTTCTCATCGAAAAGCATATTCTTGGTAAAGCGCTGGATGCCGTAGTTGGTACCGATACCCAACTCGCCAAGGAAGCGTGCGCCTTCGTCGGTATCGAGTAAGGCGGTCAGCAGTTCCTGGTTTTTCTCCGCTTGCTCTTTGACGACTTTACCGTTCTCAAACCAGAGCTGGATGTCGTGAATTTCCTGTCCGTTGTGAATGGCGGGATATTTGAAGCGTACCCAGCCATTGACCGAGTCTTCAACCGGGCTGGCAAAGACCTCGCCGGAGGGGAAGTTGTGCGTCCCCGCAGATTCGATGAAGGTGCGCCCTTCGATGGACATTGTGATGTCTATATTGGAGCCTTTGATGACGACGTCCTTGCGTCCCTTCATCCACCCGATCAGCTTGCGCTGACGGGCGGCTTCCTCTTCCCAGAATTTCACAGGGTCATCTTCCTGTAGCATACCTGCACCGTAAACGAATTCCTGATAGTCAGCCAGGCTCATGTCTGCATCCTGCGCCATCGCGTTGGTGGGGTAGACCGTAAGACACCATCTCAAATCACCGGTGGCAGAGCGCTGCATCATGATCTTCGACATCTCGGCATTCGCACGCCCAAATTGCGCCATCCGTTTGGGGTCTACACCGCTCAGTGAACGTGTATTGCTGTCTGCCCAAATGCGCAAAAAGCAATCCGCAGTTTCAAGCATCTGTTTCTGGATCGGGGAAATATAAGTCAGTTGTTCGTCGGATGCATATTTGAAGAAAACTTCGCGCGTGCCAGGCACCTGATTAAGCATCAGAATATGCGCACCAGCCTTCATTGCTTCTTCATAAACAGCTAAGGTCAGTTCATCCGCGAGGGGCGTGGTTTGGATAACAAGCTGTTCACCAGGTTGAACCTTAAGCGAGTAGTTAATTAATACTTTTGCAAGTTTGGTAATTCGGGGATCGGGCATTATTATTTCCTTTCAGAATGAAATGCGATGGATAGTGCCTCTGAAATCATAACATCTTGACGTTCGCTTTTCAACTTCACTCGGTTATAATCTGCGCCATGAAACGCATCCGTATCCAATTTTCAAAAGAAGGCGCTCTGCGCTATATCAGTCATCTCGACCTGCATAGCCTCTGGGAGCGCAGCACCCGCCGCGCCAGTCTCCCCCTCGCCTATAGCCAGGGCTTTCATCCGCAACCCAAAATCCAACTTGCCTCTGCGCTCGCACTCGGTTTCGCCAGCAATGCCGAATTGGTCGACATCTGGCTGCAAGATAATGATGAATGGCAACTCGATGAACTCCAAACCAGGCTGCAAGAGGCACTGCCCTCGGGCATTCAGATCACGGGGGTGCAGGAAGTGGAACTCTACAGCAAGCCGCTTCAAGTTCTCGTCCATACCGCCGAATATGAAGTTACTTTATTGGAAGAAATGCCCGCTTCGCTCCTGGAAGAGAAAGTTGCTACCGTTTTAGCGGCAGAATCCATCCTTCGAGAGCGGCGCAAACGACGCAAGAGTAAACGCTATACCACCAAAAAACCAACCTACGATCTACGCCCGCTCATCAAAGAGATCACGCCGCTCCCGCCCGAAGATGGAAATCTGCGCCTCTTTATGCGTGTCTCAGCGAGCGAGGGTGCAACCGGGCGTCCAGATGATATTTTGTCCGAGATGGGTATCCCGATCGAGGCCGCGCGCGTTTTGCGCACCAATTTGATTTACGAGTAGATGCTTGAGGGCATATCTCGCCCTTTGTCAGGAGCGTTTCGCTCCTTCAATCCAGCACTAAAAAGGAGAACTGCGATGCCCTTATTAGTTTCCCTCTTTTTCGGTTTTGCACCGATGTTTCTCTTCGCCTATATTCTCTACTGGACCGACCGCTACGAGCGAGAACCAAAAATTCTGCTCGGCGCGGTTTTCTTTTGGGGCGTGGCGATCGCGGCGGGTGGTGCCTTCATCATTAACACCATGTTGGGGATGGGCATCTACGTCTTCACCGGCTCTGAATCCGCAACCGATCTGGCGACAGGCTCGATCATTGCCCCGATCGTGGAAGAGAGCTTAAAAGGCCTGGCGGTCTTGATCGTTTTCCTGATCTTCCGCAAAGAATTCGACTCCATTCTGGATGGCATCGTCTATGCGGGTATCGCCGCGCTAGGATTTGCCGCGACCGAGAATACCCACTATATCTATAATTATGGCTACGTGGACGGCGGCTGGGAAGGGCTTTGGTTCTTGGTCTTCGTGCGTGTGATTCTGGTAGGCTGGCAACATCCCTTTTATACAGCCTTTACCGGTATAGGCTTTGCAATGGCGCGTTTAAATAAATCGGGCTTTGTGAAATTCTTTGCCCCGCTATTTGGACTGAGTGTTGCGATGTTTACGCACGCTTTTCACAATACACTGGCTTCCATGCTTGGCGGGTTGTCTGGTCTCGCCATCGGCACCGCCCTTGATTGGACGGGTTGGTTCTTCATGTTCATCTTCATCCTATGGGCGCTTTCCAGTGATCGTAAGTTGCTTAAATTACATTTGCAGGAAGAGTACACGCTTGGATTGATCTCTGCGCAGCAATATCACACCGCCATCTCGGCAGGAAAGCAAAGCTCCGCCCGTTTCCGCGCCCTAACGAGTGGGAACTATAGCGCGACCAATCGTTTCTATAAAATTTGTGGTGAGTTGGCACATAAGAAAAGCCAATATCATAAATTAGGAAACGAGAAAAATAACGTCGCACTTATTCAACAATACCGCGCTGAATTGGAAACGCTGAAAGACAAGGCACTAGCCTAATTAATGGTAGAATCGCTCGCGCGCTAATTCTAGCGTGCATCACGCCCCCGTAGCTCAGTGGATAGAGCGTCGGCCTCCGGAGCCGAAAGCCTGAGTTCGAGTCTCAGCGGGGGTACAAAAACTGCCCTGTATCGTTGATACAGGGCGTTTTTTGTAGGTTAAGAAAGAAAAAATCAGGCGTCTTTTTTCTGGTAAACAAATTCATCAAAGAAGGCTTGCACCACGTCCGGGTCAAAATGTGCGCCGGATTCACCTTGCAGGTAATCCAATACTGTTTCGCGATCCCAGGCTTTGCGGTAGGGGCGATCATAGCCCAAGGCATCATAAACATCGATGATGGCAAAGATGCGTGCAGACAGGGGAATCTCCGTACCGCTCAAGCCAAGCGGATAGCCGCTTCCGTCCCATTTTTCGTGGTGGCTACGGGGGATATCCAAGGCCGGTTTCAAGAAAGGAATATCGGCAAGCATCTCATATCCATAGATTGTGTGTTTTTGCATAAGCGCCTTCTCTTCGGGATCGAAGGGGCCCTTCTTATTCAAGATACGCTCCGGGATGGCTAACTTGCCAATATCGTGCAGCAACGCACCACGCCGAATATGCACAAGTTGATCTTCGTCCACGCCCATACGCCGCGCAAGACTGACGGTCATATCCACCACACGGCGGCTGTGCCCCTCTGTCTCCATATCGTGTAATTCGAGTCCGCGCGCCCAACCTTTGAGTGTCGCCTCGTAGGCAAGACTTAACTCAGCATTCTTTTTAACAAGGTCACTAAAGAGCTGATTATTTTCAATCGCAATCGCGGCCTGGCCAGCAATGGCGCTCAAGTAGTTCAACCATTCATCATCAGGGGTAAATTCTTTGCGGAAGAAAACTTCGATAACACCCTTCAACTCATCTTTGGCGATTAACGGAACGCCATAATAGCTCAGGAATTTTTCTTCCTTTATTTGGGGAGCTCCCTGCAACTCTTTCAAATCATCGACATGCACTACTTTGCGGCTCAAGGCAGCTTGTCCTGCCAAGCCTTCGCCCAAATGCAAATTGGTAAATGCTAGCGCCTGTGTATTGAATCCAAAACGAGAAATGCAAGAAAAGGATTGTGATTCAGAGTCAAAAAGCAGCAAATCAACGGCATCCAGTTGCAGCTTCTCCATTGCTTCGCTGAGCACCACGTCAATGATCTCGGCCAAATCCACGCCCGAGAGAATCTTCATATCAATCAGATGCAACGCTCCCAAACGAGAGAGCTGTCTTTCAATCCGTTTCTGCGCTTCCACTTCCGCAGAGATTTCCCGTTTTACGGTCGCATAATTAATCGTCTCCCCTTTACTTGTCTTGATCGGGAAAATAATTGCATCGTCATGATAAAGATTGCCCTCTTTATTGCGATTAATCAGCCTGCCCTGCCACGTTGCGCCAGATGAGATCGTCTTCCACAATTCTTCATAGACCTCATTGCTTTGATGTCCACTCTTCAATATACGCGGATTCTTGAAAAGCATCTCCTCTTTACTATAGCCGCTGACCTCCTCAAAAAAGGGATTGACGTAAATCAGATTCCCATCAAGATCGGTAATCCCAACAGAGACCTGAGCCTGATCGACAACCTGCCCCAAACGAGCGAGTTCGCGCGTGTTTTCAACTTGCTCGGTGATATCCCGAAACGAGAATACCACCCCGATAGACTCGCCGTCTTTAATAATGTTTGAGCTCGTATAAGAAACGGGGAAAGATGTGCCATCTTTACGTACAAAGACGGTCTCCAGGCCGTCGCAGGGAGTGAAAAGAGAACATTCATGACCATCAGATTTATCATCACTGCTTTCGGATACATGGTAGAGAGTATGGTTTTGATACAGTAATTCAGAAACAGCATAGCCTAACATCTCTGCGGCAGCAGGATTTACAAAGGTATGATTTCCTTCCATATCCATCCCCATGATACCTTCGGCTGCCGAATCGAGAATCAGTTTTTGCTGATCGTGCAACTTCCCAACTTCTTCTTCCAACTTTTTACGCACAAAAATAGCTGTGATTTGTCCCAGCATCTCACTGACACGTTCAAAATCATCATATCCATCCGTACGATCCTGATAGGAAATTTCCAACAAACCAATCGCCTGATCGTCTGCAACAAGCGGAAAAAGAATAACCTTTTCAATCCCCATAAACGAAGCCAGTTTCTGGAGCAAGCCATCGATCCGTTTGTGTAAAGCCGTGGGAAAGTGAGCAACTTCTAAATATAAACGGTATAGACCCAGAATACTTTCTGGAGTATCCAGAACGCTAACCTTTTTCTCTCGAAGCACATCAGTATAGGCATTATCCTTCTCCAAAGATATTTGCAGAGAGGGGATAGATATTCCCAGAATCTTTTCAATATGCTCTACACGTTGAAGATTATGTCGAATATTGTAGATATCAAGGCTATTTCCATCACTTGAGCGTAAATGGACGGTAATATCGCTGCTTTGCAAAGTTGTAGAGAGAACATCCGCAAGCGTATTTGCCAACTCTTCTAATGTCGCCCCCTGATTAGCAACATTATTCAGCGTTCGGAAAATATTTAACTCAGCGCGCTTCCGATGGTCGGCCCGTCGCAAAGAAAATTCTTCGAGCGCACGTCTGACGGAAGCCCCCAGGCGCGTAATACGATCTTTATGAACAAAGTCGGTTGCACCGGCTTTCAAACTGTCAATCGCGAGTTCCATCTTCAAATTCCCGGTAACAAAAATCAGGGGAATATCCAAGTGAAAATCAGCAATAATTTTCAGGGCTTTTAGGCCGTCAAAGCCGGGCAGGTTGTAGTCGATCAGGATGATGTCAAACTTTTCCGCTTTTAGCAGCGCCCGTAGACCTTTTTCGGTCTGCACACGCTGCCATTCACACGCAAACCCTTCCGCTTCCAGATTGACGATATTTAACTCGGCATCCAGAGGGTCATCTTCCACAATGAGAAGTTTTAGAGGAATGGGCATGAAGAGGGTCCTAGCCAGTTTTTTGCAGGCTGCTGAAAATTAAAAGCTATTTCTTTTTGGTTTTATTTGCTTGGGAAGTGAAAAATAAAAGGTCGCTCCGTTATCCAAGACGCTTTCAGCCCAGACTTTTCCCCCATGCCGAGCTATAATGCGATTCACGGTAGCCAAGCCAATGCCGTTGCCTTCAAATTCATCTGACTGATGAAGACGTTGGAAAACACCAAAAAGTTTATCACGATATGCTTCATCAAAACCAACACCATTATCGCGGACAAAGAAAATCTGTTGAGATTCGTCCATATTTGCTTCTTCAGGAGGGAGAGTGCCAATCTCGATAATAGCGGTTTCGCACAGACGTGTATATTTTACCGCATTTGCAATTAAATTCGTCCAAACAATTTCGATAAGTCCAGGGTCTGCCTGAGCGGAGGGGAGTGAGGCAAGCCTCCACTCAATATTGCGCCCCTCGATGGTATCAAACAATTCGGCACGGACGCTCTTAATCATCTTATTGAAATTGACGGGTTTAAGGTGAAAATCCAATGTGCTGGTGCGCGAGAGCGTTAACAAGTCGCTGATCAGATTGCGCATTTTTTCTGCGGCGGTAAAGATATTTGTGAAATAGCGTTTTTCTGCATCTGTAAGACGATCATCGAGAGCTTGATAGAGAAGTTTCGCGAAACTCTCGACATGGCGTAAGGGGGCACGCAAGTCATGTGAGACCGAGAATGAGAAGGTTTCAAGTTCTTCATTGGCAAGGCGTAGTTCCTGAGCATTCTTTTCGGCAAGCCGGTTGGCGATATTGAGATCCTGCATAATATTCGCCATACCAGTGTTGAGCCTTTCGACAGCTGAAATACGCTCATGTAATTCGATGGTGCGTTCTTTGACACGCTCTTCAAGTTGGGCATTGAGGCCTTGCAATTCTGCTTCTGCTTCGCTGCGCAAGTGAATTTCTTTTTGGGCTTGCAGATAAAGACGGGCATTATTGCTGGCAACGGCAATCTGACTGCTGAGCGCTTCGACAATATGTAAATCATCTTCTGTGTAAGCAACCGCGCGATAGCTCATTACCTGGATCACCCCGGTGACATTCGCGTCAAAGAGCAGGGGAATAATAATCGCCGAGCGTGTGATGTTCTCGTCTGTTTTTTTCTCTTTTGGATCGTGTAGCTTGCCATTGGCATCAATGTAATAACTTGTTTGGGATGTTTTTACATTTTTCAGATGATCTGAAAGCAGGATGGGTTCCTTGGAAAGGATCACTTTGCTCTGGGTATCTTCACCTGTAGGATTGAGGGGCAAGGGCGGAAAGAGGCTAATATCTTGCTGGTGACCATCCTCCACTAAGTAAGCACAGATAATTTGCCCTTCTTCAGGATTGTAATTTGAGACCATGAAGAAGTCACAGGCTATTACTTCGGCAATGATCCTGTAAAGTGTTTGGTAGAGCGTGTCAAGATCAAGCGTTTCGCTAATCGATTGGGCAGCTTTGAAAAGCAAGGCGTTTGTCTGAGCATAATTGTGTACATTTTCTTCCGCTTTTTTACGCGCAATCGTAGCCGCGATCGAGGGTGCGATCATCTCCAAAAATTCCTGTTCGTAGACACCAAAGGCGTCTTCACTCTCGTAATCCTGCACCGCCAGAATACCCAGGGCTTTGCCATCCAACATTAATGGAACACCCAGCCAAATTTTGGGCGGTGTCCCTGGGATGGTGGCGAAATCCACTTCTGGTTTAAGGGCGAAGAATTCTTCAGGTGTACAACGTAATGAGAGCTTGTGCTCCAGCACATGGGCAGGTGGCCCGGTCATCTTGCTTGCATTCGGGAGCTTGGGGTCCATCTCATCCACGTAGTAGACAGGAAGAAGTAGTTCTTCCTGGTCATCGAAAAGGGCGATATAGAGATTCTTGGTCAGGAATATCTCCTGAATAATCTGGTGAATGGAACGGTAAAGTTCGTTCAAACCGACAGAACGATTTGCCGCCTGCGAAATACGATATAGCGCGCTTTGCGTCTGTTGAATCTGATATTCGCGCTGAATATCTTCGCCAAAAGATTGATACCCTATAATTTCGCCATTCTCTGAAATAAGAACACGATTCACCCAGCGCTGGTAATGCAGATCACCATTTGGAAGAAAGACTCTTTCTACAATCGAATTGGAGGGATTATCCTGGTTCAACCGGCTAATCTCTTCCATTACTTGCTCACGATCATCTTTGTGCACGAAGGTCAGAAAAGATGTACCGATTAAATCTTTTGGCGCCTTCTGAAAGTACTCAGCATAGCTTTTATTTACAAAGGTAAGTTCCCCGTTTGGTAAAAAGCTGCATAAAAGTCCGGGAGAGTCTTCTACGACAGAACGGTAGAGGGTTTCACTCCATACCAGACGCGCCTTACTGTTTTTATGTTCTTCAATCTCTTGATATAAGTCGGTCAGGGTATGGTTCAAACGATGTGCAAGGTTATTAAAGGATCTACCAATTTGATTGATTTCCTTAAAATATGTGCCGACGGAAAGGCTTTGAAGGCCATCTTTATTAAATTTTTGAATATTTTCATTCATTAATAGCAGAGGATGCAAAAGCCAGCGAATACTTAGCAGCGAAAACCCAACCATTAAAAATGCTAAAAGCACGAAAACATAGATAATAATACGACGCGGCGCGAAAGCATCGTTCATAAAATCAGCTTCGGGCAAGATCACTACAGATATCCAGTCGAGCCCTTGCTCGTCTGGCATCGGCTTAAGGTTGACAAAATAACGCTCTCCTTGGTCAGAGACCGTTATCTGTATGGCTGTTTTTAATTCACTTAACTCAATTTGATCAGCAACAAGCTGCGCGGCAAGCGCATTCAGCAAAGGTGCGGAAATGCTCTCAAGGTTAAAACGCTCATATGTATGCGTATCTTCGTCGAAAACGATCACCTTATGCTCGGATGAGGCAATTAACATCCCATCGCGGTCTATCAACAGCGTTTGTCCTAATCCATCATCAAGCGTATCGTTTAAAAAAGTTGATAATTGCCCCAAAAAAAGGTCATTTGCAGCGACACCCAATAACCGCCCATCGTCCGCATAAACGGGATAACTGGCAGCAAGCGCCATATCTTGCGCTGTGAAGAGGACATAGATATCGCTCCAAGCAGCCATATCTTCCGCGGCCAGCGCTTTTTGATACCAATCACGTGTGCGGGCATCAAACCCAGATTCGCTTAATAAAAGTTCTGTGGAATTCCCATTCGCATCAACAAGATACTTTTCAAAAATCCCCGCTTGAAAATTTTCGGTACTAATCTGATAGTATCCATCCCCATTACATTCACGTCCCGCATTCGCAAGTCCACCATGCACATTGCCAAAGTAAATACTGGAAACAAAATCAGACTCACGAACTTGGAGCAAAAAATAGCGCTGCAACTCTTCAACCGAACGGTAATCCAGATATCCAGAGGTAATCATTTCAGTATTGATTGCATTAATATGCTGCATGGACGAAAAAACTTCTTGCAAGTGTCTATCAATATGCGATGCTTCCAAAGCCAAACGCTCATAGGCTCGCTCTTCGGCTTCGCTTAAAGCACTCTGTACCATCAGATAAGCAATAGGCAGCAACACACACAGGATGAAGATGACTGGTGCAGAAAAAGCTGCAAATCGAATGGAGAAAGTTCTTTTTAGGTGGGGAGGGACTGGTTTCATATCATCACAGAATAACAAATACCCTCATAAAATAGAAAGACGAGTAACAGAATATAATTCTATCGCATAACGACACAAAGATTTTAATTCTATAAAACTGTAAGTTGCGCGTGTAAAAGTTCAGAACACTAACCAAAGGACATATTTCATAATCAGGATATTTCCAGCGAATCGCCCGCCGTTGGAACGTGCCCTGCCTCAATCAACTGGGTGCGCAACTCGAGAATCATCTCCTTTAACTCGACCATGCGAATCTCGCGCCCGACCGTCAAATCAACAAAATTCTGCAATTCAGCAGTCCGCTCTTGGATATGCTTCTCGAGATCATTCGCATCCGCTATAACGCGCTCGTACAGGCGGGCGTTATGGATTGCTTGGGCAATCTGTGTCGCGAAAGCGACCGCCAGGGATGCGTCGGCGGCACCGAAGGCTTGAGGCTGGAAACTGTCGAAGGTCAGGTAACCAACCAGGTTATCGCGGACGTAAAGCGGTAAGCCCATCCAACCACGAATAGGCATCGCATCATCCCAAAGGCAATAATCAGGATCTGTGACTACATCATCTATAATCATTATTTCTTGATCGGGACGGATTTTTTTCATTAGGGTGTCTTCGAGAGAGAAGCTCTGGCCGATAAACCTTTCAGCTGATCCAACTGCATTCACAACGCGCAGAAATTGATCTTTTTCTGCAAGGAAGATCGAGGCGCTATCGCAGGAAATAACTTGTACAACTTGCTGCAAAATGGTTTTGAGCAAGTCATCAAGCGCCAAACTGGTAGAAAGTGCAACCGAGATTGCGTTAACAATCTCAAGCTGACGCGTGTATTTTTGCAACTCCGTTTGCGCAATAACCTGCTTGGTAATATCGCGCCCCAAAACAACCAGTGCTTCTCTAGAGCCATCTGCATTAAAAAGAGGCACCTTAATAACGTCATAGACTTTATCACCATCATGCGGCGTTGGGATGACTTCATTCTGCCTGGATAAGCCACCTGCCAACCATGCAACCTCATCGGTATCTTCACAAGTTAAAAAGGAATCATGATAAAAAGCGCTATACTCAGCAAGCTCACTATCTTTTTTGCCAACATAATCCACATCGGTGAGTTCAAAGAGAGCGAGATCAGCATCGTTAGCTGCCAGCCAGCGCCCTTCACCATCCTTGAAACAAATAATATCTGGCGTAGCATTAATCAGCGTGCGTAAACGCTCTTCGCTTTCTTTTAGTTTCTTATCTGCAAGAACTCGCGCGGTAATATCCTGAATGGTTCCGACCATGCTGACTAAACGCCCTTCACCATCATGTTCCAGTTTCCCCAAACCATGAACCCAGCGCGTTTCCTGCGTATGCTGTTGGATAATACGATATTCTTTATCAAAAGCCTTCTGTTCTGCAAAGACGTATTCAGTAAGATACGCTTGCATCATCTCTTGATCATCTGGGTGGGTCAGTGCTAACCAGCCAGAGGTAGAACGATCATATTCATCATCAATACCAAATATCGAATCAAGAACTTCATTACTAGTCCAAAACTCAGCATTGACATAAAGACGATACGAACCTAAGCGCGCAAGTTGTTGCGTCTCATTCAAGAAGTCTTCACTTTCACGTAGCGCTTTCTCGGTGAGCTTGCGTTCAGCGATCTCCCAGCACATATCTGCAACCAGAGTTACGATTTCAACATCTTGCTCGTTATAGTTAGTTACTTTGTTCCCCACACCCAAAATAGCAACAACTTTATCCCCACGGATCACAGGAACGACAAGCTCACGAATCAGTTCGGCATGTCCTTCAGGTAAACCTTTACGATGCTCCAACTCCATATAATCATTGTGGACAATGGTTTTGCGTGCTGCAATACAATCTACCCAAACACCTGCCTCATCAACTGGATAATGTCTTTTTAGCTCATCAACAGTGCAATAGCCATCTAATGTACGGCGAGACCACTGTTGTAAGGAAAGATTTTGTTGATCCTGGCTAACAAAATGGTAAAAGCCTATTTTGCTGTTGGTCAGATTTTCCGCTTCGTCCAGTGTTTTGCGCAGAAACTCGTCGAGAGAATGTGTGAGGGCATATTCTGCCAAATCGGCGCGCACGTTCATCACCTTCTCTGAACGAACTTGCTCGGTAATATTCTGTACCGTTCCCAGAGAACGGATAGGTATGCCATCTTCACGATATTCAGTTTCACAATGCTCACGCACATAACGAATGTCGCCATTTTTCAACAGCAAGCGATGCGTAATAGCATAAGGCGTTTTATTCTCTAGAGAAGCTGCATAGGCTTCAGCGACCCTATCTCGATCATCAGGGTGGATCGTTTCTAAAAAAGCGCCATACGATGCAGCAAATTCTACGGGATCAACTTCGAAGATACGATAAATTTGCTCAGACCAAAGCAATTCATCATTAATCAGATCCAACTCCCAGTGCCCCATATTGCCAATTTTTTGTGCTTCTGTAAGCTTTCTTTCGCGTTCCTTGAGCGCATTTAAGGCACTCACCCGCTCACTAATATCGGTCATAATAATGACGGATATATCTTCAAGCGGCATCATGTCAAATTCAACCATCCGAACGTCACCGTTTTTACAGACCATATTCCAGGTTTGGGTCGCAATCTGTTCACCTGTTGCTGCCGCATCATCAATTGCCGTTTTCCATGCAGCCTGCACTTGTGCGCGGTAAGCTTCATCAGGATATACCTTCTCCCACCAGTCTGCCGCCAAATGAATATCATCCAAGGTATAGCCAAAGACCTCTATGAATTTATCGTTGTAGAATTCAATATCACCGTTTTTGTCGGTAATTGTGATTGGAATGGGTGCCCCCCTGATAACCTTTTCAAAGCGTTCTTTACTTTCGAGCATTTTTCTCTCAGCTTCGCGCCGTTCGGTAATATCATGAATAACCGCAAAGCTGAAAGATTCGCCTGCAATAACAATATTGCTGATATAGACTTCAACATCACGCACATTACCATCCGCAAGGCGATGGCGAGAAATAAAATAAGTACTCTCTTCATTACTTAAACGATTGTTTTGATTTTCGTTCTCTTCAACACTTAAATTATCAATCGTCATTGAGCATAATTCAATTTGTGACCAGCCATAATAAGCGCTTGCCGCCGCATTTGCGTCAACGATATCGCCGCTTTTTGGATCGAATAGAAGCATTGCTGCTTGGCTATTCTCGATAAGGCTACGATAGCGTTGCTCGCTCTCTCGCAAGTTTTCTTCCGCAAACACCTGACGGGTAATATCGCGCAAGGCTGTTACACGCACCTTGCGCCCTTTAAACTGCATACTGCGTCCAACGATCTCTGCCGGAAACGTACTTCCATCTTTGCGTAAAGCAGTTACACGATAAGGCGCTTCGTATCCGGTTAGCATATGATGCATGACAAGATCGCGATCTTCAGGCGCAATCCAATCTGTCCCTAAGCGTCCAACCGCTTCTTCTGTTGTGTAACCAAACATCTTTACAGCAGCCAAATTCTGCTCGAGACAGACACCTTTTTCAGAAATGAACAACGCATCATAAGAGGCTTCTGATAATCTACGAAAACGTTCTTCTGCTTCAACTCGATCTGTAATGTTAATCAACATTCCCTGAATAGCGTCTTCACCTTCATATTCAATGGTTTCACTAACAGCTTCAACATCAAAGGTCGTTCCATCCGCGCGCAATGCCTTGATGGCAAGTTGGCTTCTTTGTTTACCACCGGAGTTTATTTTTCTCATCTCGCGATTAACAAGCGCTATATCCTGCGGCGCAATCAGATATTCAATAGGCAAATCAATCATTGCATCAGTGTTCTCATACCCAAAAAGCTTAGACAAACCCTGATTTGCAAATTTAATCTGCCCCTTCTGAATGACGTAGACACCTATTAAAGAATTATCTATCAAACGACGATACTTTGCCTCAGATTCTGCAAGAGAAATCTGCGCCTTTTTCTCTTCAGTTACATCACGTACAGTAGCAAAGAAAGCTTCCACTTTTCCATCTACATCCAATTTTGGGATATAAGAAACCGCTACATCGGCTGGCTTTCCATCGTAGCGTACGATACGGTGCTCATATTCTAATTCTTTCCCACTTTCAAACATCTCATCTAAATAGGGCCGCACTTTTTCATAGTTTTCAGGTAGCAACACATCTTTGACCAATTTACCGACTACATCTTCTTTGTTGAAACCATACCAAGTTGCATACGACTCGTCTACATAGATATAGCGTTGACGTGCATCAACAAAAGCGACCATAGAAGGAATACGATCCATAATTAGCGCTAATTCAGCTCGGTCCCCCTGTGACTGCTGATTCACCCGACGGTGCAGATATCGATTCGTTCCTATCAGGAAAAGCAGCGCAAAAAGAAGCACCGCACCTGCCCAAAGCACCCAATCAGGGATTCCACCATCCTGCAGCACAATCATTTTTCCTTCAAAATCGAGGTTGGAAATATTCGTCTCGCCACTCTGGACATAAACTTGCCCCCAGTTTGTAATCAATCTCTCATCCGAAAAATCGAAGCGTTTACTCCTCCGCTCTTCAACAAATATCCCTACATGTATCTTTTTAAAAGGCGTAGAATTTGCCAACAAAAAGAGCATGAGGGGCAATAAAAAGAGGAAACGCTTTCTTTTTCGATGCATCAGGGAAACAACCTTTCCGCTCTAAAGATTAGATGGAGGGGGATAGATGACTATCTACATTTATATTACCTTAATTTTAGACAATATCAACAAAGCGAAAGTACCTCTGATGAAGATTGAACCGGAAATAACCAAACAAACACATTGACAATTTAAATATTATGGGTATACTTACTATACTCATAAAGAAAGGAGAAAGAAACCTTATGAAGTACAGTCCAAAAGAAAATCATTTGGCAATCGTCTACTCTGAGCGCCACGGCTACAATCGCTTCAAAGGCTTCATTGATGAAAGCCAACGCGTTTGGCTTGGAGCAAAGTTTTTCACCCGGTTGTATGTGCTTAAAGAACACTACCTGGGACCACGAACCGCCCAAATTCATCTCTCCAATGTCCTCACAATGGATCGCATTTATCTCGAGTTGGATTTGAAGGTCTTCTATCGTGTTGACCCGCGCAAGGCAGATCCAGCAAACTTGGTACAGGTTGTCAATATGCCGGCTGCAGGCTTTGAAGGCATTGTAAAAACTAACACAGAAGAGAAAGTCCGCAATGATGTTTTCATCCGCTTCACAGAAGATGAACTCTTTGGGCTGCGCGGTCGCAAGAACTTACGCACAGCACTCAGCAGCCTCATCTCCGAGCGCGTCAGTGGCTTCGGCATCACGGTAGACCCACGCTTTGGCGTAGCTGTAATGAACATACAGCCCAATCAGTTCTATCAACAGGCCATGCTGGAAGAATCGGCAGCCACATCACAAGGAAATGCCGCCTTCAAGAGAGTGGCTCCGACTCTGCGCATAAGTGCACAGCAAGCGCAGCAATTACCCTATACGCACGTGGCATCCACGATGACAAAAACGGGCACGATGCCCTCAACACTCTACATGCCACAATCGTCTGAAATGATACAGAACGAGAGCGAACAGGAAGGTCCACAACCTAAAAAGCGTCGTGGATATAAATATCCAATCGCCGCCGATTAGCGGGGAAACCGGCGACTAAAAAACAGACTTCAAGAGCGATAAGCTTTTGGAGTCTGTTTTATTTTTCGTATTTTTCCGCTATTCGAGGCTCCCATGTTATACTCGCCAAACAGATATGAAACTTATTAAATCCGCTGGGGTTGTTAACTGCAACCCTACCGGTAGGACAAAAACCGGTGCCTGAACAACAAGACGAAAAAGACATTCTCAAGCTCGCTTCTCAGGGTAGTAAAGAGGCATTTGGCCTCTTATACGAAAACTATATCGACCGTATCTTCAACTACGTCTATTATCGGACGGGCAACGTCCATGATGCAGAAGATCTGACGGCACGAGTTTTCCAACGGGCAATGAAGCATATTCCCAATTACCAGGATCGCGGAGTCCCATTCTCGGCATGGCTCTATCGTATAGCGCACAACCTTGTCGCAAATTGGCACCGAGATCGCAGCCGCAAACAGGAAATCACCATCACCGAAACGATGGTCATCCCTGCCAAACTGGAGCATCCCGAAACAACCTTGCTCCGCACAGAAGAACAGGATGCCCTGCTGCGACTGATCCGTGACCTGCCACCCGACCGCCAGCAACTACTCATTCTCAAATTCGTTGAGCACTACTCCAACGCTGAGATCGGTCAGATCATGGGACGCAGCGAAGGCGCAGTAAAAAGCCTTTACCACCGCACTTTGCTGGCGCTTCGCGATCAGGTAGGCGATCTGGTGCTTGAGATCGAAGGAGAATAAGATGCTTCATATCGTTACCGACGGTGCCGCAGACATGCCCCCCGAATGGGCAGAAAAATACGGCATTCACACCATCCCGATCAACATCCAATTTGGAGAGAAAACCTACCTCCAATTCATAGACCTTGATTTCGACAGTTTCTACGACAAAGTCACCGAAACTAAAATGGTGCCCAAAACGGCTCAGCCTTCCCCCCACCAGTTCGTGGAATACTACAAAAACGTTGCGCAGGCAGGCGATACCATTCTTTCCATCCACGTCACCAGCAAACTCTCCGGCACCTACGCTTCTGCCGTAATCGCCGCCGAAGAACTCAAAGATCAGTACAAGATCATCACCTACGACTCAGCAGGCGGCTCAATGGGGCTTGGCTTCATGTGCCGCGAAGCACGCAAAATGGCAGATGCGGGAAAAAGCGTGGATGAGATCATCGCCTACTTTGACAAAATAAAACCGGATGTCCAGATCATCCTGACCCTCGACACCCTCGAATACGCTCGCATGAGCGGCAGGGTCGGCGCACTATCCGCTGCGCTGGCATCTGCCCTAAACGTCAAACCAATTGCAGTACTCAAAAACGGCATCGTCGAAATGGTCGGAAAAGTACGTACGCGCAAAGCCGCCCTTAAACGTGTTATCGAGATGGCCCAAGAAGCCTACGGCGAGCGTCCGATGTACCTAGGTATTGTCCATGCCCGCGATCTGCAATCTGGCGAGCAACTCCTTGCAGATGCCAAAAGCCTCTTCAACGTCAAAGACACCGTTCTTACCGATCTTTCTCTTTCGCTCGCAACCAATTTCGGTCCCGGCACTGTTGGGATCGTGCTCTACCCTGCGGAGTAAGAAGATATGAGTAACCCCGACAAAACCAACCAAATCGAGACTTATCTCGACACCGCCATGCGCACTGTCCGCCCCCCCGAAGACGTGATGCAGCGCCTCCGTAAGCGGATCGGCACCCTTGAACCGCATATCATCGCCAAACGCCTCTCGAACTGGGAGTTCTTCCTCATCATCATTGGCAGTGTGATGTCCGTCGCAATGGTGATTGTGACCATTGCGCGCGCCTTATTCTATTTCTTTGGGCGCGGAAAACGCTCGGCCTAAAAAAATCGATTAAACAAAAAAAGGTGCAATTGCTTGCACCTTTTTTTGATTCTCTGAAGTTAGACAACTATTTTTCGTTCCACTCTGGCAGCAGCACGGAACAAATCTTCTTGGCCTCGGCGACCAGGTCCACGTCGACGGGTAAACGGAATTCTTCCGTGACGCGTAAACGCAAATAAGTGGAAGCCTGCCTAAGGTCCGCGGGCGTATCGTCCATCTCTTCCAAAACCTTGAGCAGGTCGTAGGCACTGACACTGGGAGGCTTGATTCCTCTGCGAGTCAAATATTCCCGTATGGCGACGCCAGCGGCACGCCGTGCGCAGACACGTGCCTTGCCTTCGTTCTTGACTGCGCGAGCATCGGCGGCCATTTCTAATTCGTTCTTGAGTTGTGTTTTCCAGTCCATAGTAATCTAAAAAGCTGGCAATGGATGCCAGCTTTTCTTTTTTAATCGGTGAAGCGATATTTGAGCAACGCCCAAATAGCTTCGAAGGCGTCGTGGAGCTTGATCTTTTTACCATCTGAATAATCACGCGGATTGAAGGTGATCGGCACTTCAAAAATGCGTACATTTTTCTTCAGGATTTTAGCGGTGAACTCCGGCTCGAAGTTGAAGCTATTCGAGTGGAGGGTGATTCCATCCAATACTTCGCGGCGGAAGACTTTGTAGCCGGTTTCCATATCCGTGAGAATGTTGTTGTAGAGGATGTTTGTGGCGAGCGTAAGTAACTTATTCGCGATCATGTGCAGGAACATGGTCGAGCGGCGCGGGCCACCGAGGAAGCGCGAACCATAAACAACATCGGCAATACCTTCTTCTATCGGTTTTAGAATATTGGGGTAATCACGCGGATCGTATTCAAGGTCGGCATCCTGAATGAGGAAAACATCGCCTTTTGCTTCGCCAAAGCCCGTGCGCACGGCCGCGCCCTTGCCCTGATTCTCTTCGTGCAAAATAACGCGGATTTGATCGGTGCCGTCCAACTCTTCGAGAATATCACGCGTCCCATCAGTAGAGCCGTCATCGACAATGAGGATTTCCCATGCCAAGCCTGTTGCCTGCACGCGCTTCAATATCTCGCGGATATTTTGAACTTCGTTATATACGGGGATTATCACTGAAAGATTCATAGGGCAGATTATATACTTAATTTCGATTTTAGGCGACTTCTGTCTCATGCAGAAGCGCGCAGCCTGCGTTAGAATAGGGATGGAGATAAGCTATGAAAAGAAAACTTTTCCCATTTACGTTAATTATATTTTTGCTGACCATCGGCCTTGTAACGGCTTGCAGCATGGAAGTATCCAAAATCGAGGATGCAATTGCCCCAACAGAGGGCATAATCACTGCGACCTTGTACCCGTCCTTTACCCCGCGCGCGACCGCGACCCGACTGCCTGCTACCGCTGCCCCAACAGTGGAGCCGATCTTGGGCAAGGTGACCGCACAGATCAACGTGCGTGAACGCCCGAGTGTTGCCAGTCCATCCTTGGGGATGCTGAGCATTAACAGCGAAGTCCAGATCATTGGCCGAGACGAGGGCAGAACCTGGTATCAGGTCATTTTTACGGGCGCAAACGGGGAGGCACAACGCGGCTGGGCTTCAGCAGAATATATCTTAAGCGATAGCACCCCCAACGTCCCGGTGACGATTACGCAGGATGAAAACGTGAACGGCAGCATCAGCCAACGCGTCAACGTGCGCAGCGGTCCTGACACCGAATTCGAGGCACTCGGCATGTTGGATGTCGGCGAAGGGGTCGTCATCACAGGCACAAATTTGAACGCCATGTGGCTGCAAATCGAATATGCGTCTGGGCCCGAAAACCATGGTTGGGTCTACGCCAGCTATGTCGAAAGCGATGCCATCGATAACCTGCCCATCGTCGACGAGACGGGCGGCGAAGTGACCGTCGCCACACAGACCAGCATCGCTGCGACGGCTGCGCCCGTCTACACACCCGCGCCTGATGACGGCGATACGATGGAAGACCCTGCCATTCTGGTAACTTTCTCGAGCAACGATTCACGCGCGTTCAGCTATAGCAGCGACGTCTCATCACCGGAAGGTGATTTTGAAGATTGGGTATCCTTCCATCCGAATTCGCCTGACGAGCTGCGCGTAAATTTATTGATTGATCTGGAATGTTCAGGAAATGGCACCATCTATGTAGACCTTCTACAGGGCGGCGTCAAGCTGGAAAAATGGGGTGAGCTAAAGTGTGGCGATACCGATTATCCCCTGAGCCTTTATCGTGATGAAACCTATCAGTTCCGCTTATATTCAAAATACTCAAAGAATCTACTCTACACAAATTACTCCTTACACGTCAGCGTTGCCCCATAACTCAAAGAAAGCTTTCGCGATGAAAAAACATTTCCCTTTACTTGCTTTATTGCTCAGCCTGAGTTTGTTTGCTTGTCAGACGAGCGAGACACCCACCAGCAGCCCGCCTACAGAGTCTGCTGCGCCCGTCTCAGCAACTGCGACAGAGAGCACCGAGAGCACTCTCCCGACCGTAGCCGCCGCAGACCCTGCTCTGAATGCAACCCTGCAAGAAGTTGAAGGAAATGTCGAGGCCAAAGACCTCGTAGAGACAGATTTCTCCAGTGCGGAAAACGGCAGAACCATTCAGGAAGAGGGGCAGGTACGCACACTCGAAGACGGCTATACGCGCGTCGACCTCTCGAGCGGCACGCTCATCCGCATGGCACCGAGCTCCTACTTCACGCTGATCGAAAATCAAACCGAAGAGAATAGCCTCCTTACACGTATCAAACTTGAAGTTGGCCAAATTTGGATCGTCCTCAACGGCGGCAGTCTCGAAGTCGAAACGCCTTCCGGGCAAGCCTCCGTGCGCGGCTCCTACATGATGGTCGAGATCAACCCCGAAACAAAGGAAGCCTTCATCTCCTGTCTTGAAGGCAATTGCACACTCGAAAACCCCGCTGGCATGCTCGAACTTATCAACGGGCAACGCGCCAAACTCCAGCCGCCCGAACTCACCGAAGGCGACTTCATGCTGCCGCTTATTGAAAGAATGAGTGAACAAGACTTCGCTGAATGGCTCTTCTTCGCCCCTGAAGCAGAAAACATTTTCCCCATCCTCGACAAAGAGGGGATTTTGCCCTGGCCTGATTGGCAGGAATACATCCCGGAAGATGACCAAAGCTGGTTCGATCTGGAAGAACTGCTCCCCGACGAACCGCTCCTGGATGGAGATTTGCTACCGGACGATGGCATTCTACTCGACGGAGACGGGACACTGCTAGATGGCGACCTGCTTCCGGGTGATGGTGACTTGCTTCCTGGAGACGGCGACCTCCTTCCCGGAGATGGCGGCCTGCTCCCCAGTGATGGCGGCTCCCTGCCAGAACTACCCGGCGACGGCCTGCCTGACGGCCCGCGCAAATAAACCAGCACCATGCCAGAAAAAAAACAGCGCATCTCGCGCCAACTCCTGCTTCAAGTAGCAACCGCCCTGCTCTTGGTCGTGCTTGAGATCAGCGCCCTCTTCCCATCAAATATCACGCCCATCGAGCGTGCCGATCTTGCCGCGCGTGATTTCTACATGCGCCTGCGCGGCACACAGCCCGTCGATGAGCGCGTCGTGATCGTCGCCATCGACGACTTCTCTTTCAACTGGACAGGCTACCCATGGCCCTGGCCGCGTGCCTACATGGCAGAGATCGTGGCGTGGCTCAACGAAGCCGGCGCAGAAGTGATCGGTCTGGATGTTTTTCTCTTTGAAGAAGACCCCGAAGGCGACGAAGCGCTCGCGGCTGCCCTCGCAGAAACGCCGTCTACCATCAACGTCATCCAAAAATTCACCGACCAGCAAGGCGTTACCAGCCTGCGCCTGCCCCAAGCCATCTACCGCGATGCATTTGACGGGCTGGGAATTACCGCCATTCAACTCGATGATGATGCCATCGCACGCAATCTGATCGCCCAAAGCAGCTTTCTTGAGCAGAATTATTACAACTGGGCATTTGAAGTTGCGCGTCTCGCACAAAACGCGCCGGAAATCACACAAAGCTCCGCGACCGGTTTGACGCTAAACGGGGAAGAAGTTCCGCTGCAAAGCAACCAATTCCTGATCAACTATCGTGGGCCTGCCGAAAGTTACCCGACCTACTCGGCAGCCCGCATCGTCCTGGGCGATTACCCTGCCAAAAACTTCAAAGATAAGATCGTGCTGATCGGGGCAACATCCATTACTTTGCAGGATATCTACCCCACCCCATTCTCCAGCCGAATCCGCACTCCGGGGGTGGAAATTGTCGCCACGGCGGTCGATTCGCTGCTCAATCAAAATTATTTGCATGTCGCGCCCTTTTGGGTCAATCTGCTGCTGATCCTGCTGGCAGCGATCCTGTCCCGCTTTATCGTGCGTTTACCGCGCCCCAGCCAGATCATCAGCCTGATGGCGGGCAGTATGCTGCTCTATGTCGGCCTGTCCTATCTCATATTTCTGCAACGCGGACTTTACCTGCCCTTTATGGCACCCGAAACGATGCTCTTTTTAGGCGTCATTATGCCCACGCTCCAGCAAGCCGTAACGCAGGAGATCGAAAAGCGGCGCGTGCGCAATCTCTTTATGCGTTTTATTTCACCCGAAATGGTAACGCAGATGCTCGAAACGCAGGATATGAGCGCCCTCAATAAACGCAGCGAGCTGACTATTCTCTTCTCAGACATTCGCAATTTCACGGGCATGTCTGAAAAGCTGACGCCCGACGGCGTGGTGGCGCTGCTCAACCCTTATCTGGATGTCATGACACATATTATCCACAAGCATGGCGGGACGGTGGATAAATATGAAGGCGATGCGATTGTGGCCTTTTTTGGGGAACCGATCCACTATGCCGATCACGCCAAACGTGCGGCGCGAGCCGCCCTCGACATGCGGCTTGCTCTCGTTCAATTAAAGGAAGATTGGGCGAAAAGCGGGATCCTGCCAGAGACCTTCGACATCGGCATCGGCCTGAATACGGGCGACGTTTTCGTCGGGCTGCTCGGCTCCGAACAGCGCGTCAATTACACCATCATCGGCGATAACGCCAATCTCGCCGCCCGCCTGCAAGACCTGACGAAGCAATACGGCTATCACACCATCATCAGCGAAAGCACGCATAAGGCCATCAAGGATGAGTTTGCGACGGAGTTTATCGAAGCGGTGCAGGTGAAGGGAAAAAGTCAGACGGTGAAGATTTATAAGTTGTTGGGGGAAGTTTAAACGTTGGAAAGTTAGAAAGTTGGAAGGTTGAGGGCTAAGAAATTCAGTTTCTCGGCTCATTGATGTTTGGATGGGGGAGAATTAATCTTGATTCACAAAGGAGGGCATCAAGAAGATATTTATTCATCGAGAGGGCTGCGGACGGCTTTAGGTCCTTTGTTGAGGACATGGGAGTAGATCATGATGATTTTGACGTCCTTGTGACCGCGTGCGGAGTTCCTGTTGCATCTGATCGAGGAATTTTAGGGGCGTTTAGGAACGCTTGTCATTTTTTGTTGCCTTTTCGAGATGTGTACCCTATAATTTTTGCAATGGTATAGATATAGGGTTTTATACCGAATTATTCGAACTATCATGACAATATGGAATGTTATATAGAATTATTCGGTTATGTATAGTTAGGTGTTTCAAAACCATCGTTAATGTGAAGATTTCGTTAAAAATAGAGGAGAATATATTATGGGAATCTTTTTCACGGTATTAGCTATTGAGTTTTTCGGCTCTTTACCTTTATATTGGTTAGGATTAATTCCTGGATATTGGCTTGGTGGTGTAGTTGGTGAGTTTTTATCTGTGATGATTGGGATATTGCGCTTAGGATTAGCTTACTTTACAGGTTTCGTTGCTGGTGCCAACAGAGATTTTACTAATGACAATTCAATTTCAGCTTTAAAAGGATATGCAACAAAAATAGCCTTTATCACTTTATTCGCATCCATATCTTTTTATCTCCATGGCTATGTTTCATTTCGCCTTAAAGCCGTAGATATACTTTCGGATTATGGAATATCTCAGGAAGCGATGCCAGAAACAATAAAGTTAATCGAGAAAGATATGTCAGGAGGTTATTCTGGTTTTATTGGATACTTTATTACATCAGCACGCAGAGATACAAGTATTTCCATTTTTGATGAGAACATTTCGATTCCTAAATCATCTTTTGCCACAGGTATCAACTGGATTTTACGGATACTTATTTTAGGATTTACTTGGTTTGCAGCAAGAAAAGGCGCAAATGAGGGTATGCTAGAAAAAGCGATGAGTATAAAAGAAAACAGGGCTGTTTCTTATGACGCCGTTTGGGAATATATGACAAAACTACTTGAGTCACATAATTAAATTTGAGATTTGATTTTCAAGTTTTAGACTTATGAATTTTGTTTAAAGGCTTACCATATACAAGCCTTCTATAAAATTAACAACACCTAACAAAGCGTGCAGCGGACGACGGGGATTCGTGCGCAAAAATGGCTTGGTGGCTGGCTTTAGCATTTCCCCGTTTGTGAGCATCTTCTCGTCCCACCCTTGTCCGCCGCTAACGCGAGCCGTTGGGCAACCTACCGAGATTACAAATGAATCATTTTAAAATTGTCGCACATCGGGGTATTCCGACAGAAGCCCCAGAAAATACAATTACTTCATTCCAAAGAGCCGTTGAACTTGGGGCAGATGCAATTGAACTTGATGTCAGATTAACTGCCGATAAAGTCCCAGTTGTTTATCACTATTATTATCTTCAAGAAAATACGTCTGCATCAGGAGCAATTTTTAATTTCACGCTGGAGCAGTTGCGCGATGTAAGAGTGTTTGCTAAAAACAGTTCTGTGGCTAGTGACGGGAAAATTTCTACACTCGCTGAAATCTTAAATATATTCAGTGGCAAAATCGGGCTTGAAATTGAAATCAAGGGACCAGAACCCGAAGCGCCAGAAATCATTGGAACTGTTCTCAATCAATTCAAAGAATTTTGGAATTCTTTTGAAATCACTTCTTACGAACCCGCCTTGCTTCTAGGAGTTCAAAAAGTCTGCCCAGAAATAACTGTTGATCTGCTATTTCCCCGTTCACAAAATTGGATGAAGTTAGATGTAGTTCAGTATCAAGCAATTCATTATTCTCGTCTAGCTTCTGCAAGAGCTGTACATTTACACCCAAGTCAATTATCCGCCGAAGTCGTCAATGCCATACGAAATCAAAGCATTGAAATCCATGCTTGGGATGTGAATGACGAACAATCGTTAGAAACCGTTGCGAAATTTGAAATCCCTCGAATTTGCACAGATTATTTCAAGCAAGCTCAATCTTTTCGAGATAAAATGTCCTAACGAAAACGGTTGCCCAACAAAGCGTGCCGCGGATGGCAGGGATTCGTGCACAAAAATTGCGTTGCCGGTGGCTTTTACTTTTGTGCGTTAGTTACGCTTAATTGGCTTCCCCGCCCCCAGCAGCTTACGCAAGCCGTTAGGCAGGCAAATCAGCAAAATTCCGCTACAAAAAGAAAATGAAATTTCTAAAACACCGACCTTCAAGCAAAACAATTCTTTACTTTAGCACTGTCTTTCTATCGGCCAGCCTTGGGACTGTATTATTTCTCAACAGAAGTAACACACCTGAAATTATTACTCCACTCACACTGACAATCGCCCCTACGCCATACCCTTTACCAACCCAAGTCTATGATACGCAACCTTACTTTATGACCGTCGTAGGACAAGTATTCAGAAAGAAGGAACAACTTAACCTGTCAAAGCTGTCTCAAATTGCGAATGATGGTCAGCGACAAGTAGAAAATAAGTATTTAGATTTGTATTCAGAAAATGGCTATCTCCCGGTTGATGTCCAATGGTGGCAAAAAGAGTCGGAACAGGTTTATGAGTATGTCAGCAAGCGGCTAGGCGCAACAGTCACCGAAAAGGTTATTGTCATTTTTGTTCATCGAAATTCAGAGAACTGTGCTCCTCGTGGAACAACTTTCCATGAGCAACAACCAATCATTGCCATTTTTGCTGATAAGGACACGAGCAAAGAACAGATTCTTGCGGTACTCGCGCATGAACTTGGTCATGTTTTCATTCATCAAAAATATGAAAACTTAAGTGACGTGGCATTAAACGAAGGAATGGCAACTTGGGCGGCGGGAGATTATTGGAAAGGGTGGAAAGGAGTCGATTTCAATTCTGGTGTCATTGCTTTTGTAAATGAAAAAACTTACTTGCCCTTATTCCAGAATTTCGACATGAATAAAGCATACGATAGTGATTCGCCTGATTGCATAATTCATCGAGACATACTTTTAACAGAATTGGCATCCTTTTTAGATTACCTTATCCAAAATTATGGATTAGAAAAATTAGCTACTTTATTTGATGTACGTCAACCTGAGTTAACAAATAATCAGAGAATAATTTATCCGCCAAATTTTAAAGATGGCTATGGTTTAGAATTCAATCAACTTGAATATGAATGGCTTAAAACACTCCTTCCCCCAAGCCAATAGGCGAAACAAAAGCCTGCCTGATAAAGCGCGCACGCGGGCATAGTTTCTGAGATTTTATTTCAAGTACATGCGGAGATTGTCACCGAACCGATCAGGTATGTTTTTTTGATTAAACATACCATCGTGATTTCTTGTACAAAGATAGTCTTTTATGGTAGATTTAAGCACCGCTTTTTAATCCTACAAATGAGGTTTGCATGAATAAAAAGAATCCCCCCGATATTATTATTGGAAGACTTCCCCTTTACTTACGCGCTCTGCAAAGAATGGCAGATGCTGGCTCTGTAGTCACCTCCTCACAAGAATTGGGAGGCTGGGTAGGCATCTCAGCAGCACAAATCCGCAAGGACATTTCACAATTTGGCGAATTTGGCAAACAGGGTACAGGCTATAACATTGAGTTCTTAAAAGAAAAGCTGCGCGAGATTCTAAAAGTAGATCGCGTTTGGGATATTGCAATTATTGGTATGGGCGATATTGGCCACGGCTTGGCTCGCTATCAGGGTTTCCTGGATCGCGGTTTTCGGGTTGTCTTAGCATTCGACAATGATCCGGAAAAGATTGGCATGAAGATTGGCGACCTGCTCATCCAAGATACAGCCGAGATGGCAAATGCAATCAAAAAAGCAGGCATCAAGATCGCAATGGTTGCCGTCCCTGCCGATCACGCGCAAAGCGTGGCAGATGAATTAGCAAAAACTGATGTAACCGCCATTTTGAATTACGCACCAATTTGCATCAACGTCGCTGAGGGTGTGCGCGTGCAATATATCGACCCCGCCACCCACCTACAATGGATGACCTATTATCTTGATTAAGGCGGCAATGGATTTCTAATCCCCGTATTCTGACAAGAAGATAGCGGATATAAAAAACGCCCGACAAATTTGTCGGGCGTTTTGATTTTCGGATCAAACTAGACTTTGGGCAGGTTTCGCTGCAAAACGGGATATAACTCGATCCCACGCACAGTACCCTCTACTACACAAGTCAGCGGATTATCCACCAAATAAGCGGGGATACCGAGTGATTTGGTCAGCAACTTATCGATGCCGCGTAATAACGCGCCACCACCACAAAGCGCAACACCCCGGTCAATAATATCGGAAACAAGTTCGGGCGGGGTCTTCTCGAGCACGCGCCGTCCGGTTTCGACAACATCTTTGAGTGGGTCCTGCAAAGCTTCCACGATCTCACCCGTTGTCAGGGTCACCGGGCGCGGCAGACCAGTCACCTGATCCTGCCCTTGCACTTCCATGCTTTGCTCCTGATCTTGCGGCACGGCAGCGCCGATACGTATCTTGAGCTGTTCGGCTGTCGATTGCCCGATCGAAACACCGTATTTACGGCGGACATAGGTGACAATCGCTTCATCAAAATCAAGCCCGCCAGCACGCAAGGTCTCAGCCGAGACGATACCATACATCGCCATCACAGAGGCTTCGGTCGAACCGCCGCCAAGTGAGATGACCATGTTGCCAGAAGGAGCCCCGATTGGAAGATCGATGCCGAGGGCTGCCGCCAAGGATTGTTGAATGAGATGAACTTCGCGGCTGCCTGCTTCCAATGCAGCTTCGTAGACAGCGCGACGTTCCACGCTGGTGACTCCGTAAGGAACCGAAATCATCACGCGCGGACGAAAGATGCGCATTGAGCCACTAACGCGTTGTAAAAGATAGGAGAGAAAAGATTCGGTGATGACGTAATCAGCGATAACGCCATTTTTCAGCGGGCGGGCAACTTCAATATTATCCGGGACGCGCCCAAACATATTTAGCGCCTCCTGCCCAACCGAGACCATCTTCTCGGCCATCTTTTCGTCATCAACTTCGATAGCAACGATAGTCGGCTCAGTGAGCAGCACTTGCGTGCTGTCAGCGAGCCGAGTATTCATTGTACCAAGGTCAATGCCCAGTTCTTTAGAAAAGAGGGACATTTTATTCTTCTGTCAGATGAGAGGTAGCTTTTTGTCCCTTACGGTAGCGGCGGACTGCGTCCAGACGCAGGTTTGAGCGACGCAAAGCTGCTGCCATTGCAAGATAACGATCAGAATCAGGGGGTGGCCCCTTCTCCATATATTCTTTGGCACGCTCTTGGGCGGCTTCCGCACGAGCAATGTCGATCTGTTCAACATTTTCTGCGCGGTCAGCCAGAATAGTAACAATATGCGGTTGGATTTCAGCAACCCCACCGGCAACAGTAAAGTTCTCCTCAACGCCATCTTTACGCACCTGAATGACACCGAAATTCAGGGTGGTCAGCACAGGGGCGTGGTTGGGCAAGATCCCCATAATCCCGTCGATGCCGGGGATGACAACAATGTCAACCTCCCCTTCATAGATCGGGCGATCTTGAGAAACAATTTCGCAGCGAATTGGCATAGTTAATTCCTTTTCTAGTCCATACAAAACTTGTGCCAGCGCAGCGCAAACTGCGCTGGCTCGTCATGCTATTCGCTAAAATTACGCAGCAGCTTTTTCTGCCATATCTTTGGCTTTGGCAACTGCATCGTCGATGGTGCCAACCATCAGGAAGGCTTGCTCTGGCAGGTCATCGTGTTTTCCGTCGAGTATTTCGCGGAAGGAGCGGATGGTCTCTTTCAAGGGAACGTAAATCCCCGAAACGCCTGTGAACTGTTCTGCAGTTACGAAAGGCTGTGAGAAGAAACGTTCGATCTTACGAGCGCGGGAGACGAGCAGTTTGTCGTCTTCGCTGAGTTCGTCAACACCAAGAATGGAGATGATGTCCTGCAAATCTTTGTAGCGTTGGAGCACCTGTTGAACTTCACGCGTGGTGCGGTAATGTTCATCACCAACGATATTCGGATCAAGAATACGGCTGGTGGATGTTAGAGGATCAACCGCCGGGTAAATACCTTTTTCTGAAATGGAACGCTCGAGAGCGATGGTCGCATCGAGATGGGTAAAGGTCGCCACAGGAGCGGGATCGGAATAATCATCTGCCGGAACGTAAACGGCCTGCATCGAGGTGATCGAGCCAGTGCGGGTGGAAGTAATACGTTCCTGCAACTCACCCATTTCAGTGGAGAGGGTCGGCTGGTAACCCACCGCAGAGGGCATACGCCCGAGCAACGCGGAGACTTCTGAACCAGACATGGTAAAGCGGAAGATGTTGTCAATGAAGAGCAACACGTCTCTGCCCTCATCACGGAAGAATTCTGCCATCGCGAGCGCGGAAAGCGCCACACGCAAACGCACGCCAGAAGGCTCGTTCATCTGCCCAAAGACCATCACTGTATCTTTCATCACATCGGATTCGAGCATTTCGCGGAAGAGGGATGTCCCTTCACGGGTTCGCTCACCGACGCCTGCGAAGACCGAGTTCCCTTTGTGGACGCGAGCGATCGAGGAGATCAACTCGGTGATAACAACCGTTTTACCAACACCTGCACCACCGAAGATACCGGTTTTACCACCTTTGGTGAAGGGGGCGATTAAGTCGATGACTTTGATACCGGTTTCGAAAATTTCAACACTGGTGGCCTGATCTGCAAAAGAGGGAGCTTTACGGTGAATGGGATAGTAAGCCTCAGCTTCTACTTCACCGGCATTATCTACGGGTTGACCGAGCACGTTGAAGATGCGCCCGAGGGTTGCCAGTCCAACCGGCACCATGATCGGGGAGCCAGTCGCTATGGCATCGACACCACGCTGAAGGCCATCCGTTGTATCCATGGATACTGTGCGTACCCAGTTATCGCCCAAGTGTTTCTGGACTTCTAGTACGAGCGGGGTTTGTCCTTCACGCTCGATTTCAAGTGCTTCAAAAAGTTCAGGGAGTTGACCCTCAGCAAACTCTACGTCAACAACACCACCTTGAACTTGTACTACGCGACCTGTATTCGCCATAATTGCCTCCGTTACTTCTGTGACTGAGCCAGCGCTTCTGCGCCGCCTGCAATATCGAGAATATCGCCAGTAATACCTTGCTGACGAACCTTGTTGTATTCCAATTGCAACGCGCCGACTAGTTCGTGGGCGTTGTCTGTCGCGTTGCGCATGGCTACCATACGCGCAGCATGTTCACTTGCCAGGGATTCTAGAATCGCCTGATAGACCTGCAAAGCTGTAAAGCTGGGGATGATCTCGTTCAGGATCTCTTCGGCACCCGGCTCGTAGATATACGCAGCCGATGGGCCTTTTTGTTGTCCATAGTCCTGAACCAATTCGTCGCCATCTTCAACTTCGAGGGGCAACAACTTTTTCATGACGGGTTCTTGTCGTCCCATCTTGATAAAGTCGGTGTAAACGAGATAGACCTCGTCGACATTACCCTTCAAAAATTCATCTACAGCCAAATGCCCAATCGCGGAAACATCTCCAAAGGAGGGCGCTGCGGGCAGATCACTAAATTCCGCCATCACATGTCCACCACTGCGCATCAGTAAGTCACGTCCTTTGCGTCCGACAGTAATATACTGCGTGGGCGTCTTGTAATCGCCAAATTTTTGCATATTGTAGCGGATGACATTGGTGTTATACGCACCGGCCAAACCGCGATCGCTACTGAGCAAGATGACCAGTGTTTTCTTTACTTCACTGCGATTGGTGAGAAGAGGGTGCAACGCATCGCGCCCTGGCTGTCCGGCAACGTGGCGCAAAACCTGCCATGCCTTATTGGCGTAGGGGCGGGTCGCTTCCACTTGATCGACAGCTTTGCGCACTTTGCTGGCACTAACTGCCTCAAGCGCACGCGTGACCTGTGCAATATTTTTTACGCTCCGAATGCGGAGCCGCATTTCTCGTGCTGAAGCCATAAATTAGCCTCCGCTTTCTATGCTTGCCAAGTATTCTTGAAAGTCTCAAGCGCCTGGCGCAATTTCGCTTCTGTTTCGTCTGTAATTCGTTTCTCGTCAGCGATGGCTTTGACAACTTCAGGATGAGATGATTCCATGTAGCGCAGGAGGTCAACTTCCCAGACGCGCATCCTTTCCAGCGGAACTTCATCTGCGAAACCGTTGGTACCAGCGAAGATCACGACAACCTGATTTTCGAGAGAAACGGGCTCATATTGCGCCTGTTTCAGGATTTCCTGCATACGTCGGCCGCGATTCAGCTGACGCAATGTTGCTGGATCCAAATCTGATCCGAACTGAGCAAAAGCAGCCAACTCACGGAAGAGGGCCATATCCATCTTCAACTGACCGGCAACTTGTTTCATCGCCTTGGTCTGGGCTGCACTACCTACACGGGATACCGAGATACCAACGTTCACCGCCGGGCGAATACCGGCATTGAAGAGGTTACCTTCGAGATAGATCTGACCATCCGTGATCGAGATCACGTTGGTGGGAACGTAAGCAGAAACGTCACCGAGCAAAGTTTCGATGATCGGGAGAGCGGTCAGGGAGCCGCCGGTGCCAGCCACAGGAACGATTTTGACATCTTTCATGTCTTTGGCAGCTTCGCTGGAGTTATGCACGGCAATCGGGCCAGCATAAACTTCGCCATTAACCGAATCTTCCTTTGTACCGAACTCGCCATCAAAGTCGTTCTTGACGATAACGAAGTGTGTATCAACACGAGCGGCACGCTCAAGCAAGCGGGAATGGAGGTAGAAAAGATCACCAGGGTACGCTTCACGTCCAGGCGGACGACGAAGAAGAAGTGAAACCTGGCGGTATGACCAAGCGTGCTTGGAAAGGTCATCGTAAACCACGAGAGCGTGGCGGCCGGTTTCCATAAATTCTTCGCCCATCGCGCAACCAGCGTAAGGAGCAATATATTGCAACGCAGCAGATTCGTCTGCGGCGGCCAAGACAACGATGGTGTGATCCATAGCGCCCTGCTCTTCGAGCATGGCAACGGTGCGAGCAACAGCGGCTTTCTTCTGACCGATCGCAACGTAAATACAGATCAGGTCTTTGCCTTTTTGGTTAATGATCGTATCGAGCGCAACAGCGGTTTTACCAGTTTGGCGGTCACCAATAATCAATTCGCGCTGTCCACGTCCAACGGGGATCATCGCATCAATCGCTTTGATACCGGTCTGAACCGGGGTATCCACATCCTGACGACCGATCACGCCGGGGGCGATACGTTCGATCGGGCGGTAGCTGCTGAAGGGGATCGGGCCTTTCCCGTCGATGGGTTCACCGAGGGCGTTGACCACGCGTCCAACCAAGCCGTCGCCAACAGGCACCGATGCGATACGTCCGGTAGAGCGTACGCTCATTCCTTCTACGATCTCATCGTAAGCGCCCATGATGATGATGCCGACGCTGTCTTGTTCGAGGTTGAAAGCAATTCCCATTACGCCATTTTGGAACTGAACCAGCTCCTGGGCGCGGACATTCGCCAAGCCTTCGACGCGTGCAATACCGTCACCGGCTTCGGTTACTGTACCAACATCACTCATGCCCACTTCAGGTTCAAACGCATCGATTTGCTTCTGAAGGTCACCCGTGATTTGTTTAATCAGATCTGACATTTGTCCTCCACGTCCATAAAGTTTTTCAAGATAATTTCAAAGGATGAGACGGTTACCTTGATGCCGCCATAACATACAATAGCCCGAAGTAGGCTCGCCTATTCGGGCACAAAAGCAGATTGCACCGTGTTTTTTGTATGGGTTTAAAATCCATGCAGTTTAACACTCTTATAAAGAAATAGCTCTGCGTACAGAACGTCGTAATCATACCTGAAAGGAGGGTGATTGTCTAGTTTGGGGTCTTACATACGATTAAAGAGATGATTTTTGTCCATAAAAAGGGGATGAAACGATGCTGTAAAAACCTTGCTATTTGACAGAATAAGCATATACTCCCGCACCACCTTATCAAACAAATAATCAGGAGACAAAATGTCAAAAAAGACCACCCATCAGGACGACAAACCTCCCTCATCACAGGGGGTATGGAAAGTTGCCGTTCTCGCCAATATTAAAGACGAGCATCAGGAACGCCCCGAAGGCGTGCCTCCCGATGCCTTTGCCGATTTCGACCATATCGACACCATCCGCTCCATTCAGGCTGCCATCGAAACAGCCGGACATGAGACCGTCTTCCTTGAAGCAAATGCCGATCTGCCCTATGCACTCAAAGAAATGCAACCGGATATTTGTTTCAATATCGCAGAAGGTCTCGGCGGTGATGCACGTGAAGCCCAAACGCCTGCCATATTGGAATCATTGGGAATCCCCTACACTGGCTCACGCGTGCTGACCAATGCCATTGCTCTGGACAAAACCCTCACAAAACGGATCTGGCGTGACCGGAACCTGCCCGTTGCCCCTTTTCAGGAGTTCAGCGCCCCGGATGAGCATCTCCGCCAGAGTTTGCATTTTCCACTCTTTGTAAAGCCTGCTCGCGAAGGCACCGGGATGGGTGTGGATATGCACGCCAAAGTCGAAACCGAAGCCGAACTGCGCGAGCGCGTCACCTACATTATCGAAAATTACAAACAACCTGCCCTAGTCGAATCCTATTTGCCCGGGCGCGAGTTCACCATTGGGCAGATCGGGCGTCCCGATGCGAAGTTGAAAAGTCGTCATCCTGAATGGTATTCGCCGCGCGGCTTCCATCAATTCCCCATTCTCGAGCTGGAAAGCTCGCGCTCTGCCACTCCCGGCATCTACAGCAACGAAGCAAAATCACGTTCTTTGGGAGAAGAAGGCGCACCTCAATATCTCTGCCCAGCGGATGTGGATGAAGCCCTCGACCGAAAAATGAAACGGCTCGCTTTGCGCGCCCACAACCTGCTCGGCGCCCTCGACGTCTCACGCGTAGACGTGCGTCTCGATGCCATAGGCAACCCACGCCTGATCGAGATCAACCCTCTGCCAGGACTAACCCCCGGCTACAGCGATCTCTGCCTCCAAGCCGCCGCCGACGGGATTGCCTACGAGGATTTGATTTTGGAGATTTTATATCTTGGGGCATCGCGGTGGGGGTTGTATTAGGCTTAGCCCCCTCTGCCCTATCGGGCATCTCCCCCAAATTCCAAAGACATGGAATTTGGGGGAGACCAGATGATAATTTTATTTCTATCCCCCTATTTTGCTTGCAAAATGGGGGGATGCTCACGCGAAGCGCGGAGCAGGGGGGCTAATATTCCCCTTCAAATTGCTCATGCACCCACAGGAATTGGTCACGTTTATCCATTACGCGCACAAGACCACCGTAAGTGATGTCTTCTTTTTTCAAGAAGGCGTGCAGTTCGCGGAGGAGCGCACCTTTGGCGTGCTGCATTTGTCCATGAGGCAGGTCGGGGGAATTGGCATCGCTTGCCCAGGAGCCGAGATTGCCGCCGACTTTGGCTAAAGCGCCGAAGGCTTCTTTGCCGAGGGAAAGTTGGTTTTCAAAATCTTCATAACCTGCACTAAATTTCAAGCCAGACATCACTGTTGGTAAAACTAAACCCAAAGTGGTATTGAGGGCATTCAGATAGGGCGCGGCTTTGATGACCCATTCGCGCGGCATTTCGAGGTCGTATTGACCGCGAGTGTCGCCATCGTTCAGGACGAAAAGCGGAAGTTGGGAATGCTCGCACCAAAGTTGCAGGCGGAGTTTGTAGGTGGTTAATCCTTTGAGTTTGTCGATGGATTCAAAATCAACGGGGCGGATGCTGAAGAGGCGTGGTCCTTCTTTGGCTTCGTCGGCGAAGACGCGGATGATGTCATCGTAGGCTTTGTCGACGCGGCTGAGGACGCGGCGAGTATCGACGTGGACATCGTCGAGTTTGTCTTTGATCTCGGCAAATTCGATTTGCAGATCGCTGAGTGAAATTTGCGGTGCGGCGGCGGGGGCGTTGTGGAGTAAGTCGCTGATATTCTGCCACTCATTACAAACGGGGCAGGGTTGTTCGGGGCGATTGCGACGTTTGTTTTCGATCAATTTGCTGACTTCAAATAAGCCGATACAACCATCGTTTAGACACGGTACGGTGACGTGGCAATTCAGCCCCTCCCAGAAGTTATCGACCAGATAGCGGACTTCTTCGGTGAGCATGGCGAGGAAGCGTTCGGGATAAGGAGCGCGGACGGTGATGTGGACGTCGTTGCCGACGTGTTTGAGATAGGCACGTCCGTTGTATTCATCGTCGAGGATCAGACCGCGCTGCCAGTGGACGCTCTGGTTGTAGTCATCGCGCCCGAGGGAGTATTTGTGCAGGCGGACGATGAGTTGGTAGAAGAGTCCTTCGGCGGTGGCGGTGTTGCCTTTGTCGTCGACGATGCGGCAGATCTGCATTTGCTGGAGGTCACCTGTTTGGGGTGCGGGACACCAGTTGTCAGCCAGATTGTCGGGCGTAATTTCGGGGACGAGTTGGGCGATGAGGCTGGTCTGGTTTTCGTCGTCGCCGTTGATGTGGATGCCTGCAACGCGGTAGGAGAGGTCGAAGCGTTCCATCAGGCGCAGGAAGATGGGGTGCAGATCGCTGGGGTAGCGGTTGGCGGGATCACGTTTTGGGTCATCCCAAAGCTGACTTAAACGGGCAGCAGGCACAAGTCCATGCGCGTCGCGAGTCTTTTTATCATCCAAAACAAAGGAGATGGCGGTGGCAAGCCAACTGGGTTTGAGGACGACGATATCCTGCAGGGCTTTGTCGTGGGCGTAGTGGATGAGATGCCCGAGGCGGTGTTCGAGGGTCAGGAAGAGTTGGGACTCGTCGGCATCCATGCCCTGCTCGGCGCAGAGTTCGAGGACTTTTTGGCGCGGGAGGTAGGCGGATGTGTGATCTTTGAGAATTTCGCGCATTGCCTGCCAGCGTTTGGGGACGGAGCGCCCGACTTCGGGGAGCTGGGCGGCGGCGCGGGCAATGGCATCCTTGAGGGGGGCGATGCCGTGACGCTGACCGTTGGCGTCGGGTTTGGAGTCGACGAAGAAGAAATCGAGCAGGGTCTCTTTGCCGAAGAGATCCCAGAGTTCCTGACGGTCGATGTCGGGCTGGCGCTGGTTGGGACCGCCGTGCGTGGCGACGACAAGAATCTTGGCGTCGGGTTCGCGGTGTTTGATGAGCTTGATCCACTCTTTGACGGAGCCTTGCTGCGTCCCTTCACGCGGCTTCCAGACGACGAGGTAGACGGCGGGGGCGGAGAAGAAAAGCTGGTGGGTGGGGCGGTAGACGCGCTGCCCGCCGAAATCCCAGCCGTTGAGGGTCAGGGCGGTGCCGCTGGCGGGGTCGGTGGCTTGGATTTCACGGATTTCGATGCCATGTGTGGTGGGGTGTTCCTGCCAGGGTTTGCCTTCGAGGGCATCCATCAGGCAGGTTTTGCCAACTTCGCCTTCGCCGACGAGGATCAGTTTGGCTTCGTTGAGGGTGATTTGGGCGGCGGCTTTGGCACGGAGGTAAGTTTTTACAGCATCTAAACTATCATTACAAGCTGCATCTAATTCAGAATTAAAACGACTCCCTGGAATACTGTGCCTAATTGCAATATCAACATCTTTTAGATAAACTAAAGAATACGGTAAATCTGTTAGTGGGTTGCCAGAAATATTTAGTGATTCTAAATTAGTAAGCTTTCCAAACCATTCTGGAACTAAACAAATATGGTTATTAGAAAGGTTTATGAAGGTTAACTTTGCAATCTGCTTGGGCCATTCTGGCAATGTTTTTATTTGGTTATATGAAACATCCAGTATTTTAAGGTTTGATAATTCCCCTAACCAACTTGGTAGCTCCTGGATAAGATTATGCGAAACATAAAGAGACTCTAATTGAGGAAGCTCCATTAGTAGCTTTGGAAACTCAAGAAGCCCCATCCTAGCTAAACTTATACTGGTTTCACCAAGACTATATGCTTTCTCGATTTTTCTTTTTACTTCGTAATAGGCAGCGTCTTTTGGCATGATTTTTCTCTTGTTTGTGTGGTTGGGTGGGTTTTCAGCGTGAAGCGGGAAGTTTAGTGAATTTCATGCCGCTTAGGTCAGGTTCCGTTGTGTCCGTGCGGCGGACTTCTGCGATTTTTTCTTCGGCGAGTTGGTGGGGTGTTTTTTGGGGCATGGGGTTCTCCTCCCCCTCTCGGTCTCCCCCGTGGGGGGAGATGCCTTGTTAATGCGGTCGGGGTTCTGGGTAATTGTACACGGAAATTAAAAGAAAAACGCCCTTGCGTAAAGTGTAAGGGCGACCCTATCTGCTGTGCGGCTGAGTTTTTATTTGCAGGTTTATTTTTATGTCAAAAGGGATTTCGCTAGCAATCCAGACGGGTCGCCCCTACGCTGGGGAGGCTGCCGTTGCGCCCGTGCGGCGGGCTTCTGCGATTTTTTCTTCGGCGAGTTGGCAGGGTGTTTTTTTGGCATAGTGCACAATCAAGCATCATATTTGGCGTTTACGCCCCCAGCTAGCCTCCCCCGCAAGCGGGGGAGGGACACATTCTCCCCCCGCTTGCGGGGGGAGTTAGAGGGGGGAACTCCAAATATCCTCTTTGGAAATGCAATGGGGTAGATTCATATCTCCGAACCAGCCAATGCCGACCCGATGTCGGCTTGGCTAGCCCCATCTGTCCTGCGGACAAAGTGCCCTTCAGGGTATCTCCCCCGAGGGGGAGAATCTGGTTGTGTTTAGAATGGAGAGGGTTGGGGTAATTGTACACGGAAATTTGGCGGTGAGAGATTGGTTCAATCTTGAAGATTGAACCAATCTAGAGCACAGACAAGTTTTGCACACTCAGATAGTTAGATCAATCTTTCGACAAGTCAAGAAACGATTTCAAAAACACCGCAGTGTTTTCATAATAACACTGCGGTGTTTTATATAACGAGTCCTGATCCCTTACACAGGCAATCTCGATCAATCTTTCAGATAAACGATATTTGCAAGCATATCTTTCATCAATTTTCCCGCCCGAAAACGCAGGCGGTTCTTCTTTATTTTCGAGGCATTCACGGCACCTGCATCAGCAACCCCTTCTCCCTGAATGCTGAGATGAAAACTACCCAACTCGCCCAGGCGCACGATCTTCCCCTCCGCCAGATGGCGCGGGATATGTTGAAGCAGCGCTTCCATCACCGCAATCGTATCTGCTTGTGAGATGGTGGAATCTTGTGCAATCTCATTTGCCAACTCCCGCAAGCTGACCTCTCCGCTCGATTTCAGGCGGGGATAATAGAGCGTCGGGGCATTGGGATCATCTGGTTTTCTGTGGGGGACAACAATATATTTGGCTGGCATTGGGGAACCTCCCTGAGCTTATACCCCTCCCAAACTTTTGCGGGCACGCTCTCCTGTGAAGAGGCTGAGGGGCTGGACAATTCTATACGCAAATTCTGTGTCTGGGCGTGAACAGCGCGTATAATCAGTTTATGTCTATTCTAATTGATCCCGCAGGAAATGAAACCCAGGCTCTCTTTGATCTCTGCCCCGATTGGGCAGGGAAAACTGTCCTGGAGATCGGTTCCGGTGATGGTCGCCTGACCTGGCGCTATGCCGAAAGAGCCGCCCGTGTAGTTGCGCTCGAGCCGGAGCAAAAAGCGCACCTACTGGCGCTGAAGAATCGTCCGCGCGAGATGGGGCATGTCGAGCTGCGCAAGATTGGCTTTGAAGCCTTTGCCCGTCAAAACAAAGAACGTTTTGATCTCGCGCTGCTGTCCTGGTCACTGTGATGAATGGCACCCGCGAGCATGGTTCATGCTCTAAAAGAAATCCGTGAATTATTGAAGCCCAATGGGCTGCTGATCGATATCCGCCCTAACGGGGAATTGGTCGAATTTATTCGTCCGCTTGACGATGGCGAGCACTTCATCGGCTACTTACAGGAAACGGACGACTATATCGAATACCGTCAAGCCGCAGCCGCCATTCAGGAAGTCGTCGCGGCGGGACAGTTTCGCATCAAGAAAACAAGGGAATTCACGTTCCAAACCCATGCCGATTCATTTACCGAACTACAGACATTTTTGGATGAAACCTGGAGCGATGCGCTCATCACGGAGGATGTCATCGCCGAAGCGAAAAGGCTGGACGAGGAGTTTGACACAGGAAAAGTTGTCATGCGTGAGCAAGTCCACATCGGGCTGCTGGAACCGATCTTTTGATGAGTTCGCCCTGACGTAAACGGTAGAGCTACGCAGTCAAAGCCTCGCTGGGGCTGACAATCAAGGGGGCTTCAGCACCCCTCCGCTTTGTAGCCTGGTGGTTTACCATCGGGCAATTATCACATTGAAGAATGTCAGTCCGCACCGTATCTATTGGGTATAATTGCCCCGCTTGAGAAAAGACCCGAGTCGTGCGACGCACGACCGTTCCAACACAATATTAAAGGCACCTATGAAACTAACCGATCTATTTGGCTCCACCCTGCGCACCCCACCCGCCGACGCCGAGACCGCCTCCTATCAATGGCTGGCGCGTGGCGGATATATTCGTCCCGCCGCTGGTGGGGATTTCGTCACCCTGCCCCTCGCCGAGCGTTCGCTGAACAAACTTCGGGCGAGACTGCGTTATGAAATGGAATCACGTGGAGGTCAAGAGGTCGGCGCGCACGCTGATGCTATAGAACTCGCCGCCGACATCCAATCCTACCGCCAGCTTCCCAAACTACTCTACTCCTTCGACGAAGTCAGCCAAAAATCGCATCCCCGCTTGGGATTATTCGGCGCAGCCCACTCGCCCGCGCTCAATATCCACGTCCTCGCAACCGACGCAGGCGTGCTCAAAAATTACGAAAAATCCATCAACAAAGTGCTCGGCGAGTTCTTCGGCAAGGTCACCGTCAACGCCAGCAAAACCGACTGCAGCGCTTACGCTTTCATCACCCAAAAGGGCGGCGAGAGCTATATCCGCTGCCCGCAGTGCGGCTATCTCGACACGCAGGCTTTTGCCCAACGCGCCAAAAGCACCCTGCCCGCCGAAGATGCTCTGCCGCTCGAAAAAGTAGAGACGCCCGACGCCCACACCATCGAAGCCCTTGCGAATTTTCTCGAAATCCCCAAGGAAAGAACCGCCAAAGCCGTCTTCATGATGGCGCAGTTTGCGGATGCGGAAAAGCTCGTCTTCGCCATCCTGCGTGGCGATATGGATCTGAGCGAAGCAAAATTAATGACTGCGCTCGGTGCGCTCGCCCTTCGACCTGCTACCGATCAAGAAATATTGGATGCGGGCGCCGTGCCGGGGTACGCCTCACCCGTCGGCATCGACAAGGTGCTCGTCGTTGTGGACGATCTGATCCCCGCCTCGGCAAATCTCGTTGCCGGTGCCAACGAAGCGGGCTACCACCTGCGCAACGTCAACTATGGGCGCGATTACGAAGCGAAAATCGTCACCGACATTGCCCTCGCCCAAGCAGGCGACAACTGCCCGAAATGCGACGCAACCCTCGCCAAGATCAACGGTGTGGAATTGGTCGGCGCCGCCCCTGCGCGCGCGCTGGAAACAGCCACCTACACCGATGAAAACGGCAAGGGCCAACCGATCTGGTCGGCCAGTTGGACACTCGATCTCGGACGCACCTTCGCGGCAGTCGCCGAAAGTCATCACGATGAATACGGCTTACTGCTCCCGCCCGCCGTGACCCCCTACGACATCCACCTAATCTGGATGCCGAGCAAAAAAGCCGATACGCGTGGCGAAGCAGATGAACTCTACATGAACCTGACTAACACCGGCTTCACCGTCCTCTACGACGACCGCGATGCCCGCGCCGGAGAAAAATTCAACGACGCCGATCTGATCGGCTGCCCCGTCCGCATCACCGTTGGCGAGAAAGCCCTGCAGGAACAATCCGTCGAGATCAAACTCCGCCGCGAACCAGATAAGGTATTGGTGGAGTTGGATGATATTGCCAATTATGTGCTGGAAAATCTGGAGTGAGAAGTGACTTTGCGAGAAGGGCTTCAGCTCGACGAAGCAATCTCAGATAGAGAGACCGCTTCGTTACAAGAGCATGCTCATCGCGGATTCATCACGCGTCACGCCCCACTTTCTTATTTCTACTAATCCCTACAACTGATACCTAATAACTATGCCCAAAATAACCATGTCCTCCCCCGACCTAACCGACGCCGAACGCCAGGCAGTCGCCGATGTAATGAACACTCCTATGCTCAGCATGGGACAACGTGTCAAAGACTTCGAACAAGCCTTCTGCGACCTGACCGGCGCGAAGCACGCCATCGCTGTCAATTCCGGCACGGCGGGCTTGCACCTCTGCGTGCGTGCGGCTGGCATCGGCGCAGGCGACCTTGTCATCACGACGCCCTTCTCCTTTGTCGCATCGTCGAATGTTTTGCTCTTCGAGAATGCGGTGCCCCTCTTCGTGGACATTGATTCGCGCACGGGCAATATTGATCCCGAGCTTATCAAGGATGCCCTCGAAAATACCGCCAAATATCTCCCGCGCAAAGGCGCAAACGCTGACGCAAGGATCAAAGCCATCCTGCCCGTTGACGTCTTCGGTCAGCCCGCAGATATGGATCCAATTAACGCTCTCGCCGAAGAATATGGATTGACCGTCATCGAAGACTCCTGCGAAGCCCTCGGCGCAACCTATAACGGACGCCCCGCTGGCATGCTGGGCGATTTCGGTGTCTTCGCTTTCTATCCCAATAAGCAGATCACCGTCGGTGAAGGTGGCATGATCATCACCAACAACGACGAACACGCCGACTATATGCGCGCCCTGCGCAATCAAGGACGCGCCCCCGGCGACACCTGGCTCCAGCACACCCATCTCGGCTACAACTATCGACTGGATGAAATGTCCGCGGCGTTGGGTGCCGTCCAAATGACTCGCCTTGATGAACTCCTCGCCAAGCGCGAGCAAGTCGGTAAATGGTATGAAGAACGCCTGGCTGAAGTTCCCGGCGTTGAGACCCTGCACATTGAAGGCTTCACCACGCGCATGTCTTGGTTCGTCTACGTCGTGCGCTTTGATGCCAGCATTGACCGCGATGCCCTTGCCCAAAAACTGATCGAGCGTGGCATCCCCGTGCGCCCCTACTTCGCCCCGATCCACTTGCAGCCCTACATGGTCGAACGCTTCGGCTTCCAGCCCGGCGATTTCCCCGTCACCGAAGACCTCGGTAATCGTAGCCTTGCACTGCCCTTCTCTGGTGTCATGAGTGAAGAAGCCGTTGAACAAGTTTGCCAAACGATTGCGGATCTGACTAAATGAGAAAACCCGTGCATCGCACCAGGTTTGACGGGATTTGTTTGTCCTTGGGCATTCACCGTTTAAACGGAAACAAGCCAAAATGCAGGTGCGATCTCGTGCCCTTTGGGTACGCACGCCTGTCCTCCTCATGAACGAGAACCTCTTCCTCCCCCCCCGCCGACGCGGTGTCATCATCCACAGTGTTTTGCTCGCCATCTTAGGCAGCATCACTATCTGGGGTTTTCTTGGCATTTCCAGCGCAACTGTCGGCCCGACCTTCATGGTCTACATCCTGCTGACTCTCGCCGCCGCCCTGCCCATCCCCGTCATCGGCTATCGCCTTTACGCCCTGCTGCGCGCCAATTACATCCTCGAACGCGAAATCCTGCGCATCTTTTGGGGTTTGCGCGTTGAAGAGATCCCGCTCAGCGACATCGAATGGGTACGCCCCGCCAGCGACCTGACCATCCCGCTGCGCCTGCCGCCCTTCCGCCTGCCCGGCTCGCTACTGGGATTGCGCCGTCATCCAGACTTGGGCGCGGTCGAGTTTCTGGCATCGGATGTGAAGGAGCTGCTACTCGTGGCGACCGCGAAACGCGTCTTCGCCATCTCCCCAAACGATCCGCGCCGCTTCATGCGTGATTTTCAACTTGCTACCGAGCTAGGCAGTTTAAGCCCACCCCGGGCACATTCCACTTACCCCTCCTTCATCGTCGCCGAAGCCTGGAAAAGCCTGCTCGCCCGTTACTTGTGGCTCAGCGGACTCCTGCTCAATATCGGTCTGCTCGCATGGACAAGTTTCCTCATCCCCAGCCTCGAGAGCATTCCCCTCGGCTTCGACATCAGCGGCCTCCCGCAGGGACCTTTCCCCGCCGTCCAGTTGATGATGCTGCCGCTGATTAGCGCCGCGCTTTTCCTTGTCGGCTTGATCCTCGGCTTGTATTTCTATCGCTGGGAAGAACAGCGCATCCTGGCCTTCATCATCTGGGCATCGGGAACGATCACAAGCATCCTCTTTCTGATCGCTGTTTTATTTGCAATCACAACACCCATTTAACCCACCCCCCGTCACGTTTCATTCATTACGTGGAAACATGGCACTACACATCGGATACGTATTCTCATGCCTCAACTACTTCTCGGCTTCCTCCTCGCAATCATCATCGCCTTTCTTGCCTACAAAGCCAAAAGCCTCGACACCAGCGGCGCGATAGCCGCCACCGTCGAAGGGACGCTCATCTTCGGTCTCGGCGGCTGGGCATGGGCCGTTCTATTGCTCACCTTCTTCATTTCATCGAGTACGCTCTCGAAGATGTTCAAAGCGCGCAAAAAGGATTTAAAAGAGAAATTCGATAAAGGCAGTCGCCGCGATGCGATGCAAGTCATCGGCAACGGCGGTCTCGCCGCGATCTTTGCTGCCCTGCACTACTTCTTTCCCGACACGCTCTGGACATGGCTCGGCTTCACCGCTGCTCTGGCAGCCGTCAATGCAGATACGTGGGGCACCGAGCTAGGTGTACTCAATCCATCCCACCCCCGTATGATTACCAATTTAACGCAAAAAGTCGAAAAAGGCACATCCGGCGGCGTCTCCCTCGGTGGCACATTGGCAGCCCTTGCAGGCTCCGCTCTGATTGGCGTGCTGGCAGGCATCCTTGCCCCAAGCGGGGATTTCCTGCCCATCTTCGTGGCAGTCAGTATTGCGGGCTTAACGGGTGCACTCTTTGACTCGTATCTTGGGGCAACGGTACAAGCCATCTACTACTGTCCCACTTGCGAAAAAGAAACTGAACGCCACCCCGAGCACCTTTGTGGCAACCAAACCCAATTCAAGCGCGGCTTCCGCTGGTTATCCAATGATTGGGTTAACTTTGGTTGTGCTGTTGTGGGCGTCTTGGTCGTACTGGTCTTCTAGGAAAAAATCATAACTGCTCAGATAAAAAAAGCTTCCCAAATCGCGGAAGCTTTTTTTGTCTGATTCAACATCATCACATGCCGAACAAATGGGAAATAACGATCCTGACCCCGATCCCGATCAAAAGTACCCCGCCAAATACCTCAACCTGCTTGCCATATTTTTTACCGAAACCATTTCCCACACGCAGCCCGATCCACGAAAGACCGCTGGTTACCAATCCAATCATTAAGGCTGGCACCCAGATGGCAACACCCAAAAATGCCAAACTCAATCCGATCGCAAGCGCATCAATACTTACAGCGATCGAAAGCAGCACCATCGTCCAGCCTTTGGATGGATCCGTTTGACCCTTTTCATTCTCTTTCCCCAACCCTGAACGTATCATCCGAAGGCCAACAAACGCCAACAAGCCAAATGCCACCCAATGGTCAAAATCCTTGACGAACGGTTCAATGCTGTTTCCAAAGAGCCAGCCGACAATTGGCATAAGCGCCTGAAAGAGACCAAAATGAAACGCCAAGCGAAAGATAGGGCGCGGCCCCTCTTTGATCTTCACACCAGAACCAAGTGAAACCGCGAAAGCATCCATCGCCATGCTAACCGCAATTAACAAAACAGAGAAAAAAGACATAAAGGTTTTAAACTTTTCATAGATTAAGCTGCGAGAGCCAGAACACTTTTGCAGGCAAGAATAAAAACACCCACTTTTGAAAATGGGCAAAAAGCGGGCGCATTATATCACCGTCAATTGATCTTCAACCTAAATGATGCGGCACTTATCCTCCTAGCGGCCCCGTCCGCGCTTCATATAAGTCCATGATCGCCTGCGCGAGGTTCTCGGAGTCGTGCCGCCAGGGATGCTCACGGTCAAGCAGGTCGGCGGTGTAAAGCCGATGATCGCCTGAAAGCTCATCACCGATATTGACCCACTGCGAATCTTCGGGCAGGGTCGCGTCGTGGCAATCATTGGCAATCACCAACTCAACCAGCCCCTCCCCAACATGGGATTCCAATGCCGCGAGATGATCGTAGCAAGAGTACGCATCTGTTTCACCTTTTTGGGATGCAACGTTACAGATGAACAATTTTAAAGCACGGCTGGCACGCACCGCTGACAATAGGTCTGCTACCAATAAATTAGGCAGGATACTGGTGTAGAGGCTGCCCGGCCCGATCACGATCACGTCTGCCGCCAAAATGGCTTTGATGACAGGGGGAAAAGCAGGCGCATCATCCGGTTCAAGCCAGACTCGGCGAACACGCCCGGCAAATTCCGGGATGCGACTCTCCCCCTCCACGCGGACTTCATACGCCGAGTTCGGTAACGACATATCGGCGACCAATTTGACATCATGGAGCGTGGACGGGAGCACACGTCCATGCACAGAGAGTACTCGGCCCGATTCCGCTACCGCTTCCTCGAACGATCCCGTAATATTGCTCAACGCGCTGATAAAAAGATTGCCGAAGGAATGCCCGCCCAGACCATCCGACCCGCTAAATCTGTATTGAAAAAGTTGTGTCAGCAGGGCTTCGTCATTTGAGAGGGCGGCCAAACAATTGCGAATATCGCCGGGGGGGAGAATGCCCATCGTCTCACGCAGTTTTCCCGATGAGCCGCCATCATCCGCGACAGTGACAACCGCAGTCAGGTTGCGGGTGTAGGCTTTCAGCCCGCGCAGCAGCGTGGACAAACCGTGCCCACCGCCGATGACCACAATACGTGGGCCACGTCCGCGCCGTTGAAATTGGGTCAACTCATCTACGATCTGACTGCCCGGGCGCAAGAAGGGGCGCATCAAGGCACGATTCAAGCCCCACAACCCATATGCGACGATGCCAAAACCGATTCCACCGAAAATGAGCACACGCAACGGACGCGGCAAAAAGCGCAAGGCTGCAACCGAGAGGGCCGGCAACCACCAGGATTCTGGGGCAGTGCGGTAGAAATCGAGCAGGTAATAGGCTAAGCCAACACCCAGAAGGGTGATACCCGCCAGAACCAAACCCAGCCAGCGTTTGACGCCGAGACCGGGCGTTAGCCAGAGAAAAAGCTGTCGTAAATTTTCGCGAAAACGGGAAAGCTTCATGCGCTGATAATAGCAAGGTTTGAGGGGCGGGTCAATACGATAAAGAAAAGGGATATGCTTTTAGACATATCCCTTCATAAAACGATATACAAAGAATCTATTCTTCGATTTCCAAAGCCTCTTCGACCAAACGTTTCAATTCGGAAGGACGGATCGGCTTATTCAACACCTGGGCCCCCAATACCTTCAAGTCCTGAAAAACTTCCACATCTGCAACCACGCTTAAGACGATAACAGGTTGCTTAAGTTGATATTTTTCGCGAAAAGCACGCAGTAAATATATGCCGGGATAACGTCCATACTGGTCGTTACCGTCGCCAGTCGGGATGATCAAATCCAGCAGGATCAGATCGCAAGCCTTCAACGACTCAATATTGTCGAGCACATCTTTGACATTATAAAAACGCTCGATCCGGTGCCCAGCCCGTTCAAGCGGGCGAACAACATTATTAATGATCTCAGTATCATCTTCGATCCAAACAATTTTCTTTTGCAATTTACTCATGATTACCTCTTCGGTTGCTCAAAAGGAAGACTAACCACAAAACGCACTAAATGTGGCTGTCCTTCTGGAGAACGTTCTTGACTCATTTGCTCGGAAAAAGCCTCGATCTTGCCATGATGGTCATCAATGACCTGTTTCACAAAGAAGAGCCCTTTTCCGGAACCTGTACGATATTCCCCATTGGTCAGCTTGCCCTGATAATTATCCTGAAAGATTAAAGTATCATCAATCTCTGATTGTAAGATTCCAACGCCATAGTTTTCGATCGAGACCTCATAAAAATTGCCGTTACGTTGCCCCTTGATCTCCACAAAACGATCTCGCCCCTGCGCGCCGCGGAAGGAATATTTGATCGCATTGTGCATCAGATTATTTAAAGCAAGCTGTAGATGCTCTCGGGAAAATTCCAAATATGCATCCCTACCATCCACAGGACTAAAATTGATCTTGATATCGATATATTTGCGTCTCGCTTCGGATTCGTAAATCCGCTTTGCTTCGACCAGCAAAGCCTCCAGGCGCTGGCGGCGAAAACGATATTCCCGCTGGAACTTGCCCAAATTGTTGACCACCGTTGCCAACGCTTCTGCGCTATTGATAATCTCATGAATGCCGCGTTTTAGTTCATGCTTTTTCAGTTCATCAAATTCGAGCAATAGAACTTCAGCATTCAGAATGCTTTGAATGCGCGTCTGGATTTCGTGGGTGACCTTTTCGATATGATGTCGGGCTTTCTCCTCATCATCAAAAATGCGATAAAGCCATTCGGCAACTCTCGGCAAGGTTGTCTGGAGATGGGCAAATTCGTCCTCGCTATATAATTTGGTCTCGACAAGTAGACTTCTCAATTTTTGAGCCTGTTCCGCATCCAGCTCAAGATTGGCAACCGCTTCGCGGTGTTTCTCCAATGATTCGGCTTCGTGGGCATCACCAGCGAGCCGCAATTCCCCGTACAAGATCACAGCCTTGACATCATTATCCAACACAACCGGCGCAGCATAGTTATAAATTCCAGCATGGCAGAGGGTCAATCCCGCCCTTCTGTTTTCACGGGCGACTCGTGCTCGTCGTTTTTCATCCGCTTCGCACATCGCCTTCCCCCCAGGCAGGGATTGAATATAACGACAATGGCCTTCATATAATTTGGGGTTTTGCGTCGCAAAAATGCCCACACATTCGTCATCCTGCTTTTCGTAAATTCCTACCGGCAATTTGGAAGTTTCCGCAAAATATCTAGGATGGTACGAATGCGATCTTCCTGTGATGCAAGGACAAGGTTTTTACTCATGCGTTTCTTCGTTATTCAGAACAGTCTGCAGGTAAACAACACGAACAATTTGCTTAAAAGCCGAGTCAGATATTTCATATTCGGCAGCTTTCCTTAGAAACTCCTTGAGCGTTTCAGCAGGGTATTGGTGATATTCAAGTTCTGCCAGCCCGGTTGCATCTTCGAGATACAAAACTTTATACATTGTCGAAAGACGCTGAATTTCATTCATGCGAACCAAGTCTTCCGACTTGCTTGCCAAATCATATTGTCTGCGTAAACGAGCGACTTTCTTTGCCCCAAGCCAGCGAACGTGTTCGTGGTTATATTGACGTTCACCATTATCGCCACGCTCAAGTGGCGGAAAGCCCTCTTCTTTTTCCCAGCGAAAGAGAGTGCTTTTGGAGATGTCGAACATTTTGTAGATTTCTACGGGAAGATACTTTTTATCTTTTTTCATATTTTGAATATACCAACTATATTTTTAACTATGATAAAGTGGCGAAAGAAAAAAGTCAAGGCATGTGGATAACCTTGACTTTATGGGCTTGGAAGAACTGAAAGATTAGCTATTCAACAAAGCAGCTACTCCGGCAACGCCCCCCACGCAAGCTGTGCAGACACCGATCGCCGTGAATATGATCCCGATGATGAGCATCCCCTTGCTGCCAATACGCCGTTCGATAACGGCCTCTTCGTGATTATTGGGGTCGTAATAAACCGTGACCGTTTTCCCAACCGGATACTGCGCGATGCGTTCATTCGCCTTATTACGTCCACTGCTCACATCGCCGCCAAAAGCGACCCGCTTTCCATTATATTCAATCCCCATCACCTGATAGAGATAACGGACTTCAGGATAATAGGAGGTTGATGTAAATCCCTCACTATCCTGGGATTGCGTTTCACGCACATAAGATTCTGTGATCTGCCCGGAAGTTGCCGACCACGCCTGACTCTCTTCTGATTTCTTTTTATCCTGAAAATATTTGACGAGCATAAAAATTCCCACGCCCGCAAAAATGGTCACAAAACACCCACCCGCGGCCAAACCGATCAACACTGCTGACATATCCCTTTTCTCTCCTTTGCTAGGTCATTGTTGGAACAAAAAATCAAATTTATCTTACCTTTTCCTGTAGCAAAAAGCAATCTTGACAAGGCTGATATACTTGAAAATTGTGTTTTAAGGCAATTTATAAAACAAATGTGCTATAATGTTTTCTCGCATAATTTATCGATAAAAAGGTTCTTTTATGGCTCAAAATGTTATCCGCGTTGTGGGGGCGCGCGTCCATAATCTCAAAAATATTACTGTCGAAATCCCGCGCGACAAGCTCGTCGTCGTAACGGGACTTTCAGGTTCAGGCAAGTCGTCGCTCGCCTTCGACACCATCTTTGCTGAAGGGCAACGCCGTTATGTCGAATCACTTTCGGCCTATGCCAGGCAGTTCATCGGGCAAATGGACAAGCCCGATGTCGACTATATCGACGGGCTTTCGCCTGCCGTTTCCATCGACCAGAAATCCACCTCCCACAACCCGCGTTCGACCGTCGGCACAGTGACCGAGATCTACGATTACCTGCGTCTGCTCTACGCGCGCGTCGGCGTCCCCCACTGCCCCACCTGTGGACGCGAAGTCGTCAAGCAGTCCGCGCAAGAGGTTGTCGATCAGGTCGCAACACTCCCGGATGAAAGCAGGATTCTGATTCTCGCGCCGTTGGTGCGCGGACGAAAAGGGACTTACCAATCCGTATTCGAGGAGATTCGCAAATCCGGTTTTGCGCGTGTGCGCGTGGACGGCGAAGTTCGCTCCCTCGACGACCAGATCGAACTCGACCGCTACAAAGCCCACACCATCGAAGCCGTTGTCGATAGACTCATCATCCGTCAGCATGAAGATGAGGACGAAGCACAGGCTGCGCTCTCCCGTCTAACTGATTCCGTTGAAACGGCTTTGAAATTCGGCGATGGGTATTTGACCGTTGCCCTGACACCCCGCGAAGGCGAAGGCAAAGATATTCATTACTCTGAACATCTTGCCTGCCCCGAGCACGGCACAACCATCACCGAGATCGCGCCGCGCACCTTCTCATTCAACACGCCGCATGGCGCCTGCCCAACTTGTGAAGGGCTGGGACACAAGCTCGAAATCGACCCGGCGCTGCTCGTCACCAACCCCGAACTCTCGCTAAACGAGGGCGCGGTCAACGCATCCGAATGGGGCGGCCCACGCGAAGAGGGCGGCTATTACTGGCAAACGCTTGAAGCGGCAGCCAATCACTATAAAGTTAATCTCGATAAACCCTACGCTGAGCTGACCGAAAAGGAACGCGAACTGATCCTGTATGGCAGCAAAGGTGAGGAATTCGAAGTCACCTATCAAAATGCCAAAGGAAATGAATACGTCTTTCGGCGCGCTTTCGAGGGTGTGATCGGTAATCTCGAGCGCCGTTATCGGGAGACCAACTCCGAATATATGCGTGCCCGCATCGGCGAATATATGTCTCAAAAATCCTGCCCCGCCTGTGGCGGTCAGCGCCTGCGACCGGAAGCGATCGCCGTAACCGTTGGTGAGAAAAACATCATCGAGATCACCTCCCTGCCCGTCTCCGATTCTCTGGAATGGGCAGAGACTTTGCACGACATTCTCAACGAACGTGACAAGATCATCGCCGAACGCATCATGAAGGAAATTCAAGCACGGCTTGGTTTTCTGGTGAATGTCGGTTTGGATTACCTAACGCTCAACCGCTCAGCAGGAACACTCTCTGGCGGCGAGGCGCAACGCATCCGCTTGGCAACGCAGGTTGGCTCACGGCTCGTGGGCGTGCTGTATGTGTTGGATGAGCCATCCATCGGCTTGCATCCGCGTGATAATGCGCGTCTCCTGAAGACGCTCGAAGGGTTGCGTGACTTGGGCAATACCGTTCTCGTCGTTGAACACGACGATGAAACGATCATGACCGCTGACTGGGTTTTGGATTTGGGCCCACGCGCAGGCGAACATGGCGGTGAGATCGTCGCAGAGGGCACGCCGGAACAGATTTTGGCGCATCCCAAGTCGCTTACCGGGGCATATCTTTCGAAACGGAAACAAGTTCCGGTCCCGAGCGAACGCAGAAATGGGAACGGTAAAAAGCTAACCGTCGTGGGTGCTCGGGCGAATAATCTCAAGAATATCGACATCGACATCCCACTTGGAAAATTGGTTTGTATTACGGGTGTCTCCGGCTCTGGAAAATCCACGCTGATGGGCGATATACTGTATCAATCTTTGGCGAAGACACTCAACCGCGCACGCACCCTGCCCGCCGAGCACGAAGAGATTTTGGGCGTTGAGCATCTGGATAAAATCATCAACATCGACCAATCGCCGATTGGGCGCACGCCAAGATCGAACCCGGGCACGTATACGGGGCTCTTTGACGAAATACGCCAACTATTTGCAAAACTGCCGGAGAGCAAAGTGCGCGGCTATAAACCCGGGCGTTTTTCATTCAATGTGCATGGCGGACGCTGTGAGGCTTGTCAGGGACAGGGGCAATTGCGCATCGAGATGCAATTTTTGCCGGATGTCTATGTGCCTTGCGATGTTTGCCACGGCTCGCGTTTCAACCGCGAGACTTTGCAGGTGAAATACCGCAACGAACACAGCATCGCAGATGTTTTGGCGATGCCCATCGACCGCGCTGCCGAGATATTCAAGGATTTCCCGAAAATGGCAAAGAAGCTCGATGTGCTGCAAGAGGTCGGGCTGGGATATATCCGCGTTGGGCAGTCGGCACCGACTCTTTCGGGCGGCGAGGCGCAGCGCGTCAAGCTGGCAAAAGAACTCTCGAAACGCTCAACGGGACGCACGCTCTATGTGCTGGATGAGCCATCCGTCGGGCTGCACGCCGCCGATGTGCATAAGCTGATCGAAGTCATCCAGCGCCTTGTGGACGGCGGCAACTCGGTTTTGATCATCGAGCATAACCCCGACATCGTGAAGACAGCAGACTGGCTCATTGATCTTGGTCCCGAGGGCGGTGGTCGTGGCGGCGAGTTGGTCGCGGCAGGCACGCCGGAGGAGATTTGTAAGGTAAAGGGGTCGTATACGGGAGAGTTTTTGAAGAATTATTTGGGGAAGTAGGGATTTGTTGATTTAGGATAACGGAAGGCTGACGGTGAAACTGTCAGCCTTCTTTTTATTAGCTGTGTATGAAAGAAAAAACACAGAAAAATTGGTAAACTTCAATTCCAACAATAATGCAAATCATTAGACATATTAGGAGAAGTGAATGGAACGGTCCGAGATTGCCTATAAATATCTTCATGAACTGGGTTTAGATGGTCGCAATTTGGATTTTAATTTTCTGAAAGATATCAACACCCGACACGTAGCAGCTTTCCCTTTCAGCAGTGTAGGCTGTCGACTTGGGGATGAACTCCCCTTGGATGTCGAATCGCTATATCAGCGCATCGTTCTTCGGCGACGTGGTGGGTATTGCTTTGAACAAAACGGTCTCATGTATGAGATATTGGAAGAACTTGGCTTTAGCGTGAAGCTCTATCTTGCACGTGTGATCTACAATCAAGACACGCATCCTGGTTTGACACATCGAATCACAATGGTTGAATTCGAGGGGCAGGAATATATCCTTGATGTTGGCTTTGGCGCTCAAGGGCCGAGAGTTCCTGTCAGGATGTCTGAAGAAGAAACCAAAGATGGGGATCGGATATTCCGTGTTGCGGAACCCCGAGCTGGGGAATTTCACTTACAGATTTTCAAGGATGGGGATTTCTTCTCCCTCTATCGATTTGAACTCGCTCGTTACGGCCAATCGGATTGCGAACTGGGGCATTTCTACTCGCATAAACATCCCAACGCCTCCTTCGTCAACCATCTGGTGATCTCGCGTATTTTGGACAACGAAGTCCGCTCCTTGCGCAATCTGGACTATTGGATCATCACAAAATCAGGCACGCAAGAAAAAAGAATTAGCAACGCAAATGACTTCAGGCACATACTCATTGATGAACTAAACGTTCAGGTTACAGAGGCTGAAAGTCTTCAGTTATACGAGCAAGCTGCGTCTGTTCCCCCTGCTGTCTAAAAGCAAGGAGAGAAGAACAGAAGAATATACAAATTTTATTCGGCTTGAGAAAAAAGTGCTAAAAATAGGAGACAATCCTTTGGGAACTCGTGCTATACTGTGGGGATTATTATAGAAACTGAGGAGGATAAGTTTATGGATCAATGGAAATGTATTGCAAAAACAGGTGCTTCGCAAACTCGCTTTAGTGAGATTCCAAAATATGCAGAGGGGCTTTATGATCTTAATAATCAACTCTATGCCTGGATGGTTCCCAATGGTTCATGGGGAGAATCGAACGCTGGTCTGATCGTTGGCGATGGAGAATCACTCCTGGTTGATACGCTGTGGGACGTGAAATTCAGCCGCGTCATGCTCGAAGCTATGGAAGCGCTGACGCTCGATGCACCGATCAAAACCCTGGTCAACACGCACGCTGATGGCGATCATTTTTTTGGCAATCAATTACTGCCCGACGTAGAAACCATTACATCACAAAGTGCCTATGACGAAATGGGTCATACACAACCAAAATCAATGCTCCTTTTAGGGCGTGTTGGCAAGTTAATGAGTTCATTGCGCTTATTTGGAATGGACAAAGCAGGACACTGGTTCCAGGGGATGGTGAAACCCTATGACTTTCAGGAAGTTATCCACACCTTACCCACACGCACATTTAATGGCGAGATGACGCTCGATATCGGCGGACGCAAGGTAGAACTTATTGAAGTTGGGCCTGCCCACACCGACGGAGATCTACTTGTCCACGTTCCCGATGCCAAAACCATCTTTACCGCAGATATTCTTTTTATCGGATCAACGCCCGTGATGTGGGCAGGCCCGGTCGAAAATTGGATCGCAGCATTGGATCGAATATTAGAGATGGATGTGGAAACGATTGTCCCCGGGCATGGTCCCATTACCAATAAAGCCGGTGTACAACAAGTGAAAGCCTATTGGGAATATACATCGACACAATTACGCCAGTGCTTTGATGCAGGCATGTCTGCTCAAGCTGCCGCGCATAAAACTGTGCTGGCTGCTGAATATGCTCAACAGCCCTTTGGCAATTGGAATTCCCCCGAGCGGATGATGACCAACGCACATACGCTCTATCGTCAGTGGCGGGGAGAAACAAAACCGCCATCAATTCCAACGCTCATAAATACACTACGCAAACAGGCCTTATTAGCACACGAATTACCGCAGGCACAACCCATCGTAATGCGTAAAGGGTAGGAACTGAAACAATGAAACTGGTTACGTTTTCAGATAACACGCTCGGGCAGCAAATTGGGCAAGGTCATTGGCCCCTGTTTGGTCACGCCTGACGAAATCCCTGATCCTTATATTCGGGTGAGTTTATTGGCTCCAAGGCCAGCTCCGGGGAGCTAGGACGTGGTTGCGGACTGGAAATGGGCAAATTTCTAAAAGCAGGTGATGTAGTCGAGCTGGAAGTGGCAGGCTTGGGTATATTACGCAACAAAGTTATGCGCAATTCATAACGCAAGTAAATTTTTGTAGCATTATTTAGATGAGCAGAGAACAAAAAGCAAGCAGGCTGGCAATAAATAGCCAGCCTGCTTTTTTTTATTGATTTAAGTTTTCCTGCGCCAAAAGTCCTAAAACAACAACTTAATTTTTACATTGTCATCTTTTTTGCGCTCTCCCTAATCTAAAATTAATACTAATATCAGGAATACTCCTAAAATAGTCCCTGTCTTTTCCATGGAGCCACCAAAACAAAAACTTGATGACCCCAAAACTTATTTCCATCAAGGAGCAAAACATGTCTAAAAAAGTTCTTATTGCATTTGGCGTTCTCATCGCACTCGCCCTGCTCATTCAGCTTGTTCCCTACGGACGCGATCATACAAATCCACCCGTAGTCGCCGAGCCAAACTGGGACAGTGCCGAAACCAAAGCCCTCTACGACCGCGCCTGCGCCGATTGTCACAGCAACGACACCACCTGGCCCTGGTACAGCAACATCGCACCGATCTCATGGCTTGTCCAGCACGATGTCGAAGACGGACGTCGCCACCTGAACACATCCGTTTGGGGCACGCAGCGCGTCGAAACCCACGAGATTGGCGAAGTTATCCGCGAAGGCGAAATGCCAATGCCAGTCTTTCTCATCACACATCCCGAAGCGAGATTGACCCAAGCCGAAAAAGATGCCCTCGCGCAGGGATTATTAGCCACCTTCTCTCAGTAGGATGAAAAGCAGCGGAACGCTCGTGATTTACATTTGATTCCGTTTCAAGAGCTGTCTACGCAGCCCCAAGCAGTGCAACGCACTTCACAAGTGCATAGCACTGCTTGTTTTTTATGCAAAACTCTTACGAAAGATGGCTGTTTAGCGTGTACAATTGGGGGCGTTAACGATAAAAAAAGAAACAAAATGACAGTCACCTTTAGGTGGCTGTCATTTCTAATGAAAAAAGGAAACTCCATGCCCCAACAAAGAATTTCATGCCCCCAATGTCGACAACCGATCGTTGCCAACGTAGAGCAACTCTTCGACGTAACTGCCAATCCCCAAGCCAAACAGATTTTACTCAGCGGCGGAGCCAATGTCGCCCGCTGCCAAACCTGCGGCTACGAAGGTCCTCTGGCAACCCCAATCGTTTATCACGACAACGAAAAAGACCTGCTGCTAACCTTCTTCCCACCCGAACTGGCGATCCCCGTCAACGAGCAGGAGCGCATCATCGGGCCGCTCATCACCCAGATCACCAACAACCTGCCCGCTGAAAAGCGCAAAGGCTACTTACTCAAACCGCAGACCTTCTTCACCTTCCAAAGCATGATCGAGCGCATTCTCGGCGCAGATGGCATCACGCCTGAAATGCTGAAGGGACAGCAAGATCGCGTCAACATGATTGAGAAGCTGCTTTCCACCACAACAGAAGATGTCCGTAAAGAACTCATCAAGCAAAACGCAGAACTTTTTGACGATCAATTCTTCGCCCTCTTTAGCCAACTCACCCAAGCTGCCGCAGGCAGCGGGCAGAGCGAAATGGCACAGCAGATGGCAGCGCTCGAGCAGCTTCTTCTCAATGAAACAGAAAAGGGACAAGAGATTCAAGCATCCCTGAAAGAAATGGAAGCCGCAGCACAATCTCTGCAAGCGTTGGGCGAAGCACTCACTCGCGATGCTCTGCTTGACCTGCTCATCGACGCGCCGAACGAAGCACGCGAACAAGCCCTCGTCAGTATGGCACGTGGCGGGCTGGATTACCAGTTCTTCCAGATTTTAACGGAGCGGGTTGAGGCTGAAAACAACCCTGAAGAACGGCAACAACTTGAAGCCATGCGCGAACGCCTGCTGGAATATGTCAATGAGATTGACAAACAAATTGCGGCACGTATGGAACAGGTGCAGGGATTCCTGAATTCCCTTTTAGAGCAGGAAGATATTGGCGCAGCAACACGCGCAAATATCCGTAACTTCGATCAGCAGGTCGTCCAGGCACTGGAAGCCATGCTACACAAAGCGACCGAAGAGAAAGACGAAGCCATGCTGGCGAAGCTGCAGCAAATTGTAGCGGTATTGCAAGAAGCAAGTGGGCCGCTGCCGGAGTACGAGTTCATTGAACAGTTGATCGGCGCTGAAAACAGCGAGACGCTGGAGAAGTTGATTGCCGAGAACGATGAAAAGATCACCGACGAACTGCTCCAAACCCTGAGCGGGATCGTGGCACAGTCGCAGGGGCAGGAGGAAAAACTCTCGCCACAGGACAAAGAGATGTTCGCCAAGATGGAAGAAGTTTATGGTGCGGTGCTGAAGTTCCAGATGAAGAAAAATATGGGGAGTTAAGTTTTAGATTTTAGATAAAAGCAACTCCCTGCGAGATAGCGTTCGCAGGGAGTTTTGTTTTGTGAAGTTGACGGGAATTTACTCAAAGGGATTATCGAGTCGGATGCCATGCCCACGCACGGTGACGACATATTGATGCGATGGGTCGTAAGCAGCAAGTTTGTCGCGCAGGCGCCGAATGAGAGCATCGAGGGCTTGATCGGAGACACCAAGAGCTTCTTCCTCGCCCCAGACCGCTGCAACCAAGTCTTGGCGGGAGACAACGTTGCCCTGATCTTCGTAGAGACGCCAAAGCAAGCGGAACTGCTGCGCCGAGAGCGGCGGGGTGACCTGTTGTTGGTCAACGAGCACGCGGCGTGAGCGTAAATCCATCATCAAACGGCCGATGCGGGTATTGTTCTCAGTGAGGGGCATGGTTGCATCAGAGACGAGGAACATGAACTTTTGCGCGACAGCAATTTGAACCACATCGCCATCTTGCAAAATTTTCGCGGCGGTGAGGGCATCGCCATTGCAGTGGGTGCCGTTTTTACTGCCGAGGTCTTCGATCAGGATGCCGTCTACGGTAGGTGTTAGGCGGACATGATAACGGGAGACTTGTCGGTCGGGAATCGTTAAATCACATGCGGAATCACGCCCAAGGACAAGCGTGCGATCCAGCGCCCAGCGTTCCCCTTTGAGGGGCCCATCTTGCGCAATGAGAATAGGGTAATCTTCGAGGTTTGTATCCATCAATTGATAATAATAACAAAAATAATAGGTTTCGGTAACGTAGATTGCTCACGATGAATCTTAAAGCGTTTATAATATAGCAGAAAAAGAAAATATGTGTAAGATTTACGCCGAAATAAATCCATTACACGAGTATTCTCGTCTCAGTTCAGAAAAACGGCAAGTAGTTTACGGAGTATTGCATGGCTCTCCCACTCAACAAGGGCGAGGTTTTGCGCGGTCGCTACAAGGTCCGTGAGCGGATTGGTCAGGGCGGCACAGGTAGCATTTATCTGGCTGATGACCAACGTCTCGAGGGTCGCCTTTGTGCTCTAAAGGAAGTTGAGCACGACCGTTCTCTACCCCCCAAGATATTTGAGGAGGCTCGCGAGCAATTTATGCGCGAGGCGACTGTTTTAGCGCGCCTGGATCACCCCAACCTGCCGAAGGTTTCTGATTTCTTCTCGAGAGAGAGCCGCGATTATCTGGTGATGGATTACGTCCCCGGCGACGACCTGCGTACCCTGATGCTGGATGCCCGCCGTCGGAAAACTTTTTTGCGTGAAGATGTGGTACTAGGCTGGGTCAATCAACTTGCAAACGCACTCACCTATCTGCACCGTCAGGAGCCGCCGCTCATCCATCGTGATATTAAACCCAGCAATCTCAAGCTGACTCCATCAGGATTAGTCAAATTGGTCGACTTTGGTCTGGTCAAAGTCCTTGCGCCTGATGAGATGACGATCACGGTTATTCAGGGACAGGGGACAATCCTGTACACGCCACTGGAGCAATATGGAAGCGACGGCGTGCATACCGATGTTCGGAGCGATATCTACTCCCTCGGCGCGACGATGTATCACTTATTGACGGGCGAAGCCCCCGCCGACGCGCGACAACGCTTCCTGAACCCGGAAAGCTTGCTGCCGCCAAAAGAGATTAACTCGGCGATTAGCAAACGTACCCAACGCGGCATTCTACGGGCAATGTCATTGCATCCCGATGAACGCCCAAAATCAGTTGAAGACTTGCGTCTCTTCCTTTTGGGGCAAAAAGAGATCATCACCAATCCGCTGCCACAGTTACATCAACAAATGACACCGCTAAGTGTAAAAGATACGCTGGCGCAGCCAACAGAGAAGACTCTCGCCTGGCTGGTGGGGATCATGCTCTTTGTGAGCTTTTTAGCAACAATTGGTGGGTAGAGAGAAAAGATATAACAAGACATCCGAGATTTCTAAAATCTCGGATGTCTTTGTATTTAAAAGAGTCTCTGGTTACTCCAAAGTTCTGCGCAACCAGAGCCAGCCGAAAAGCCAACCGAGCAATTCCACCAGCAGGACAAAGACGATTACACTGAGCATACCGCCCGCAAGCAGACTCTTCGATCCCGGCAAGGAGAGGGCGAGGTAGTTATAAGCAACCAAACCGCCCAACAAGGTAGTCAACGCCCAGCGAATGCCCCAGCGCGGCGACTCGATCCGTTCGCCTGCGACATAGGCCAAAGCTGCGCCCAATATCCACATCAGGAAAGTGAATGCCCATGCACCAAAATGGAGTTGGCCTGTTTCCACATCGATATAAACGGATGGGGTTTGGGATGGCGTTGGTGTAAAAGCCGGTGTTGAGGTGCTCTCCCCCTCTAAAGCAGGCGGGATAATGGTGATTGCAGCCGCAATCCCTTCATCGGAAATATCAAGGCGCAGTGTTTCAGAAACAATCGCTTCGCCACTGGTAACACGAATATCGAGCAGGCCTGTTTCCGAGAGTTGGAAATCTGCGCTGGCGGTACCGCCAACGGTTTGGGCTTCAATCTGTTCGTCGATGCCATTGCCGCCGCCCATTGTCAGCGAGTAAATGACCACTGTCCCGTCGGGGACGGGGTTGCCGTTCCGGTCAAGGATGATGCCGGTGCGCACGCCAAGGGTGTCACCGACTTCGAACATCGGGATCATGGTCGGGGCGGGGACGGTGGCAGATTCCGCTTCGGACAGGTCAGGTGCTTCGGGGGACAGCGCCAAGCGTAATGTCAGGAGTTGATCCGGATCAGGTTCGATCATGGCAGACAAATCGTATCCGATCCCTGTGATGTTGACAGGCGAGGCGCCTTCCGGTGTCAATTCCTTAAAAAGCAGACGAGCTGCCACATCCAGGAAGGGTGGCGCGTAGCTGTACAAGCCGTAATAGGCCGTGAATTTGGATATATCGGTGGCATCCAACAGATAGGGCGCGGTGAAGGAAAAAAGGATGACCTTTTTCTCGCGCAAGACCGGTTGAAAATCAACGAGGAACTGACGCAGCGAATCCAGTTTTTGATCGCTGGCCAATGAGATAACGACCCAATCTGCCTGCTGGAGAGAGTACTCCAGTGGTGGGGGTTCTTCAGCAACTTGACTAAGACTGAGCAGGTCTTCAAAGGTGTACATGCTGAGATTGGTTTCAAGTACTTCTTCCCCTCCGCCTAAACCATAAAGGCGCAAAACAGCATCTGAGAGAGAGGTGCGTTCGAGATTCAGATCTACCCCACAGAGCGCACATTGTGAGGTGGCTTGTGTGTCGGTAATAAAGACGATCCGCTCATCAACACCGGGCGGTTCCGGCAAGATGGCGTCGAGGTCGTCGATATTGGGGTTGATAAGCGTTGCTGCGCGTTGCGCAATTTCAAAAGTCGCTTGCTGGTTTTCTCCGACCTCCGCCAGCGTACTCTGACTATTATTGACTGTATAAAAATTAAAGGATGAATAAACGCTAAGCTTCTGCGTCAAGATGCGGATAAGTGCTTCATCGACTCGCGCGGCGAAAGCGGGGTCTTCGCGGTATTTCTGGGCAAAGAAATCGAGCGTGCGCACAACCGTTGTATAAGAATCGGCTGCATCGGACGAGAGAATATTGCCCATATAAAGCAGATCATTGCCTGCCAGAAAGGCGTCTCGGGCGATCAGATTGGCGAAAAAGTCTTGGTCTCCCGGAGCGTAGAAATCGTGGATAGCACGGCTGCCCAAGTCATCGCTAATGGTCAAGCCGCCAGTAGCGCGCCATTCCGCAAGGGGTGAGAGCGTGAATATCTGCGAGAGCGATTTCTCGTCGAGACTGAGCGGACGCGTGGTTGGGCGGATATTGCCTTGAAAGCCTTCGTAGCGAATATGCGCAATCAGCAGCGCATCTGCCCCATCGGCACTGCCAACTGCTGCCGAAAAGGGCGCAAGTTCAACATCTTTCAGTTCATCGAGCGTCTTTCGTACCGTCGCCATCTCTTCGCTTGGTGAGCGGTCGGCGCTGCCACGCCCGGGGAAATGTTTTGCCACAACGAGCAACTGCCCATCGCTGCCGGTATGCAAACCGCGGATAAATGCTCCGCCCATCTGCGAAACCCAGTAGGCACTCCCGCCAAAGGACCGTGTGCCCATATCGCCGCTGTTGGCGGGATCGGGGTTTACCAGTACATCGAGCGAGGGGCCCATGTACATATTTACACCGAGAGCAGCTAACTCGCTGCCCAAAACTTCGCCAACGCTGGTAGCCAATTCAGGCTCCCACGTTGCTCCGATTGCCATTGGGCTGGGTAGGGGCGAAAGTCCCGTCAGGGAATGCTCAAGGGCGATTCCATCTTCTTCCAGCGAAATTCCCACCCATAGCGGAATATATTCGGGACGCACTGTTTCTCCGGTAACGGGATCAAGCCGATCCACGCGCGAGACGTCCCATGTTTTGCGCTGCAAATCAGAAATGAGTTGTTGCAATCCGCTTAAGTTTTCAACCGCAAAATTCCCGCGATCCGCACGCAGCACCACACCACCAACCGAATATTGATCCAATAGTGCGGCGATCTGCGTTTCATCAGCAACGCTTGTGCCGTCAAAACTAATCAGGAAAAGCTGCCCAACACGCTCCTCGGGCGTCATGCCTTCCATCAACGCGAGTGCTTCTGCAGACGGATCGTTTTCCTGCGCCTGCACGCCTCCGCCAAGAGCTGGCAACAGCAGCGCAAGGCTCAAGAGAAAGGTAAAAAGCCCTGAAAAAAAAGGATTATTTTTCATAACGCGCCAAAATCTCGGCATGAATTTCAGGCTGAATATTGCCCCCGGAAACTACCACAACACTCGGCTGCGCAGTGACCTTGCCCGAGAGAACAGCCGCCAGCCCAACTGCGCCCGAACCTTCCAGGCGCTCGCCGTATTCCGTCCATGCAAAGGCGACGGCTTGAGCAACTTCATCTTCGGAAACGAGCAAAATCTCGTCGACATTTTTGCGGATGAGCGGAACGGTGATCGAACCCTCTTCAACCGCGCCCGCCAAACCATCTGCAATTGTGGGGAGATCGGCCACGTCGTCCTGTGTATTGCGATAAAAAAGTCCGTGCATATAGGCCTGGGTGGCAACTTGTACACCGATGACGCGCACTTGCGCTGAGCCGTATCGAAGCGTGGGTTGGGCTTGCTGCCGTAAAACGGAGCTGATGCCCGACAATAAACCACCGCCGCTAACTGGCACGAGCCAAGTTGCATCTGCTGTTTCAGGGGCTTCCTGCAAAACTTCCTGCGCACAGGTTCCCTGACCAGCGATGACATGCCCATCGTTATAGGGCGAGACCCAGGTAGCATCATTGCGCTTAACATAAGCTAATGCGGCATCTTCAGCATCGTGATAAGCGCCATCAACAACGATAACTTCCGCGCCGAGCGCACGGATGGCAGCAACCTTGACGGCTGGAGCAGCCTGCGGCACAAAGACCTTAACCGGCGTACCGAGCATTTGTCCAGCCAGCGCCACGCCCTGACCATGATTGCCTGCCGAAGCAGTGACAATGCCCATTTCGCGTTCCCAATCTTCGAGGGTGAGCACTTTATTAAGCGCACCACGCGCTTTGAAGGAACCCGTCTTCTGGTGATTTTCCCATTTAAGATATAAACCGCGCTCCGCATCGTACGTTAGCGGTGTGCGGTGGATTTTTCCATCGAGACGTTGGGAGGCTTCTTCAAGCCATTCGGAGGGGATCATAGGGTTAAGTCTTTCTATTTTTTAATTGGTGTAAATCGTAATTCGCACAGTGTGGACAAAATATTTCTGTTTCAGCTAATAATCAAAGTGAGGAAGAGATTTTCCATCTCTAACTTTATAGGCATCTTCAATACGTTTTCTGTGCCCTTCATACAAATCATTAGGAAAATCGTTTTTTGGAAACCAGCGAACACCCAAGGTTTCATGCTCATGTGACGGGACATCTCTTATTTTACTCAGAGGTTCACATAAAAAAGTAAATTTGTAAAGATGTTGCACCCTCCTATTATCCCATACTCTTGAATCGTATATCCCTGATAATGCTATCGGTTTGCAGCGAATCCCCGTCTCTTCGTAAGCTTCCCGCACAACACCTTCGGCTGGCGTTTCTCCTACTTCTAGTGCTCCTCCTGGCATCACCCATAGCCCATTGTCTGAACGACGCATGAGTAAAATCATGTCATTATCATCAATGATCGCTGCCGCTCCGGCCGTCATGGGAGATATGTGAGCAAAAACGGTTGATCGCAGGGGCTCTATTTCTTCTATAGTTTGTCTTGTAGCGTAAGCCAGCATCTCCATTGCTACTGTTTGAAGGGCTTCATATCGTTCTTGATCGTAAACGGTCGTGTGATATTGAAGCCCTGTTGCAGAATAATCACGAATTTTATCAGCCCAAAAGGCAATCTGTTCAGCGGGAGATAGGTTAATCTGTTGTTTTTCCATAGAGAAGAACCTTTTTACTAAAAATTTATCCGCCCTTTTAGCATGGAATTAAAGCATCATGCCTAGCGCAGGATTTTCACCGCCAATTGCGGATCGTCGGTGAAAATGCCATCTACGCCCCAATTGGCGAGTTTCTGCATCTGGTCAGCAGTGTTCACCGTCCAGACATGCACACGCTGTCCACGCTGGTGAGCGCTGGTAATCATTCCCTCAGTCAGATTTCTGATGCTGGGATGAATAGCCTGGTACACATCGGAGCGAAAACCAAAAGTTCGCGCGAAAACGCCGAGCCCTGTCGGCAGGGCGAGCAAGCCACGCGGCGTGCCTGGCAAGAGTTCGGCTGCGCGTTTGAGATTTTTTGCGAGAAATGATGAGAAGAGAATGCGTCCTTGCATGTCGTATCTTTTGATAACATCGACCACTTTGTCAACAAGAGCATCTTTGGAGGTAGTGTAATTGGTCAGTTCAACGTTGATGTAAAGGTCACGCCCAACAGCGGAAAAAACTTCGGCCAGGGTGGGGATATGCTGCCCACCGCCCGCATCCAATTTTTGCAGGGAGGCAAGCTCAAGCTCCGCGACCGTGCCGCTGCCGTTGGTGGTGCGATCCACAGTGTGATCGTGGATGACGACCGGGATCCCATCTGCGCTGAGTTTGACATCCAATTCAATCGCATCTGCACCTTGTTCGCGCGCTAATTCAAAGGCGGTCAGGGTATTTTCGGGAGCATGTGCAGAAGCCCCACGATGGGCAAAAATGGTGGGAGACGGCAGATGTGCAAACATGGTTTAAATTTCGACGAAATAGGCTTCTGCGGCGCGGTCAAGCAGATCGCGGCTCATCGTGGGAGGCACGGAAAGGTATTGTGAAATATCAAGAATTTGATCGCAAAGATCACGGGGGTGCGAAGCGCGCAGTTTGCGGTTGCGTTTGATATACCATTCTTGCAGGAGATAGGCGAGACCCTGATCGTTGTATTCAACACGCTTTGCCTGCGCTACGCGGCGGAAAATTTCACGGTAGCCTTCGAAGGAGGGATCGCCGATCTCGATCTTGTGCCGCAGGCGACGCAGGAAGGCTTCATCAACGAGGTCTTTTGGCGGCAAATTGGTGGAGAAGACAACCAATACATCGAAGGGGATTTCGATCTTGCGCCCGGTGTGGAGGGTCAGGAAGTCGACACGGTTTTCAAGTGGCACGATCCAGCGGTTGAGCAGGTCACGCGGACGAACTTGCTGCCTGCCGAAGTCGTCGATCAGCAGGATGCCGCCATTCGCTTTGACCTGAAAAGGGGCTTCGTAAAACTTATGGGTATCGTCGAAAACAAGGTCGAGACCTTCGAGAGTCAACTCACCACCGACGACGATAAAGGGACGTTTGATCTTAACCCAGCGCGGATCACGACGAACGCCCGTGCGAAGAGAGCCGGTTCCGCGCGAAGTGGCGCCATCTTCTTTGACGAGTTCGTGATTGACCGAATCGTACATCTTGACGACCTGCCCATCGACATAGAGGGCAAAGGGAACGTACATATTCTGGCTCATTACCAAACTGCCAAAAGCGCGCGCAATACTGGTTTTCCCGTTACCGGGAGGGCCATAAAGGAAGATCGACGAGCCAGAGTTAAGGGCCGGGCCAAGACGCTGAAAGGTGGTCTCTGGCAAAACAAGCTTGGACATGAGTTGCCGCATGGAGCGTGTGGTGACAACAACACGTCCCTGTGCCTGACGACGGACGGCATCGTTATAGACATCAATCGGCACAGGAGCTGCTCCAGCATATTGGCTGCGTTCGAGGGCTTCGCGGGCACGTTCGATCCCCTTCCCCGTCATAGCATAGAGATAAGAGCTTTCGCCAAGTCCCATTTGCTGGGTTGACTTGATCTCGAGCAGCTTCTCTTTTTTGAGCGCTTCAAGGATCTTATCCGTCACGCCTGCGAAAGGTAGCGCAAGCGCTTCAGCAACCTGAAACCCCGACAGGTAACCCTGAAAGTAGAGGATCTTTAGCGCAAGGTCTTGCAACCAAAGCGGGGAAAGTCCTGTATCTTCGAGCTTGGTGATCGTAGGGGGCAGAAAGCCCGTCCCACCGCGGGATGTAGTTTGTGCGCCTGTTATATTATTCATCAACAATCCCTTTCAACGAAAAGCGAACGCGATTAAAACGATGTAATGAGGGTCTCAAATTATAGCATGGCGAAGGGCAAGAAATCTTGCATATTCACATTAAACGCGCAAAAGCGGGAGTCTTTTTAGAAGACTCCCGCTTTATTCGACAAAATGGATGTTAAAAACTACGCTTCTTTTTCGAGCTGGGCGAGACGTTTCATCAAGCGCCCTTTGCGGCGGGAAGCATTCTTTTTATGAATGACGCCTTTTTGGGCAGCTTTATCGAGCTGGCTGACCGCCGCCAAGGTGGCGGTGCGAGCTTCTTCCACGTTCTCCGCGTCTAGGGCGACGCGAGCACCTTTAATCGCCGCACGTGTGGAACCACGATAGACGCGGTTACGCAGGCGACGCTTTTCATTCTGACGATTACGTTTGATTTGTGATTTAATATTAGCCACGGGTCTTCCTCCGAAATAATCTTTCTGGTACGCAAGGCGTTATTCTACCTGAGAGACTTTATTTTGTCCAGTAATCTATTGAGCAGGGGCGGCAATGATGATGGTAAAGTAACCGCCATAGGAACTTTCACTGGAATATGCATAGGCAATCCCGAGCTCTGTAGCCTGCGGATCAAGCAGAACATCTCCAGCTTCGAGCCAGGCTGCGACGGCCGCTGCGCCATCGCCACTATATTCGGGCGGCTGGGCATGGACTTGAATCTTGGCAAAGGTCGCGGTGTAATCCGCTGCGGTGAGGCGCTCTGTGAGGGTCGTGCCATCGGAGCCGACCGTTTTCCAAAAATCGTTACAAGCCATATCGGCAGCATGTGTTTGGGCAACGGTGGTGAGGGTCGGGTTTTCGGTCAAAGGGTCCAGGCCTTTTGCAAAGCGTTCCATGTTGACCAACTCAAAGATTTGAGCGACGTAGGTTTCATTCACTCCGTAGGTACAGGCTGTATCATCCGTATTCGCGCTCTTGGTGGGGGCAGGGGTACCCGTAACATTCGCCACAGGCGTGGGGCTGGGGGTTGTTTCTACAGGCGAGGTCGGTGGGAGGCGGGTCGGAGCTACTGTGACAATGTTGGCAGGGATGATCAAAATCTGCCCAACCTGAATGGCGTTTACATTTTCGATCTCATTTGCGTCAATAATCTCTTCTTCGGTGCTACGGAACTTTGTCGCAATCCCGGCGATGGTGTCTCCAGATTGAACGCGGTATTCCAGCTCGGTGCCACGCGGCAAGTCGATGGGCACGGGCGTTGCGGTGGGGAGTTTCTTGTCGGGGTTCGGGATCTGTATCACGTCTCCCGGACGGACAACACCATCCGAAGCTTCAAGAAGCTCTCCATTAAGGAAATAAAGCAAGGCAACCCCATCATCGCCAAGATTAAATTTTTCAACAATCGAATAGAGATATTCGCCTTCTTGCACAATATATTCAAATGGTTCCGATGGCGTTGGCGTCAAAGTGAGCGTAGGCGTCATGGTCAAGGTTGCTGTCGCAGTTGGGGACGAGGTCACCGTTGGCGTAAAGGTAAGCGTCGGGGTCGGAGTCTCGGTTGCGAAGAGAGAGATTTGGGGTTTATTATCGCCTGTGAAGACGACCACGAGAATGATGATCCCAACGATGACGAGCAGTGCCGCAATCGTCCAGATAATAACCGGCCCACGTTGTTGACGTTTTCGATAAGAATCGATTGTATTGCTAGCAGAGTCTGAATTCATAGTCATTTTTCCTTTCCTGCGTAAAATTGCGGTCAGAGAATCATTTCAAAATCCCTCTTACCAACGCAGCAATAGCGCCATTCTACCTGAACTTAACTCTTTAAGCGAGTAACGCAAATGTAGCGATTTAGGGATTTTTTTGAAAATATCTTGACGTATCTTTGAAGGCTATGATATAAACTCGCCAGCTTAATAAACACAAAGATGTTGAAGAGAAGTAGTAAATATTGACACGGTGTTTCAGAGAGCGGGAGCTTGGTGGAAATCTCGCACATACGCCAATATTGAATGGGTCTCGGAATTGCAAGGTGAACTCTTTTCTGCGAAAAGTCAGAGAATCAAGTATCCGCGCCGGAGTAGCCACCGTTATCAGGGCAAAATAGTTGACGCAGTTTAAATCTGCAAGACTATAAAGTGAAGCTGGCTTTTCGATTTTCTCGTTGCATCACAACGAGATTTTTTCTTTAAACCACAAAAGCAGCTTAAGCAGGGTGGCACCGCGGAAGCCTTCTCTCGTCCCTGAGATGAGAGAAGGCTTTTAATTTTCTGTCATAAGGAGAAGATATGCGGTGAAAAGAAATACAAAAAGATAAACTCATAAGAAATATTGTTTTGGTTGAGTAGCTCGAAGCGGAGCAAAGAGCGTATCGAAACCACCACTAAAAACAACAAACTATCTAACAAACAGGAGAAAATCTCATGACAAACGAAACAAACGGCATCTTTGGCGATTTTGGCGGCACCTACCTTCCCGAGTTTTTGGCAGAAATCCTGGGCGAGCTTGCAGCGAAATATGACGAGTTAAAAGTGACCCAGGCATTTCAAGATGAACTCAAGCAGCTTTACATGGAATACGCTGGCCGCCCCAGCTTGCTCTACTACGCAGAACGCCTGACCAAAGAACTCGGCGGCGCGAAAATCTATCTCAAGCGCGAAGATCTGAACCATACCGGCGCGCACAAGATCAATAACGTTGTTGGGCAGGGATTGGTTGCCAAGGCGCTCGGCAAGAAAAAACTCATTGCTGAGACTGGCGCTGGGCAGCACGGCGTTGCCACCGCGACGATTGCCGCCTATCTCAACCTTGAATGCGACATCTACATGGGCGCACGCGATATTGACGCCCAGAAACCGAATGTCTACCGTATGAAAGCCCTCGGCGCAAACGTTGTCCCTGTTACGGAAGGACAAGGCACGCTCAAAGATGCCGTCGACGTCGCTCTCGGCGCCTATGCACAAGACCATGCCGATTCCTACTACCTGCTCGGCTCCGCAGTCGGCCCGCACCCCTACCCCGCGATGGTACGCGACTTCCAGCAGGTCATCAGCGAAGAGATCAAAGCCCAGCTCATGGAACGCGAAGGTCGCCTGCCTAGCGCCGTTATCGCCTGCGCGGGTGGCGGCAGCAACGCCCTTGGTGCGTTCACCGCTTTTATCCCCGACGAGAGTGTTGAATTGGTCGCGGTTGAACCTGCAGGCAAAGGCGCGGATACCAAGCGTCATGGTCTTGCCCTCGCTACGGGTGCGCCGGATGTCATCCACGGCTTCAAAACCTACGTTATGCACGACGAAAATGGCGAAATCGGAGAATCCTACAGCGCAGCATCCGGTCTTGATTATCCCGGTATCAGCCCCATTTTGAGTATGCTCAAAGACAATGGGCGTCTGACTCTCGGTGGCGCCAGCGACAAAGAAGCCGTCGATGCCTTCATCGCTCTTTCCCGTCTCGAAGGCATCATTCCCGCACTTGAGTCATCCCACGCCATCGCCTACCTTTTCCAGGATCATGGCAAATACAGCAACCCCGATGACATCGTCGTTGTCAACCTTTCCGGTCGCGGCGATAAAGATGTTGAGAACGTCTTTGAAAATTTGATGTAAACAAAAAGACCTGACAGGTTTCTAGGCTTCGTAGAAGCACAACCTGTCAGGTCTACTTTTTCTAGTGGGGGAAACTCACAAAATCAGCATCGCATCGCCAAATGAATAAAAACGATAGCGATCACGGATCGCCGTCTCGTAGGCATTCAAAATCATCTCGCGCTCGGCAAAGGCGCTCACCAACATCACCAATGTGGACTGTGGCAGGTGGAAGTTCGTAATCATCACATCGACCGCCTGAAACTGATAACCCGGTAGGATAAAAAGCGACGTCGCGCCGCTCGTGGGGAGAGTTGCTCCCGTTTGAGAAGCAGATTCCAGGGTCCGGACACTGGTCGTCCCAACCGCAACCACCCGTCCCCCGGCGCGTTTCGTGGCGTTGATCTTCTCGGCGACTTCGGGCTTCACTTCGCACCACTCCGTGTGGATGACGTGTTCTTCGACATCATCTTCCGTGACCGGCGCAAACGTGTCCAACCCAACATGCAACGTGACCTGCGCCACATCCACACCTTTGGCTTTCAGTTCATCGAGCAGGCGCGGCGTGAAGTGCAATCCCGCTGTCGGTGCAGCGGCCGAACCCGGTTCCTCGGCGTAGACCGTCTGGTAACGTTCGGGGTCAGCCAACTTCTCGTGGATATAGGGCGGTAAGGGGACATTGCCGATCTGCGGAAAAAAAGGTTCGATAGCGGTATCAAACCGAATTAGGCGCTGCGCTCCGTCAAGTACATCCACGATCTCGGCTTCGCAGGCATTCTCGATGACGATCTTCTTGCCCGTTACCAACCCCTTCCCACCGACGAGCGCGCGCCACGTCAAATCATCTTCCTTGCGCAGTAGCAGGAGTTCGATCTTGCCACCTGTCTCTTTACGCGCATAAATGCGTGCCGGAATAACGCGCGTCTGGTTGATGACGAGCAGATCGCCCGCTTTCAAATATTCGCCAATATCACGAAAATGACGATGCTCGATCTCGCCGCTTTCACGGTGCAAGACCAATAAACGCGAAGAATCGCGCGGCTCAGCGGGCGTTTGGGCGATGGATGATTGGGGAAGGTGGTACTTAAAGTCAGATGTTTTCATAATTTTAAATAGAAGTCATTTTGCGGTTGCAACCAGTTCCCCTGTTCGAATATTTAGCTCAAAACTATACTCTCCATAAACATCAGACAAGTATAAAACATCATTAGATAATTCTGAAATATAAATTCTAGGCCCGACAGATTCATCTGTAGAGAATGTTGAATTAAGGCTCTCTGCGTCCATTACTTTTTTCAATATATCAGTATCCTTGTAGTACACAAAGACCGAAAATCCATTTTTACCTTGATCCCCTTCACGTTCTTCTGCTAATACAACCAACCTGGAAAAATCTGGTGTAAAAAAGTACTCTAAAATCGAATACTTATTTTTAAAACCCAAGTTTTGTTCATCACCCAATTCCAAATCACGAATTTTTATCGTATCAGGAAATTCTTTAGGCGAAAGAGCAAAGTAGTTTCCATCCGAAGTAAATGCAAATGTATACCACCAATCACTTGGCTCAAGCCAGATGGAGAACTGCCCCGTTTCTAAATCCAGACGAGAAATACCAAAACCACTTGCATAAATCAACCAAGGACTATCAATAAAACACAAGCAATCTGCTTCTAAATATAAATATCTACCATTATCAGACCACAGGTAAGGTTTCCAGTACCATGCAGGGTCAGAGGATATTGATTTGTCTGGATATGCTGGTATGAGCCAATTTGAATCAAGAGAAGAGTTAAAAACCTTCGTATAAATTCCATCATCAGAACAAGCAACTGCTCCCCAATCACCATTAGTGTAATAAGTAGTTGAAAGATGTTTTATCGGCCACCCTCTTTCACCTGAAGAACATGATGCTACTATCGCTTCTTGTGTTAACAAAATTGGATTAGGAGTCAATGTGACTGTCTGGGTTACAGGAAGTAAAGATTTGGTTGGTGTACTTGTGCTAGTAAATGTTGGAGAAGGGATTTCCAGCTTAGTCTGTGCAGGAGTATTGGTTGGATAAGTCGATATTGTTGTTTCAGAACTTTGTAATTCTGTAGCACAGCTAGGCATCAATAGAACAATAAAAATCAAAAAGAACATTCTTTTCATCAAAACCCACCTTTTACTTTTTCAAAAAGCGCAAAACTACATTCAACAAAACCGTCAAAATAATCGAAACGATGATCGAACTCGCCAACGGGAAATGGAAAGAAACATTCTGCCCTTCAAGGTGAATATCACCGGGCAAACGCCCCAGCGGAAGGCCGACACGCCCGCCAAGCCAGACCAACCCGCCGATAAGAAAAAGGATGATGCCGCCAAGCATCAGGTAACGTGCGATGTTTTCCATAATTTCAAGGACTAAAGCCTTTACAACAAGGGGAAGTCACAACCCATGTAGTAACCGCTTTAGCGGTTATTCTCGTCAATCATCCCAGCCTTTTCCAAAGTTAGCTGAAGGTTTGTAATTTTGCCAATTTTCACGCAGCCAGTCTTTCCCTTTTTCGTCTTCGTACAAGAAAAGACTTGACCAACGCCAGTCATATACATCATCGACATATCCATGTTTTACAGGATTGTAATGGAGATAGTTGAAAGCTCTCTGCAAATGACTTTCGTTACGGATAGCTCTGTCAGAAAAACGGTACCAAATCTTTCTTTGCCCGGTCAAACCATCTTCTTTATTCCAGCGATACGCCGTTGAGCCATGAAGATATTGTAAGACGTCGGAAATGATCTCAAATATTTCAACGCTCAAAAGAATATGATAATGGTTTGGCAAAATCACCCAAGCTGTTATCACTGCGCCAACATCTTGGAAACTCTCCAAGAGCAGACTTTCAAAAAGTGTACGTCGTTCCGGAGTCTGCAAAATATGTTTATGCTCATAGTTTGCCGCTGTGATGAGATACGTACCTTCTTCTCGAAAAGGATGCGGCGGCGCGTGAAGGGGATAGCCTTGTTTCCTACGCTCATCGAGAATCTTTTTTCGCTCTGCAGGGGTGAGTTTTCTATAATCGTAGGGCATTTTTAGATAAGAGAAGGACTAAAGTCCTTACTACATGGAAATCTGCTGTTATGTAATAACCGCTTTAGTGGTTTAAGGACTAAAACCCTTACTGCGTGGATTAGAGCAATTTCCCCTGCTGCTCTTCGGCGCGATACTCAAAGCCCAAATGCTCGTAAGCGCGTTTTGTCGCCACACGCCCTTGCGGGGTGCGGTCGAGGAAGCCGAGTTGCAGGAGATAGGGTTCGACCACGTCCATGATCGTGTCGGGTTCTTCGCTGATCGACGCGCCGATGGTATTCAAACCCACGGGGCCGCCGCGATATTTCTCGATGATCGCTTTCAGCACGCGCCGATCCATATCGTCCAGGCCGAGTTCGTCGATGGCGAGCAGGTTCAGGGCTTCTGCTGCGACACTTTTCGTGATCGTACCATCCGCGCGTACTTGGGCATAGTCACGCACACGGCGCAGCAGACGCAGAGCCACACGCGGGGTACCGCGAGCACGACGCCCGATTTCGATGATCCCTTCTTCATCAGCGGGGACATCCAAAAGTCGCGCGGCGCGCGTGACAATGGCTTGCATCGCCTCGAGATCGTAATATTCCAACCGATAGACGGCCCCAAAACGCGCCCGCAAAGGCGCGGTGACCAAAGCCAAGCGTGTCGTCGCGCTCACGACCGTGAAGTGCGGCAGCTTCAAACGGATCGAACGCGCCGAAGGGCCTTTGCCGATCACGATATCGAGCGAATAATCTTCCATTGCAGGGTAGAGTACTTCTTCAACCGCCCGTCCAAGACGATGAATTTCGTCGATGAAGAGGATGTCGCCAGCCCGCAGATTGGTCAGGATGGCAGCCAAGTCGCCTGCGCGCTCAATGGCGGGCCCCGACGTGATCTTGATATTCACGCTCATCTCATTCGCGAGAATATGGGCGAGGGTCGTTTTCCCAAGCCCGGGCGGACCGTAGAAAAGCACATGGTCGAGGGCTTCTTCGCGTTGACGGGCGGCTTCGATCAGGATGGCGAGATTTTCTTTGACCTGGTGCTGTCCGATCAGATCGGCAAGCAACTGCGGACGCAGCGCGTTATCAACGTGATCGTCGGGTTTGGCTTCAGGATCGAGGGGGCGGTTATCGGAATCGTTCATGGAGGAGATTATACCTGAGGGAGCGGCAGCAAGCCTAAATTAAATGCGAAGCGGGACTTTCATCCCGCTTGGATCGTTAAGATTTTTTGGCTCTCTGTCGCATACGTTCGGCAATGCGCAGCCAAGCGTCGGTCGGGTTTCCAGGACGTTTCTTCTTTTGATCGGGATCGCTCCAGCGGAAAGCCAGGTCTTCAAGGAGCGCGCCAAGAGGAGTCTCAGGCGCGGTAATAATGGGCGGTTTGCCCATCGTAATGGCGGTGACGATGGAATCCGCCACGTAGGGGATCACGATCTGGATCTTGCGTTTGAGCGCCGTTTCGATCTCGCCGCGCGGCAAGCCCTGACTTTGGAAGTTCCAGTTCAGGACGAGTTCGATTTTATCGTCCGGGTAGCCCAACTCTTCGAAAACACTCAAAGCCATGCCTGCCGAGCGAACCGATGCCAATTCGGGGGCAAGTACGAGCAAGATCTTATCGGCGGCATCAAGCGTGGCGAGCGTCGTGGGCGAGAAATCGTGGGGTAGGTCAAAGATCAGATAGGGGTAGCGGTTCTCAAGCAATTCAATCACGCGCCTGACTTTGTCATCCGAGATCATATCGGCATTGACGGCACTGCGCGGAGCAGCCAGAACACGCGTCCCACCCCCGTGACGGAGCATGATCTGCTCGAGAATTTCACCATCAATCTCTTCGCTGGGGATATTGGCAAGGTCGCCCCAGGTGTTGCGCATCGGCAAATCGAACATAAGCGCGCTCTGTCCGTTGAAGAAGGCCATATCGGCCAAAACGCTCTCTTCACCCCAAAGCTGGGTCATGCCTGCGGCAAGGTTAGTTGCCAGGGTCGAGACCCCGACACCGCCCCGCAAAGAAAAGACCGCGACCTTATAGGCAAAGTGTTCCTGATGAACAGCACGTGTTTCAAGATGACGCAAAGAGACTTTCACTCGCGCCAGTAGTTCAGCCGGGATGAAGGGCTTTGAAAGGAAGTCATCCGCGCCAACATCGAAAGCCTTCAGACGGTCTTCCACACTTGAGAGCGCCGTCAAAATGATGATGGGCATATGTTTCATTTTTGGATTTTCTCGCAAGCGTGCGCATAGCTCATAGCCGTCCATATCGGGCATCATCACGTCGAGAATTGCCAGATCAGGCGGTTTGGCGTTCGCGAGATTCAAGGCTTCGATGCCGTTTAACGCCGTCGATATCTGGTAGCCATCCTTCTCTAAAACACGGGTAGCAAGTTTGAGGTTGAGTTCGTTATCGTCTACGACCAAAATATGAGCAGCCATCATTCATCCCTTTGATAATGTGAATTCGAAACAAATGTACAATTAATCTGGATAAGGGTCAAGAGATAAAAAGTCATATCTTCCTTAATCTCCGCTATAATCTAGAGAACCACTTCAAGGAGAAAAAATGTCAAATATATACCCTTCCAATCATCCGCTTGTTGCCCACAAACTGACCCGCCTGCGCGATAAAAACACGCAGCCGAAGAAATTCCGCGAGTTGGTACGCGAGATTTCGGCTCTGCTGGCCTACGAAGCGACCGCCGATCTGCTTGTGACCCCGCGCGAAGTCGAAACGCCGCTTGCCACCACAAATGGCGCCGAACTAAAAGAAAAGATTGGTCTGGTGCCGATCCTGCGTGCCGGTTTGGGGATGGTAGAAGGTGTTTGGGGATTAATGCCCTCGGCCGAGGTTTGGCATATTGGCTTATATCGGGATGAGGAAACCTTGCAGCCCGTGGAGTATTACAACAAGCTGCCCATCGAGCCCACAGTTTCGGTTTGTCTCATCCTTGACCCGATGCTTGCTACCGGTGGTTCGGCAGTTGCTACTGTAGACGTGGTCAAACGTTGGGGCGTCAGCCGGATCAAGTTCGTGGCGATGATCGCCTCCCCCGAAGGACTGGATGTGATGCAAAAAGCGCATCCCGATGTCCCGATCCACCTCGCCGCCATCGACGACCGTCTGAACGAGATCGGCTACATCGTCCCCGGCCTGGGCGATGCCGGTGATCGTCAGTTTGGCACGGCGTAAACATATAAGTGATGATTCTGCGAGGAGCCGCTCGCGGCAACGAACCAGTCTCACAGTACATGAGATTGCTTCGCTTCACTCGCAAAATCATTATCTCTAATTTCAAAAAATGACAGAAGAAAATCACAACGAAATTGAATGCGCCCGCTGTGGCGGCATCTTTCATATTGAAGAAACACGCTGTCCGCATTGTGGCGTCAGCATCTACGAACCTGAAGAGGTGCGCAGCCCACAAAGCAGCGCGCTCAATAACGTTGAAAGTGCGCTGCGCCTGCCCTTGGCTATTTTGGCAGGCTGGTTCATCACGGCGTTTATCGGACTGTTGTTGTATATTCCGATCCGCGCATCACTGACCGAAGCGCCTACGATCACTTTTATTGTTCTACTCGCAACAGGCACACTCTCTGCTGGCGCGTTTTCGGGCGGATTTCTCTATCAGCGTATCAGCCAGCAAAAGAGCAGTTTCGGGAATAGCAGCCTTATTCTCTTCAGTGTTCTGCTCGGCGCCATCGTCTTTCTGACGGAGGGCGGGAGTGCCTTCCTTTGGCAGATGTTTTCAATACTCAGCCTGCTGATAACCGGCGCTGCCTGCTTCATAGGCATCAGGGTTGCCGATAAAATGCTGCGCCAAATGATGATCGACGATCTCTTCGCCCCGGTGGTAGAAAGCCAAAAACGCTATCAGGATTTACTCGTCAAAATCGGACATGACCATGAAGTTGCCGAACGCTTGATCGAACATGAACGCAAATTCACTCCCAAGGCAACGCGCAAGTTGCTAATTGAGAACGCAATCAAACGCTGGGAACGAGATAATAAGGTGAGTTAGATGAGAAAAATAACTTTTCGTAAATCTCAGAGAATAATCTTCCTATTCTTATTGGGGATATTTATTACAGCATGTAAGGATCGTCCAGATGCGTACCAGCCACCTACGGCGGTAGACACAGATTCTGGGGTGATCCAAGTTACACAAACTACAACCCCGTCCCCTCTTCCAACACCTATCCCTGCCAAAAATGGATGGACACCAGAGTTTACCGCTACCATATCCAGCAAGGAGGTTGAGGACTATACACAAGAGGAAATTGCCAAAATCTTATTCACACAATGGTTAGATCATTTCAAAACTCAAGATGCAGATGCGCAACATAGGCTTAGTGAATATGAATTACTCAAAGTCGAAACACCGAACAGTTTTTCAGCTTTAAGGGCAGAGGAAGATGTAGATTTTATTGCTACTATTTCTTTTTCTGTAAAGCCAAGTGTGTTTATGTTCTCAAGCTGGGTTGCAGGCAATGGCACTGTAACAGATCAGGCCTGGATAAGAAATAAGTTTCTCTTTACAGGAGTTAAGGAAGCCGACAATCTATACAGCTTGAAAATTTTAGGGACTGGACCATAATTAATGTCCCTATTTGGAGGATTATAAAGAAATGAGCGGTATAAACCAGAGTTAGACAATCCAAGTAGCTCATAAAACAGGAAAAGAGCGAGTGTTTTAACTCGCTCTTTTCTTATTGAATATCCACACCCGTCACGCGAGCCAGCCCTTTGTGAATGAGCAAAAGTGGCAAAATTAATAGTCCATGCACGCCAGCGCTCAAGCCGAAGATTGCCGCCACTGAGCGGAAAAAAGTATTTAGCGGCGGAGCGAGATTTTCGAGCAGCCAAACACCGGCGCCTGCCAAAACTGCACCAACAAGTAAAAAGGCGATCAGCCCTCCCAGGGGCAGCCAGGCATTCCGATCCGATTCGGAGGGCAGCATCGTGCTGCTAACTGCAAAAGTGAGATAAAGCCAAAGGAAAAAATCGGGCAAATTTGGCAAGTTAAAGAAACCTGTCCAAAAGAGGGTGAAATCCGCTTGACGTAGGGCATCCCATAAAGGCAACAAATTCAGCGGGTAAACTGCTGCATATGAAATAAAAAGTCCGCCCGCGATGAGGGGCGCCATCCCGATAATGGAGTCGCGCAAAATATCGGTTTTCGAGACTTCCACGTAGCCGAGCCGCAAGGTGCCATTCGGCATACTTTGCGGGATAAGTGAGAAGCCACCTGTGGGGACAAAGAGCAGTTTCGCCACCAGATAATGACTCAGCTCATGCAGAAAAACGCCCGGAAAAAAGATTAACGAAAAAATCACCATCGTGACATTGGCACGCCGCGTCAGAATCAAAAAGATGGCTTGAATCTCGCGATGAAACTTCCGTTGCAAAAAAATCAACGGAAGCAGCATCAACACGAGCCAGATCAAGCCATCCAGAGAGCGAAGGTTCAAATTTTTAGCAGGTTAGTCGTTCTGCGCAGCAGCCGCAATCGCAGCAAATTCAGCAGCCTTGAGCGAAGCACCGCCCACCAGCGCACCGTCAATATCGCTCTGAGAGAAGTATTCAGCCGCATTATGGCCTTTCACGGAACCGCCATACAGGATGCGGATACCCTCAGCAGCTTCTGCGCCAAAGATTTCTGCCAAGACAACACGCAGCGCTTTGATCGTATCGTTCGCCAATTCGGCGGTGGCGGCACGCCCGGTGCCAATTGCCCAGATCGGTTCGTAGGCGATGACCAGATCGGCGCTAACATCTTTCAAACCAGCTTTGATTTGGCGCGAAACAACCGCCGACGTTTGGCCTGCTTCGTTTTCCTCGAGTGTTTCCCCTACACAGACAATGGGGATCAACCCATTCGCCTGCGCGGCATGGATTTTTTTATTGACGGTTTCATCGGTCTCGCCAAAGTAGGTGCGGCGCTCGGAGTGGCCGAGAATAACATACTGCCCGAACTCTGCCACCATAGCGGGAGCAAGCTCCCCGGTGTATGCTCCGCTGGCTTCCCAGTGCATATTTTGGGCACCAAGGCCGATCTCGGTTCCGGCCAACAAGGCACTTACGGGCAGAAGGGCTACGGCAGGCGGGCATAGTACAACTTTGACATCGGTCATATCTTTGACCAACGGGACCAGTTCAGAGACCAGTTCGCGCGCGTCGGCGACGGTATTATTCATTTTCCAGTTTCCAGCAACAATGGGGGTACGCATATAATTTCTCCTATTTAGGCATTTCTTCAAGATATTTTTCTGCTTCGACACGAATCCACTCAGCGGTCAGTTCATTGTCGAGCAGCGATTCGAGTAAAGAACGCGCCTGGGGCGCTTTTCGGTCACGCATGAGCATTTCTGCTTCGAGTAGCAGCGCTTCTTGCATGCCAGGTTTAAAGGTTTTCAAGTCTTCGAGCATACCCCAGGCTTCCTCACGATTGCCGTGATGGAAGGTCTGACGCGTCTCTGCAAGACGCAGCATGGGTTCGTCTTGGCGCAGAATTTCATCTTTGGGAATCGCTTGAAAGAGTTCTGGCGCCATTGCAGCTTTGTAGATGCTTTCACGGAAAAGCTCTTCAAAGATAAGGCGGTCATCCATGCGGTCGGGCGGGGTATTGTTCAACGCGTGTGTAAAGACAACGGCCGCCCCAAGCCAGGATTCCTTTTCCATCATCGCAAAACCTGCGGAGTAATGGAAATCAACATCATCGCCTGCTAGATCGAGACCTCTGCGCAATGCCTGGTAGGCTTGCTCGAATTGTTTTTTCTCCAGCAGGGCGAGGGAAAGCTCCAACTGGGCATCGGGATTATTTGGTTCGCTCTGTGCAAAATCGCGGGCTTCTTCAACAGTGAGATTCTCTACAGGGTTGTCGACAAAAGGAAGTCCCCGATTGTTTCGGAAATCTATAATAGCACCAATTGCGAGCAGACCAACACAAAAAAAGGCGATCGCACCCAAGGCATAGAATAAAACTTTGCGTTTCTTCTTTTTTGGTTTTGGCGCTTCGACGTTGGAAACAGGCTCTGCCTGCGCAAGAGCAGCGGCATCTGCCTGGGACGGGGCAAGTGTTGGGGATACGGAAGCAGGTGGCGGGACAGGGGCGGTCGCGGCTTTTAGATCGCGGATCGGGGCTGTCATGGTCACTTCGGCCATATCGACATCGGCTTCTTTCCAGGCATCCTTGAAGGCTTTGACCAGTTCGGGAACGCTCTGATAGCGGTCATCGCGGTCTTTGGAGAGAGCTTTGAGCAGTACACGCTCGACTTCATCCGGTATCGAAGGGTTGACGCTCTTCGGCAGTGGCAGCGGCGAATAAATATGATCGTGAATAATGGAAAAGGGGGTATCGGAGCTAAAGGGGACTTGCCCAACGACCATCTCGTAGAGCATGACGGCGAAAGAGTAGATGTCAGTACGTGCGTCGAGGTCTTTGACGCCCATCGCTTGCTCAGGTGAGATATATTGGGGCGTGCCCATAATCATGTCGCCGGAAAGGGTGGATTCGCCCATTTCAGCGATGCGTGCCAAGCCAAAATCGGCAAGGTACATTTGCCCATCGGTAGCGACGATGACGTTGGAAGGTTTGATGTCGCGGTGCAAGATGCCCTGTTTGTGGGCGTATCCTAACCCTGCGCCGACCGCATCTACCACGCCCCAAATTTGCTCCACATTCAGACGTCCACGAAGCAGATAGGCTTTGAGGGTTTCGCCTTCGACAAATTTCATCACCAGGTAAGGCTGGCCGGCATGCTCGGCAAAATCATAGATCGGCACGATGTTGGGGTGTTCCAATTTGGCGACCAGGCGCGCTTCACGCTGAAAACGAGCGAGGAAACCTACATCTTCCAAAAAGGCGGGATGCAGCACTTTGAGCGCGACGTGACGGTCGAGATTGGCATGATAGGCCTTGTAGACCGTTGCCATACCGCCCCGCCCAAGCTGTTCCATGACCCGATAGGGGCCTACATTTTCGCCATCATTAAACGTCATAAAATTGTCCTTTGACCTGACTTATTATAATCGTCAAATTATAGCCCACTTCATAAAGCAAAAGACTACAAAAGTCTTATAGACTTTTGTAGTCTTTGTCTTAGAAAAAAGATGGACTACTTATCCGCCAATGCGGCCAACCCGGGCAAAACCTTGCCTTCGAGCATTTCGAGCGAGGCGCCGCCACCGGTCGAGATGTGGCTGACCTGATCGTCGAGGCCGGATTGTTTAATGGCTGCGACAGAGTCACCACCGCCGATAATGCTAACCGCATCCGCAGCTGCGACCGCTTCAGCAACGCCATAGGTGCCTTTTGCAAATTCGGGGAACTCGAAAACGCCCATCGGACCGTTCCAGACGACCGTCTTTGCGGATTTCAAGATCTCGGCATAGGTCGTAACCGTGGCAGGACCAATATCCAATACACGCCAGCCTGCGGGGACATCCCCAACCGGAACGACCTTACTTTGGGCTTGCTCGGCGAATTCGTCAGCGATGACCATGTCGACGGGCAGTTGTAACTTGTCTCCCGCATTTTGCAGTAATTCTTTGGCAGTCTCAAGCGCATCCGCTTCAACGAGCGAATCGGCCATCTCGTAACCCTGGGCTTTGAAGAAGGTGTTCGCCATCCCGCCGCCGATCAGAATCTTGTCGGTTTTCTCGAGCAGATTGGTGATGACGCCGATCTTGTCGCTCACTTTTGCGCCGCCCAAAATCGCCACAAAGGGACGTTCGGCATTCGCAATGCTCTCGCCGAGATATTTGAGTTCTTTTTCGAGCAGGAAACCTGCTGCGGCGGGAAGATGTTCTGCCACACCAACATTCGAAGCATGAGCGCGGTGGGCGGTACCGAAAGCATCGTTGACAAAGACATCCGCAAAGGAAGCGAGTTCTTTCGCCATGGCAGGGTCATTCTTCTTCTCGCCTTTGTGGAAACGGGTATTCTCCAGCAGGAGAATTTCGCCGGGCTGGAGAGCCGCAGCGGCGGCTTTCGCTACGTCACCGAGGCAATCGCCAGCAAATTTAACGGGTACATCTACAAGGCCGCCGAGATATTCGGCAACGGGAGCCAGCGAAAATTCAGGTTTGGCTTCGCCTTTCGGGCGTCCGAGATGCGAGGTCAAAATCAGTGCAGCGCCTTGATCTAAAAGATAGTTGAGCGTTGGCAGCGCAGCTTGAATACGAGTGTCGTCACCGACTTTGCCATCCTTGATCGGGACATTGAAATCCACACGCACGAGTACTTTCTTGCCTTTCACGTCAAGATCGCGAAGGGTTTTCTTATTGAACATAATTTACTCCAATTACAGAGACACCGAGTATTTTGAAAATACTCGGTGTCTGTTTTCACTAGAGACTTTTCGCAATTTTCGCTGCGAAGTCCGTCAGGCGGGTGGCGTAACCCCATTCGTTATCGTACCAGGAGACAACTTTGACCATGTTGCCTTCCATCACGGCGACCAGGTCGGCATCAACAATGGAGGAGCGGGAGTCACCTTTGAAATCCATGGAGACGAGCGGCTCTTCGCTGAAGCCGAGGAAACCTTTCATCGGGCCATCAGCAGCGGCTTTGAGGGCGGCTTTGACTTCTTCAACAGTGGTGTCTTTTTCGACTTCAAAGACAGCATCAACGATGGAAACGGTCGGGGTTGGCACGCGCAGGGAGTAACCGTCGAGTTTTCCCTTGAGTTCGGGGATCACGAGCGCAATCGCTTTTGCCGCACCAGTCGAGGTCGGGATAATGTTCAACGCAGCAGCACGAGCGCGGCGCATATCGCTATCGGCGAGATCAAGAATATTCTGGCTGGTAGTGTAAGAGTGAATGGTGGTCATCAAGCCTTTAACGATCTTGAAGTTATCGTTGATGACTTTGGTGAAGGGAGCCAGACAGTTGGTGGTGCAGGATGCGTTGGAAACGATGTGGTGCTTGGCGGGGTCGTAATCGCCATCGTTCACGCCCATTACAGCGGTGAAAACATCGCCGCCTTTGGCGGGGGCTGTCAGGATAACTTTCTTGGCACCTGCTTCAATATGCGATTGGGGACCAGGGGTCTTTTCAGGGTTGCGGAAAACGCCAGTGCCTTCAAAAACGATCTCAACGCCAAGTTCGCCCCAGGGCAAATCAGCAGGGTTACGTTCAGCGGTAACCTTGATGGTTTTCCCGTTGATAACCAGATCGCCATCTACAACTTTAACGTCACCGTCAAATTTGCCATAGCTGGAATCATATTTAAAAAGTTGAGCGTTGGTTTCGGTATCCCAAAGATCATTGATACCGACCACTTCCAATTCATCCGGGTAACGTTCCAGGATAATTTTGAGAAGCTGACGTCCGATGCGGCCGAAGCCATTAATACCGACTTTAGTAGTCATTAGAACCTCCAATAGATAGGTGAATTTTAAGGTTGTGAAATTTTACTCAAACCTGTTTATTATAACGCACTTCAGAATTTATACAATAGATTCTAAAATAAAGCAAAAGGATTAGACAGCCGAAGCGCCCCTGATTTGAACTTGCTTCCAGTTCATAAGAACTTTCAAAAAACAACGAAATCCGTTAATCCCTGCCCACAAAGAATTTCCAGCGCCCCAACAGGATGCCGACCAAAACAAAATCAATCAGCACGGTCAGCCAATCCCAAAACCCGACTTGGTCGGTAAAGGTCAGCAAAATGTTGACGATGAGCAGTAGCAGCATAAAGATGAATAGGGGCATCCTTTTTTTTGGCAGCAACCAAGCCGAAAGGAGCATTGCTCCAGCATTCCCGAACATCATCACCCCCATAATCGCCATAATGACTCTCAATTGCGTGGATACCTCCCCAAGTCTCATCAATGTGGCGAGGCCCAAGCCACCCCATATCAATGTGTTGAGGGCAAAAAGTCCTTGCGCAAGTTTAAGAGCAGAGAATCTTTTCATAACTCTTTTCTAAAGAAAAAGCGCTGATGTCCCAAGCAAATGCTTCAGGATTTTCAACACCAATGATTTTGCAGTCTTTTTCCATATCTTTCTTCTCTGTATTCTTGCCGGAATTATTTAGCAAGACTCGTCACACTATATCAGCGCAGCAATTAAAAACACAGCTACAAGAACAAAAATAATCACACCTAAACCAACCGAATAATTCTTTGGGGTAATTTCCCCGTTTTTATCCATCTTTTTAATCAGCGGGAATAAACGCCAGTAGAAAGACAAGGTTGCAATCGCCAAAGCGATCAGACTCATACGCTGCGTGTCAAGATCGGTGTTTAGCACGATGACGGCCAAGAGTAATAGAAAGATCAACTTGGCGCCGGCAACCCAATTGACAAGATATTTGATGAAGTCGTGAATTTCCGGATGTTCTTTTGACTTTTCCCAAGCTGTAAAAACGCCTACAGCGTTGGAAGTCTTGGAGCCAGGTGCAAAATAGAGGGCGAGCACGTTGAGTAACTCTAATAACATAAAGGCAAGAATTGCAATTTTCACAAGGCTCATGTGATTTCTTCTCCATACAAACTGATGGGCAATCCTTCTATTCTACAACAATTCCAGCAAACCGGTTGGGTACAACGGGAACTTGCCTGCGCGGAAATCCTCTAGAGATATCCACAAGGCTTTGAAACGGTCGCCATTATCTTCAAAGCCAACGATGATTTCTTTTTCATACAGCGCTGCATCGGCAAACTTACCCTCGTAGGTGACGATAAATTCATGCCCGGTTTTGCCGTAGACGGTGAAGATATTTTCAAGCGTTGCCAGATAGCGTAGTTCGGTCAATTCCACATTGATCTCCTCACGAAATTCGCGTCTTAAAGCCTCGATGCTGGGTTCACCAAACTCGATCCCCCCACCAAGCGGACGGTAAAAAGTCTCGCCTTTGACATGGTCATAACCTTCAAAAACAAGAATGGAATCGCCTTTGCGGATGATGCAGATCGTAATCACACGAATGCGTTGTAATTTCATTCAGTTCTCCTAACCGGGTGCTCGGGCAATGGATAATAATGCTCCATCCAGCATGGGGATGCCTTGCGGGGTTTTCATCTTCTTCAAATTCTCAAAGGAAACGCGCTTGAACTTTTCCAACCCATCAGGTGACATCCCTTCAACCCAGAAGCGTGAGCCTTGTGACCATTCCCATTGCCACCAATCTTCTTCATCTTTGAAGTACATCACGCTTTCTACACTTTCAATATCGGTCTCGTCAAAGCCCGCTTCACGCAGCGCAGATTCAATCCGTTCAGGGCTATTCAGTCGATTAGGCGCGACCCACGAAGCTGGCGGTTCAAAATCAGGCGGGAAGACGTCTTTCGTCAACTGGAAGAGCCATTTCCAGCGTTCGAAATTGGCAGTGTCATGCGTTGGGACGTAGGGATGCGTGGTGGCGAAAACGCCGCCCGGTTTGAGCATCCTGCGAAAGCGCGGCATCAGGCTGGGATAATTCAGGAAGTGGATCGCAAAGCCGCACAAGATGTAGTCAAAGGTGGCAGGCGGGAAATCGAGATCGTCCGCATCCATGTGGCGGATTTCGGCATTGACCAGACCACGGGACCGAATCTCTGTTTCGGTGAGGGCAACCATGTTTGGGGCAAGGTCGATGCCGAGCACGTGTCCAGCAGTTCCGACTTTTTCGGCCGCAGCAAAAAGCAGGGCACCTCGTCCGGTCGCGACATCCAAAATATTTGCATTCGGAGGAATTTGCAATTTTTCGATCAGGCGCTGGGAGTAATAGGTGAACTGCTTGATGCCGACGCGATCGTAAAGGTCGGCTGCACGGTCGTAAACGCCGACAATCTCGCGTTTGAGTGTTTCATGGGTAGTTGGGTCAAAGGTAGACATAGACGATCTTTATCCTTTCCGTTCGACAAGATCCCAAAGATTGCCGTACAAATCTTCAAAAACGGACACGATACCGTATTCTTCTTCTTTGGGCTCTCGAATAAACCGGATGCCCTTGGCTATCATTGCATTGTAATCGCGCCAGAAGTCGTCGGTATCAAGAAAGAGGAATACCCGTCCGCCCGTTTGGTTGCCGATGGATTTCTCTTGTTCCGGGTTGGACGCTCGCGCAAGCAATAATGTTGCGCCGTTGGTATTTGGCGGAGCGACGACGACCCAGCGTTTGTCCTGTTCGGGCTGGTAGGTGTCTTCGATCAATTCGAAATTCAGCGTTTTTGTGTAGAAGTCGATCGCTTCATCATAGTCTCTGACGACCAAGGCGATATGGGCAATAGATTGTTTCATCGTATTAACTCCTTATGAACGCATCAATACTGTATTTACCAAAGCCAATCTACAAAGCGGGCGAAAGAAAACTTGCAATCTATCCGAAAATTTCTTTATAGTAACGGCTTTAGCCGTTCTGAGCGACTAAAGTCGCCACTACGAGGGATTTTTAGGATAGACACTTAGATACGAATGCGGGCTAACCTTCAAAGACAAAAATAGAATCATTCTTGCGGATGATGCAAATTGTACTAACACCGATTTTATGTGATTTCATGGATAAATTTCACTACTCGTTTGCTTCTATTATTTTCAAAAAATTCATAGCCACTTTTAAGAAATTGTTTCTTGTGAAAGTAAACCGTTGATTATCTCCTTGAATCCCCCCAATGTCTGCATCATCAATTTCTTCTTCTACAAACATACCTACATCTCTTTTGAGAGCAAATGCAGCTCCTTTTTCCTCCAAAAGCCAAGCTGATGTTGTAAATTTGCCATTTTCCTTTTTGTCTCTTTTAGTCATCACAATGACCACCATATCTGACAAAGCTATCTTTTCCAAAATAGCTTGCGAAATAGAACCTAAGCTACTGGCTTTACCATCAATAACTTTATACCCTCTGTCAATTAAGAGTTCCTTGAAACCAGAAACGAACTCATCATCAATTTCTCGATAACTATATCCAAGGAAAATAGTTTTGGGTTCTCTTAGATTCTGTGGTGCGTTCTCTACTTTAGCCTCGTGACTGTTACTTTGTCCAGGGGATTCAATGGTTTGTTGAACTCTTTTCAGAACAGTTCTTGTTATATCCGTTGAATACCTTTCGTCCCCAAAAACACAATCTGCTTCTCCTATAAAAAGAATAATTCCAGGTGACAGATTGCTATAAGCATCATCTACGCATTGCATTGATGCTAAAGAAGTTTCTGAAATAATTAATCTCTTTACTTTAGCCGGGTCAATGAAGTACCCATTAAATTGAAAATCTTCATTTTTCAAATATGGAATCACAATATTTTCTTCAATGGCATCTAAGTTTTCATAGTTAAACTCATATAGTTCACCCGTTTCTTCGGTTTTTATGAGAGCATGATATTTCATTTGTGTTTCCTCCATATTTTTCAGTTCAATGTTGATTTATGACGACAACAAAACAATCGCGCCCAGCGCCAACCCAACACCGAGCGATTGTTTTAACGTCACCGCTTCATGCAAAAATATCACACCTAACGCCAACGTGACCAGCGGATAGAGCGCCGTCATCGAGACGACAACCACACTGCGTCCACGCGTGATGGCGGAGAAAAAGAAAAAGGTCGCCAACGCAGCGGATGCACCTGAAAGCACCGCAAATAGAATTCCGTTCGGGTTGCCCTTCGGCTGAAAGCGAACAAAGAAGGCTGCGATCAAAGTCACTGTGAGCGTACCGATAGCTTGATAAACAGCAGCATCCACATCACGAATAAAATTGGTAGTAAGTTTGGAGAAGAAGCCCCAAAACCCCCACAGGAGCATGGCGGCGAGAGTCAAGATTAACCAATTCATTATTTTTTCTCACCACAGAGAAAGACTATAGATCTTTCCCGTACAATTCAAGATCGTCATCGTCACCTGGGATTTGGAAATTGCGTTCATACTGCATACCGAGTCTCTCGAGCAACGTGACTGACTTCTGATTCCCGACCAAAACAAAACCAAGCAGACGCTTCAAACCAAGCTCGCTTTTCCCATAATCCATGACAGCATTCGCCGCTTCAAAAGCATAGCTTTGCCCTCGAAAATCAGGCAGGAAGCCGAAACCAATATCGAGCGCATCGAGATAATCACGTTTGAGCAGGCCGCACATGCCAATCGCCGCACCATCTTCTTTGCGCTCTACGAGCCACATCCCAAAGCCCAATTTCCGATAGCTTTTTTGCAACCGTTCTGCGATGTATGTGCGGGCATCATCGAGTGTGCGCACACCACGATCACCGATGAACTTTATCCAATCGGGGTCGTTGACGAGTGCCAAAACGAAGGGCGCATCGTCAGATGTGAACTCGCGGAGGGTTAGGCGTTCGGTATCAATCATCTTTTTCACCATACACAAGATTTTGCGAGGAGGATGCACATCCGACGAAGCAATCTCGTCGGATGTAGAGTAACCCTACCATAAGGAGACTGCTTCGGCGATGAAGCTGCCTCGCAGAATCAATTTAGCGCGCCCCAGTGCGCCCAAATTGACGTTCGAGCATATCGACCGAGAGATGGATCATCGTCGGACGCCCGTGTGGACAAGTACGCGGCGATTCGCAGTTTTCGAGATCGCGCAAGAGGGACTCTTGCTCTGCCGTGGACAGAGTCTGCCCGCCCTTGACCGCCATCCGTTTACAGACGCGTCCCGCGATACGCTCTTCGAGCTTGTTCTGGAGCGGAGTCTCATCGCCTTCAAAATCTTCGACGAGCACACGCAGCGCAGCGGCGGGATCAGCGCCCGAAAAGAGCGTCGGGATGGCACGCACCTGAAAGGTGTTCGGTCCAAACGGTTCGACTTCAAAGCCGAAATTGCGCAAAACGGCGAGTTGATCTTGAAGCAAAGTCGCCTGTGCGGGCGGGAGCTGGACAACGGCTGGCTGCAACAAATTCTGCGAGGAGAGTGCATTCGCTTCTTTTTGTGCCAGCAAGCGCTCAAAGAGAACACGCTCGTGGGCAGCATGTTGATCGATCAGATAGAGTCCATCGGGACCTTCGGCGATGATATAAACTTGCCCGATCTGCCCGACAAGCCGCAGGAGCGGCATTTTTATAGACGGGAATTGGGAATCGGAACTTTGGGAGTCGGGAGTTGAAAATTGTGAATCGGGTTGTGACTGATTTACCACTCCCTGATTCCTGTTTACTGGTAATTGCTCACTATCATCCCCCGCAAACTGCCAGGTCAGATCAACGCCGCTACTCTGGCGGGCTGGTCGTTCCGTCCATAGCGCGGGCGGGGCGATGCCCATCTGCGGGACGGGGGTGTAGGCGAGAATCGCTTTTCGGACGGAACGCTGCACGAAGGAAAACATCCGCTGGGGGTCGCTGAAACGGACTTCTGCTTTTGTCGGATGCACATTCACATCAACGGAAGCAGGTTCAAGGTCGAGAAAGAGCGCGGCGAGGGGGTAACGTCCCACCATCAGCAGGGTGTGATAGGACTGGATGAGCGCCGTCGCCAGCGAAATATCCTGCACCCAGCGACCATTGATAAAGAAAGTGATCTCCGAGCGATTCGAGCGAGTCAGCGAAGTTGGAGAGATAAATCCGCTTAATTTCACATTTTCTTCGATGGCATTCACTTCGAGCAACTGCTTCGCCACATCCACGCCGTAGAGGGTGGCAAGGATGGCGCGGCGGTCGCCGTTGCCACTGGTTTGGAGTTTGGGCTGCCCGTCCTGAATGAGCTTGAAACGCACATCGGGATAGGCGAGGGCGTAGCGCGTGAGCAGGGCGTCGATGCGGCGGCGCTCGGTGACGTCTTTTTTCAGGAATTTGAGACGGGCTGGGACGTTGTAGAAGAGGTCTTCGACGCGCACGACGGTGCCGCGCGGCGCCCCAACTGGCTGAGGGGGCGCGGAGATGCCCCCCTCGACGAAAATGCGCGTCGCGGCTTCGGCTTGGTCGTTGCGCGAAGTAAGCGTGAGCCTTGCCACCGAGCCGATGGATGCCAGCGCTTCGCCGCGAAAACCAAGCGTGCCGATGCGAAAAAGATCGTCAGCGGAGGCGAGTTTGCTGGTGGCATGACGTTCAACGGCAAGGGAAACTTCGTCGGCAGGGATGCCGCTGCCGTCGTCGGCGACTTCGATCAGGCGGCGTCCCGCTTCGTTGATGGAGACGGTGACACTGGTCGCACCGGCATCGAGGGAGTTTTCAACCAACTCCTTGACCACCGAGGCGGGTCTTTCGACGACTTCACCTGCGGCGATCTGGGAGGCTAGTTCGGGGGAGAGAATTTTGATGGGCATGGGGGATATTATATAACGAAAAGGAGCGGACAGCCGTCCGCCCCGAGAAAATGAGTGCGTACCCACAGGGCACAAGATCGCACCTACCTCGACAAAAAGATGTCCATCGATACAGGTGCGACGCACTCCGCGTGAAAACCAATCCCCTAATCACCCAATCCCCAATTACCTATTCCCTAGTTTCCCCTCGATCTGCGCCAAAACTTCCTGCGATTCTTCTATTTCCTTTGGCATCCCCAACCGCGTAAAAACATCAGCCGCATGGCTCGCAAGGGAGAATGCCTCGTCAAGCTGCTTGCCTTGTTTGAGCAGGGCTTGGGAGAGGTTGTAACCTGCATATGCAATATTGCCAACAGTTCCGATTTTTTCACAAATGGTCAGAGATTCACGTGCCAGCGCTTCCGCCTCTGCCCATTGCTCGCGGTCGAGGGCGAGCTCTGCCAGATTGCCTGTCATATACGCTATCCCTTCTTGATAATCCACTTTCTTCGCAATCCGCAGGGCTTCGCGATAGTGGCGCTCGGCGGCAGCGTAGTCTTTGTTTTCCCGTTCCGCGCCTGCCAGATCATTCAGCGTGATAGATACTGTATCGCTATCAAGATAGACAGTCCGCTTAATTTCTAACGCTTCGCGATAGGCAGTGATGGCGGCGGGGTAATCTTTATTCAGTCTGTATCCATGTCCGCGTAAGCCGATGGCATAGGTTTTGATAAGTGGCGTGCTCTCCTGCCAATGATCGGCGGCGCGTTCGACGCAGGCAAGCACTTCGTCGGCTTGGTTGCGGAGATAATAAACCCAGCCTGCTCGATATGCGTTCCAGCCAGCACTGTTTTTGTCTTGGGCGACTAAGGCACGTTTTTCGGCGTTCTCCATTAGCCATATCCAATCATCCCATCGACCTGTAAAATTAAAAAATTGGGTGAGATTATCCGATACGTCTTGTAGGCGACGATTATCCCCTGCCAGAAAACGCGGCAAGGCGGCAGAGACCAGTTCCCATTCGGCATCCAGTTTGGGGAAGCCTTCGTAATTTGTCTCTCCACCATGCTGCATCACGAGCGCATAAGCGCGGTTGGCGAGGGCGTCGCCCGTTTCATTGACGGCTTCAGGACGGCGGGTGGCGATAAATTTGCGCGCCAGCGGCGGCAGGTAAAAGGCACGCGCTTCTTCGTCGGCGGTCAGGATGGCGCGTTCGGTCAGGTCATCGAGGGCGGTTTCGGCAGCGCGTTCGGGCAGTTCGGTCATTTGGGCGAGCCAGCTTAATTTGGCGGGCTGGGTAAAATGCGTCAACGCCGCCAGCACTTTGGTTTCGTTTTCGGTAAAGGTTTCAAGCAGGTCGCCAAAAATATATTCGAGCGGGTCATTGCCTTTGGGCGCTTTCTCAATAAAGGCACAGGCTTCGGCGATCGTGCGGCATTGCGAACGCTCGCGCCCCAACTGCCCCGCGATCCAGCGAATAAAGAGCGGGTTGCCGCCCGTGATTTCGTAGAGGTCGTTGCGTTCTGTTTCGCTGGCGCGGGCAAGGCGAGAGTATCTGAGTGCTAATTCGTCGATGAGTTGCATGGCTTCATCACGGTTTAGGCGGTCAAGGCGCACGATGCGTGCATCCACGTCACTGCGGCGGCGCGAGGTGACGATCGCTTTATTGCCATCCGGCAAGCGTGAAAGAAATTGGAAAAGGCGCGTGCGCTCCTCTTCGGGCAGGGTTTCGAGATTGTCGAAAACGATCAGGGCTTTTTGCCCTGCGAGCTTCAAGCGAATTTCATTCGGGCGTTCGTCGAGGGGCAGTTTTTCGAGCTGCGCTTCGCCCAATTCCTTGCCGAGTTCTTCGAGCATCGCCAGATAAGATGCACGCGTAAAATCTGTTAACTTTTTCTCGCCATCGGGCTTCAACTCGCGTACTTTGGCGGTGATGAAAATTTTGCGTTTAAAAAGTGCTTCGTCCGCATCCTGCGCGGCTTTGATGGCGAGGGCGGTCTTGCCGATCCCGCCGGGACCGTCGATCAAGGCGCCCCAGGTGCGTGATTCGGGCGCAAGCGCGCCCGCGATGGTTTTGAGTTCGTCCACGCGCCCGAAGAAGAAGGGCAGGTGAGGGAGGGTGTTGCTTTTGGATGAATGATTTGGTGCTGGACTTTGCGAATTAGGAGGGTAATTGTGAACATGAACAACTTGTTGTTGCTCTTGGCTTTGGGATTGTTCCTGTGTATTGCTATTGCTTGTGGGCGAATCTTTCTTCAACAAGTCTTTCCAGCCTTTCAAAGTTGTTCCCAGACCTGCCAAAAAGGAAATAATACTTCCCGCCGTACTAAATAAGCCACCTTCTTCTGGCGGTTCAAGCCAAACAACTATGGCAGCGATGACCAATGCCAAACCAACAAAAATAATGAAAAGCGGCAGAAGTTTTTTGTTGTTCATTTTCAAATTTCCTGTTTATGAGAATATCTTTCCCGACAGGGGTGATTTTACCATCGCAAGCATCTACGCACTTACTTCACAACAATTGCCTGTAATAAAAATCCGCGACTTCTGTGTGATCTGCGGGCTATGTTCATGGTTAACCAGCACGTTATAATCCGGGCAATGAAAACGCAAATCTCGATTATTTTATTGATCTTTAGTCTTACTGCCTGTACACCACAAATCACCCCAACACCAGCCACAATCTCTCTTATCCCAACTCTAATGGCAACAATGACACCCTTCCAGCCCCAAGCCGCGACGCGCACACCGCTGGTTTTCCCGACCATGACAGCGACCGTCCCGCCGCCGACTAGCACGCCTAACCCGCTCGAGAAGTACACGATCGCATCCATGCGGGCGCGTTCCTATGGCGGTGGGATCATCGAAGTATTGGGCGAAATGAGTGACGAAGGCAGTTTCAAACGTTACAAAATACGCTATCCCAGCGATGGGATCCCGATCTACGGCTTTGTGAATATCCCCAAAGGCGAGGGGCCTTTTCCCGTTATCATCGCCATTCATGGAAATTACGACACCAGCAATTACCAATTACTGCCCTACACGACTTACTACGCTGATCGGATCGCGCAGAAGGGGTATATCGTCTTTCACCCAAATATGCGTAATTTTGGCGAATCAGGTTCGGGCGACGATCGTTACCGCAGCGGTCTGGCAGCCGACATCCTGAACTTAATCGCACTCATCAAAGCGCCAGGCTTTCCGGTTGGCACATTCCTAAAAGCGAATCCTGCCAAGGTTGGGATCTGGGCACACAGCATGGGCGGGGAAGCTGCCTTACGTGTGATCACGATCAGTAATGAGATCAACGCAACCATGCTCTACGCGCCGATGACAGGGGATATTATCAAAAACGCCCAATTCATCAATAATCAGGAAGAGTTAAACACACCACCCCAACTCATCTCAACGATTTCTCCGCAGGCTTCCTACAGATTAATTACATCGCCGATCAAACTCTATCATGGCACAGCGGATCAGATTATTCCGGTCTCGTGGAGTCGGGAAACTTGTGCTACACTAACGGCACTCGGGAAAGAGATCAATTGTACTTTTTTTGAAGGTGCAAAACATACCTTCAACAGTAACTACACTGCTGATTTTGAACGCAGCTATTTCGATTTTTTTGAGACCTATTTAAAAACACCATGAACAGAAACTCACTCACTCGTTATGCCTGGCTCTCCATTGCCGCGGCAGTCATCACCATCTCGCTCAAGGCAGGCGCCTATCTCCTAACCGGCTCAGTCGGCTTGCTCTCGGATGCAATCGAATCCATCGTCAACTTACTGGCAGCCATCATGGCGCTCAGTATGCTAACCATCGCAGCCCGCCCGCCCGATGACAGCCACACCTACGGACATGGCAAAGCAGAATATTTCTCCAGCAACGTAGAAGGGTTGCTGATCCTCGTCGCAGCGGCAGGGATTGCAGTGACAGCCATCGAGCGCATCTTCAATCCGCGCCCAATTGAGCAAGTCGGCATCGGTCTGGCCGTTTCGGTGGTCGCTTCGCTGGTCAACTTCGGTGTCGCACGAGTTTTGCTTAAAGCAAGCAAAGAATATGGTTCGATCACCCTCGAAGCAGACTCCCATCACCTGATGACCGATGTTTGGACCTCGATTGGCGTCTTATTCGGCGTTGGCGCAGTCGCGCTGACAGGCTGGACGATTCTCGATCCGCTCATCGCCTTAGCCGTTGCCGCCAATATCATCAATACAGGCGTGCAGCTTATCCGCCGTTCGGTGGCAGGGCTCATGGATGCATCCCTCTCAAAAGAAGAGATGCAAGCCGTGCAAGATGTGCTTAAAAAATATCGCAATGAAAAGAATATTGACTTTCACGCTTTGCGCACGAGACAAGCCGGGGCACGACATTTTATTTCGGTGCACGTCCTTGTCCCCGGTGAATGGACAGTGCATGATGCTCATCACATCGCCGAAGACATCGAGACAGAGATTCGTGCAGGAGTGCAGAACTCCGTCGCCTTTACCCACCTCGAGCCGATAGAAGATGAAATATCGCATGAGGATATTGAATTGGATCGCTAGCCCAGCGTACTCGGCGGGGGCAATGCCCCCGCTTTTTCACTCATCCCGTTTCACTTTCCCCCGTAACCGTTTCACATCGCCACGTCGTTTTTTTGCATCCACTCTTTTTTGGATGGATGCGCGTGTCGGCTTGGTCGGACGCCGCTTCTTCGGTTTCACAGATGCGCGTGCGATCATCTTCTCGAGACGCGCGTACGCATCAGCTTGATTCCGTTCCCGCGTGCGGAAGCGCGAGGCTTCGATGATCAGGGTACCCTCCTCGGTCATCTTCCTGCCCGCCAGGCGGATCAACCGCTCCCGCACGGCATCAGATAAACGAGCAGCATCCACGTCAAAGCGCAGCCGAACGGCGGTACTGACCTTGTTCACATTCTGCCCACCCGGACCGGAGGCACGGAAGTATTCAAAAGATAGACTTTCAGGAGGGATGTTCATAATTCCATTATAAGAGAAAGAACTGCATTGCACCCGACAGGGTGCGTTGCAGTTCGGGTTATTCTCGTAAAGCCGATGTGCAACGCATCCTACGGATGCAATGCACATCTTTCTTTAACCTGCCAACGCTTCCCACTCAACCAACATCTCATCCATCTCATCCTGCACACGGTTGTACTCATCTGCTAATTTGCGCAGTTCATCCGCATCGTCGGGGGGAGTTTCGAGTTGGGCACCAAGCTCGCCAAGCCGTTTTTCGAGGGCGGCGACTTGATTCTCCACTTCCTGTAAACGCGCCAGACGGCGGCGCTCTTCTTTGGCGGCGGGGTTGCGGTTCGATTTTCTCGCCGAGCCAGATGCATCTTTGGCGGAATCAAGTTCCGCCTGGGCGCGTGCCGCTTCCTTCTCCCGTTCAGCGCGCATCTGGGAGTACGTCCCCTCAAAAACGGACAAACGCTTCTCATCCGGAAAAACTTCCCAAATTTGTGTGGCAAGGGCGTCGATCAGATAGCGGTCGTGCGTGATGACCAAAATTGTACCCTTATAGGCATCCAAAACCTGCTGCATGATTTCCTGCGCAGGGATGTCGAGATGGTTGGTGGGCTCATCGAGCAGGAGCAGGTTGGTATCCTGCAATGAGAGTTTGGCGAGCGAAAGCCGCCCGCGCTCGCCGCCCGAAAGCAACGAGACGGTCTTGAAAACATCATCGCCAGAAAAGAGGAATTTGCCGAGATAATCTCGAATGCTGCCGGGCAGCATCGACGAGACTGATTCGATCTCCTGCATGAGCGTATTTTCTTCGGTCAGTGTTTCGTGCGCCTGCGAAAAATAGCCAATCTCGAGCGATGCACCCATGCGCACTTCGCCCGCAAAAGCCGGCACCTGCCCCAACATCGTACGCACAAAGGTGGTTTTGCCTGCCCCATTCGGCCCAATCAATGCGGCGCACTCGCGGCGATGCAACTCGATATCGGGCGCGCTGAAAAGCGGCTCATCGTAGCCAACCTGCAGATCGTAGGTGCGGATGACCATCTCACCGGAGCGTTTTCCGGCCCGCAAATTCAGGCGCAATTCCGGCGGACGGTGATCGGGCAAATGCAGCGAGCGCACGCGCCGTTCGGCTTCGTCGGGGCTGAGATCGCTGGTCGCAATTTGTCCATCACTCGCCAGAATATCTCGGCTGACCGCGCTCCACTTTTGGTTCAAGACCGCGTCCATGCCAAGAATCTCGATCGCCTGCACAATCCGGCTCAGACGGCGCAGCTTACCGCGCGCCTGCGACACCCGCTGGCCTTCGATATGTTTTTTGATATATTCGGCTTCCTGGAGCAACTTTTCCTTCTCTGCCTTGAAAACCTTCTGGCGGCGCTCCCAACGTTCGGTGCGCTGTCCCACATAATGGCTGTAATTCCCGCGATAATATTCGATACCCGCGGGTGTCATCTCCAAAATCCCGTTCGCCACATGGTCAAGAAAATAGCGGTCGTGCGAAACGATCAGCACCGCGCCCTTCCACTTGCTCAGGTAACCCTCGAGCCACTCCACTGCCGCAATATCGAGATGATTGGTCGGCTCATCGAGCAGGAGCACATCCGGCTCCGAGAGCAGCAGCTTGGCGAGATAGGCACGCGTCCCCTGTCCACCCGAAAGATGCGCGATCGGCATCTCAAAATCGGATGTGGCAAATCCCAAACCAGATAAAACCTGACGGATGCGCGTCTCGTAGGTGTAGCCATCCCGACGCTCAAACTCGGCCTGGATTTGCCCGTAGCGCTCGATGATTTCGCTTGATTCCGGCATCTCAGCCATTTTCTCGGCGAGACGATGGATCTCGTTTTCCATCTTCCGTAAATCGGCAAAGACCGTTAAACACTCATCCCAAACCGTGCTCTCCGACTGAAAATCCTTCGTCTGCGGCAAATAGCCAATACGCAGCTTCTTGGCCTTCGTCACGCGCCCCTCCGACGAAGAATCTTCCCCGATCAGGATGCGCAACAAAGTCGTCTTCCCGACCCCATTCGGGCCGACAAGCGCCATCCGCGAGCCGTGCTCGACAGTAAAATTCAGCCCGCTGAAAATATCAACGTGCCCGTAAGATTTTGAGAGATTAGATGAAATAATTAAAGACATAAGAATAGTTCGTGGTTCGTTTCCAGTACAGCCGCCCTATTATAGTTGAAGGTTGCAGGTTTGAAAGTGGAAAGTTGGGAAAATGTTTGACTTTAATTATTCACTCATGTTACGCAGCGACATTGTAAATTCCGACGTTCTGCCCCCCTGCCCCTCGCTTCGCTGGGGCATCCCCCCATTTTGCAAGCAAAACAGGGGGATAGAAATAAAGCTGCGGTTGGTCTCCCCTAAATTCCACGCGTTTGGAATTTGGGGGAGATGTCCGAAGGACAGAGGAGGCAGACACCAAGTACAAATATCCTTTTTGCGTAACATCAGTTATTCATCAGGATGAAGGCACTTCATGCCTTGAAAATAAGCTGTTCGAAATTGATTACCAAGTTTAGTAGTTCGATAATAGATATTTCCGATATCTTCTAACTTGCTACTTGTTGTTATCTCCGTTAGCCCTGATGTAATAAGTGAAGCCATAAAGAGTTTAGGGTTATCTTCAGGCATTTTATGCAACAAGAGAAGTTTTTCTAAATCATCAATAAAAGCAATATCCACAGCGCTTGTGAGACGACGAAAGTCACTTCCTGGTAAGTGTCCCAAACCATAAGTGATGAATAAGACAGAAATGATATGAGCTTTCTTTATTTCTGAAATACGCTCTAAAATAATCAGAGTAGTTTGGCCCACACGTTTTGCCTCGTCTGGATCTGATTTCATTTTGCCAAATATTTTTTGTTTTTCTTTTTCGTTAAGAGATGCAATGTCATCCAGAAAGCGTTTAAGTTTCTCAGCAAACAAGCGATCCCTAATCGCTATAGTTCCTCTAAGTAAATTGGCAACACTTGAAAGGACAGGTATTTCTTTCAAAATCTCATTTGAAATAAGTGAGTCTAAGGCAATTTCTCCTGCATCTAACAAAATACTTTCGTAGTGTTCATTATCCATCTGAGTTTCCTTGATTGAAAGAATGTATTTCGTTGCTAGAGTAATTTTATCAAGTTTGAAAAATGAAAACAAAAAACCGAAGTTTTTACAACTTCGGCGTTTTACTTTATACCCTCTTTCACTGAAACAAACGATAGAGTGTCAGCGCTGTGGCAATCAAGATCAGACAAGGCAAAAACTGATGCACGCGCTGGATGCCCACCCAAGCGACAGGCGGGAAGCTCTTCAACCCACCCGCGGACTGAACGCTCAATAATCCACCAGCGATCACCGTAATGGCAAAAAGCGTCACCGTAAAAACAAGCACCGAGATTTGGCTGGCTTCCAGCGCCAAAACTTGCTGCCGCTCATAAACGATCTTCACCAACCAGATGCCCAATCCCAAGCCGATCAATTTATGCAAATTAAAAACCGCGCTGTGATAGGGCTGTCCCAACCGGCTGAGCCAAAATCCCGCAAAAAGCAGCGCCACAAAGAGCAATGCCAGATAGACAAAATTGGGTGCCCCCAAACTCATTTCTGCTCCTTTTTCTTTGCTTCATATTCGCGAAACTTGCGATAGCGTCGATAAAAACGCCACAACGAGGGCCCGGCAAAAAGCAGCACGATCCCGGCAAGGATGAAGAGCTCTGTCCAGCCAACCGTCCAGACCGGGCGGCAGGCGAGCATTCCCAAAAGAGCGAGAGAAAAGATGAAGCGGTGCCGAATTTCCATAGCGAGATTCTACCACTCCCGCTTCCAGCCTCTGCTGTATAATTATGGCATCCCGTCAACAGGAGAATCTCATGCGCCAAACCATGCTCACCGATGCGCAAGCCGAATTTTTACGCGAAGAAAAAGAGGGCCTGGCAGATATCCAGGTCGCCCTCAGCAAGCTCGATGTCCCGCGCGAACCGCTCGAAAGTCTCCAAAAAGCAATCCTGCAACTCGACGAACTCTTCCTGATCGTCGTCGCCGGTGAATTCAACGCGGGCAAAAGCGCGCTGCTAAATGCCCTGCTCGGCGAAAAAGTGCTCAAAGAAGGTGCCACCCCAACCACATCCAAAGTGACACTTGTCAAATGGGGCGAAAGCATCAGCGAAACCATCCTCGATGAAGGTTTTGCCCTGCAAACTCATCCCCTGCCCATTCTCAAAGAACTCAACATCGTCGATACGCCCGGCACCAACGCCGTCATCCGCCAGCACGAACGCCTGACCAATGACTTCGTGCCGCGCAGCGACCTCGTCCTTTTCGCCACATCCGCTGACCGCCCGCTGACCGAAAGCGAACGCCAATTTCTGGAGCGGATTTTGACCTGGGGCAAAAAAGTCGTCTTTGTGCTCAACAAAGTGGATATTTTTGACGATGACACTTCGCTGGACGAAGTACTGGATTTCGTGCGCAAGCACGCTGCCGCCCTGCTGAACGATACGCCCGTTATTTTTCCTGCTTCCGCTAAATTGGCGCAAAAGGCACAATCCGAGCCTGATCCCGTTAAGCGCCAAGCCCTGCGTGATGCCAGCCAACTGGATGCTCTCGAGAGCTACATCAGCGCCACCCTCGATGACAGCACGCGCCTTGCGCTCAAGTTCAATAACCCGCTGGGTGTTGCCGAGAAGATCCTTATCCAGGTTGAAAAGACCCTGCAGGCGCAAGCCGAAATCCTGCTGGAAGACCGCACCACCGTCGGCTCTCTCGAAATGACTCTGGCTGCCTACGAACATGAACTCAGCGCCGACCTCACCCCACGTCTCGCCGAAGTGGAGAATATCCTTCACAAACTCGAACATCGTGGTGTCGACTTTTTCGACAACAAATTGCGTCTGACCAATATCAAGGAACTGATGCGCGGCGAAAAGATCCGCGCTGAATTTGAAAAAAACGTTCTCGCCGATATGCCCGCCCAGATCGAAAAACAAGTGCAGCGCCTGATCGACTGGCTTGTTCACAAAGACCTGCGCCAATGGCAGGAAGTGATGGGCTACCTGCAACGCCGCCAAGCCGAAAATATCGATCACATCGTCGGGGAAGCCTACGCCCCGCGCGACACCCGCCGCCGCGAACTGATCGACAGCGTCGGGCAAACGGTCGAGACCATCGTTGAGACCTACGACCACGACAAAGAAGCCAGTCAACTGGCAGCCGGGGTCGAAGCCGCCGTTGCGCAAACCGCCCTGCTCGAAGCGGGCGCAATCGGCTTGGGCGCGCTCGTCACGCTTGTAATCGTCTCCTCCGCCCTCGACATCACCGGCACCCTCGCTGCCGGAGCGATGGCAATCGTCGGCTTTTTCGTGATCCCCTTCAAACGCAAGCAAGCCAAAGAAGATTTCAAAGAAAAGATGACCTCCCTACGCAACAAATTAACATCTGCCCTCTCACATCAATTCAACGCCGAAGCAAAGAGCGCGACCAGGCGCCTGAATGAAGGTGTCGCACCCTATATGCGTTATATCCGCTCCGAAAATGAGCGTCTGGACGAGGCAGAGAAAACCCTTGCTGAACTGAAAAGCAACCTCGCTACCTTGCGCGCCAAAGCGGAGAAGGTTTTAAAATAGGAACGTCCAAAATCTCTATTTTTTGGCTTGCACACTAACATCAGGGAGACGTTGGACTCCGTTTATGAAACACAAAAATCCGAGACCTGACAATCTCGGATTTTTCTCTTTAAGCCTCTTCCTGCAAAGATGCTTGGTACGCCTTCCAGCCCGGACACCAGCCGGTATGCCACTTCCAGAGGCGTGCTCCAAATGACTTGGGATTCTGCTCGGCTTTCAGGCGCATTGGGCAAGTTGCGCATTTGGCTTCTTTCTTTTCTTCGGTCATTGTTCATTCTCCTTATCTAGAGATTGGTTCAATCTGTGAGATTGAACCAATCTGAATACTCCATCTCTACTTCATAAACGGGATCGACAGTGCATAGTGGATCGGTTCATCTGCCAACGCTCGCATTGCGTTCCTGACTCCCTGCCAGGTGCAGAAGATACCGATCATGATCAGCGGCGCTGGCATACAGATCAGTGCTGCGATGAAAATCGGTGAGTTTTCCCACGCACTTACAGTGGATGCATCCATGAAGATGAGTGCTGCGGGCGCGAGCATCAGAAAGAGCGCTGCGACAATTAGCATCAACGTCATGGTGATCTGGAAGTTGAGCACCTGGCGACCCTGTTTGTCAATCTTGTAGGATTGATTTTTCTTCCACGACCAGATCAATAGCGGGATAACGACGATGGAAAGCACACTGCTCAGGTGCAGAGCCGTCAGCCATAAATTTTCATTCGATGTCTGGTCTTGCATAAAGTCGAAGTCGAGGCTGCTGCTCAGACATTGCAAGGTATAAGAACGCGGATCAACTTCTCCGCTTTCAATACGCTGAATGGTACGGGTACTAACTTCGCATTCTTCAGCGAGTTGCTCCTGGGTGAAACCCTTAAGCTGACGTAATTCGTTGACTTTCAAACCTAAATCGGGTTGGTTCATGAGATTTCTCCTTTCGAAATTCAATTCCCATTCTAGGAATTACGTCGAATAATGACCATGTCGCGAACACGACACTCGCACGACATTCAGGAAAAGTAGGGGCAGACCTGCGTGTCTGCCCTTATGTCTATTTCAACATCGGCATGTTAATGTGATGCCGCTTCGCAGCGTTGATGGCAATATCGTAGCCCGCATCTGCGTGGCGAACAACGCCCAAACCGGGGTCAGTCGTCAGGACACGCGAAAGGCGCTTTGCGGCCGAATCCGTGCCATCCGCGACAATGACCTGACCCGCATGCTGGGAATAGCCCATCCCAACACCCCCGCCGTGATGGAAGGAGACCCAGGTCGCACCACCGACGGCGTTAATCAGCGCATTCAGGATCGGCCAATCGGAGACGGCGTCGGAGCCATCTTTCATTGCTTCGGTTTCGCGGTTCGGGGACGCAACGGACCCCGAATCGAGATGGTCTCGTCCAATGGCGATTGGGGCGGAGACGATGCCCTGCCTGACCAACTCGTTGAACTTCAAGCCAGCCATCTCACGTTCGCCATAGCCCAGCCAGCAAATGCGCGAGGGTAAGCCCTGCACAGGCACTTTTTCCTGCGCCATCTTGATCCAACGGGCGAGATGCTCGTCTTCAGGGAAGAGTTCGAGAATGGCTTCATCGGTGCGCAGGATGTCTTCGTAATCGCCAGAGAGCGCCACCCAGCGGAAGGGGCCTTTCCCTTCGCAGAAGAGCGGGCGGATGTAGGCGGGGACAAAGCCGGGGAAGTCAAAGGCGTTTTTGACGCCGTAATCGAAAGCCTGCTGGCGGATATTATTGCCATAGTCAAAGGTTTCCGCACCGGCTTTTTGCATGGCGAGCATCGCTTCGACGTGCTTTGCCATCGACTCACGTGCCATCGCTTTGAATTTTTCGGGGTCGCTTTCGCGCAGCTTGTCAGCTTCTTCGACGGTTACGCCCGATGGGATGTAAAAGAGCGCTTCGTGCGCGGATGTTTGGTCGGTGACCACATCGGGGGTAATGCCGCGCGCAACCATTTCGGGCAGCACATCTGCCGCGTTGCCAACGAGGGCGATGGAGAGCGGCTTTTTAGCGGCGACCGCGTCTTTCACCAAATCCATGGCTGCATCAAGGGTATCCACCATCTCGTCCACGTAGCCGATATCGAGGCGGCGCTTGGCGCGGGCACGGTCAACTTCCACACACAGACCCACCCCTTCGTTCATCGTAATCGACAGGGGCTGGGCGCCGCCCATCCCGCCTAATCCCGCAGTCAATACGAATTTACCAGCCAGCGATCCCCAGCCACGTTGACGGGCGAGCGCACCGAAGGTCTCATAAGTCCCCTGCAAAATGCCCTGCGTACCGATATAGATCCACGAGCCAGCCGTCATCTGCCCGTACATCATCAGCCCTTTGGCAGCCAGTTCGTCAAAATGCTCCCAGGTCGCCCAGGCGGGGACAAGGTTCGAGTTGGCGATCAAAACACGCGGGGCATCGGTGTGCGATTTGAAGACCGCCACCGGCTTGCCCGACTGCACGAGCAGGGTCTCATCTTCTTCAAGATTTTTGAGCGATTCGAGAATGGCGTCGAAGCTTTCCCAATTACGGGCGGCTTGTCCGCGCCCGCCGTAAACGACCAGCTTTTCGGGAATCTCCGCCACATCGGGCGAGACGTTGTGCTGGATCATGCGATAGGCGGCTTCGATGAGCCAGTTTTTGCAAGTTAATTCGGTTCCAGTTGGGGGATGAACAATTCGGGGTTCAGACATGGATACTCCTTTGAAGTGAACTTTTCACTCAGGCAGGCGTGCGTCGCACCAGCTTCGAGAAGGAGACACCCATCGACTAGTTTAATACCCGTTGAAAAGCAGATGTTTATCGTGTTGGTGCGGCGCACGCTGATACTGAGAACTTTACGCTAAAAGTATTATACGACTAAGTCAAGCGTTTATTTTTCAACCTTAATTGAATCAATGATTGGAAAAAAGTAATTTGCTGCTGCTTCTGCAGGGTTTTCTTCGTCGCTTGGGAAATAACTAAAGTAAACAGAAACAATATCTTCTGCCCCCATAAATACAATAACCATTTTATAGGTATCCCATGTATTCTTTGCTTCAGGCTGATGAACAAAGACCATATCCATTGCAACACCATTTGCGTTGTCATATACAGCCCCTTCCAATATATCGGTGTTTTCCCATCCTTCTGCACTCCCATACAACAGATATATGTATTCTTCAACATCAAAAACAAAATCTGGTTCAGGCTGTATCAGGGTTATCTCAGCAACATGAGCCTTTCCATCCCAAAAGTTTGGTGCTTCGTTGAAATAAGCAACCGCTTCCGTGCTTTCAGAAATATTAAATGATGTTCTTACAAATTCTCCTGCACTCGATGACATTGCATCCGCTACAAGACTGGCGTTATGTTGGTCTTGCTCTACAGTGCCTGAATAATCAACGAAAAACCAATCAGTGGGCAATGTCATTTCATAGTTATTCACTTTGTCAGTTATTTGGGTCTGCCCATCTGGCAAGTGAACGAACGCATAATCAGTATCTTGTCCCCACCCATCTTCAGAAATTTCTACTTCATCATCTTTTTCATCTTCTCCAGAACTAAGCTTTAATGTGGTTGAAAAAGAGCGTAAGGTTAAACGCAAATCATCTAAAACACTATAGTCGGAATCATAGGTTTGAAAGACAATTTCCAAGTAGGCTTTTCCTGTATTCACAAGAATATATGTTGTGTAAAGCGGGGTATCTCCTGTAACTTCTGCTTCAATAATAACCATCGGCATACCGCTATCAGAAAAGACTTTAACTACGTTTGTTGGGTAAATATGATCCGGCAAATCATGAAGAAAAATCCTGGCATAGCGATCAAGCGGAACCGCAATTCTTTCTGGCTCGTAAAATTGCGCCACGTGCATAAATACTGATTTACCAGCCTCAAGCTGTTCTGATGTGTTCTTAAATGCACATGCCGAATACATCATATCTTCATAGTCTTGCAATGCCAGATCAGAAAACCATTCGATCCAAGAAGAAACTTCCAGGCCATTCTCTGTAGTTGCCTTATATACTTTATCTAGCCTGTCTTTTTCAGCAGGTGTAACAACCCAGGTTGAATCAAAAGCAAATGAAAAATCAATCTCCTGAAAGACGTAATTCCATGTTTTCATCGTAAAAGGATTTTCTGATTCATTCAAAGGCAAGTCGTAAACAGGGATTTCATCCTCTGCAGATATAGCGGGTGTTGGCGTAGGCAGTAAGCTGGTTTCTGTTGATTGAACTTTTACCGTCGGTATCACTGTAAGAGTTGGTTGCACATCACTTACAGGCAGTTCTACATTTGAACTACACGCCGATAATAAAATAAGGATTAAAAAATAGAGTTGCTTTTGAATTTGCATAGGAAATTTCCTCCTGTAATATAGTAGATGGCGTATTATACGGCTTATCATAGATAACTACCAAACTTGGCAACCTAAAGCGAGCAGAGTACACTTGCCGCATGAAAATATTCGTCAGTATGAAAGTGCCGCGCGCGGATGTGGAACTTGCTTCCCTCATCTCAGCATTGGATTCGACAATCCGCACTACGGGACATACGCCCTTCATTGCCACAGATGAAATCGCAAAAGCGAGTATGACTTCCCCACAAGAATTCATGCCCTTCGTGCGGGAACATCTCACTAACAGCGACATCTTCATCGTCATCTACCACCCCGAACTGCGCGGCGGACTGATCGAAGTCGGCATCGCCTACGAACGCCGCATCCCGATCTGGCTCTGCCACAAACCCGACGAGAAGATTTCTTCCTCCATGCGTGGCTGCGCGGATGTAGTGCTGACGTATAATGATGTGACCGATTTGCAAAGCAAGATCATCCGCCAATTGAGCTAGGAAGCCTCATGAAAGAACATCCCTTTTTCATATTGAACGCCAAACTCAGACCTGAACTCAAAAAACTCAAAGGCAATGCCCTGCATCAGGCCTTTGCGGAAGTTGGGCAGCTTTTCTTTAACCTGCCAGTCTGTCTCATCACGATCATCTGGCTTGTTTTGGTATTTGATCTGTCTGCTTTACGTGAGAATATTCTTCTTTCGACCCTCCTGATCATCAGCATGTTGATCGCCAATAACAGCACAGCAACACTCATGATCGAGATCGAACCCCAGAAAAGCCTTATCGCCACCAGTTCCCTCGGTCTGATCTTCCTATGGACAGGCCTTTTTATTCTCGGTCCCGTTTTTATGTGGGTCAACCTGCTTGCCGATACTATCTCCGTGCTGCTTGATGCGCACCGACGTTCCAAGTTGGGGCAGAATATCTTTTGGGCGCCTTTTGCCAGTTATATACAGGGCTTCCTACATATTTTGGGTGGCTTGTTGGGTTTAGCCGCCTACAGCGCTCTGGGCGGAGAATATCCGCTCACCTCCCTGCAGCCGATCCGTTGGCTACCTGCCCTTGTGGCGATTTTGGTTTCTGCCATTGTTTCGGGAACGATCACCATGCCCACTTTCGTCTATCTAAGCAAGATCATCGGGATGCCGATCTCGCTGCGGGCCCAATCCAATGTCATTTTAACGGTAGCAATTTCTGTTCTCGCGCAGGCTCCGTTCGCCATCCCCATTGCGCTAGTCTATGTCTATGCGGGGATGGGACCATTCATCTTCCTGCTGCTGGGTCTCATCCTGGTCAATTTATTGGCCTATCATCTAAGCGAAACGAACCTGCGCAGCGTGCGCCAATCCCGCGAGATGGCACAGCTTGAAAATCTGGGCGAGGAGATCATCCAGGCCGCGCCCGATGATCTGGCACTGGCAGAGATGCTTAAAAAGAATATCCTGCCCATGTTCTCCGATGGTCTGGACATCTTTGAAATTCGCATCCTTGGCGAAAGCGATGACGATTTGCACATCGTACACCCTACAGAAAGCGCCATGCCCTCAAGGCCCCTTTGGGAGCGACTCTGGGAAAGCCCAAAGCATTATCTGATTCTGAAAGAACAGGCCCCAGCAGGCGCAAAATCCGTTTATGGCGATGCGATCATGGTCAAAATCTTCAGCGCCAGTCCAGTTGACGAGGGCGTTGCGCCCGCCTGTATTGGCGGCATTTACCTCCTGCGCCATAAAAGTGTTGCCCGCACCACCGATTCGCTCTCAACTGTGCAGGCGCTGGCATCCCAGATCGCCTCCGCGCTCTATCGCACCGAAATGTACGCCGAAACGCTGGCATCCGAAAAGATGAGCAGCGAACTGGCTATCGCCGGAGAGATTCAGGCCAGCTTTTTGCCCGAAAGCGTTCCCAATTTGGATGGCTGGAAGATCGTTGCCTCACTCACGCCCGCCCGTCAGACATCGGGCGATTTCTACGATTTCATCGAATTTAATGATGGCAAGATCGGCTTCCTCGTCGCGGATGTTGCCGACAAGGGGACGGGCGCAGCCCTCTACATGGCGCTCAGCCGCACGCTGATTCGCACCTTCGCGCTCCAACATCGGGAACAGCCCGAAGTCGCGCTGCGCCTCGCTAACGAACGCATTCTCGAAGACGCCCGTGCAGATCAATTTGTTACCGTTTTTTATGGCATTCTTGACCCCAAAACAGGATCGCTAACCTACTGCAACGCGGGGCATAATCCGCCCTATATCTTCCGCGAAGATGATCCTGAAAACACCGTCAGAATGATACGCACCGGCATGGCTCTCGGTGTGATGGAAGGCATGGATTGGACGCAAAAAACCGTTCAACTCGAACCCGGCGACTTATTCATCGCCTATTCTGACGGGATCACCGATGCCCAGAACACAGCGGATGAGTTATTTAGCGAAGAGAGATTGGTCGCCGTTTCTCAGCAAAACAAAAGATTACCGGCAGAAAAAATCCATGAAAAGATTTTGGCAGAGATACAAACATTCGTCGGCGACGCCCCCCAATTTGACGATATGACCCTGATGGTCATTAAACGAGACAACATAGAGTAGAACGACTGATAGAGTTGATACTTTTAGTTTGTCACCAAAAGAAATGACACTTGCCCCGTGACATCCCAAGCCAAGCAAGTATAATAGCGGCCATGAGTATCCGCATCGCTATTGACCTGGGCGGAACGCACTTGCGTGCCGCGGCTTATCGCCATGATGACACACGCCCGATCCAACACAAAAAAACAACCACCCGCTCAGTAGACGAACCTATCTTTGAGCGGCTTCTTCGTTTAATTACCGAAGTAATCCCGCCTAATGAAGCAGTTGCGGGAATTGGCGTGGCTGTACCGGGGCCAATAGACCCTTTCACAGGCACGATCATCGAAACACCTAATATCCCTTCGATGAACGGCTTCCCACTTGTTGAGCGCCTGACAGAAAAGCTGAATATTCCCGTCTATCTCGGCAACGACGCCAATCTGGCTGCGCTGGGCGAGTGGCGTTATGGCGCAGCACGGGGACACGATCATCTCGTTTATCTGACGATCAGCACTGGTGTTGGGGGTGGGGTCATCAGCGGAGGCCATCTGCTCGAGGGGCATGCGGGTTTCGCCGCCGAGCTAGGACACACCACAGTGCTGGCAGATGATAATGCCCCAATCTGTTCCTGTGGCCATAAGGGGCATCTCGAAGCGTTGGCGTCCGGAACGGCGATTGCAAATTACGTCGAAGCGCAACTGAAAGATGAAAAAACGGAATCAAGCCTACGGTCGCGGACGAAGCGCAACGCATTTGCCATCGCTGAAGCTGCCCGCGAGGGCGATCCACTGGCCCTATCCGCTTATGAGCGCGCGGGGCAATATCTTGGCATTGGGGTTGCCAACTTCCTGCACATCTTCAACCCCTCAATTGTGATTTTAGGTGGGGGCGTCACACAAAGTGGAGATTTGCTCTGGAAGCCTTTTGAAGCTAGTTTGCGGGCGCACGTTTTCAACCCCGCTTATTTAGAAAATCTTGTCGTCACACCCGCCGCTCTCGGCGATGATGCCGGTTTGCTTGGAGCACTGGCATTGGTGGACACGAAAACCCATTAGGAGCTTTTAAAACATGTCCAGTTTTCCCGGTACTCATGGGCGCGCGCTGATTGAGCGCGACGCTACTGTCGTTTCAAATTCTTACCCGCGCGCCTTCCCCTTCGTGATGGATCACGGCAAAGGTTCAGAAGTGTGGGATGTAGACGGTAATCGTTTTCTCGATTTTGCAGCGGGGATCGCCGTTGCATCAACAGGGCACAGCCACCCGAAAGTGGTCAAAGCAATTCAAGATCAGGCAGAGAAATTCCTGCATATTTCTTCGGATTTTTATCATGAAGAATGGATCAAGCTGAGCGAAAATCTAGCGAGGATCGCCCCCTTTGAAGAAGACGCCCGCGTATTTTTGACAAATTCCGGAACCGAATCAGTGGAAGCCGCCATAAAACTTGCTCGGTACCACACCGGACGATCAGGTTTTATCGGTTTCCTCGGCGGATTCCACGGCCGCACAATGGGATCGCTCTCCTTTACCGCCAGCAAAGCCAAATATAAACGTGGCTTTGGCCCCACGATGGATGGCGTTGTCCACGTTCCCTACCCCGATGTCTATCGTCCACTTTTGGCGAGCAAACCGGGCGAAGGCTACGGCGAGACGGTTGTCCGCTATATCGAAGAAGAGATTTTTGGACGTGTGATGCCCGGCGAAGAAGTTGCCGGTATCATCATCGAACCAATTCAGGGCGAGGGCGGCTACATCGTCCCGCCGCCGGAGTTCTTCCCCGCGCTGCGTAAACTCTGCGACAAATACGGCATCCTGCTAATTGCGGACGAAGTCCAAGCGGGGATGGGGCGCACCGGAAAATGGTGGGCGATTGAAAATTTCGGTGTTGAGCCGGATATCGTTACATCGGCGAAGGGCATTGCCTCTGGCGTTCCGCTCGGTGCCATGATCGCGCGTAAATCAGTAATGACCTGGACGCCCGGCACACACGGCAATACCTACGGCGGCAATCCGCTGGCTTGTGCCGCCGCCAACGCGACCATCGACCTGATCTCAGAGAGCTTCATGGCGAACGCTGCCGAAGTCGGCGAATATACACTGGATGCGCTGGCTGAAATTCAGGCTCGCCATCCCAGCATGGGCGATGTGCGCGGCATCGGCTTGATGATCGGCACCGACTTTGTCAAAGATAAAGCCAGCCGCGAGAAAAACGGCGCCCTGCGCGACCGTGTTTCCGATCTGGCTTTTGAGCGCGGGCTGATCACGCTCGGTTGTGGCGAAAGCGTTATCCGCGTTTCGCCACCGCTGAATATTTCGAAGGCCGAAATCGACGAAGGCTTAAAGGTCTTTGAAGAAGCGATCACGATAGCAGAAAAAGAATAATTTCGTAGGGGCGACCGGCCGGTCGCCCCTACCCGTATTAGAAATTTGTTGTAAGGGCAGGTCTGAGACCCGCCCTTTTTAATTCCAGATGATAAAATACCCTTATGTTGCCCACCCTGCCTGACTTCCGCGTTCGTCAACGTGACTACCTGCTTGAGATCACACGCGCCATCACTGAAGAACTTGATCTCGAAAAGCTGCTCGCACGCATCCTGCGCATCTCCGTTGAGATGCTCGCCGGACAGGCGGGCTTAATCGCACTTAAAGACGATCAGGGTTGGCGCGTCGCGGCGGCACAGAAGATGCCCCCCGCCCTGCTCGATTATCTCAAACCACTGCTCGCCGAAGAGACCGTTTCCGAGTTCAACGTCGATGAATTGAACCGCATGCTCAAAGGGCTGGCGTACACTGCCAGCCGTGGGCTGCTGAATGGCGTCGGGCTGCCGCTGACCGCTCACCAGCAAGTCATCGGCGTGATCTTCATCTTCCGCAATTACCCCGATCTATTTTCCCCCAACGATAAACAACTCCTGCAAACCTTTGCGCATCAGGCCGCAACTGCGGTCTACAACGCGCAACTTTACGGGCAGGTTAGCTATGAGAAACAGCGCCTCGACGCCCTGCTCGACTCTGCCGCCGACGGCATCCTAATTCTTAACGCCGACCACACCATCGAGCGCGTCAACGCTGCTTTCGAGAAGCTCTACGGGCAGCCGCGCGCTGATCTTGTTAGCAAAGCACACGCAGAAATTATCCGCTGGTCGGGCGATCCGCAGGGGACGCCGCTCGAAGAGGCAGAAGCCAATGGATTCCCGCTCACGCCGAATGCCACCCTATACGTCGAGGGTGATCTCGAACGTCCGAACCCACCCAATTTACCTGTAGGTGTCACGTACGCCCCGCTGCTCACATCCGAGGGCGCGCTGCGCAACTTCTTCGTCACCGTGCGCGATATTACCCATTTCCGCACCGCCGAGCAGATCAAGAGCACCTTCATCTCCGTCGTCAGCCACGAACTGCGCACACCTGTCGCGCTCATCAAAGGCTACGCCAGCACACTCAGCCGCGACGATGCCAACTGGGATCGCGAGATCATCAAGGACAGCCTGACGGTCATCGAAGAAGAAGCCGACCGTCTCGCCAGAATGATCGACGATCTACTGGATGCGTCCCGCCTACAGGCCGGGGGAATGAGCCTGAATCAGACCGATGTGGCGATGAGCAAACTCGCCGCCCGACTCGCGGAGCGCTTCTCCACCCAAACCAGCCGCCATCAAATCAGCATCGACTTCCCCGAAAACTTCCCCGTTATCCTCGCCGACGAAACGCGGATTCGCCAAGTGCTCAACAACCTGATCTCAAATGCGATCAAATATTCGCCCGAAGGCGAAATTCGCATCAGCGGCGAAGCACGCCCCGAGCAGATTATTATCTGCGTCAGCGACCAGGGTCCCGGCATCGACGCGAAGGATATGCCGCACATCTTCGACCGTTTCTACCGCGCCGTCGAATCGGTCAACAAGACGAAGGGCGCAGGCTTGGGCCTATATCTCGCGCGCGCCATCGTCGAAGCTCACGGCGGCCGCATGTGGATCGATGATGCGAAGTCATCGCCAGGGGCACGGATCTGTTTTTCATTGCCACGTTAATTTTGCAGGGGTGACCGGCCGGTCGCCCCTGACTTTTATAAAAATCGAAGGAGGAAATTGATATGAAACCAGAAAAACTATCAAGAGAAATTGTTTACGAGAGCCCCTGGGTAAATTTATATTTGGATAAAGTGAAATTCCCGAATGGTTTTATTATCGACAAGTACCATTTACTGGATTTCCCCCAGCCTGCGGTTACTGCGATTGTAGAAAACAGTTCAGGAGATATTATCTTTGTACGTGTTTGTCGCTACACATCAGAGAGTTGTGACTGGGAACTGCCTGCGGGCGGAGTGGATGCTGGAGAAACTGAAATTGAAGCTGCCAAAAGAGAAGTGCTTGAGGAAACAGGCTATCTCTCAGATGAACATAAATCACTTTACTCCTACTACCCTATGAATGGTAGTGCAAATAAGATATTTCACGTTGTTCACTGCAAAGTAGCTGAACATATTCAAGATTTCGACGAGAACGAAATTAGCGAAACTCGTTGGTTTACCCAAAATGAAATCAGAAAGATGATAAAAGAAAAAACCATTACCGATGGCTTTAGCTTAACGGCTTTATTGTTATGGCTGCAAAATAACTAATTGCCACACATTAGAAAAAGTCAGCATAGAATATTTCAGCGCACGGATTTGTTTTTCGTTGCCGGAGATAATGCCTTTTTGTAGGAGATAGTCTGAGTCTCGCCCCTACGTTGTTATTATGCCCAAATCCCCTCTGCCTCTCGACGGACTGATCGAAACCCTCGAACTGCTGATCGCCCAGGCACGTGCCTACGAACGCGCCCTGCCTGCGGATAATTACCCCGCACGACAAGCAGTCGCCACGTTGGGAGAGTTGGCACAACAAGCGCTTAACGAAGCCCAAAATTTAGGGGAGAGCGAAGAGGAAGCCACGCCGCATCCCTTTTCACCGCGCGAAGCGGAAGTACTCGGTCTCACCGCCGAGGGGCTGACGAATAAAGAAATCGCCTATAGGCTGGGACTGAGTGAACGCACGATCCAGCTTCATCTCAATTCGGTTTTCAACAAGACGGGGACAAATTCGCGCACGGAGGCGGTGGTGGTTGCGTTGAGAAATGGGTGGATTGGCAATTGATTTTGCGAGCGAAGCGAAGCAATCTTCTCAATCATGAGGCTGCTTCGTCGCAAAAGCGGTTTCTCGCAGAATCATGATTTTTTACTGTGTAACACCACTGTGACCAACCTGTGCAAATGGCGGGGGACAAGGCTATCCTTTTCTTGTATGCTAAGAACAGAAACAGGCGTGCGTCGCACCAGCTTCGACAGGCAGATTCTCGTCAACATATATTTTGCCCATTGATGGGCAGATCCTTATCCGCTTGGTGCGACGCACCCTCTTCACTAGGAAAAAGGAGAATAACCGTGAACCAACAAGATGTAATCAACGCTTTAGGCAAACTAGCCCCGCACTACACCGACGAGACCACGACCGCGATCATCGTTGATGCGCCCGATAAGGTTTTTGTCGAACGGCAGGGATCGCTCGTGGATGCGGGCGTCGTCTTCGACTCGGCGGATGAAATTCGTGCCATCGTGGATGCGGTGCTAGCGCTGCGCGGCATCACGCTTGGGGAGGGGCAAACGTCCGGGCGGGTATATTTCGATGACGGAGCACGCTTTGTAGCGGTCATCCCGCCGACGGCTCAGAATAGCGCTCAGATAGCGCTCCGCAAGCCCTTCGTCGGTTCGATGACGATGGACGATCTCTTCCGTTACGGTTCACTGATCCCCGCACAGCATGAGATTTTGCGCGCGGCGATCGCATCCCGCAAAAATATCCTTGTCTCCGGTGGGACGGCGAGCGGAAAGACGACCTTCGCGAATGTGCTGACCAATGACTTCCCCGCCGACGAGCGCGTGATCGTGATCGAGAACAGCCCCGATTACCAACCGCGGATGCGGAACTTTATCCGCTTCGCTGCCGAGAACTCGCCGGATCACTCCTTTGCGGATTTGGTCTCGCTCGCCGAGCAAATGCGCCCCGACCGACTGGTGATTGGCGAACTGCGCGACGGGGATGCGCTACATGTGCTCAACCTGTTCAATACGGGGCATGATGGCAGCCTGGCGCTGATCCACGCTAACGGCGTTGAAGATGCACTCGCGCGCCTGGAAACAATGTGCCTGATGGCAAATCTTGGGCTGGGATTGAACGAAATCCGCCACCTGATCGCGTCATCGATCCAGCTTATCACGCATCAAGAGCGCATCCCGAACGGCAAACGTCGCCTAACGCACGTTACCGAACTGCTCGGGTTGGACAACGGACGCTACCGCCTGCAGCCCCTCTTCCACTACGACCTCGACAGCGATACGATCACACCGACGGGTGCAAAGCCGAGTTGGGGATAATCTAAGCTCAGATCTGTACAGTCTGTTGTCTCTCATCTGAGGGGTACTTTCGACTGACCTCATCAAAGCGATTTTCACATTTTACGAAGGCACGAACGACAGCGGGATCAAATTGTTTTCCCTGCTGGGACAGAATGATTTCCCTACTTTTGGCATGGCTAAACGCTTTTTTATACGCCCGCTTACTGCGCAGGGCATCATACACATCGACCAAAGCTACGATCCGTCCTTCGAGCGGGATCGCTTCGCCTTGTAATCCATAAGGATAGCCTTTTCCATTCCACCATTCATGATGCGCCAAGGCGATCCTGATGCCCATTTGCAGGAAATGATTATCGGGATAATTGGCATTCACCGCCTGCAACTTCTCTGCGCCAACAGTGACATGCGATTTCATGACCGCAAACTCATCGTCAGAAAGCTTATTCGATTTACGCAGGATCGCATCCGGAATGGCAATTTTGCCAATATCATGCAGCGCACTGGCGCGAAAAATATTTTCGACGAACGCCTTGTCGATCAAGTCACGATATTTCACTTCAGATTGCATGGCTTCCGCAAGCAATCTGGAATATTCCATCACACGCTCCAAATGACCGCCGGTGTCGGTGTCCCTGAATTCCGCCAATTTAGCCATCGCGAAGATCGTAGCCGTCTGCGCCTGCATGGTTTTCTGGATTTGTTCGCGCTCTTCCTTAACGGCATTGAGCGTTAAACGATAGTGTTGATTCAAAATAAGCAACGTAGCACCGATCATGCCAAATAACGAGAGTCCGACTTCAAACCATAGCGATGGAGCAAACGGATCACTCTCAACTCTCATCAAATGGCTTATTCCTTCAAATTGATGCAAAACCGCAAAGATAATAAATAACAGGGTGCTGGCAATGCCTGAAACCCAGCCAGCTAGGGGACTGAAGATCAGGAAGGCGATCGGGGGAATCAGCACCAAACTTATCAAGGCACTCGAGGCGAGACCGTGGGTCCATAATTGGTTACTAACCCCTATATATATAAAAATGAGCAAGAAGATACCTTTTAGACGATGGGGAATTTTCGGAAGAAGGGCTAAGGCGAATAAGCTCAGAGCGAAAAAGATAACCAAAGCTGATTCCCCAATACTTGGTACATGCGAGCTTACAAAAAATTGTAAAATGGTGACAACAGCATTCAGGATGGCTAATACAAGCAGTAATTTATTGAGTGTCGTCTCCCGCCACGTACTCATTGCGTTATGCAAGGAGGCATCAAAAGATGGGGAATTGTCTCGCTTCTGTTCTTTTCTGTACATCACTACTTTTCCGGAAACCTGCCCATTCAAAGAGGGGATATAAGTGTGCAACCATTTTTATACCAAATGCCAACCTGTCCGATGCTGCACAAAGGTCATTTTACTACTTTAGTTTACTTGAAAAAATTAACCTTGAAAATTATTGTATGTAGCCGACAAGCAAGTTACCTCCTACAATCGCTCTTCCACTACGACCTCGACAGCGACACGATCACGCCGACGGGCGCGAAGCCGAGTTGGGGGTGAAATCGGTGCAGACTAAAGTCCTGCCTCATTACGTGGAAGTCCCTGCAGGACTAAAAGCACCCAGCCCGATAGGGCTTCCATGCACTGAGCAGGGGATTTATCCCCGCTCACTCCCAAACGGCAAACGCCGCTTGACGCACGTCACCGAACTGCTCGGGCTGGAGAACGGACGCTACCGCCTGCAGCCCCTCTTCCACTATGACTTCGACAGCGACACGATCACGCCGACGGGTGCGAAGCCAAGTTGGGGGTAAAATTCTATGTACAACAAGTTTATTTGTGACCGCTCTTACTTTATTTTTAGGAGGGCATTCCATGAGAAAAATATTCCCATTATTCATTCCTGTTCTTTTTATATTCGTATCTTGTCTGCCAAACCAACTTGATGCACAAACCAGTATTCCAACTACGGAAACAGCAATTCTCCCTGAAACATCATCGGCAACAGATACTCCATTATCTCCAACGCCCTTTTTAACTCCCACATTAATATTTGATGGCAAGTTACCTGACAACATGGTGTTTACCAACACAGAACCAGAGAACTGGGTTATCTATGATCCAATTCAAAATCAAGGTCTCAGTCTATACACCTTCAACTCCCTTACTATCGCTCCGAATGGAACTATCTGGCTTGGAGGACAAAGTGAAATAGCCATGTATGACGGAAATCATTGGGAGAGTTTTTTCATCCCTGACGAATTACTCCCATCAAACGGTTTTGCTCTGGTAAATACTCTTGCTGTTGATAGAGACAATGCACTTTGGGTTGGTGGCGGACACACTATTTATAAATTTTTGGATGGGATTTGGACACAAGAAAGAATATTAGAAACGGACATTAACGGCATGAAAATAAATCCTGTTGATGGGTCATTATGGGTATCGCTTGAGTGGCATGAAGGGATAATAAAGTTTGACGGAAAAGAATGGACATCCTTTTTTGAAGATACCGCTCGGGTACGAAACATTAATTTTGATAGAAATGGGGTTCTCTGGGTAGCCACAGATGATGGGCTTTTTTCATATGATGGAAAAGCATGGAACCAGTACCCCTTAGAATTGAATTGTGGTGAATCATTATGTATTTCAGCGTCAATAGCAATAGACTTAGATGAGTCTGTCTGGTTTGCGATGCACGCCAACGGCCTGTTCCATTACGTTTCGGCACAATGGGAAATGTATAAAAATGATTCTTTTCTTACAGATTATTTTGGCGTGAGTAATATGTGTTTTACGCCAGATGGAAAATTATGGTTAGCCAAATGGAGTAGGCAGAGTATGTATCTACTCTACTTGAAAGATGGTCTATGGCATATTCCTCGAATCAAAAACAAAAATGGAAATTCTGATTTTCCAATTGGCACAATCAATGACATAGCCTGTGCAGATGACAATTCCATTTGGGTTGCCTCTGCTAGTCAAGGTGTAATTCATTACACCCCATAAATGTTGTATAAACTAATAAAGTTTAATCTTTATTCCCGAAAGGAATCCCATGCCCAAAATCCCCCCACGCAGTGAAGCCACCCCCCAATACACCTGGAACGCCGAAAGCGTCTTCGCCTCCCCCGCCAAGTGGCAGGCAGAAGCGGATGCCATCCTCGCCGCCATCCCTGCTGTCAAAGAATTTCAAGGCAAACTCGCCGAAAGCGCCGCCACGCTCGCCGATGCCCTCGCCGCCCTCGAAAACCTGCAAGTCCGTGCCGAGCGGCTCTACATGTACGCGGGCTTCTCCTACAGCGTCGACACCGCCGACCAAAACGCCGCCGCCATGGCAGACAAAGCGCGCGGTGTCTACGGGCAGGTTAGCGCCGCCAGCGCCTATCTCCGCCCCGAAATGCTCACAATCGGCGAGCAAGCCCTTCGTCAGTTCGTTGCGGATGAACCCCGCCTGAGCGCCTACGAACACTTCATCCACGATCTCTTCCGCAAACAGGCGCACGTCCGCTCATCCGAAGTCGAAGAAATTTTGGGCATGTTGGGGGATCCGTTTGGAGGGGCAGGATCGTCCACTAGCATGTTGACCAATGCGGATTTCAAATTTCCGCCCGTGCAGACAGCGGACGGGAACGAACTTGACCTGACGCAGGGTACCCTGCAAAAAATACTCAACGGTGCCGATCGGGATGCCCGCCAACGCGCGTGGACGCAGTATCTCGACACTTATCTTGCCCACAAGAACACGCTTGCGACGAATTTGGCGACATCCATTAAACAGAACGTCTTCCTGATGCGCGCCCGCAAGCACGAGAGCACGCTCGGCATGTCGCTTTTTGAGAACGACATCGACACCGCCGTCTTCCACAACCTGATCGAGACCTTCAAAAAGAACCTGTCCGTCTGGCAGCGTTATTTTGAGATTCGACGGAAAGCCCTCGGCGTGGACGAACTGCATCCCTACGACCTGTGGGCACCGCTCACTCCCAACGCCCCGACGCTGACCTTTGAACAGGCGGTGGACTGGATTTGCGAAGGTCTCGCCCCGATGGGCGCAGACTACGTCGCCACCGTACGCAAGGGCTGTCTCGAAGAGCGCTGGGTGGATGTTTACCCCAATCAGGGCAAGCGCAACGGCGCATTTTCGTGGGGCGCACCGGGCACGCATCCCTTCATTATGATGAGCTTCGGGGATAACATGCTCGGCTTGAGTACCCTTGCCCACGAACTCGGTCACTCGATGCACTCCTACCTGACGTGGCAAAATCAGCCGCTCGTCTACAGTGACTACTCGCTCTTTGTCGCCGAAACTGCCTCCAACTTCCATCAGGCGCTGGTGCGTGGCTATCTGCTGAAATCGAACGACGACAAGGATTTCCAGATCGCCGTCATCGAAGAAGCCATGTCCAATTTCCTGCGCTACTTCTTCATCATGCCCACGCTGGCGCGCTTTGAACTCGAAACCCATCAACGCGCCGAAAAGGGCGAACCCCTCAACGCCGACTCAATGATAACCCTGATGGCAGACCTTTTTGCCGAAGGCTACGGCGACAAAGTGACGATCAACCGCGAGCACGTCGGCATGATCTGGTCGACCTTCGGGCATCTCTTTTCCGACTACTACGTCTACCAATACGCCACCGGCATCTCAGGCGCGCATGCCCTCTCCCGCCGCATTTTGGATGGCGTCCCGAACGCGGTCGAAGACTACAAAAAATTCCTGAAAGCAGGGAGTTCGCTCTATCCGCTGGATGCGCTCAAGCTGGCAGGTGTCGATCTGACCACGCCCGATGCCGTCGAAGAGACTTTTGCCGTGATGGCAGGGTATGTGGATAAATTGGAAGAATTAACAATTTGACGTTAGACAATCCCCCTCTGTCCTACGGACATCTCCCCCGAAGGGGGAGAATTTGTCCCTTCCCCCTTCGGGGGAAGGTTAGGATGGGGGAGCGGGCGTAACAAAATCTAACAAAACTGTAACCACATCCCCAAAAATATTTGCTACAATAGACCTAATGACAAAGAAACTCTACTTCGACAATCCCCTGCTGACCGAGTTCAGCGCAGACGTGATCGAAACCCTGCGCGACGAACACGGTTTTGGCGTGATCCTGCCCGAGACGGCATTCTACCCAACAAGCGGCGGCCAAGCCCATGACACGGGCGCTATCGGCGATTCCCGCATCGTGGACGTGGTCATCGATGACGATGGACGCATCATCCACTATCTTGAGCAGGAGATCGAAGTCGGCACGTATCCTGCTCAGATCGACAGGGAACGTCGTTTCGCACACATGCAGCATCACACCGGTCAACATATCTTCTCGGCTGCCTTCTGGCAGGAGTTGGAGCTTGAAACCATCTCGTCACATATTAGCGCTGAAGCCCCCTCGACCATCGACTTCGATATAAATTCACTCTCCCCTGAGCAAATCGCGCGCGTGGAAAATGTGGCAAATGCGATCATCTTTGAGAATCGCATGGTCAAGACCTACTCCGTCAGCGACAAAAACGCAGTCCCCTTCCGCCGCCCACCCAAAGTGGATGGCGAGATCCGCGTGATCGAAATCGACGGCTTCGACTACTCCGCTTGTGGCGGCACACACTGCCCGCAAACCGGCATGGTCGGCACGCTTAAGATCGTGCGTACCGAACGCGTTCACAAAATGTTGCGCATCCATTTCGTGGCTGGTTGGCAAACTCTGAACCTTTTCCGCGAGACCCAAAATGCTGCTCAGGAAACTGCCCTGCTTGTGGATGTTGGCATCGTTGATATGGCTGAAGCTGTTACACGTCTGCAATTGCAACTCAAAGAGGCCGAGAGCGAACTCAAGCACCTGCGTCAAATAAAGCTGGATGCAGAAGCCGAGAAACTAGCACAGTTTGCCGAGCCAGTGGATGAAAAATGGCTCGTCACCCAGCTCTTTGATAATCGTGATGCCGGCGAGTTGCGCGTCCTTGCCATAAAGCTGCGCCTGTATCCCAAGATGGTCGCGCTGCTCGCCTCCTTCGATGGCAAGAAACTCTCGTTGGTAGCAGCTTGCGCTGAAGACACTGAACTGGATGCAGCCGAATTGCTTAGGGATCATCTTGCTCCCTTTGGCGGTCGCGGCGGCGGAGATAAATCCATTGCTCAAGGCGGCGGCACGGCTGAAAATGTAGATGATCTTTTCAAGCACAGCAAAGAGATGGTACGAAATTCATAAGAAAAAATTTGACATAAAAAGAGCTACCGACAACGGTAGCTCTTTTTTATTTCGGGACTACTTACTAGGATCGTACATGACCACACAATCACGCCCAAGATGTTTCGCCCGATAAAGGGCATCATCCACAACCAGCAACATCTCGTCTGCTGTTTTGCCGTGCAAGGGATAGGTCGCCAAGCCGATCGAGGTCGTCAACGGGATATGTCGCCTTTCGTGAGTAATTCTCAATGCCTGTACGGCCACGCGTAAATCCTCGGCGCGATTAAGTGCATCCTCTAATGTAATATCAGTCAGCAAAACCATGAACTCCTCGCCACCATAGCGGAAAGCATAGTCGCTTGTGCGTGTATGGTTATGGAGCAATTCACCAAGGGCAATCAATGCTTGATCCCCTCCAGCATGGCCGTACGTATCGTTGACATGCTTAAAGCGATCAAGGTCCAGCAGCATAAAGACCAGCGAAGAATCCTGACGACGCGCACGGGAAATCTCTTTTTCCAAGATATCGTTTAAATAACGACGGTTATACAAGCCTGTCAATACATCTCGAATTGCTTGCTCCTTTAATTTAACTTGCAAGGAATTAACTTCTTTCAATTGCATCTCCAAACTATTTTTCGCTTGGTGCAAGTTATGTTGGGTATTTTGCAATTCTTCTGTGCGCTGGACTACACGCCTTTCCAACTCCTGATTAAGTCTTCGCACACTCTCCAAGCGAAAACGAATAAAAGCCAGCACCAAGCCAACAAACCCCAAAACAAGCAGCACACGGAACCACACAGTTTGCCACCAAGGCGGCAAAATATGGATGGAAAGATGCGCCTCTACCGGATTCCAGGTCCCGTCGTTATTGGCGGCCTTGACCAAAAAGGTATACTTTCCCGGGGAAAGATTAGTGTAACGCGCGCCATTCGAGTTGCTTGGCGGTGACCAATCATCATCAAAACCCTCGAGTTTATACCGATAAAGATTCTTCTCCGGGAGTTGGTAACTCAACGCCGCAAATTGGATTGAGAAAACATCCTGCTCATGCGAGAGCGTAATCTCGCTCGTCTTCTCTATCGGAAAAGGCAAGACCTCACTCCCAACAGGAACGGGGACATTATCCAGAAAAAATTCGATAAAAACCACAGGCGGAAGATACCGATTGCGCCTCAACTCTTCGGGATAAAAGAAGGTCAATCCGTTTGAGCCACCGAAGAAAATTTCACCATCCGGCCCCAAATACGAACTGGCGATCTGAAACTGGTCCCCTTGCAAGCCATCCTGCGCAAAGTAGTTGTAGAAAACCTCGGTCTCGTAGTCAAAACGAGCAATGCCTTTTGTACTGCTCAACCAAAGCGTGTTCCCCTCGCCCGGCTGGATTCCCGTCAGTGTATCGCTGGGTAGCCCATCTTCAGCTTTGGTGTAATTTAGCCACTCGCCCGTCGTTGTACTCAAACCACTCAACCCACCCGCCGTTGCGGCCCAGATCACCTGATTTGCCTCATCCCAATAGAGGGCATGCACAGTATTGCTCAAAATACTATTCACTTCGTCAGGACTATTCATATGATGCGAGAAAACGCCTGTTTCGGGGTTAAACATTTCCAAGCCACCACGTGCAGTCGCAAGCCACAGATGTCCGATTGAATCGAAGGCCAGATCGTAAATCGTTCCTTCGCTCAAGCTGGTATCGTCGTCTGCTATCGGCTCATAAGTCTTCTCGATCTCAGCTGTTTCAGGATTGAAAAGCAGCAAGCCATACCCCAATGTGCCGACCCACAACTTCCCGTCTTCAGCATTTTCGAGCGTGGTTGGATATTTAATACTCACTCCATAGGGCGTCTCGGGTGTGTTTGTATACACGCTGAATTCACCTTTACGCCGGTCAAAACGATTCAAACCGCCCCCATAAGTTGCTACCCATAAAGTATCATCTGCCCCACGATGAAGATAGTAGACCTTATTATTCGATAAGCTGGTGGGATCATCCGGATCGTTCATGTAGACCGTCATCTCGCCTGTGTTGCGGTCGAAGCGATTCAGACCACCACCAAAAGTGCCAATCCAAACGACTCCATTTTCCTCAGCCAAGATCGAGTAGACTTCGTTTGAGTTAAGAGTATTCGCGTTCTCAGGAATACCACGATACAAACCAAACTGAGACGAGCCATCATAAAATTTATTCACTCCACCATAACGGCTGGCTACCCACAAAACGCCTGAACGGTCTTCTGTCATCCAGAAGATGTCGTTATGGCTGATCGTGCTTGGATCATTGGGATCACTCTCGTAAGCGTAGAATTTTCCCGAAGAGCGATCATAGCGGTTCAAGCCCCCATATTCGGTTAGTATCCACAACCGATCGTCAGAATCTTCAAAGAGATTCCAGATATTATCATCGCTCAATGTGTCCGGGTCATTCACATCATGATAGAAACGTTCGGTAACTTTCCCTGTGTCGCGATCGAAGAGATTCAAGCCAGTACGACGTGTGCCGACCCAAAAATTACCTTTGCTATCTTCGAGCATTGACCAAACATTGTTGCTTGTCAGACTAGTCTCGTTGTCGGCGTCGTGGACAAAGGTTGTGAAGTCATCAGTTTCCGGCTCATAGCGTTGTAAGCCCTGATTACCACCGATCCAGATCGTGCCCTCACTATCTTCATAAATGCGATAGACCACCGGGGCAGCCAGCGAACGCGGATCGTCGGCATCCGGCAAATAGTTCGTGAACAAGCCGCTCTCACGGTCGAGACGGCTAAGTCCGCTGCGTGTGCCGACCCAAATATCGCCATCGCTAGCTTCCATTATGGACCAAATGCTGTCGTCCGCAAGTGAGTTCGGCTCAGTTTCATCGTGTACATAGAGCCTAAATTTCCCCGTTGCCGGGTCATAAACATTTAATCCCCCCGGATCAGTGCCTACCCAGATCAGCCCATCGCTACTCTCGATGAGTGCAAATGTATTGTTATTGCTCAGGCTATTAGGGTTATAGCGTTCATGTTGGAAATTCGTAAAGTTCATGCCATCATAACGGCTTAAGCCGTCTGCTGTGGCAAACCACATGAAGCCTTGCCGATCTTGCAACACGGAAAGAACAGTGGAATGCGGCAGACCATCTTCCACTTTGATGCGCTCAAAACGGATCGGCTGCTGTGGCAGTCCTTCCTGGGCGCGCGTAGGTGTAGCCCCTGGAAACAATAGCGTTACCAGCATAACGCTAAACCACCACGATCTGATTCTCTTCATATGAAGCTCCTATACGAATATCCCTATTATAGTAAAAAAAGCGAAAGAGTGGTTTAGAATTATTCCATGACTTTAAACCTATTAAATCAGGAAATTATCGCCTGCCGCCAGTGTCCACGCCTGGTGGAATGGCGTGAAGAAGTGGCACGTGTCAAGCGCAAAGCCTATCTCAATTTTGAGTACTGGGGAAAACCCGTACCTGGCTTTGGCGATGCGCACGCTAACGTGATGGTGGTAGGATTAGCCCCCGGAGCACACGGTTCTAACCGCACAGGGCGACAGTTCACCGGTGACGGTTCTGGCGACTTCCTTTTCCCTGCCCTTTACAGAGCGGGATTCGCATCCCAAGCGGAATCGGTCGCGCGTGACGATGGCTTGGTGCTCACCAATATGTGGATCACGGCCTCGGGCCGCTGCGCCCCACCGCAGAACAAGCCGACCGCCGCCGAATTGAACACCTGCCAGCCCTTCCTTGAACGCGAGATCGAAATCATCCAACCCAAAGTTTTTGTCGCCCTCGGGCGGATCGCTTTCGACCGCATCCTGCGCATCTACGGCTTGCGCAAAAAGGATTACAACTTCGGTCATGAAGCGTTGCATCAACTGCCCAATGGAAAATGGCTCCTATCCTCCTATCATCCCAGCCGCCAAAATACCCAAACCGGACGTCTGACCGTCGAGATGTTTGATGCCATTTGGCAAAAAGCGCGTGAACTAATTCAAGATTGAGCACTCTCTCAAATTAAAGGTAAACACTTATGTTAGGAAAAATAGCTTTTCTCGGTTCCGGCGAAACATCCCTCGCTGGTGGACGTATCTTCGAACGCCTCGTCAAAGACCTCAGTCACTCTCCCAAAATTGCCATTCTTGAAACCACCGCCGGCTTCGAACTCAATTCAGACCTTGTTGCCGGAAAAGTCGGCGACTATCTCAAAACCCGCTTACAAAATTACACGCCGGAAATTCACATCATCCCCGCCCGCAAACGCGGCACCGAATTCAGCCCCGATAATCCCGATATCCTCGCCCCGCTGCGCACTGCGGACCTGATATTCATGGGCCCCGGCAGCCCGACTTACGCCGTGCGCCAACTTCAAGGTAGCCTCGCCTGGGATATTATCCGCGCTCGCCATCGCGCTGGCGCAACGCTCATCTTTGCCAGTGCCGCCACCATCGCCATCGGAGCGCACGTCCTGCCTGTCTATGAAATCTTCAAAGTCGGCGAAGATATTCACGTCAAAGATGGACTTGATCTCTTCAGCGATTACAATCTGAAACTCTCATTCATCCCGCACTGGAACAATGCCGAAGGCGGCGCAGACCTCGATACCAGCCGCTGCTTCGTCGGGCGCGATCGTTTCGACACTTGGCGCGCTATGCTCCCAGCGGGACAAACCATCGTCGGTCTTGATGAGCATACCGGCATTATCCTTGATTTCGAAACTAAAAAATGCCGCATTAGCGGTGTCAGCTCCGTCACGATCTGTGATGGGACAGAAACCAAAATTTACGCATCCGGGAAAGAATTCGAGATGGATATCCTCGGCACCTTCAATACACCGAATGCAGACGATGGCATCTCAGCCGTTGCGCTCGATTTCCTCCGCAACGCCCCTGAACCTGAACTTGATTCCGCCCCACCGGCAGAAGTCCTGAAGTTGGCAGATGAGCGCCAACAAGCCCGCACCGAAAAAGATTTTGCAGCCTCCGACCGCCTGCGTGATGAGATCGATGCCCTTGGCTGGGAAGTTCGTGACACGCCTGATGGACAAGAGCTTATAAAGAAGTAAAATCAAGTGCGTTGCAAATTATTTGCAACGCACTTTTCATATATACGGAGCCTGCCATGCCATTCACCGAAAAAGACGCCATCCAGATCGCAAGCGAATACTACAATCTCGACGCTGAAGCCAAATCCCTGCCCGGGGATATTGACCACAACTTTTTGCTCAGCACATCCGACGCAAAATTCGTGCTCAAAATTCACTCTCCCGAAACCCCAAAAGAAGAGATCGAATTCCAGAATGCGGCACTGCGCCATCTTAAGGATTTCGAGGGTGTCCCGCATGTCATCCCGAACAAAGACGGGGATGAGCTTTTCACCTATGACGAAAAATATTTCGTGCGGATGGTCTCTTATTTGGAAGGGACTCTCTTCGCCGATGCACCCGTCCGCACGCCAAATATCCTACGGCAATTGGGCGCGTTCATGGCACAAGTCAACCTTGCGTTGGAAGATTTCGAGCACCCTGCCATGCGACGGGATGAATTCTTATGGGATTTGACGCGGGCGGATGAAGTAATTGAACCTAGATTGGTGAATTTGCGAGGCAGCACTACCGCCGAAGCAATCTCATCAAGTGGGGAGACTGCTTCGGCGCACACTCGAAACACAGTGAGTGCAGGCGAGCATGTGCATCGCAGAGTCATGGTAGAGAAGGTATTAGAGCGTTTTACCCGCCGTGTAAAACCCGCCCTCCAAGATTTGCGCTGGCAGGTCATCCACAATGATGCAAACGACTACAACATCCTGCTCAATGACGGGATGGTGACGGGGCTGCTCGATTTTGGCGACATGCTCTATGCTCCCCGTGTTGTGGAGGTGGCGATCACGGCGGCGTATGCGCTGCTCGGCGAAGATGATCCGCTGGGGGCGGCGGCGAATGTTGTCGCAGGGTATCACTCTGTTTCGGCGTTGACAGTGACCGAGCTTTCTCTGCTCTATGATCTGATCTGTGCACGGTTGGCGGTGAGTGTGAGCATTTCATCGGAGAGGGCTGCGCAAAGCCCGCCCCCTTCCCAACCTTCCCCCGAGGGGGGAAGGAGCCAATTCTCCCCCCCTCGGGGGGAGATGTCCGATAGGACAGAGGGGGGCTTCAACGACTACCACCAAATCAGCGCAAAGCCTGCTTGGGAGGCACTCGCCAAATTGACGGCAATCCAGCCTGAAGATGCGACTCAATTAATCGGGTCGATGTGTCCGCCGAGATATAGTCCACAAATGGAAGCAAGCCTAAATCACGAGCGGCTCGCGCCGCAGGCGATCATCCAGAAGAGAAAATCATCGCTTAATCCTGCTTTGAGTTTATCGTATGATAATCCGCTGCACATCGTGCGTGGGATGGGGCAGTTTTTGTACGACGAAAAGGGCAACGCCTATCTGGACTGTGTCAATAATGTCTGCCATGTGGGGCATTCGCACCCGCGCGTGGTGGCGGCGTTGGCTGGGCAGGCGGCGGCGCTGAACACGAATACGCGCTACCTGCACGAGAATATCGTGCGGCTGGCGGAACGGCTCTCGGCGACGATGCCCGCACCTTTGTCCGTTTGTTTCTTTGTCAATTCGGGCAGCGAGGCGAACGACCTGGCGCTGCGGCTGGCGCGGGCGTACACGGGGCAGCGCGATATGCTGGTGCTGGAGGGGGCGTATCACGGCAACCTGACGAGTTTGGTGGATATTTCGCCTTATAAATTCGACGGCAGGGGCGGGGCGGGCGCACCCGATTGGGTGCATAAGCTGACGCTTCCCTGCGCTTATCGCGGCATCTACCGTGATGACGATACGCCGATTGCGCGCTACTCCGCCGATGCGCAGGCGGCAATTGATGCGGTCGAAGAAGCCGGGCGTGGGATTGCGGCGTATATCAGCGAGAGCATCATCGGCACAGGCGGGCAGGTCGTTTTCCCCGATGGCTATCTGGCGGCGATCTATGCGCGCACGCGGGCGGTGGGCGGCATCTGCATTGCGGACGAGGTGCAGCACGGTTTCGGTCGTTTTGGTACCGATTTTTGGGGTTTTCAGGCACACGGCGTGGTGCCCGACATCGTCACGATGGGCAAACCCTTCGGCAACGGGCATCCGCTGGCAGCGGTCGTCACCACGCCCGAAATTGCGGCAGCTTTCAACAACGGCATGGAATATTTCAACACCTTCGGCGGCAACCCCGTCTCATCGGCGGTCGGTTTGGCGGTGCTGGATGTGATCGAGCAGGAGGCGCTGCAAAAGAACGCCCTGCACGTCGGCAGATTTTTGAAGGAGGGATTACTGGAACTGCGGAAGCGTTACCCGTTAATTGGCGATGTGCGCGGCGAGGGGCTTTTCCTCGGCATCGAACTGGTCACGGATCGCACCACGCTCGAGCCTGCCACCGCTGAGACACATCGTCTCGTCGAGGAGATGCGCAACCGCCAAATCCTGCTCAGCGTCGATGGCCCGCTGCATAATATCGTCAAGATCAAACCGCCGATGGTCTTCTCGAAGGAGGATGCGGCGAGGTTGGTGAGGGAGTTGGATATTGTCTTATCACGAATGAGTGCCGAATAGGGCGAATGGCACGAATATTTCCCTTGACAAAAATATACATACACGATAGTATGTAAACGGTTATTATGAGACGCACAAAAGAAGAAGCGGCAATCACCCGCCAAAAACTCCTTAAACAAGCATTGGCAACCTTTAGCCAAAAAGGCTATGCCGCTACAACCTTGGCAGATATTGCTAAAGAAGCTGAAGTCACTCGCGGAGCGATCTACTGGCATTTTGGCAGCAAAGCCGAACTTTATAATACGCTCATTCGTGAATACGCTGATCGTGGCGTCACCATTATGCAGCAAGCTGTATCTGAAGGTGGTACCCTGCTGGACATCCTAAAAAGAGTATTTGTCCGCCAGCTACAGGCAATTACAGATGATGCAGATTTACGCGCACTCATGGAATTACAGCTCTTCAAAACCGGATTGGTCCCCGAGCTTGAAGAAGGGCACCAACAGCAGATCGCAGCAAGTATTGGGCTCATAGAAATGATGGCTGGCATTATGAAACAAGGTATTGACTCCGGATTACTACGTTCGGAGGTCGATCCAAAAGAAATGGCAATATCCTATTTGGCTTTCCAAAACGGGTTGATTCATCTATGGCTGATTGCCCCCAGTGAGTTTTCATTAAAAGATAGCGCAGAAAGATTTGCTGAACTTTTTATGCAAAGTCTGGCAGCATAGGTTCAATAAGCTATATTTTTTTATCAATTATACATACACAAAAGAATGTATAAAAAGGAGAATTACTATGAATACAGAAATAACCAATCAAATTGAAGAACACTCTATCGGCAAATCTCTTGCCCTTCACCTACTACCGGGTGTATTTATTCTGACACTCTTCCTGCTCAGCGCTCCAATGATTATGCGTGCCGGGCTCCCGTCTTTATTTGCAATGGTGACTATTGGCATAACATTTGGACTAGGCTTTCAAATCTGGCATCTCTACTACGAAGGGAAAAAACGAAACGGGAAATGGTCGTTAGAAGGGATCGTCTTATATCGCAATCCAATCCCCACCTGGCAATACTTTACCCTCGTCCCCCTATTTGTCATCATTGCATTCATTATCGACGGTCTCACCAGCCCGATCAAGATCGCATTTCTTGATATGCTTCCCTGGCTGCCCGAATGGTTCGAGTTGCGCGATATCAGCATGCTTACAGTCTTCCCCAAGCCGATTCTCACGATCACCTTTGTGCTCTATCTCCTACTCAACGGAATTGCCGCTCCCATCATCGAAGAACTCTATTTCCGTGGCTATCTCATGCCCCGTCTCTCACGTTTTGGACGCTGGACGCCCGTGATCGCAACAGCCTTATTTACGCTCTATCACTTCTGGCAACCTTATTACTGGATCTCACAATTCCTGTTCATCCTGCCCCTTGTCATCGCTGTTTATTGGAAGAAGAATATCAAACTAGGTATCATCGTCCACATGACTCTAAATCTACTCGGCGGACTTCTGCTCATGGCACAAGTGCTTGGACAATAAAAATCGAAACACCGATTGATTTATAATTCTCCTTGCCGCAATGTTTCTTGCGCGGCGAGGGGCTTTTCCTCGGCATCGAATTGGTCACGGATCGCACCACGCTCGAACCTGCCTCCGCTAGGAGACAGCCTCTCGTCGAGGAAATGCGGATGCGCCAAATCCTGCTCAGCGTCGATGGGCCGTTGCATAATATCGTCAAGATCAAACCGCCGATGGTCTTCACGAAGGATGATGCGGTGAGGCTGGTGAGGGAGTTGGATTTGGTGTTGGGATGATTTTAAACGCGATGGGCACGAAGAAAAATGTATCCCGTATACCTAATCGCGTTATAATTCTTTTTTGAACAGAGATTGTAGTAAAACCAATTGGCTAAGATAACGACCAATTATATAAAATTACCACGAAGGTGGACTAAACTATGACAAATGCACACGAGCGCCGTTTGAAAAGAGATATTGAACTGCTTGAAAACCTTCAAGAAAGAAGCAAACACATTGCCATAGAGTTCATAGGCAATCCCATCCACCGATTTATGGTTACATATACTTGCACTGGTGTTTATCGTGATGACGAAACAAAGGAAATTAGACGTTCAACATTTCACCAAATGGAAATAAGCATAGATGAAGAATATCCCCGTATCCGCCCACATTTTAGATGGCTAACACCAATTTTTCATCCAAACATTGACCCCTCTGGAAACATTTGCATTAGTGATGCATGGGATATTTCAATAAGCATATCTGAATTTGTTGTGAATGTCGGCGCAATGATCCAATATGACAGGTACAATTCCCAAAATGCAATAAATCCTGAAGCAGCAGCTTGGGCAATTCAAAACAAACATATATTCCCTATTGGCATAGAACAGTTGATCTTGCCAGAAAAACACATACTCTCTTTTGATAAAAAAGAAAGTCACTCACTTGTTATAAACAATCCTCAAAACGTTAACCTAAACGTTGCTACAACATTAAGTAATGTTCGACAGAACATCAATAATATCCAAAGCATTCCTAAAAGTGACAAAGACGAACTCGAAAAAATGTTTTTGAAGCTCCTTCAAGAATTAAAGAAAGCCCCTAAAGATAAGGCTGAAGATGCCGAAGCAGTTATTGAGTACGCAAAAGAATTACTTGATGAAGTTAGCAAAGAGAAGCCCAAGAAAGTTAAGATAAGCATCAGCAAAGAAGGTTTATTAAAAGCTGCCGAAAATATTGCAAGCACCTTACCAATGGTCTTGCCAATAGCAAAGCAAATTATTGATTTTATTGTTATCTCTGGATAGGGTTTGTTAATCAAACAGAATATATACTGCTAGAGCTTTTGCAACAACATTATTCCCATATTCAAGGTCACACTATCAACATAAAAAACGATATCTACAGCAACTCAACCGTAATTCGTTAGATTCTTAGCTTTACTACGAGAGTAATTGCGTTATAACATACATATTTATAATTCTCCCCATGACCAACACCCCCGAAAAACTCGAAACCCTCCGTAAGCAACTCCACGAACACAACTATCGCTATCACGTTCTTGACGCACCGATCATCAGCGATGGCGAATATGATCGTCTATTAAACGAGCTAAAAGCCATTGAAGCTGAACATCCTGAATGGATTACGCTTGATTCTCCAACTAGTCGTGCTGGAGCTTCGCCTCTTGAGAAATTCGAAAAGGTTCGACACCCTGCACCAATCTTGTCCTTATCAAATGTTTTTGGACCAGATGATACGCGTGCTTGGTTTGCACGCATTAGAAAACTAGATGAGGGGGTTGCTTCTGCGAAATTTACTGTTGAACCCAAAATTGATGGATTAACAGTTGTTCTACGTTATAGCAACGGGATATTTGTTCAGGGCGCAACGCGTGGAGATGGAGAAGTTGGAGAAGACATAAAACTTAATTTATCCACAATAAAAACCTTACCTCTTCGCATACCGCCCGTGTCTTCTGAGCGAGCCAAACAGTTATCGTACTTTGATGCCCAACCACTTTCAAAAATAGACAATCTATCACTTGGCGAAATGTCGTCTCAAGAGATTTCTGTGCCAACTTCTCTTGTTGTCAGAGGTGAAGTTTATATCACACATAAAGAATTCAAAAAACTCAATAAAAAATTAGAAGAAGCTGGGGAAAAAACTTACTTAAACCCGCGAAATACAGCAGCAGGTTCACTTAGGCAACTAGACTCTCGCATTACCAGGGAACGACCATTAACTCTGCTCGTCTACCAAATTGTCCATGCGGAAGGCGGCGACGTGCCCACATCCCAATGGGAACGGCTCGAATATCTGCGTGAACTTGGTTTTCCCGTCACGAAAGATGCCCGCCGTTTCGACACGATTGAAGAAACTATCACCTACTGCGAAAACTGGGAAGCTCAGCGCGACCAACTGCCCTACGAAGCGGACGGCATCGTCATCAAACTCGACGATCTCGAACTCTCCGATTTACTCGGCATCGTCGGCAAGGATCCGCGCGGCGCGACCGCCTACAAATTCCCCTCGCTGGAAGTAACCACCACCGTCAACGACATCCAGGTCGAAGTCGGGCGCACGGGCGTGCTGACCCCAAAAGCCGTGCTCGAACCTGTCGAGATCAACGGCGTCATCGTCCGCCACGCCACGTTGCATAATTTCGACTTCATCGCAGAGAAGGACATCCGCATCGGCGATCGGGTGCTGGTCAAACGGGCAGGTGAAGTGATTCCTTATATCATCGCATCCATAACGGAAACACGCACGGGGCACGAGCGTCCCTACACGCCACCCTCGGCATGTCCCGCCTGCGGGCAGCCCGTCGAGCATCTTGAAGGCGAGGTCGCCTGGTACTGCGTCAACGCGGCGTGTCCCGCACAGCGCATCCGCAACATCGAGCATTACGTCTCCCGCACGGCGATGGACATCGTCGGCATGGGCGGCAAGATCGTCGAGCAGTTGGTGGGCGAGGGCTTGCTGAGCGACGTCGCCGACCTGTACACCCTGCAACGCGACGACCTGCTCGCGCTCGAAGGCTTCAAGGATAAGAAAGCCGACAACCTACTGAATGCGATTGCGGCGTCGAAGGGACAATCGCTGGCGAGATTGCTGACGGGATTGGGCATCCGCGGTGTCGGCGAGACGATGGCAGCCGACCTAACCAACCATTTTGCGGATTTGGATGCGCTCGCCGCCGCCACACAGGATGACTTGGAAAATATCGAAGGCATCGGTCCCAACATTGCCGCTGCGCTCGTGGATTGGTTCTTGCTACCGTTTAATCAACAGTTGCTTGGCAAATTACGCGATGCCGGTGTCTGGCCTACCTCAGCGGGTAGGGGCGGACAGCCGTCCGCCCTTACAGCCAAGCTGGAAGGGTTGACATTTGTTATCACAGGCACGCTCCCCAGCATGAGCCGCGACGAGGCAAAAGCCTTCATTCAATCGCATGGCGGCAAGGTTACCGGCTCGGTCAGCACAAAAACCGACTATCTGCTGGCAGGCGAAAAAGCTGGCTCGAAGTTGACGAAGGCAGAGAGCTTGGGCATCAAGATCATCAGCGAAGATGAACTGAAAAAACTTATCCTTGAAACCAGCATGTAAATATCACATAATGTGTTTATACCAATTATGTTGTCATTTACTTTGGAGCTGGGATCATGGTACAGTTTATCTATCCATCTATTACATCAACAGGTACTGAATCCGTCGTATGGAATGAGAGGCTTTACAACCAAATTATGGGGGACTTGCTACAACAAGAAAAAGAGTGGGACGAAAAAGATTTCAATAAATTAGCAGAACCTTATTCAAGCATAGAATATATATACAAATATCGAACTTTCAACGATAAGCATCCAGAGTGGACCAGTCAATTGTTTTCAGAGCAGAAAATGTGGTCACCCTCCTTGAAAAACCTGAACGACCCTCTAGAAATGGCGTTTGGTGGGCAAGTATTAGATGATCCAGCAACAGTTGATGCTATCAATATGATGATGAATAGCAATTGGTATGGATGTATATGTTTTTCAAGAGACCCTGTATGTGTACAAATGTGGGCACATTATGCATCTAGTCATTCTGGATATTGTGTTGAATATTACAGGCCGGACTCTTTTTTTCTTTCAACGTTTTGTCGGCCTGTTAAATATCGCAGAACGATGCCATCCTTAGAAAATAGCCACGAAATCGATGAACTGTTTTGGACCAAATCAGATGCATGGGAATATGAAGCAGAATGGAGATTACGATATATTCGCTCGAATGCTCATACTCTTCCAGGCTTACTTAAACCAAGTGGCGTTATTTTCGGACTTCGAACGCCCGACAAAGTGAAAAAATTTATCCGAAGCCATGCCGGCAATATCCGTTTTGGAGAAATCAAACCATCGCCAGCACCGTATAGAATCCAAGTTCAATGGGAGTAATACCATGTTCAAAAAGAAACCAAAACCAAGCCGAAAATTATCCGGGATGCTAGATGTTCTTATAAAAATGGCAAAAGACATGCTTGAAGATAGAGGCGAATTCGACCCTATGGGCATGATCCGCACCAGCGATGGAAATACATCCTTTATAGACCCAATACTCTGGAGAGAGAACGGTATTATTAAAGGGCAAGCATCGAACCAACTACTACGAAATATTGAAGATCACATTCGTAAGATAAGACGACAAAAATCTCTTGATTGTGCAATCATTTTCTATGATGCTACACTTCGTTCTCAAGATGGTAGCAATGTAAGAGATGCACTTGTTGGAAGAATAGAAGAAAAAAATGTAGGTGCTTATCAAGTTATTATTGAATATGAAATAAAAAGAGGGAAATTCAAGATAAAATCTAAGCAGTTTATCGAGAAAAGCCCGCACCTATTACCAAGTTAAAAAGTATCATACATCGGCATAATACATGAATATATACATCGAACTCGGCAAAAAGAAAACCTTTGCCTGCACATTAGATTACTTCGGCTACTTCCGCGTTGGCAAAAGCGAAGACGAAGCCCTCGCATCCCTGCTCGAATACGGCCAACGCTATGCCAAGATTGTCAACCCTGCTGGCATCGACTTCACTCCGCCGACCAGCCTCCCTGATTTCAACATTGTCAAGAAATACGCAGGCAACGCCACGACCGATTTCGGCTCCCCTGGCATCATCCCCGACGAAGACAAACGCAAAATCACCGAAGCAGATTGCCAAAAATACGAGCGACTTCTGCGTGCCTGCTGGGATGCTTTCGACAAAGCTATCGCCAGTGCCGAGGGAAAAGAACTCCGCAAAGGGCCACGCGGCGGCGGGCGTGATCTGCAAAAGATCATTGCCCATGTTCGGGATTCAAATTTGGCATACCTCCGCAAACAGGGGCAAAAAGTTCCCAAGGCGTTGCAAGCAGACAGGGGAGCGATCCGCATCGCTATTCTCGAAACTTTGTCCATTGCCGTAGAAGGCAACATCCCGGAAAAAGGGGCGCGTGGCGGGGCGATGTGGCCCACACCCTACTTTGTCCGCAGCGTGGTTGGCCATGTCGTCGATCACATCTGGGAAATTGAAGATCGTATACTTGATTAATTTCCCCACAGCCTCATCCCTCTTCCCATATTTTCACCTTTCGATTGACAGTTTACATCCCCTAGACTACACTACAATCTGTTAAATCACCGCTCGACATTATCGCAAAAAAGATTTTTTAAGGAGTAAATTATGGACTCACAGAAGGCTACCGACGCCGTTTCACAACGCATTCAGGCGATGGTCAACCGTGTTGCCGACCTGAAAGCGCGCGAGCGTTATTTCTATAATATGCCAATTACAGAATTAAGCGGCGGAGCGCGTGTAATCGTCAATGGACGCGATATGGGGATGTATGCCTCGTATGGTTACTTGGGCTTGCTTGGTCACCCCCGCATTGGAGCAGCCGCAAAAGCTGCTGTCGAGAAATACGGCACCGGCACCAACGGCGTCCGCACCCTTGCCGGAACTCTCGACTTGCACGTCGAACTCGAAGAAACCATTGCCGATTTCAAACACGCCGAAGCCGCAGTCACCTACACATCCGGTTATGCTACGAACCTGAGCGTCATCTCCACCCTGATGGGACGCGGCGACTGGGTTATTTCCGACAAATACAACCACGCCAGTATCGTCGATGGCTGTATGATGTCCGGCGCCATGTTCCGCCGCTTCCGCCATAACGATATGGCTGATCTTGAAAAACGGCTGCAACAAGCACCCTCCGATGTCGCCAAACTCGTCATCGCAGACGCCGTCTTCAGCATGGACGGTGACATCATCGACCTGCCCAAAGTGGTCGAACTCTGCGAAAAATACGATGCCTGGCTTATGATGGACGAAGCCCACTCCGTTGGCGTACTCGGTAAAACCGGGCGCGGTATCGAAGAGCATTTTGGCCTCGGCGACGTAGTCGACATCAAAATGGGCACCCTCAGCAAAACCATCCCCTCCGTCGGCGGTTATGTTGCCGGCAAAAAAGATATGATCGAATATCTGCGCCACTCCAGCCGCGCCTATATCTTCTCAGCAGCCCTGCCCCCCGCACAAGCCGCCGCCGCGCTGGAATCCTTCAAAGTCATCCTCGATGAGCCCTGGCGTATGGAAAAACTTCAAGCCAATACCGACCAATTCATCGGCGGTCTCAAAGACGCAGGTTTCGACACCATGCTCACCGAAACCGCCATTGTCCCCGTTTTATGTGGCGACGATGAACGTGCCTACGATCTCACCGCAGCCTGCCAGGCAAAAGACCTCTTCATGCTGCCCGTCGTTTCACCGGCAGTCCCGAACGGTCTCGCCCGCCTGCGCTCCACTGTTACCGCCGGGCACGAAACCGACGAAATCGCCTACGCACTGGATGTCATCACCAAAGCCGGTAAAGAAATCGGCATCATCTAAAACAATCACGCCAATACCCTCTCCTTTTGGGAGAGGGTATTTTCTTTAAATCACCACCATCGAAAGTGCGTCGCACCAGCCTTTTGGCTTATTCCCCTTAAATGATATACTTTCAAGTCTGAAATACTCTCTTTAGAAATGGTGCAACGCACCCATTAAGCTAATCTTATGCCTTCAATTACCCTCCACCTCGGACGCGAAAAGTCCCTCTATCGCCGCCACCCCTGGATATTCTCAGGCGCGGTTGGTCGTGTCGATGGCAATCCAGAACCTGGGGAGACTGTGGATGTACGCTCAGCCAAAGGCGAATTTCTGGCGAAAGCCGCCTACTCCCCCCACTCCAATATCCGCGCACGCACGTGGAGTTGGCTTGATACCCCCATAGACACAGAGTTCCTGCGTAAACGGCTGGATACCGCTATCCGCCGTCGGGGCGACCTTGATACCCTACCCTATAATGCTCAACGTCTCGTCCACGCCGAATCAGACGGCATCCCCGGCCTGATCGTTGACCGCTACGGCGACGATCTGCTCGTCATGCAGGTCTTGACGGCTGGCGCGGAATACTGGCGCGAAACCCTCGCCGATCTGCTGGTCGAGTTGACGGGCATCCCAAACATCTACGAACGCTCGGATGTGGACGTGCGCTCCCTCGAGGGCTTGCAGCCACGCACGGGCATTTTGCGCGGCACTTTGCCTGAGACGGTTATTCTGGAAGAATACGGCATCAAATTCAAGGCGGATATCGTTAACGGGCATAAAACCGGCTTCTATCTTGACCAAGTCGAGAGTCGTCATTTGGTTGGACAACTTGCCAAAGACCGCGATGTCTTGAACTGCTTCTCGTACACGGGCGGATTCAGCATCCACGCAGCGGCGGGCGGAGCGAAGTCGGTGCTCTCGATCGATTCGTCTGGGGATGCACTCAAGCTCGGGGCTGAGAACGCTGCCCTTAACGGGCAACCAAGTTCAATGCACGAGTGGCTCACGGGAGATGTCTTCAAAGAACTGCGCACCTTCCGCGATTCCCGTAAAGATTTCGATCTGATCATCCTTGATCCCCCGAAATTTGCGCCAACTGTGGCACAGGTCAAACGTGCAACGCGCGGCTATAAGGACATCAATCTGCTGGCCTTCAAGCTCCTGCGCCCGGGCGGGATTTTGGTAACTTTCTCCTGCTCCGGTGGTGTGGATATGTCGCTCTTCCAGAAGATTGTGGCTGGCGCGGCGCTCGATGCCAACGTGGATGCGCAAATTGTTCAGAAGTTGGGGCAAGGCACCGACCACCCGATCGCGCTAAACTTCCCCGAAGGTGAATATCTCAAAGGGTTGGTTTGCCAGATATAAGCCCCCTCTGCCCTACGGACATCTCCCCCAAATTCCAGATAAGTGGAATTTAGGGGAGAAAGCAAAATCCCGAATTCTTGAAGAATTCGGGATTTTTTTATTTTTCCTGGATCATTGCAAATTCGACACCGGATGGCTCGTTGAAGAGGCAGAGCCACGTGCCGGTGGAGATTTCAAATGGCGGGTCTTTGATCAGGCCACCGTGTTCTTCCACTTTTTTTGCCATTTCGTGGATATCTTCGACTTGAATATAAAGCGAAACAAAAGGCAGCTTGGCACGTTTTAGGGTAAAAATTCCACCACCGCTAATTTGGGGCGGCTCGTGTTTCATCTTGTAAAAGCCCGCATCGCTTTCTTTTTTCAAGTCCCAATCGAAAACATCTTGAAAGAATTTAGCAGATTTTTCCTGATCGTGGGTGGCAAGTTCCCACCAGACAATGGGATTAGGCATTTATTTCTTTTTCCCTTTAGATTGTCCATCGTCAAGTTGCATGACTTGACGGAGAGTACCCAAGATGAGCAATCCGAGTTTAAGACCTTGCCCACTGGAGAAGCTGAAACTTTCGCCTTCTTTTTCAGCGTTTTGGATCAAAAAGTAAGCCGTACCAAGACCTGTGAGGGCACCGATGACGGCGCCAATGAGCAGGGTCTGGCTCTTCCATGAAGAGTTTTCAGTTTTTTCGATTTCGTCCATTTTCAGGAACTCCCTTATTTTTGTCGGAAGATTCTGCGCAAGCTAGCGAAGAATCCTTCAATTGTGAAGATTGGTTGGGCTGCGGAATCTGCAAAGGCCTCGATCTTTTCACCTGCGAGGCGGATGAAGCCTTGTAGTTTATTTGTGTAGATGGGGGTAATATCGAGCAGTTTGGCGAGACCGTAGATCAAGCCTGCGAGAATGAGGATGTTGATAATGGCAAAAATGAGCAGGGGAATAAGCAGCCAGATGGTGGAAACATCTGCCCATTGGCTGACGGTTTCATTTCCGCGCATGGCGGTTGTGACCGAGACGGTGACAAAGAGCAAAACGACGACCACTATCGGAAAGATGATCTGCCAACGCAGGTCACGCTTATAGGCACGGTAGGAGGCTGTTCTTTTAGCAAGAGGAACGGGATTTTTCATCGCCTTTATTGTAGCATATTTGTTTCAGAGCGAGACAGATTTTGATATAGCGGAGGCAATTTGAAAGGCGAGCGAGCCTCTTATTTCATAAATATTTACAAAAACTATGCAACTCTAAAATCTTGTTTTGCTATAATGAGAATGGTCGTAATTCACAGTACGAAGAAAGGAGTTTCTTATGGCTGAAACGCAAGGATGCGCACGCGTAACAAGCAGTGTAAAAACTGATCCGCGTGACGACCAGAAAATATCCGAAGAAGTAGTTGAGAAAAAGGAGATAAAAATGACAGCTCGTGTTGGGCAAAAAGCCCCGGATTTTACCGCTCCCGCGTATTATCAGGGTGGGTTTAAAAACGTTTCACTTTCCGATTTTGCTGGCAAATGGGTTTTGCTTTGTTTCTACCCGGGTGACTTTACCTTTGTCTGAGCGACCGAAGTATCGGCGGTCGCCGACAAATATGCTGATTTACAGGCTTTAGGGGTTGAAGTTATCTCCGTAAGTGTTGATAGCCACTTTGTACACAAGATGTGGAACGACCATGAATTGACCAAGATGGTGGACGGGGGTATCCCCTTCCATATGGCTGCCGATCAGGCAGGCAATGTTGGACGCGCGTATGGTGTCTGGGATGAAAACCAGGGCATCGAGCTGCGCGGACGCTTTATCATCGACCCGGATGGCGTCATTCAGGCGATGGAAGTCTTGACCCCGCCCGTTGGACGCAAATTGGCTGAGAGTATTCGCCAGATCAAGGCTTTCCAACTCGTGCGCGAGAGCAAAGGCACGCAAGCCACGCCCGCTGGCTGGGAACCCGGTGAACTGGTATTGAACCCAGGCCCCGGTCTGGTTGGCAAGGTTTGGGAAGTTTGGAATCCCAAGATGGAGAAGTAGCTCGCCTACTTATTTTTCTCTACCAATTGACGTGGACGGCAAAATTGCCGTCCACGTTTTGTTTTTAGATGGGGTGTCTCTTGACATTTTACGCAAACTTATATATTATATAAACAGGTTTGCAATACAAACCGTATAAGAACAGGAGTAAACTCATGAAAAACGAATTAGACGAGAAACAACTGCGTACAAGGCAATATTGGTATGTAGATGGCACATACGAATTCAATATGGCAGGTATCTCTATCTTGCTTACCTTTTATTTCCTTGCCCTGGCAAAGTTTGAGGGGACAAAACTTGGCAGCTTGTTGAGTGTTGTGATGATCTTGGTCTTCTTTGGCGGGATGTATCTTATGAATTGGTTGATCCGCCAGTTGAAGAGCCGAGTGACATTCCCACGTACAGGATTTGTTTCCTACAGACGTGAAAAAGGCAAAAAGCGCCTTGCGCGGGTAATTGTTATTGGCATGGTTGCTGCCACCTTGAGTGCGCTGATTAGTTTCCTGATTATCCGTTCGACGGCGGGATTCATCGTCTACACCAGCCGAGAATATTCGCTGAATTGGTTGCCCGGTTTTACGGGTGTGATGATGGCAATTGCCGCGAGCATTTTCGGCGTGCGGATGCGCATACTGCGCTTTTACGGGATCGCAGCTCTAAGCGTGGTCATCGGCGCAGTGACTATGTTCCTTCCGGCAGATATGAATACGGGCATGGCACTCTACTACGGGATCATGGGCGTCGCGCTGCTCGTTATCGGCGGATTTGTGCTCTCGACCTATCTGCGCTCGACCACCCCACCCGGGGAGAACGATCATGAGTGACGAACTCCGTTCGATCTCGAATGTGGATCGCCTACTGCATGAGCCGAGCCGAACGATCATCGTCGCGATTCTGTACGCCGTCGACAGTGCAGACTTTCTCTACCTGCAACGCGAAGCCGGGCTGACGAAAGGCAATCTCTCGGCACATCTTTCGAAACTTGAAGCCGCTGGTTACGTAAAGATAGAGAAGACGTATAAAGGCAAAATCCCGCTAACGCTCTGTGAGCTGACCAACGACGGGCGCAAAGCCTTTGAAGACTACCGAAAACAATTGAAGAGTTTTATTGACAATGTCTAATAATATGGAATATGCAATTCGCACAGAAAAACTAAGCCGCTCTTTTGGGGCTGTAAAAGCCGTTGACGGGCTTTCGATCAACGTGCCAACGGGCAGTGTCTTCGGCTTTCTCGGCCCGAATGGGTCGGGGAAGACAACGACGATCCGCTTGCTGCTGGGTTTGCTTGATGCCGAAGAAGGCAGCGCGGAAGTGCTTGGGTTTGACACAAAGACCCAGGCGGATGAGATTCGTTTGCGCAGCGGTGCGCTGCTGGAACACAGCGGTCTCTACGAACGCCTGACAGCCGAAGATAATTTGAATTTTTACGGGCGCATCTGGCATCTCACAAAAAGTGAACTTGAAGAACGCTCAAAAAGCTTACTCGGCGATATGGGATTATGGGATCGGCGTCATGAGCAGGTCGGCAAATGGAGCCGAGGGATGAAGCAAAAGCTGGCAATCGCACGCACGCTCATCCACCGCCCCAAGTTGGTCTTTCTCGATGAGCCGACTGCCGGTCTCGACCCGATCGCATCCACAACGCTGCACGAGGATTTGAGTAATCTGACCCAACGTGAAGGGGTGACGATCTTTTTGACCACGCATAATCTCGCCGAAGCGGAGAAACTCTGCCAGGAAGTAGGCGTGATCCGTAATGGGAAGCTGCTCGCGGTCGGCGCACTGGATCGGTTACGGGAGCAAGCCGGAGGTCCGCGTGTGGATATCAGCGGGTCAAATTTCAGTGAAACGGCAATCAGTCAAATCCGAAAAACGGAGCAAGTCGCAGATATCCATCCAGAAAACGGGAAGCTGGTTATCCGCTTAAAGCAGAAAACGGAGATCGCTCCTTTTATCAGTCTTTTGGTGCATGATGGGGCAAAGATCGAGGAAGTGCGCAAGGATAATGCTAATCTGGAAGAAACTTTTATTGCATTAATGAATGGCAACAAGGAGCAAAGCGCATGATCGGCGATATTCTCATCATCATCGGGAAAGAACTCAAAGAGATATTGAATGCACGCGGGAAAAAGCGCGGCGGCATCACCAGTCTGCTGTTCAGCGCAGGGATTTTCGGCATTTATATGCCGCTAATATCGGGCCCGGAGTGGACAGAAACATCGCTCTCTATCTTCTATTGGTTATGGCTGCCTTTTCTTTTGGTGAGCAGTACGATTGCGGATGCAATTGCAGGCGAACGAGAGCGGCATACGCTCGAAACATTGCTGGCAAGCCGTCTCTCTGACACGGCAATCCTTTACGGGAAGATTGCTGCCACTCTGATCTATGGCTGGGGGATGACAATGGGCATCATGCTTATCAGTATTGTGACCGTGAATATTGCCTTTGGCTTTGCGAACCAGATCTTCTATATCTATGAGCCAATCGTTTTCGGAGCGATCATCCTCTTCAGTCTCCTGATTGGAATGCTTTCAGCGGGACTTGGCATCATCATCTCGCTGCGTGCTGAAAGCGTGCGCCAAGCACAACAAACCGTCAGCATGGGATTTATGATCATCTTCTTCTCTTTCCTGTTGATCGCTCAATTCCTGCCGAAAAGTCTTAGCGGGGTTGCGCTCGCTTGGGCAGAAAGCGCGAATTGGAGCCAACTTGGCTTTCTCGCATTGGTTGTCTTGGGCATAATTGACATAACGCTTTTAAGAATCGCCAAGGCGCGCTTTCAACGCTCTATGCTTATTCTTGATTGAAGATATTTCAAATATTGAAGACGGCCCCGATGAGTTTCATCGGGGCTGTTTTTTATAATATTGACAGCAGAGCGAACAAATGTATAATTAGCAAACATTGTTCTCCGCAAGGAAACGTAAAACTATGTCAAAAAAACCTCAGGAACGCCGACGGGAAAAGAACCAAAACTTGATCCTCGATACAGCCGCCCGGTTGATCGTCGCAAACGGGATCGAAAACACATCCCTGCGCGAAATCGCCAAACATGCAGACTATAGCCCGGCAGGCTTATATAAATATTTCGACAGCAAAAATGCTATCATTCAGGCGGTACAAACCCGTGAAAATCAAAAACTGATCGAAGAACTAAAGGTGGTTTCTCAAGCGTTATCCCCCACGCAACAACTGATCGAACTCTGCCTGGTCTACGTCCGATTCTCGGTCGAGAACCATATTTACTTGATCCTGATCAACTCACTGGCATCTCATCGAAAAAACACAACTGAAACGGTACCGAGCACATCGCCATACGCATTTTTTCTTAGTGGAGTCAAAACCTGGGTGGAGAGCGAAACGCTCCAACTCCAACCAGATTACGGTGTAGAGGAGATCACCTACACACTGTGGTCGTTAATTCACGGCATGGCGACCCTGCGCGTCAGCCAGCTCAAAAACTTCGAAGCAGACTTTCAAGCTGTTAACCAACAAAGCATTGAAATTCTGCTCGATGGGCTGAAAAGCCGCCTATCTTAAGCAAACACAAAGGAAAAGAAAATGCAAAAAATCATGCAGACCTTGCAAGGAAAAGCATCCGGGAAAACGGTGCTACTCCTGTTCATCGTCACGATGGCGGTTTACGCGCTTATGCTGCTCGTCACCATTCCCAAAGTGGAGAGCTACGCACCCAACACCGCCCTGTTCGATCTGTCGCCGTCCGGCTATACCTATCAGCACGCCACCACGCTGCTGGAAAATCTTGGGGACGAAGGACGCCAATTCTATCTAACCCGCCAACTCCCACTGGATTTTATCTACCCCGGTCTCTTTGCCATCGCATATTCCCTGCTTTTGGTTTGGCTTTTCGCTAAAAGTTTCCAACCGGAAGCGAAAATCTTTTATCTTGCCCTCATTCCCGCTTTGGGCGGACTGTTCGATTATCTCGAAAATATGGGCATCATCCTGATGCTCAACACCTTCCCCGAACTCTCGCCGGAGCTGGTCAGCTTAAGCAGCACTTTCACCCTGCTCAAGAGCATCTTCACTTCCCTCTTCTTTATTCTGCTCTTCGTCGGTTTTATCGCATTAGGATTTTCAAAACGAAAGCTCGCATCACAGCGAAGCTAACGCAAGTCGTTAGAAGAGACAGCCCCGATGCGTTTCATCGGGGCTGTTTTTCTTTTCTCAATGATATAATCTTCGCGCAAGATCGTTCTGCATATAGTTACTTATCGTACTTTTCTACTGGATAAAGCCTGAAAATGGACATTATCCAGTATTCGCGATGGATAAAAGTGGTATGCGGTCTCTTATACAAGAAAGAGTGCCTTTTCTTTGTATATGTACCGCCAGCAGGGTTTTATACAGCGATCATTTCGCAGAACACCCTGTTAGGCGTCTCAACTTCATTTAAACAAAAAAGCAGAGATACAAATGAATGTAGAACAAAAGATACAGGCTCTCAACAAATTGCTTGAAAAGGCAAAAGATGTTCAAGTTGAAAACAGTTCTGACCCAGAATTTAAGTCTTGGAAGAACCTATGTGAAAGAACTTTTGTAAAAGTTTTTGGAACAAATTCTAAAGAAGTTGAACAGTTTAATTCTTTGGTTTTTTATTACAACCCCGGCATGTGGCTAATGGGAGCCGATTATTCCGCAGATCACTTAAGATGTTTCAGACGTGATTTTAGTACTCTTATCAAAACCATTAACTTGCTAATTGAAGAACTTCAAGAATCGGATTTTAGCCAAGAACTCGAAGAACCGTCTCCCACAAATGCAATTTACGAAAGAATATTTATTAGCCATTCCTCACAAGATATTGAGATTGTTGAAGAATTGATAGACATCTTAGAATCAATGGGCGTTAATCCATCGCAAATATTTTGCTCATCTTTTGCTGGATATGGAATACCATTAGGAGCAAATTTTCTGGAATCTATCAAAGGCGAAATAAACAAAAATGTTCTCATCCTGTTTGTACTATCAGAAAATTTTTATTCAAGTCCTGTTTGCTTGTGTGAAATGGGAGCTACTTGGGTTCTCTCTAAAGAGCACATTCCAATAATTGTTCCGCCATTTACTTTCGATAATGTTGAAGGTGTTATTCCATTGACTCAGGGATTGCCAATTAATGATGAACTGAAATTAAATTTATTACGAGATAAGATAATCGAAATGTTTCAGATAACTTCACAAGCAATGTCTACCTGGGAAAGAAAGAGAGATAGAGCTGTAGCAAGGCTTAATCAAAAAATCAAAAGCGCCTAACACAGCGTGCACACCGACAGGTGGGATTCGCCCCGTCAAAAGGAGTTGATTCTATGCTCGAACATTTTTCATCAAATCAGATTCACCCCGTCCCGCCCACCTGCGGGTAACGCGAGCCGTTATGAAGCAGAATAAAATTCTTTAAAACCTCAGAGTACTAAGTAGCTTCAGTTGCGGATAAGAAAGGATTCCTGCTTGGAACAAGCTAAAGCTACCACAGAAAGGTATCTAATTGAAAATCTGGTAGATCGTCTAATCTTAATTTAGAATATCTAACAGCACAGGTCATCACTATCTAAATCAGGAGTAATGATGGAAAGCAAAAGTTCCGTTCAAAATAAATCTAGCAAATCAAAGAGGATGATTATGATCATCGTAGTTATTGCCCTGGCGATTTTCCTAGCAATCCCTTTCATCATTAAACCGGAGCCTAGAGCATCCCTGCAAGGCCCGAGTCTTTCCGAGATGGATTATGTGGAAATCTTTTTCAATAACGAAGGTCTACAATTGGCCGGAATGTTATTCATTCCTGAAGGAGAAGGGCCTTTTGTAACAGCAGTCATAATTCATGGTTCGGGTACCAGTCACAGAGATAGTAAATGGTATTTATCTGTAACACAACATTTACTTGACAATGGAATTGCGGTATTGCTGCCGGATAAAAGAGGATCAGAAAAGTCGGAAGGAGAATGGCGGGGAGCGAGCTTTGATGAGCTAGCAGGAGATACCCTTAGCGCAATCGAGTATCTCAAAGATCAGGATCATTTTAAATATTCATCAATTGGCCTGATCGGGATGAGTCAGGGCGGATGGATTGCACCACTGGCTGCGTCCCAATCCGAGGATGTATCGTTCGTTGTTAGCATGTCCGGAGCATTTGTGACCACCGATGAACAGTTGCTCTATGAAGAGATCAACAGCATTCACCAGATGGGCACCTATAAATTCATCGCGAAATTGATCGCACCACTAACCACAAAAAACATTCAAAGGATGGACTTCTGGCTTCCACTTGCTGGATATGATCCTTTGCCATATTGGGAGGCTGTAAAGGGGCCCACCTTTGCTGCTTTTGGTAGTGGTGATGTCAATGTGCCTGTGGCAGAAAGTATTGAGCGATTGGAAAGTCTTGAGAAAGAGGTCAAGTATGAAGTTTATCCTGAGGGTGGACATGGGATCACTGACCCCAATACAGGCGAAGTTCAAATGGATTTTTTGAACGATTTAGTAAATTTTATTCAGACTTCGAATTAGACTGAATATCGTTTGTGAGGTATGGTGATGAAACAGGTGATCAGACCTACATCATTCAAACCGCTGGACATCTTGAAGAGAGCTGGACAGAAATGATGGTGTGAATCCACCATACGATCAAGAAATCAATTTATTACAAGTCGGAAAAGAAGGCAATGAAAGTTGGTGTCCGGCCACGCCATTGTTCACCGCTTATAGCGGAGAAGCGTAAGGATGTATCAATGATTCTGGCTATTAGGCGGTGGCTAGCAAGCGTACGTTATGTTATAGTAGCCATTAATTCAGAAATTTAGGGAGATGGATAACAATGATAAAACAATCCACTTGGTCTAAGCACATTATTTTTGCAGTTGGCATCATCTTGCTTATTGGCACTTGGTATTTACTGTATCTGTGGCTGATGGCGATAACCGAAAGCTGGCTGGTTCCCTGGGATACGTGGAGCGAGCCGGTACGCCCGCTACTTGGAACACCAGATCGCGCGGTCAACGATTTTTTTGAAAGTGGTTGGGGTAGCTATTTACCCGCCTTGATAATTATCATCGCCAGCTTAGGGCTATTCATGGTCAAGACCGTTTTTTTTAAAACCCAGCAAACTTCACTCCCCTGGCTCTTTGCAATCTCCAACTTCGTCTTTCTTCTCAGTAGCCTGATGCTGTCTTCTATTGGCTGGCAACTTGCCGATCTATGGCTGTCCCAACCCAGGCCAAATATAGATGTAGGCTATCATCGCACCTGGCCGATGATCGTTATGGAGGTGATTTTGTCGGCTCTGTTATTAACAATTCAGGCCAAAGCAAACATTAACTGGCGTGATCTTTCGTCCGCACAACGGCGGGGATTGCTGATCTTATCCGGGTTGGTGTGTATCGGATTAGGCTGGTTTTTTATCGGGCGACTATTTTAATTTAGCATCTATCCTTAAAAATGAAAGATTCAATCATAAGTTCAATTGGACTGATTTCCGACACACACTACCAAGATCGTTTATTTGACATGCCAGTTAGCTTGGAGAATTTACTGGAAGATGTTGATCTAATTCTTCACGCGGGTGATGTCGGTGAACTTAGCGTGCTAGATATTCTTGGTAAGTACGCACCTACTATTGCAGTGCATGGAAATGATGAGCCAGCTCATATCAAGCAAGAACTTCCGAATCAACAATTAATAACAATTCAGGGAATTCGCATATTGCTTTGGCATAGTCATTACGCTGATCCAATAGAAGAAAAAGCCAATCGTAAAGGTGCTTGGGGATCAAAGCTGGTCCGCATTGCTGATCGAGGGTGTGAAGTCAACGCTCAAATTGTAATTTATGGTCATACGCATATACCGATGATATATCGACATAAAGATGTGATTTTGATCAATCCAGGCGCTTTGGCATCAGGAAGCTATTTTACACAGCAGACAATAAGCTCTGTTGGTAAGTTACATATATTTAAAAGTGGGAAGGTAGAAATCGAACATTTTGATGTTGGAACAAATCAAGTAATAGAATTTGATACACCCAATCCAGATGAAGATTTCAATTTATTGGCTGAGCAATTTCAAGAATGGATTGTGGAAACTGAGTTAATTCCTGTTATCCAGTCGTTTGGTAAGATAGTTTATGAAGATGTGAGAGCTGTTGTACGTGCAGTTGCCCCGTTATATAAACACTGCATTTCGAATGGCCCGATGCGCCGAGAAGATTTAATTAGGGTAATCCTGTATGGTGATTTGATAACTCCTAATGACAAAAAGAGTCTCTTAAACGCAATCAATCTACAACCGTAGGATCCTATCGTAACCCAACCCCGCATTAAGACTGAACCCATCTTCACATCGGGATGCGGCGTGATTTTTGCTCAAAAAGCTGAGAAGTTTCTCTCGGCTTTTTTTCATTTAATTTCGTATAAGACATTCTCAGATATAATTCACCCCCATCAAATAAAAACAGGAGACAAAACTCAATGTGCGGTATTTTCGGTATCGTTAAAAAAGAAGAAGAAAATCTCGGAGAAATCCTAATCGGCGCAGCCGAACGGCTCACCTATCGCGGTTACGACTCGGTCGGCATGGCGACCATCCTTGATGGCAAGATCGACCTACGCAAGGATGTCGGCAAAGTCGACTCTGTCGCGGCGAAATACAATGTCAGCGAAATGCGCGGTCAACGCGGCATCACGCAATTGCGCTGGGCGACCTTTGGTGCACCCTCGCAGGTCAATGCCCAGCCGCATCTCGATTCGGATGGCGGCATGGTCGGCGCGCATAACGGCAATGTCGTCAACAATATCGAGCTGCGCCAACAATTCATCGCCGAGGGGCTGACCGTCCGCTCGGAGAACGACGGCGAGAGCTGCGTCCACGCCGTTGAGCGCTACATCAAAAAAGGCTACGAAATCATCGACGCCATGCGCCTGGCTTACGGCGATTTGAACGGCGACTATGCCTTCGTCCTCGCTCCTGCCAATGACGATAAACTCTACGCGCTCAAAAAAGGCTCCGGTCTCGTCGTCGGCATCGGTGAAGATTTCACCTGCCTCTCCTCCGACCTGCCCTCCCTGCTGCCACTCACCCGCGAGATTATCCGTCCCAAAGACGGTGAGATCATCGTTCTCGCGCACGATGGCGTCGAACTGCGTTCTGTCACCGATGGCAAACTCATCGAGCGTGCGCCCGAAACCATCACCGAAACAATGGATGCGGTTCAAAAGGGCGGCTATCCCCACTTCATGCTCAAGGAAATTCACGAGCAGCCCCAAGTTGCGCGGGAATTACATCATCTCTTGGATGATTCTCCCGAAATCGACGAGATCATTGAGAAAATGCGCAACGCCCGTAACCTGTACCTGGTCGCTTGCGGAACGAGTTATCACGCCAGTTTAGCCGGTTCCGTTTCATTCGCGCAACTGGCAGGGCGCGCTGCGATCCCTGTGCTTGCCCCGCAGTTCATGCCCCAATACGCCCCGACCGTCAATCACGACGATGTCGGCATCTTCGTCAGTCAATCGGGCGAGACCAAAGATGTGCTGAATGCCCTCGAAGCCGCCGAAGAAAAAGGGATGACACCCTACGGCATCGCCAATGTGATCGGCTCGACCCTGACCCAATTCACAAATAGCTGTCTACCGCTCGGCTGCGGCTACGAGATCAGCGTCCCGGCGACGAAGACATTTACCAATCAGGTTTACAACTTCATCTATCTCGCCTACAGAATGGCGGGCAAAAACACGGACGAATTGAAATCCGTGCCTGAGTTGATGGAAAAAACCATCGAGATGGTGGCTGCCCAAGTCGCCGACCTGGCCTCCACACTCGATGATGTCCAAGACATGTACACGCTCGGGTACGGAGCGACTCTTCCGATCGCATTAGAGGGCGCACTCAAGCTGAAAGAGATCACTTATGCGCATTGCGAGGGGATGCTATCCACCGAGTTCAAGCATGGGCCGCTTTCGGCGGTGACCGAGAATTATCCGATCATCTTCGTGGCAGGACCGAACGACATCCCGCTCATCATCAGCGGTATCAGCGAAGTGGCTGCGCGTGGCGCTCGCTCGATCGTGATCGGCCCCGACGATGAACGCCTGCACGCCAATGCCAACGAGCTGATCGTCATCCCCGATGCGCCGGAGGAGATCAGCGCATTGCTGGCGGTGCTGCCGCTGCAATTGCTTTCCTATCACATGAGCGTGGCACGTGGCTACGACCCCGATTTTCCGCGTAATCTGTCGAAAACACTGACCGTAGACTAGGAGAAAAAATGCCATCCATTATTGACCACGAAACCATTCACGTTGACAATTTACCGCCAATTTGGTCGCCCATCCAGTGGGAATTAACCGAAGAAGAGCGCATCGAAGAGCTTGAAACGCAAGCCAGAGCCAGTCTGTTATGGATGATGGACGCGCCCGAAACCATCTTGCGCCTGTTGCTCAACGAAGTGGCGATCAAACGCCTATATGCCGCTCCTGATGGATACGATGAGGAAGAGCAAGATGAGTGGGACCCGGAATTAGTCACCTTTGGTCCCAAACGTCCCTTCAAACTGGATTCGGTCGCGCGTGAAGCTGATGCGCTATATCTGGTTTATAAAGCTGGCGATCTCGGCTACTGGGAATTCGAGATCAGCGCCGAACAGGTTGTTATCAAACGAGTGTAATAAGCCCTAAAAGAAAAAACTCCGAGAGTTCAAACTCTCGGAGTTTTTTCTAATTTTCAATCCTTTTTCTCAAGTACCCAGATCATAAAAGGGCTATCTTCTTCGAAGGGGGAATACTCATAATCACCGTAAAAAGCTTTGATCTCGAAGCCCGCTTCTTTCGCCAACTCTTCAAATTCATCTCGATGGGAAAGGCGAAAATGAAGTTCCAAAAGACGTTTCGATCTTAGAACGCCATGCTTGTCGTACTCTTCATAGAACTGCATCGCTTCAATGACTTGCTCATCTTCATCGTTATTCTTTTCGGCGATCCAGAGTAATAATATTTCATCATCAGGGAGTTCGTATTTACGAAACAGCCTCAACTGTCCATCGACATCTGCCTGTCTTAGTTTTGGATTCCCCAATGTACAAATGAACGTTCCGCCGGGCAACAAATGTTCATATATCCGAGCGAGCGCTTTCTGTTGATCTGTGCGAGAAGTCAGATGTGCGAAGGAATGGAAGGGAATGATGACCATTTCAAATTGCTTCTGCAGATCAAGCTCGCAGACATCCATCTGGTAAACATCTGCTTGCAAGTCCTTTTCTTTGAGCTTCGCTTCAAGGATGGCATTCAACCCTGCCGATAAGTCGACACAGGTCAACTTGACGCCTGCTTCGATCAAAGGAAGAGAAACTCTGCCAGACCCCGCCATCAATTCCAGAACTTCGCCAGAAACCTTTTTCGTTTCCTGAAGAAAAAAGTCGACATCGAAGGTTACGGGGACGTAAATATCGTACAAATCAGCAATATAGTCGTAGTTATTGATATCCATCTAGTGCCCTCTTTGCTAGAATTCCTTAAGAATGAGTCTTTTCAATTATAAAGGTAATGCCAAAGAAAAGGCATACTTTTAACAGCAAAGCGGAGCGCAATTGCGCTCCGCTTTTTCGATATTTGAAAGTTATTCAGCAGCAGGGGGCTGTGATTGTGATCGGTCAAAGCCATGACCACCGCGTCCGCCAAAGCCGCCTTGTTTGCCAAGGAAGCCTTTATCAAGCCCTTCGAGCATCCAATCGGCTTGTTCCTGGCTCATCGAACCATCTTCGACAGCGCTGTTGATGCGTTCGCGCATGGCTTCTTCACGCTGAGCGCTCATCATATCTTTGATTTCTTCGATGTTGACGCCAGCTCTATCTGCAAGTTCAGGCAGGGTCTGCCCGGCTTCTAGTGCCGCAGTTACTTCTTCGGGAGTCATGCCAAGTAAGTCAGCAATCGTGTCGAGTGCGTCGCCATCAAAGCGGCCACGTACGGTTTCGCCACGCAGTTCACTGAGTGCGTCTTTGATGTCCTGCATATCGACTCCGGCAGCATCTGCGAGTTCAGGCAAGTTCTGCCCAGCTTCGAGTGCAGCAGTCACTTCTTCGGGTGTCATATCCAGCAACGCGGCAACGGTATCGAGGGCTGTGCCATCCAAGCTGCGTTTGCCGCCAACCCCATCGCCGTGCTGACCCATGGGATCTTTTGGCCCACCATCATCCGCGTAGGCAACGGTCGCGCCAAAAGCGCCGACTATCAGAAGAGCGAGCATCAACGTACCTGCAATCCAACCAAATTTCTTTTTCATTTTTATTCTCCTTTTTAAGAATAGTGTTTGTCGAACTGCTGCTATCTTATAAAAAAGTTATTCAGAAGATGTGCAGTAATTGTGTCTAAATTATGTAGGTGCCCATTATTACTATCACGCCAATCTGACGACAAAAGAAGCCTAACAAAGATGCAAAGCAAATGTTATGAATTAATTATGCTTTCTATAAAACCCTATGTTAGACTCGGCGCAACTTAAAAAAAGTGGCAAATATTGTGAAACCGCGGGGGACCCTGCGGTTTTTTGTTGCCCACATCGTTGACAATATTTGGATGATACACGTTGTATCCCACACAGATTCTATTTACGGAGGTTCTTTTATGTTTTTTCGTCGTTTTCTCAACTACCGCACCACCACTGTCATTTTACTTGCATTAATCATCACCGCAGTAGCCTATGGTTTTGCCGCAGCCAACACCGTTCCCGAAAGTGGCGCTGGTGACGGCGCTGGCACCATCAGCGGCTACGACATCACGAATATCCAATATTCGCTCCTGGGTTCTGACCCGAGCAAGGTTGCTTCAGTCAACTTTGATGTTTCGCCCACCGCTAGTGCAGCTGCCGCATCTGTCGTTGAAATCACCATTGACAGCGGCGCAACTTGGGTAAACTGCGTTGATAACGGTGGCGGAAACTGGACATGCTCTTTCGCAGCAGGTTCCGAGCCGACCGCCCTGGCAGCAGCATCGCTTCAGGTTGTGGCCACCGACTAAGGCAGGCAGACAACAAGACCATATCAAAAAAACACGGGAGAGAATATCTTCCGTGTTTTTTTCTGCCAATGTTCAAAACAAAGGGATTACGAAAAAGCATTATTTCCGCAGCTCTACTGGTAGCCATCATTACCAGTTGGCTTCTTTTTGCGCCCATCCAATCGGGCGGCAATGTGGCCTATGTGATTTTATCGGGCAACAGCATGTCACCCAAATACTGGAAGGGCGATCTCGTCATCCTGCGCGAGAAAAATCACTATCAAAAGGGTGATATAGTCGCCTACCAGCACCCTTCCATCGGCTATGTTTTTCATCGTATTATTGCTGTTAATCCCGATGGCAGCTTTCAGCTCAAAGGCGATCACAATGATTGGGTTGATTCTTACATGCCCACCAGCGATGAGATCGTCGGCAAGTTTTGGCTGCAAATTCCACAAGCCGGAAAAACCCTGCAAACCTTGCGCTCCCCGTGGGGGTTTGCTATTCTTAGTTTAGTTTTCATTCTTCTTTTATATTTTTCTGCACTTCCCCAAAAGGGGAAAAACAATCGAGGCGCTATGAATTCCAGTTCAAACCAGAATGCTGGCGAACACCTTTTCATTTTAGCTGCCCTGTTTTTAGGCGCACTGGTCTTGGGTATCTCCGCCTTTCGCCAACCAGTGCTAAACGAAATCTCCACCCCCGTCGCCTATGAGCAGCAAGCCATCTTTCGTTATACGGCCAATGTCCCTAGCGGGATTTATGATTCCACACAGGTAGCCCCGGGAGAGCCGATCTTTCGGCGTTTGAACGGCTCGTTCACGCTGGATATGGACTATCTCTTCATCTCGACGCTCCCCAACAATATCAGCGGCAAGTATCGCCTATTGGCACGGGTCAGTGATGGCTCAGGCTGGAAGCGCACGATTGAACTCACACCGGAAAGCACCTTTAGCGGGAACGTATTCACCACGTCCGGGACGCTGGTGCTGGATGATATTCAGGCGTTTATCGATGTTCTTGAAACGGAAACGGGCATCCAACGCGGGCGATACGCGCTATCCATTATGACAGAAATCCAGATCGAAGGAACGCTGGACGGGCTGCCCCTGTCGGCTACATTTTCTCCCGAAATTGATTTTGATGTAAGCGAACTGGAAGTGGTGCTCAAAGGGGATAGCGCCGACATACTCAAGCCGGTGGAAAGCGCAGCGCTCATGCGAAAGGAGTACGAGGCGAATACAATCAGCATCTTCGGCATACATTTATCCGTGAAGGCCGCGCGCTGGATCGCTCTTGGCCTCGGCTTGCCCTCGTTATTTTTGCTGCTGATTTCGCTCGGACAGATCTACCGCTCATCGCAAGAGAACGAGTTGGAACGCCTGAAAATTTGGTACGGCTCACGCCTGATCGAAGCCCGTGACCCGAATTTGCTAACGCATTCCAATCGGGTTGAAATTGCCAGCCTAGATGGATTAGCCAATCTGGCAGAGCAAGATCAGCGTACCATCCTGTACCTACCGGATGGTGAAGAGCAACATCTCTTTGTGCAAACCCCTGAACAACTCTACCATTACGAGATAAAAGAACAAGATCACAGCAACGCCTTGGGAATTGACCATTCCAAAGCCAAACCTTTTTTTACCCTACCGACCCGGTTTCAATCACGCCGCACAAAAAATTTGCAGGCTGCTTATGAACATGCCCTAAAAGGCTGGGCGGAAGCTGTGGATAAACGTCTCTCAATCGAGGGGCAGCATAATCGGATTGCAGATATGGCCTACCAACTCGCGCAGGAATTGGGGATCACCGGCAAGGAATTGGAAGACATCCGCATGGCAGCCTACCTACACAAGATCGGCTTGATGAACGTGCCCAATGAAATTCTTGAGAAGAAAAAGAAGCTCACAAAACAAGAGATGGATATATTGCGTGCGCATCCCACCTATGCACGCGAAAACCTGAATAAGACCGAACTTCTCAAACCCATCGCCGAGGCGATCTACTATCAGCACGAACGCTGGGATGGCACGGGGCAACCAGAAGGGCTGGCTGGCGAGGCGATCCCGATTGGGGCACGCATCATTTCTGTCGTCAATGTCTGGAGCGGGCTTTCACAGGCACGTCCCTATCGCAAAGCATGGACGCAAGAAGAAGTTAGCCGCTATCTTCGGGAAGCAGCAGGCAAACAGTTTGACCCTGAAATTCTGAATATCTTTCTTTCCAAAGTGCTCAAACTGGATACAGCTGTCGGCGACGAGACTCTACCAGCAGTGATCGATGCGGAGGAAAATTAGATGCTACGCTCTCTTTCACGTATACGCATTTTGCTTTTCGTCTTTATTTTCTTGAGCTTTTTCATCGTTGTGGGTATTTTATCTGGCGCGGCAGCAACGAATATTGTCTCTGAAAGCGGACTTAGCCACACCAGCCACCCGGTAACCGCAAACCAACTCAAACCTGCGATTTGCACAATGAACCTGACGAATATCGTAGTCGATGGCAACGGAACCCAAGCCAACGATCTTATTTTGGGGAGCGCACTTTCAGATACGGGTGGAAGCCAGCTCAAAGGCCTTGGCGGCGATGACTGCATTCTCGGTGGAGATGGCGACGATACGATCAACGGCGGTAAGGGCAACGACATCATTCTTGGCGGCGGGGGCAATGATGACATTAATGGCGGCCAAAATAATGACTATCTCGACGGGGGCGCGGGAAATGATATCTGCAATGCCAAACAAGGCACAGATACGACAAATAATTGTGAAACGATTGTGAATTAAAAAAGCACCCGAAGGGGTGCTTTTTCCTTCTCAAGAAGGGAAGAAGCTACTCAATATAGATCTCGACGTGTTCGCCATCTTCATCGTCGATCACGTCGATAATTTTGCCGGTCATGCCAGACTGAAATGCTTCCATCACGCGATCCATCTCCACACCCTCGATCTCAGGTGCGAAATGTGCGCCGATCTTCATGCCTGCATCCACCAAACTGAGCGGAATTTGCACCGAAGCCTTCGAGCGCCCCGTATTCACATCGGTGACACGCACGCGCAAACTACGCGGCGCACCGGCACGTCCACGCGGGGTATTTTTTGTCCCGCCGCTGCTGCTGCCTAAAAGCGAAAGTAATTTCGCGCCTTCCTCAGCAGAGATTTTCTCATCTTCGATCATTTTCAAAATTTTCATACGTTCTTCAGTTGTTGCCATCATTTTCTCATCTCCTTACTCGTTTGCTCACAAACGGTTGGAATAATATTTCTTAGCCGATAAAAACCTGTACATGCTCACCGTCGTCAGAGTCATGTACATCCACGATCACAGCAGCTTCGTCTGTAGGGGCATCCGCAAACGAATCAATCAAATCGGCGACCGTAGCAGCATCCATATCCATATCAGGTATCCAATTACCAAAGGTACGCATTGCCCAGGCAGCAAAACGCAAAGGTAAGGGAAGTCCAAAAGTGATCCGTTGGGGTGTCTCACCCGGGGCTTGCTTAATATTCACAAAAACCCAGCGAGACTTACGACTGCCTGCCGCAACCGCAACCGCTAAAACACCCAACAAAAACGGGAACCAGGAACAGTAAAACCAGAAACCAAAGCCAGATGCCTGCATCGCGCCAAACATCCACAAACCACCGAGAACGACCAAGATGACACCACCCCACAAGGGGATATTGCCATAGCGTTTGACGCGCTCTGCAATTTCTTCCAGATTCTCGTCCGGTTCATACGCGGAATTTGGGCTTGCTTCCGTTTCAAAGGCATCTGCCTCTTCTCCAGCCGCATCCTCTTCGATGGCATTCAACAGTGCAATTGCATCTTCAGCCGTGATCTTGCCATCTTCGACCATTTTTAAAATTTGTCGTTTCTCGTCAGCAACCATGCGCTACTCCAAGGCTGCTAGCAGCTTTTCAGCATCTGCAGCGGTGATCTTTTTCTCTTCCAACATCTTCAGGATCAGCAAACGCTCGGTATCGCTAACCGGCTCATCGGGCGGCATCGGGCGGCGCGGACGACGAGGCGGCTTTGGCCCTTTTCCAAAATGGATATGGTGTTCTGCGCTACGAGCAGCTCTTACGGCATGGCGTTCAGCGTCTCTAATATAACGGCTGGATTGTCGCATCACTCTTTCTTCGATCTTGCGAGCCGCTTTTTCCGCTTTGCGGGCAGCTTCATCTGCTTTGCGGCGAAGCTCCTCGCCAAAATCATCCGATAAACCGGGGAAATCGGCACCGATAAAGGGCAGGCTGATGTCGAAATCTGCCATTGCTGCCCAATCGTCGGATTGGGAGGTAACGAGCAGATCTCCACTGGCGGAAATATCCATTTTAGCGGAACCAGCCCCTAAAGTCAGCGAGCGAGACGTTCCATCCATTTCTTCAACACCCAATAAGTTCACACTTAAGTCTGCCCCAGCTGAAAGCGTCATCTCGGCATCTGCTTCAGCAGGCAGACGCAAAAGAATATCGGATTCAGATTGCAGGGTATACGTTAGGCCTGCTTTAGGATGGAGATAGGCGATCACATCGCCCTCGACAATTGCAGTCAGACTGGCCTGCAAATCACGGATGTGCAAATCGGCCTCGATATTGTTGAAGGTAACATCGCCCTGTATATCGCGGACAGAGGCATCGCCATCGAGTTGCTCAACGCGAAGCGCACCACTGGCATGGCGCACGACCAGATCACCTGAAACATGGTCAAGCGAAACGCTGCCAACCTTGCGCAGTGCAAGGTCTCCATTGATCTCTTTGATGATTACCCCGCCATCGAGTACGCGCAGGCTGGCATCGCCACCAACGAGATCGATTTCAATATCAGCGTCATCCGGCACGGAAAGGATCAAATCATTATCACAGGTCAAAGTGACAAGTTCACCTTCACCAACTAATTCAAGCACATTGCCATTGGTCTTGGCTTTGATTTGTGATTCCTTCCATCCTGTCAGGCGCAAATCGCCGGGCACTTCAGTGATGTGCAATTGTGTTTTTTTACCAACTGCTAAAGTCTTGCGTTCCATCTTATGCCTCCTCTCCATTTAAGGCGCGCATGGCATCTTCTGCCGAAATGCGACCAGCATCGAGATCGGCGAGAATAGCGCGACGCTTCTCTTCATCAAGATCGGGGCTCTCATCTTTACCTGGTTCGTAACCCATCGCACGGATCACTTCGTGCAGACGGTTGCGAATGGTGGGGTACGAGAGTTTCAACTCATCTTCCATGCGAGTTAGTTTCCCTTCGGAGCGCACGAAAACTTCAATAAATTCCATTTGTGCGTGCGACAAGTTCGAGAAAGGTCCGGCAAAGAAGTGTCCCTCGATAGAAGTATTGCAAGATTGGCACTGCAATCGTGTAATAACAAGCTCATCTTTGCAAACAGGGCATTGGGTTAGTACGGGGTTCATAAGTTCTCCTTTTTCTCAGATCAAGCCATTTCAATCGCAACTTCAACATCAGGGAGTTGCTCAGGTTCATTTTCTTCGGTTTTGCGGTGCAACCACAGGAAGCTAAGCGTCGCCACAAGCCCTAGCACACCGACAATATACCAAAGCCAGCGCGGGTCCATATTATCCAAGACCAGCCCAGCCAAATAGGGGCCAACGGCAAAGGGGATCATCCACGAAATGCCGAAAACCGCCATATAACGTCCACGCATCTCTTCGGGCGCGAACTTTGCCACCAAAGCCTGCGAAACGGGCGCAATCAGCATCTCACCAGTCGTCAGGATAACCATCGCAACAGCAAACATTGCAATCGACGAGACAAAGCCATACATCCCAAAGCCAATCGCGTAGAGCAGCATTCCGGCGGCCATCACCAGCATAGGCTGGCGATTTTCAATACGACGAGTGATCGCAAACTGGAATAGTACCACCATCGCAGCATTCAGGCTCAAAAGCAGTCCATAACCCGCTTCGGTCACGCTAAACATATCGCGCAAATACACACCGAGCGTCGTATTTAAATTTGTATAAACCAATCCCATCAGGATGCAGGCTGCAATGAAAGCCATAAAGAGCAGATCACGAAAGACGACGAAATATCCGCTAAAGGATTGCGAAACGCTCTCCGGTTGGCTTGCTACCGCTGCTTCAGATTTTGTCTCCGGGATAAAGGTGGCAAACAACACCGCCACGATCAAGCTGACGACCGCATCAATAATGAAAAGCGTCAGGTAACTGGTTACCCCGAGCAGCAACCCGCCCAAGGCAGGGCCAATCACTACAGACAAATTTGCGGCGACACGCAAGATGCCGTATCCTTGCGCACGTTTCTTCTCAGGCAGAATATCCGCCACCATCGCCTGACGCGCTGGGCCGCCAACGCTGAAAATACCCGAGAGCACCGCGATGACATAAAAGGCAGTCATGCTAGCAGCTAATCCCATAAAGACACTACTAATGGAAGTGGCGATCAAGCTAAAGATAATGATCTGCTTGCGACCAAAGCGATCTGTGAGCGCTCCGCCCAAGATGCTGCCCACAAAGCTGGAGACCGAGAAGAAGGCGAAAAGATAACCAACTTCCACCATCCCGACCTTGAATTGCATTGTCACATACAGAGCAAAGAACGGGAAAAGCAACGCGCCGCCGAGTTGGTCAATAAAAGAGACGGCAATCAGCACCCAAAACGTGCGTGGATACTCGTGATAAATATTTTTCCAATTTTCAAATTGATTCTTCAACATCAAAACCTACTTTTTAAAGCGAGGGGCAAAAAGCATCGCCGATACATTTATGATTGATGCCGTGGCGACAAAATCAAACGCGCATCTTGCTCGGACTCTTGAGCAACTTTCTTGCCAACTTCAATCAGCAAGGAACCAACACGCTGACGCAGAGGGGATACTTCTCCATTTTGCTTTAATGTTTTTAGCAGCCGATGTTTCGCAGCAGCTGCTTCAAGATCCTGCTTCCGGGCCTTATATAAAGGCATATAATCATTACCGTTTGTCGAAAACATCTAAAGCTCCTTTCACTTTTCTCAAGAACGCTTAAACTTATCTAATTGCATTATATGAAATATTTAAATTTTGTCAAGTTAAATATTGATTTTTCTCAATCAAAACATTGATATTATCAATATCGACTTCAGTTTATTGAAGAGTATTTCAAAAAAAAGATATTCTTTCAGAAAAAGCATAGAACAAAAAAGCTAGCCCCCTTGACAGCGAACGCATGTTCGATTATTATTTCATAGCACAAATGAGCGGTTTTTTCGTTCTGGAGGTAATTCTATGATGGCACGCAAATCTAAAGGTCTTGGTGAACGCCACAAAAAGATACTAATCTTTTTGAAAGAGTACCAGGATCGTGAGGGATACCCCCCTACCATCCGAGAAATTGGTGAAGAGACGGGGATTACGTCGACTTCGGTGGTCAATTATTATTTGGAACAGTTGGAAAAAATGGGCAAGATCGAGCGTCAGCGCAAGATCTCGCGCGGGGTGCGGTTGGCGAACAGTAATCCACTTGGAGAAATGTTCAAGGTACCGGTAGCAGGCCGCATCGTCGCGGGCGAGCCGATCCCTGTCCCAGCTTCTGACTTCAATTATTACGATGCAGAAGCATCTGTGGATATTGCCCGTACGCTTCTCCCGGGCCCTGATAAGACTGATGATCTTTTTGCTCTTGAGGTTGAAGGGGAATCCATGATCGATGCGATGGTGAATGATGGCGATATTGTCATTATGAAGCCAACCGGTGGCGAAGCTAAAAATGGCGATATGGTTGCTGTTTGGCTGCCCAACCGTGATGAAACAACCTTGAAATATTTCTATAAAGAAAAAGATGGCTATCGCCTGCAGCCTGCAAACCCGACCATGGGGCCGATCATGATCAAAAAGGATGAACCCTTGGAGATCAAAGGCAAAGTGGTGATGGTGATACGCCAAATGCAAAAACATTAAACTTGCTGGTTTAATCAAAAAGCGGCTCCTTGCGGAGCCGCTTTTTTTGCTTTATTGAAGGAAACTAAGCCAGTTCGATGACTGCGCCAGCGGCTTCCAGTTTGGATTTTGCATCTTCGGCGGCTTCTTTGCCAACCTGGGAGAGGATCTTGGAACCGGCAGTTTCTGCCAATTCTTTGGATTCTTTCAAGCCTAAGCTGGTAAGTTGGCGAATCGCCTTGATGACGTCAATTTTCTTGGGACCAGCATCTTTGATAACAACATCAAATTCGGTCTTTTCTTCAACTGCTTCAGCAGCAGGGGCAGCGCCAGCGGCGGCAACAGCGACGGGTGCAGCAGCAGAGACGCCCCATTTTTCTTCCAAAAGGGTAACCAGTTCAGCAGCTTCGAGAACGCTCAAAGTGCTCAGTTCTTCAACAATTTTTTCGAGATCAGCAGCCATTTTAAACTCCTTGTTTTATAGCTTCTTGTAATTTTATTTGAGAATTGAATCGTCCGCTACGCAGCGGCTTCTTCAGATTTTGCTTTAATAACAGCGGCAAGACCGCGTGCAGGCTCAGCAAGGGTACGTACCAGTTTGCTGGCAGGAGCCTGTAAAACGCCCAATAATTGGGCTTGCAATACAGCCAAAGGCGGAAGCTTTGCGAGCGCATCAACTTGTGCGGGATCAAGAACTTCAGCGCCCATGAAAGCGCCTTTGAATTTGAAAGCTTCAACGTCTTTTGCCTGTTCAGACAAGGCTTTTGCTGTTGATGCAACATCTTCAAATGCGAAGCCGATTGCAGTGCTGTTTTCCAAGTAGCCTTCAGGAATCTCATAATTATTTTCTTTGAGTGCCAATTTAGCTAATCGGTTTTTAACGACGTGGAATTCTCCACCCGTTTCACGAACCTTGGAGCGAGCTTCTTCCATATCTTTTACAGAAGCGCCTTTATAATCCAACAGGATCAATGCCTGGCTTTGGCTCATCCATTCTTTATATTGAGCCAGTACTTCTTCTTTACGTTGCTTTGATAGTGCCAAGAGTAACCTCCTTTCAAAAAAAGTCTTTGCCTATCATCCAGGCAAAGACTTTTACTCCCGTAGGAGACAACCCAAAGGGTTGGGAACTTTCGTTCAGTCCTCGTCTGGGCAGGGAATTAAGCTCCTGAGGGAGCACCTGCTTTCTTCGGCGAAGTGATAGGTTTTAAAGTTATAAGGCGGGTGTTATTTTAGCCTTTTACTTCCAATGATTGTGCTTGATTGATATCCATTTTTACACCAGGCCCCATTGTAGAGGCAACGGTGATACGCTGGATATAGTTTCCCTTTGCAGCAGCCGGTTTCGACTTTTTAATCGCATCAACTAATGCGGTAAAGTTATCAAGTAGTTTTTCGCCTCCGAAAGAAACTTTTCCAATCGGGACATGGATATTAGCAGTCTTATCAAGACGATATTCAACACGCCCAGCTTTAGACTCTTCTATGACGCGGGGAAGGTCTTCAGCGGGGACAACGGTACCAGCTTTGGGGTTTGGCATCAAACCACGCGGACCAAGAACACGGCCAAGACGACCAGCCTGTCCCATCATATCCGGAGTAGCGATGGCCACATCAAATTCGGTCCAACCGCCTTGAATTTTCTTCATCATCTCATCGTCATCAGCGACGTAATCAGCACCGGCTTCGCGAGCGATACTTGCGCCTTCGCCAGAAGCGAAGACCAAAACGCGAACGGTCTTACCCAAGCCATGCGGCAAGTTCACAACGTCGCGAACCTGCTGGTCAGCTTTACGAGGGTCAAGTCCCATTCGAACGTGAACTTCAACCGTTGAATCAAATTTCGTGGTCGATGTTTCGACCGCCAAGTTCAGCGCATCTGCAGGAGAGTAGAAAGTATCGCGATCAACTTTTTCTGCTGCAGCTCGGTAGTTCTTTCCATGCTTTGCCATAATAATCCTCCGTGGTGCAAGCGGGTCAAGGCCTAAGCCTTTACCCTCCCACCTTTTAATTAGTTAGTAACAGTAATGCCCATGCTGCGGGCGGTACCTTCGATCTGCAACATCGCGCCTTCGATATCGATGGCGTTCAAGTCTTTCATTTTGGTTTCAGCAATTTCACGCACCTGAGCACGGGTCACTTTACCAACCTTTGTACGATTGGGTTCGCCAGAACCTTTATCCACACCAGCAGCTTTACGAAGAAGCTCAGCAGCCGGAGGGGTTTTCAGGATAAAAGTAAAGGAACCATCGGTGTAGACGGTAATCTCTGCAGGAAGAATTTCGCCGGGGCGGCTCGAAGTTCGAGCATTATATTCTTTGCAGAAAGCCATAATGTTGACGCCGTGACCAGCCAACGCAGGGCCAATCGGGGGCGCAGGATTGGCTTTTCCTGCTGTGATCTGAAGACGTACTATTGCTTTAAATTTCTTTGCCATTTTTACTCCTCTGTGGTTTTGACGGATGTTTTTACATCCTCCCACTAATTAACCAGTAAGCCTTCTGCTTACCGAGTGTTGATATATTATGCTTTTTCGACTTGCAAGAAATCAAGTTCGACCGGAGTTTCCCGTCCGAAGAAACTAACCATGACACGCACTTTGGTGCGTTCCATATCGATATCTGCGACAACGCCACGGAAGTCATTGAAGGGACCATCCACGATGCGAACACGCTCGCCGACTTTGAAAGTGACATTGACCATCGGGGAATCAGATTCCATCCGCTTGATGATCTGCGCTACTTCTTCGGGGCGCAGGGGGGTGGGCAAGTTACCCATCCCGACAAAGCCTGTTACGCCAGGTGTGTTTCGGACAACAAACCAGGATTCTTCGGTCAGGATCAAGTTCACCAGCACATAGCCGGGGAAGATATGACGTTCTACTGTGCGACGTTTGCCATCTTTGACTTCGACTTCTTCCTGCGTGGGGATGATGACATCAAAAATCATGTCTCGCATACCCATTGTTTCGATACGTTGTTCGAGGTTATGGCGTACTTTTTTCTCGTAGCCGGAGTAACAATGTACGACAAACCAATCGGAGGGGTCTTCTTCGTCGTCGGGAACTTCTTCGGTGGCAGAGGTCGTCATTTGATCAGAAGCAAGTTCTTCGTCCACGAGCGTTTCGGCTCCGTCGTTTAAAGACAAAGAGTCCGCAGAGACTTCATTCTCTTCGGTGATCTCATTTTCTTCGAAGTTTTCTTCTGGATCTTGCATACCCATGAGGAACCTCTATTCCAACAAATGACTAGATGCCGAGCAGTAAATTCATCGCCCGACTAGATAAGCCGCTCACCAAGCTCAGGAAAGCACCCATAAAAATCATAGTGATGACCACAATGATTGTCAAATGAGTGGCTTCCTCGCGGGAGGGCCAAGAAACTTTGCGCAACTCTCCAGTTGTTTCGCGGACGAAACGCTGGATGGCGTTTTGTTTTTTGCCAGTTTTTTTCTTAGCAGCCAAAAGCTTCTCCTTCTTCCTATTTGACGGATAAAACGCCGCCTCATACCGCTAACGGGAGGACGGCGTTATCAGACAGGCCAGGCAGGAATCGAACCCACAACCTACGGTTTTGGAGACCGTTGCTCTGCCAAATTGAGCTACTGGCCTAGGGTACAGTGTCACGCACTAATGTTCATGCGTGACACTGAGGGGTTATTTATTTTGTCTCGCGGTGCAGCGTATGTGTGCGGCAGCGAGAACAATACTTCTTCAATTCGATACGCGCAGGGTCGTTGCGGCGATTTTTCTCAGTTGTATAGTTTCGCTCCTTGCACTCGCTACAAGCGAGGGTAACAACGGGGCGAACACCTTTCTTTCCAGACATATCTTTTTACCTACGACCCAAAAGCGGATCGTCCTTCTAACTATTCAAGAATTTTGGTAATAACACCAGCGCCGACGGTCAGACCGCCCTCACGGATGGCGAATTTCGAACCCTGCTCAAGAGCAACGGGGACGATCAATTCTACGGTCAAGTTCACATTGTCACCTGGCATAACCATCTCTACACCTTCAGGAAGGGTGATGTCACCGGTCACATCCATTGTGCGGATGTAGAACTGCGGGCGATAGCCATTGAAGAAAGCTTTGTGACGACCACCTTCTTCTTTCTTCAACACGTAGACCTCAGCAAGGAATTTCTTGTGCGGCGTGATCGAACCAGGTTTCGCAATAACCATACCACGTTCAACCTGATCGCGGTCAATACCACGAACCAAGAGACCGAGGTTATCACCTGCGCGACCTTCTTCAAGAAGCTTGTGGAACATTTCTACACCAGTTACGGTGGTTGCAATCGGTTTGTCGCGAAGGCCAACGAATTCAGCAGCGTCACCAACTTTGACAACACCACGATCCATACGACCGGTAACAACGGTTCCACGACCTTTGATCGAGAAAACATCTTCGACGGGCATCATGAAGGGTTTGTCGGTATCACGTGCCGGTTCAGGAATGTACTCGTCAACCACACGCATCAGTTCTTTGATGCTTTCGTATTCAGGAGCATTCGGGTCAGTGCTTTCGCTCTGAAGAGCCTGAAGTGCGCTACCGCGAACAATCGGGGTCGTGTCGCCGGGGAAGCCTTGTTCGTCCAGAAGTTCGCGAAGTTCCATCTCGACCAATTCGAGAAGTTCTTCGTCGTCCATCATGTCGGTTTTGTTCATGTATACAACCAACGCGGGCACTTCTACCTGACGCGCAAGCAATACATGCTCGTGGGTCTGCGGCATCGGGCCATCGGGGGCAGCTACAACCAGGATCGCGCCATCAACCTGCGCGGCACCGGTGATCATGTTCTTGATGTAGTCACGGTGACCAGGCATATCAACATGGGCATAGTGACGTTTATCTGTTTCATACTCTACGTGCGAGATATTGATCGTAATACCGCGCTCGCGTTCTTCAGGAGCATTATCGATTGTATCGAAGGCGCGGAATTCTCCACCACCTTGAGCCAATGCACAGTATTTTGTGATCGCTGCAGTCAGCGTGGTCTTACCATGATCGATGTGTCCCATCGTTCCGACGTTCAAGTGCGGTTTTGAACGATCAAATGTTTCCTTTGCCATTTCTTTCTCCTTGTGTTAACAAAAAAAATGCTTTGACCAGCAACTAGAGCCCTCAATGGGATTTGAACCCATGACCTCGTTCTTACCAAGAACGCGCTCTGCCGACTGAGCTATGAGGGCTTAGTGCTCTTCCTCATAAAAGGGGAAGTGGGCGGTGAAGGATTCGAACCTCCGAAGGCATCTGCCAACTGATTTACAGTCAGTCCCCGTTGGCCACTTGGGTAACCGCCCGATCTGAATTTTGAACCGTCGCTGGTCTGAGTTCATACCTGTGCTGTATTGTGCACAAGCAAAAGCCGACGATGGGAATTGAACCCATAACCTGTCGCTTACAAGGCGACTGCTCTGCCGATTGAGCTACGTCGGCAAGGTTCTTCTCTTTGCGTTAAGCAGAGCGATTATACCAAAAGCCCATTGCGACGACAAGGTAAGTCTAAAGCTTTTCCTTTAGACATACAGCGGTGGAGTTTATCAGGATTCGGGGGGGACGTCAAGACAAATCTTGACGCAACATAATAATTTCATAACAAAAAAAGATAATCCTTGACAAGTCGCCCGTTATCAAGCAAAATAGAATAAATGTTCTATTTATTATAGGTGGTACACGCATGAATTCACTTAAACGAAATTACGAATTAGCCTTGGAAGCATTGGAAGAGCTTGCGCAAGACCTCGCTCCAAAAGTTGATGATTATCTTCCCGAGACTGCATCTCCGGATCAAACGCCCCCGCAGCTTGCTCCCATGTCTCTAAACGAGACTCTCGGCAAGTTTGGGAATCTGCCATCTGGCGCCCTCTTTTTGGGTGCGGCATACGATGGCCTCCCGATCCTGCTCAATTTGAATGACTCAACCCCGGGGCCAATTCTCATTATGGGCGATCAGGGCAGCGGCAAAACAGATCTACTGCGCATGATCGCGCAAAGTACCGAAGAGATTCACTCCCCGAAAGAAGTTCAATTTGGGGTCATCAGTAATCATCCAAAAGAATGGAATGGTTACGAGAAGAACAGCAATTGCATGGGGATATTCCCCAGCTACAGCAATGATGCAGACGATTTCATTCTCTCGTTGGCGGATTGGGCGCACCACAATCGCAGCGAGAAGCGTTTCGCGCTACTCCTGATCGACGATCTGGAAGCGGTTGCGCAGATGAACGATGATGTACAGCAAAACCTGCGTTGGCTGTTGCTGCGCGGCCCGAACAGACGGGTTTGGCCCATCGTCACATTAAACGCCGGCCGCCGCTCGCAGGTACTTCCCTGGATGGATGCGTTTCGGACGAAGTTATTTGGGGCGGTGAAAAACCTGCGCAGCGCGGAGGCAATTCTCCCGGCGGGCGGCGCAGATCTACATCTGCTTGAGCCTGGCCAGGAGTTCATCTTGTACGAAAATCGTCAGTGGGTCAAATTCTGGATTCCATCTCTTCAGTAGTAAAAAAGGAGGCTACTATGCAGGCAGGAATGATGTGGTTCGATAATGATAAACAAACCAGTTTGGCAGCAAAGGTGAATAAGGCGGCGGCGTATTACCGTAAGAAATATGGGCGCAGCCCAAATCTTTGCATGGTCAATCCGAGCATGTTGAGTGAGAAAGAGGCTGCGGATAACAAGATCGTCATCCGCCCTTATCAGCCGATCGCGACGGGTCACTTGTGGCTCGGCATCGACGACAGCCGTGTACTCAAGAAGAAAGCCGACGCGTAAACTCGAAAGGTCTACGAGGTACAACTATCCAAGTCGGTGCTTTATGCGCACAAACCTTTATTTCATCAGTACTGGTTAAGACCTTTCGGAGCAAGAGAAAACGCCGCGTTTTGAACGCGGCGTTTTTTTGTTTAGGTTTGCAACCTTCTTCACTCTGATTTCGAGTTCATCCAAGCTAATGGCATCTCGTCGTCAGGCAATAGATGTATGCTGTTTTGTTTGACATCAACCAATACAGGAGTTTCTCTAGGCCCACCACTGTGCATTGTAATTAATTGGAAGAAGAAAAATTGGCTATCGCTTGACCAAAGAGGTGATCCCGCGAATAAATTATCGCTTTGTAAACAATAATTCGTAACTTTATTATTTTGAATATCATAAAGCATGACATAACCTTCAATTTCAGGCAAATTATATCTGACTAATAATATTATGTAATTCCCATCAGGGGACCATACAACATTCATAATCTCAGAGTCTCTCCCCAAATCTGGTATTGTAGTGATTTGTCCATCAAGGTCGATAATATAAAGATCACCTTCGTTCGGTATAGCAACCTTGTCTCCAGAAACGGACCAACGCGGTATCCTTACACTTGTATTTGAATCGGCCATTTGCCAAATTGCTTCACCGGAATCAACATCCCATAGAATGGGGCCAAATATAAACTCTTCAATTCCCCCTAAGTAAACTACTTGATTCAAATTTGCACTGTACTCAACTAACCAAAAAGTTGAGTCTAAATCAAAGTATGGATAAAAATTTGGTAAGGTATTAGAAAGATATAGCCATTCATCTTTGAAAGGATAGTAAATCGCTACAGTTCCATCCTTGGGAGTAAGTGATTGGAAATCAAGTTCTATACTTTCATCATCTAGCCAACGCCACTCTGAAAAAAGAAGTTCAGGATTAATTGACTGGCTAGCTAACACGGAACCCTTACTATCTACAACCCAGATGAGCTGGCTGTATCCCAAATCGCCTTTGACGTTTTCGATATAGGCAAGGTAATTCCCGTTTGGAGAAATATGCATACTGGGAGCAGCTAGATAGTCAAGTTTTTTCAGATGCAATGGATAACGACTATCCGTCTCAAGATTCAATAAATATGGTGATAAGGATAATGAGTCATATAAAACAACTGTTCCCACCTTTGCTATATCTTGTAAAGATACAAGATTAGTCCCAATCTCCGGACACTGATCTTGCAATAAATTATTGATGTTTTCTTCGGAAATTGCAGTGGACGAGGTTGGCGTCTTTTTGGGAACAGATGTCTGCGTCGCTGTATCAGATGCAGTCGATATTGGCACAGGTGTATTCGCAGAACAGCCAACCAAAAGCAAGGAAACGAGTATCCAAGCAAGTTTTTTCATGCGCTGTCCTCCTTTTTGCACACGAGAGATGACAGTCACCTGCGAGGTGACTGTCATCTTATCATTCACCCTATCGCCACCACCATCGCAATTGCATGAGACTGGCTATGGCTCAAACTGACCGACCAAGTTGTCAATCCCCGCTCGGCGGCCATCCGCGCCGCTGCGCCGTAGAGATGCAGGCTGGGCGCACCACTTTCTTCACGCTGCACTTCGATTTCCTGAAAACCAACGTCACCGATGCCGCAGCCGAGGGCTTTGGCGGTCGCTTCTTTGGCGGCCCAACGCGCGGCGAGCGATTCAGCGCGAGCGGCACAATCCACCAATTCGCGCGGAGTGTAGACACGCTGAAGAAAACGCTCGCCATTGCGCGCAATGGCATCCGCGACACGTTCGATCTCGATCAGGTCAATTCCATTAGCAAGTTTCATTTATACGTCGCAAGTACCAAGTTAGGGGCCGGCAGTCGCAATCGCTACGCGGGCGGGTTCGATATATTTCTGTGCAACCGCCAGAATTTGCTCACGCGTCACGGCATTGACCGTATCCGCATAGTTGAGATAGTAATCCAGACCAAGCTGATGACGCTCGATATTGAGCAGCGCCCCTGCCACACCCTGATTAGACTCAAGCGAAAGCGGCAAACGCCCGATGTAATTGGCTTTATTATCGGCCAATTCTTCTTTGGTGACACCCTTCCGGGCAAAGCTTTCGAGTTCAGCTAGGATCAGATCGATAGCCTGCTCAAGATTAGCTGGGTTCACTCCCGCACTGACATACCATGCACCGGGACCAGTTCCCGCGCTCAAGCTGGAATAAGCGTAATACGCCAGCCCGGCTTTTTCGCGCACCGCATCGCCGATACGCCCCATCAGCCCAAAGCGACCGAGAATCGAGTTCCCCAGCGAAGCCGCCATATAATCAGCGTCACGGCGTTTGGGGCCAAGGAAACCAAGCAGCAAATCAGACTGTGATTTTCCGGCAATGGTGTGATGGCGCTGCGTCCGCTCGGCAAGCGGCTGCATCTCCGGCACAACGAGAACATCTGGCTGAGCAGGATTCTCCCACTCGCCCAGAATTTCCTCGACCTGCGCCACAGCAGAAGCCGCCTCCACCGCGCCGACGACCGAGATCACCATCCCGCGCGGCCCGTAAGTCTCGCGATGGAAGGCCACCAGATCATCACGCGTGATCGCTGCAATCGTCTCCGGGGAACCATCGTCCGGCAAACTATAGGGGTGCCCCGCAAAGAGAATTTCATCAAAGATCATCTCAGCCATATCGCCCGTATCCTGAGCGCGTAATGCCAGGCCCGCCAAATACTGTCCTCGTAAACGCTCGACATGCTCAACAGAGAAGGTCGGCTGACGCAAACTATTCGACAAGAGATCAAGCAGCAACGGCAAATCTTCCGCCAGGGAACGCCCGCCAAAACCAACGCTGTGAGTCCGTCCATCAAAACCAAAACTGGCGCCGACCGATTCAAGCGCATCATAGATGCCCTGAAAATCGCGCTTTTGATTACCACGCATCAGCGAGCTAGCAGTAAAATCAGCCAAGCCGAGTTTCTCGTCCGGATCAAAAAGCGAACCGCCCGAAAGATAACCGCTCAAGACCACAGAGGGGCTATTGAAATTCTCACGGCATAAAACCGTGATCCCATTTTTCAATTCAACGCGCGTAATATCATCGCTGCCGGGCAAAGCGGAATTGAGCTTAGTCATCATATTCCACCTCCTCCCCACTCGGTACATACACGCCGACCACACGCGCTTGCGGACGCAAATATTGCTGCGCCACGCGCCGCACATCAGCGGGCGTGACCGTCATCAGACGCTCAAGATAATTTTGGAACCAGCCATAATCGGCAAACATCTCTGAGTAGCCCAACCAAAAGCCTTGATTCGTCACACTCTCGCTGCCATAGGCAAAAAGTGCACGCGCCTGCTTGAGCGCCCGTTCCACTTCAGCGGTCGAAACAAGCTCGTTCTGCACACGCTCGATCTCAACATCCAGCGCGGCGAGCACTTCGTCGGGAGAGCGTTCGGGGCGGGTAATCATCGTAAAACGGTACAGGAAAGGGTCAATCGTCGCTTGCGCGCCCGCGCCCACACTAACGGTCAACTCTTTTTCGACCAGCGCCCGATAAAGCCGCGAAGTCTTGTTGGAGATGCCGCCGCCAAACATATTTAAGCTGCTCGCGCCGGTCAACAAACTGTCCAGCACGGTTAGGGGATAGAAGTCCGGGTCAGTAGCGGATGGGAAGCGATAAGCAACTTGAAGGTAGGTCGTCTCGCCCTCTCCTTCGACGGTCAAACGCATCCCGCCGCTTGCTTCCGGTTCAGGACGTTGATGCCGCAGTGGAGTTGGTCCCGCTGGAATCTGCCCGTAGAGTTCTTCAATGCGACCGAAGATCTCAGCCGTTTCAAAATCTCCCGCCACCGCCATGACGGCGTTGTTGGGCGTGTAATAAGTCTGGTAATGCTGATAGAGATCATCGCGAGTCATGCTATGCAGGTCGGCCATATCGCCGATGACTTCGTGATGATAGGGATGCACGCGAAAAGCGGCGGCCTGGATGGCTTCGCTCAGGCGGAACATGGGGCTATTCTCATTGCCCTCGCGCTCCGAAATAACGACCGTACGCTCGGACTCGACTTCTTCGGGTTCAAAGGCACTGTTGACCATGCGATCCGCTTCAAGGCGCAGGGCAAGATCGATCTTGTCGGCGGGCATGGTCTCGAAGTAGGTTGTCCAGTCGAGATAGGTAAAAGCGTTCCAAACGCCGCCCTCGCGCGAGATGGCTTTATCGAGCACGCTGGACGGGAATTGGGGCGTGCCCTTAAATTGCATATGCTCAACCCAATGCGAAACACCCGTCCTGCCGGGAACTTCGTCCCGCGAGCCGACGCGGTACCACATCCACGAAGAGATCAGTGGCGCGGTGTGAATCTCTTTGAGCATCACAGTCAGGCCGTTCTCAAGCGTCTTTTTGGTGATTTTTTCTGTCATAAGACTCCAAATTTCTACTAATAAAAGCAGATGACTGCCAGCATACGCGGACAGTCATATTTCTGCGAGAGTGAAAGAAAAACTATTGCGCCGGCGCTGGCTCCTGCGAGCAAATCGCTTCATCGAGCGCATTGGTTGCATCTGGTGAGACCAGGCAATAGAGCGGCTCAACCACCGTCTGCAAACCCGTAAAGGGTTTATGCAGGTCGGTCTCGTTCAGGGCAATATCGACTGGCACATTCAAGGTAACGGGGATCATCTCATCGACCGGCACTTCGAGATTAAGTACAATCGGCAGATTGGTTCCGGCAGGCAGGACGACCGTCGCAGGGGCGTTGAAGATATTCAAGCCACCCGTCGTCAACGCAACGCGGGCACCGCTAATCGTCACATCTTCACTCAGGACAACGGTTGTTTCCTGATTTAGTTTCAACTTGAACGTAACGGGGATTTCATCTTCAACCAGAATATTTGTCGTGATGTGGGCATTATCCATGAGTTCAAAGTTATCATACAATCCTTTGAGCAGATCAAGCGGGGTATTCAGCCCGATCTCAGGCGGAATATTCTCGACCACATCTTTAATCATCCCGAACGGGACATACTTGAGCACAACCAGGACAATGATAATCACAACCACATTGACAGTCATCGAAATCGTGCTGGCAAGTGTCCACAATGCACGCAGAAATTTCTCTTTATTAAAATTCAGAGCAAAGCCACCGGGCTTTTTTTCATCATTTTCCTTAGTCTCGCTTTGCGGAGGCTCAGCAGGCGGTTCAGCGGGTGGCGCTTCATCACCAACTGGCGAGGGCACAGGTTCGTCTTTGAGCGGGATACCGGCCAACGTATTTGTGGGGATATTTGGCTTATTATCCGCTTCGACGGGAGGCGTTGCCTGACTTTGTTGGGGCGAAGAAATTAATGCCTGCATTTTTTTTGCAAGGCTGTCGTCGTTGGGGTGTTGCTGAGACATAAAATTCCTCCAAAAAATAACCGGAATACGAGTAAACAATCTTAACACAGACTAGAAAAAAAGGGGAAGGCACAGCCCCCGGGAGTACATGAACAAGCGCTATACCCCGTTCGGGGCACTTGTAGATTGCCTGGCAGACATCTATAATGAAAGCGTCTATCAATAGAGGAGAAAAAATGAAAAAATCACGCATTCTTTTAATTACAATCTTCACCGTAGCCACACTGATACTCGGCGCATGTAATCTGCCCAGTAAGGAAAGCCAGGAAGACGCCGATGCGACCACAATCGCAGAAACTGCCGCGGCCGTCTTCACGCAGGCAGCCGAAACAGCAGCAGCTGTTGCGCCCAGTGCAACATCCCTTGTTGTGCCCCCCACTTCCACCCCCGTGCCGACCAACACCCTTTTCCCCACGCAGGCAGCTAGCGCAACCGCCACGCCGATCCCGTGTAACCGTGCCAGCTTCGTCAAAGACGTCACCTATGCTGACAATGCCAAAGTAGATGCAGGCGCTGCTTTCACCAAAACCTGGCGTCTCAAAAACACCGGCTCCTGCACATGGACATCCGGCTATGTGTTGCTCTTCGACAATGGTGACCAGATGAACGCTCCCGCCGTCTCAAACATCACGGGTGGCAGCATTGCCCCGGGGTCTACCATCGACATCTCCGTCGATCTAACGGCGCCGACCGCACCCGGGACATATCAGGGTAACTTCAAGCTGCGTTCACCGGATAATATCGTCTTTGGCATCAATGCCGATGGTCAGGGACCATTTTGGGTCAAGGTCGTCGTCCCCTCGCCGACCGCCACGCCAACGGCGACGGCAACGACTGTCGCCAAGCCTGATCTCTACATCACACAAATTGAATATAACCCTGCCGCACCTCACATGGACGATGTTGTCACCGTAAAAGTAAGTGTCTACAATGGCGGCGATGCGGCTGCAGGAGCATTCACTGTAGAGTGGTCTCCAGCGAATGGACATGCAGCGGAATGCTCATGGCCCGTCGCCAGTCTCGTAGCGCATGGCGGCTATGTTCTTGACTGCACTTACACCTACTCTGGCTGGGCCAACTACCAAACCAGCGCCACCGCCGACACGGCCGATGTTATAGACGAAAGCGACGAAACAAACAATACTAAAATACAAGCTTTGAGTGTAGGTTCATAAACCCTTGAATGAAGATGATAAAATAGGGCGCAGTGATGCGCCCTATTTTATTGGATCGCACCTGAGCCGAAACTTGCTTCCGTGCAAAAAAACTACCTGAAGAAAAACATCTATACATAACGCCAAAGAGAGAAATCTATGTTCAAACGAGCACCATCCTCCCCCGAAACGCCCCAACCGATCCCCGCCGTCGAGCGGATCACATCCGTGCTGGGCTCCGGCATCATCTGGCACGGCGATCTGGACGGCAGCGGCGGTGTGCGTATCGAAGGTGCCTTCGAAGGCAAAATCGCCCTGCGTGGGATGCTTGTCGTCGGCGAGACCGGACGTGTAACCTGTGAAAATATCCGCGCCAACACGGTCATCGTCGCAGGGGCGGTACGCGGCAATATCACCACCCAAAAACTGGAAATCCGCGCCACAGGCCGTGTCTGGGGCGACGTGGTCACGACCGCCTTCGTCACCGAAGAAGGCTCCTTCCTGCGTGGACAGATTCGCATGGAAGAAAGCGTTGAACTCGAACTGGGCGCTGCCCCCGAATCGACACCTGCTGAAGCTGCCGACGCCAGCCTCGCCGAACAGGAAGCAGACGTATAAACAACAAAGCCTGCCTTTTAAATGATTGATGTTACGCAAAAGGATATTTGTACTTGGTGTTTGCCCCCTCTGCCCTATCGGGCATCTCCCCCAAATTCCAAACGCGTGGAATTTAGGGGAGACCAGACCACAGCTTTATTTCTATCCCCCTATTTTGCTTGCAAAATGGGGGGATGCCCCAGCGAAGCGAGGGGCTGGGGGGCAGAACGTCTGAATTTACAATGTCGCTGTGTAACATGAGTTTAAACGAAAAGAGCGCCAAATGATTGGCGCTCTTTTCGTTAACACTAAAAAACTTCTGGCTCTATTCTGTTCTGGTCTGAAAACTACGTCCCCCCATCAAATGCAAGTGAATATGATAAACCACCTGCCCGCCATCATCGCCTGTATTGAAGGTCAAACGGTAGCCGCTTTCAGCAATCCCCGCTTCTTTAGCCAACTTCTGCGCAACCAAATGCATATAGCCGATCAAGGATTCGTCTTCTGTCGAAACGTCATTCATTGAAGGGATATGTTTATTCGGCACGATCAAAATATGAACAGGCGCAACCGGCTGAATATCGCGAAAAGCCGTTACGCGTTCATCTTGAAAAAGAAGCTCCCCGGGAATTTCTTTGGCTATGATCTTACAAAAAATGCAATCATCAGACATGGTTTTCTCCTCTTTTGACTGGCAGACGACAAAGGTCTTATAGACTTTTGTCGTCTCTTGGGATTACGGTTCTAAAGTTGGCATCGCGCCATAGGTTGGCGCACAAACAATATCGTAATATTCCAATTCTGTTGCTTTATTCTGCTCGGCAAACGCTGCCGCTTCCTTACCAATGATGCGCACATTATCGATCTGACCGCCCGCAGCCGTATCGGTATAACGCGGCAGAGTCATTAGCGGGTCGCCAGCGGGGCCTTCCGCGATGAAATAAGGGCGGTTTTCGTCTTTCGCATCCGCTTGCGGCACCCAGTTGAACATGACCGGCCCACGCGGGTTGGTCGTGAATCCCAGTCGATAACCATACTCTCTCGCAAACTGGACTGGGCGAAGACCAAATCCACCGCCGGGCCAGATAATGCCAATCGGCGTATTGCCGTAATGCTGCTGAATAGCAGCCACCGCTCCCTGCAACTCGCCGATCAAATACTCATCCGAAGAATTATCGCTCATCGGCTCGTTATGAATGACACCGTGCGCCTGATAATCAACCCAGCCTTCGGCAGAAAGCGCGGCGTTCTGATCCCACAAATCCTCGCGTTCATCCTTGCTGATATAGCCATTCACCACATGCCAGCCATATTTCTCATAGATCGGGCGGAAATGGGTGTTGAAATATTCGGCATAATGGCGGTCGTCCACCAGGAGCATCACCGAGCGTGGCGGAATTTTGGCGTTGAACTCCAAAAAGTCCGCCAGTTGCTGCATGTCGATGGCTTCAAATCCCTGTTCATGCAGATTATCGACCAATTCGCGAAAAACCTTCGCGTTGATCTGATACGGTTTGTCTACCGTATCGTTCGTAATGCTGTGGATCATCACAACCATCACAACCGTACCGGGGACGCTGTTATTCGGATCCCATTTGGCTTTCAAGTATTCACAAGTATCGGAGATATACGTATGCGGCGTATCCAACGCATTCAAAATCGGCGATTGGTAAATCCCCGGCAAAGCAGGCGGGGTACGTACAGCCGTAGGGGAGGGGACGGGCGTCTCTGTCGGTAGTTCAGTTGCGGGGATCGCTTCAGCAGTTTGGGTGAAGCCTGCCTGGATGGTTGCCATCGCTTCTTCCACGGCATCGGCCGGGTCGGCAGCGGTTGGCGGAGGCGGTGTTGAGGGGCTGCATCCCGCCAAAAGCGCGATCAGCAAGCCCAAAAGGAGAGCGAATCGGTATGTCTTCATGGGCGCTATTCTACTCTATCCCCCAGCCCGGGCACGCCTCCAAGCGAAGCCGCCGACTGTGTGCCGCGCAAGATCGCCTGCATCAACGCTTCGGCGGCAAATGCGCCAATGGTCGAGACATCTGCTTTTTTGCTGCCGGTCGAGATGGCAAAAACCGTATCGCCGTCGAGCATGGTGTGCGCGGGGCGGATGCAGCGTGCCAGCCCGTCCTGCGCCATTTGAGCGACCCTGCCCGCTTCGGCTTTTGTCAATTTCGCATTCGTCGCGACCGCGCCTATGACGGTATTTGCGCGCGTCGCCATCTTCATGACCGTGCGACCAGGGAGGGTTTGCATGACATGCAGCGTATCGGCGAATTCAGCATCGCCACCGATCTTGACGGGACCGACCTGCGCGGGACGCGCGCCTGCCAAAATTGCTCCCGTTTGTGGGCTGATGACATCCCCGAAAGCGTTGACCGCCACAATCGCCCCGACAATGACGCCGCCCCCGATGTCGATACTCGCGGTACCAAGCCCGGCTTTCATCGCATTTGGCACACCGAGGATTTTGCCGACCGTCGCGCCCATTCCCGCGCCGACGTTGCCAACCTGGGCATCGTCCGCGGTTGCGGCCTGGGCAGCGTGATAGCCCATCTCGGCATCGGGACGGATATCCGCGCTGCCGATGGCAAGATCGAAAAGCACTGCGGCGGGGACAATGGGCACTTTCGCCGCGCCTGTATCAAAGCCGATGCCCTGCTCTTCGAGATAGCGCATCACACCGGTCGCGGCATCCAGCCCAAAGGCGGAGCCGCCTGATAGCAGAATCGCGTGTATCTCCGAGACGAGGTTGAAGGGGCTGAGCAAGTCCGTTTCACGGGTGCCTGGCGCGCCGCCGCGCTGATCCACCCCCGCGACTGCGCCCTTCCGGACAAGGATGACGGTGCATCCCGTTAGCGCTTCTTCATCCTGAGCGTGCCCGACTTCGATGCCGGGCACGTCTGTAATGCTGTTTTTCACGATTAGCGCAGGCTTTTCAACAACTCTGACAGTTCCTGCCATTCTTCTTCAAAGAAATGCAAGGTGACGTTAGAGAGTTCGATATGGTAGGTGGTTTCGCCATCCGGCTCTTCGGCTTTCCAAATCATGTAATTATTGGTCTCTGCCAGAGTGGTGGTTTTTGGTTCGTTTTCGTCGCTCATTTTATTCTCCTAAGGTTGAATGAAAACCCCAACGGGGCGTGCTTATCTTACTCGAAATTAGAAAAAAGAAAAGCCCCCGCAGAGAAATCTCTGCGGGGGCAGGTGTTTGGGTTAGCATCCCGCAATGAAGGGGAAGAAGGTACACCAACGGTATGTGGCATCAACCCACCAGAAGAAAGCGCCACAGGAACACAAGATCAGCAGCGCGCTGACGCCGATGACAACGGGCAAAGCGGTGCGCTTTCCGGGGACAGCACTAACGGGCGGGGGAGCTACCGGCACGGGATCAGCCGGAACGTGCCCGGCATAAGCTTGCGGAGGCGCTGACGACGGGGCAACCGGCTGTTGGCGCGGCGCCGCTGCCGGTTGCGGCGCAGCAGAAGAAAGCACGGTTGCATCGGGGTCAAAGCTGATGGCTTCAAAGACAAAGACGATGTCTTCGCCGAAAGAGACCATCTCACCCGTTTTGAGCACATGCGGGCCAGAGATTCGGTTTCCGTTGACAGAGGTACCATTTGTGGAACCGGTATCTTCGAGAACGATCTTGCCCCCTTGCAGGGTCATGCGTGCATGATGACGTGAGACTTCAGCATCATTGATCGAGATGGTGTTGCTGGCATCACGTCCGAGCGTGGTTTGCGCTGCATCGAGAGAATAAGTTGCGCCAGGGTTTGGGCCTGAACGCATAACAAGTTGATAACGAACACTCATGAGTACCTCCTAGCTATAAGTCCAACAATATTTTTAGTGTAACGATTTCAAATGAAAAAGTCAATTCAACCTATTAGGCTATTTGGCAAAAACACGTTGGTAGAGATCAGAGCGCAATAGGTTATCGGGGTCACAACGTTCTTTGAGTTTGCGGAACTTCGCAATCGCTTCGTCGCCGAGGAAGGCGCGCGCTGTTTCAGGCGCGGTTTCGCTATTCTTGGCAAAATAGAAACGTCCACCCGCTGCGATGACGATTTTATCGAAATCCTGCGTCATGGCGGCAAGCTTGGCGCGATTGCGATTGGTGATCTTGAAATCGAAAGCCAGCGAGAAGCCATCCAGTGCGTGCGAGAAAAGGAAGTTATCAGGACGGTGACGTTTGGTTACACCAAGATAGGTCGGCAAGCCGCGTTGCTGTGAAATTTCGATCATTTCTGTCCACGCGTCGAGGGCCGTCTCTTTAGGCAGGAAGGATTGATACTGGATCAAGCCCTGTCGCCCATAAGAGAGTTCCCAGTCTGGGACGTAGTCAAGCAGGAAGTGAAAGGCGGCATGTGGCTGCCGATAGGTTTTCTTGCGCCCGACCATATATTTGGCGGTGTTCACTGCCAAAACGCCGAGATTATTCATTGCCGGGGCCATGAAATAATGCAGGACGGATTTCGGCACCACCCCAAAGAATTTATCAGGCAAGGTCTGGTACGCGACCTGCATATTCTTCTGGGAATCGGGATCTTCGCCTTCGGGGATGTAATTGGCGGCGTGCATCTGTCCGCGTCCCAGCGAATTACCTTTGGCAAGACCATCCAACCAGCCGACGATATAGTCGTTTTTCGGGCCACCCTCTTCGAGAGCGGTCAATTGTGCTTTGAGATTCGGCTCATTCCACTCGGAGACTTGCAAATAGCCTGAATAAACACGCTTCATTTGCATCGTAACGGAGGTAAATATCCCCAACATACCCATACCGCTAATCATGGCATAGAAAAGGTCATTGTTTTTATCGGGAGAACAAGTCACTTCTTCGCCATTGGGCAGCAAGGCTGTGAACTCAATCACATGCTCGCCGATGGTGCCCATCTTGAAGTTGTTTTTACCGTGAATATTCATCCCCAAACAGCCGCCGAGGGTCGTCTTCATTGTGCCGGAGACGACGGGCGGCCACCAGCCATCGGGCAGCACTTTTTGCCAGAGCATTTCCAACGTTAGGCCGGGTTCGGCACGGAAAATACCTGTTTCCGAATCCCACGCCAGGACGCGGGTCAACAAGCTCAGGTCAAGAGCGATCCCGCCGCCGCCGATTGCAGCATCGTTATAGCTGCGTCCGGCGCCGCGCGGCGCAACCGTCAACCCATTCTTTTTTGCCAACGCAAAGACTTGCGCGAGTTCGGCGATTTCTTTGGGTTGAAAATGGTAGGCAGGCACATTCAAAGAATGCCCGAAGTTGCCTAAGTAGGTCATCTGGGAGAGAGAGAGTTCACTCATATTAGAAAGTCATTTTTCTGAAGATAAAGGAAGGGATGTTGCGCACGATCAGCATGATCCAGCGCCAACGCCCCGACGTGTAAACTTCCTGCTTGCGTTTACGCATGGCTTTGAAAATATCATCAGCGGCCTGCTCGGCAGGGATGGCAAAGATCACACCTTTGGCATCTTTAATCATATCCGTCTCGACAGGGCCGGGCTTCACAGTCAGGACGTTCACGCCGTAACGCGTAAGACGATTGCGCAACGCTTCAAGATAGCAAGTGAGCGCAGCTTTGGATGCGTTGTAGGCGGGGTTCCCCACACGTCCACGTTCACCCGCTACCGATGAAACACCAACAATTTGTCCCGCTTTTAGGCTCTGGAAAATCTCCGCTACAGGGTTCAGCCACGCCAGCGCACCGATATAGTTAACTTCGGTCGTTTTGCGGTCTTTCTCAAAATCATATTTTTTCAAGCCGACCATGAAAGAAGCACCGGTGTTGAAGATGAAGGTATCCAAACCACCCAGATCAGACATGATCTGACGCAAAAGTGCCGGAACGGATTCATAATCGTTCACATCATGGATATAATAAAGAGCACGGGGCGCCCCATGCTTCGAATTGATCTCGTTTGTGAGCGTTTCGAGCAGTTCGCCGCGTCTCGCTAACAACGCCACGAGATAGCCTTCATCCGCTAAACGGCGTGCCAGCGCAGCACCAATACCGCTCGAGGCACCAACCAGAATGGCGCGTTTTTGGGGTTTCAGCGGCGTCGCCGCAGGGAGTGTTTTAGTAGAGGGGGGCATAGAATCTCCAAATGAAATTTGTCACAAGCATTCTAACATAATCGGCTGAAATGCTATATAAGCGCTCACAGTTGAATTTAAGATAGTATAAAAGTATGATTGTATACAAAATCTATTTCCTGTATCGTTGGTGGTATTAACTAACGCTATACAATACAGGGACTGAGAGAAATGTTGGCATTACAAACAGATATAACCCGAATCATTAAAGAAACCCTGAGGGAGCGTGGAGTCGATTTCATAGACCAGGAATTCATTATCAATCTCTTTGATGCAACGTTGGCAACCTTTGAATTAGGCACTACCCTTGATCCTGAGCGCTTGGAAGTGATCGCTGAACAAGTTGCGGCTGATTTATTCGATAATCAGCACCTGCTTCTGCAATTACGCCAACAAAAAGCAGAATTAGACACACTCCGAAACCTAAGCCTGCATCTTTCATCCAGTTTGGATTTAAAATCGCTCTTAAGGACAATTGTCACTGACGCGATGGTGTTGGAAGACACTCCCCGTACTGCACATATCTTTTTATACGACCACGAAAAAGACGAGCTCACTTTTGGCGCAGCTCTGGATGAAAGCGGCATTAAAGAGGAAAGTTTTTCCAAACCACGTCAAAATGGCTTAACGTATAAAGTTGCACGCAGCGGGGAATGGGTTATCGTGCCGGATATGCAGCAACACCCCATCTACGAAAACGCTCCCGCTGAATGGACGGGCTCTATTGTCGGGATTCCGCTTAAGGTTGAAGATCGCGTTGTCGGGGTGATGAGTCTTTCCCGCACAGAGGTAGGTGGCTTCTCAGAAGCGAACCTGCGGCTTTTAGAGATACTTTCAGAACAAGCCGCTATCGCCATCTCTAACGCACGTTTGCACGCACAAGTCAGCCGCGAAGCCAAGAGCGACACGATGACCGGCCTTCCAAATCGCCGTGCGCTGGATGCACGTCTCGACGATGAGATCGATCATGCACACCGCACAGGCTACCCGTTTGCAGCGGTCATGATGGACCTGGACGGCTTCAAAAGTGTCAACGACAACTATGGACATCCGGTTGGCGATCAGGTGTTGCGTACAGTTTTCAATTATTTGAATACCGGCATACGCAGCAGCGATTTCCTTGCCCGCTATGGCGGAGACGAATTGACTCTGCTTCTGCCGAAAAGCGACTTAAGCACCGCTCGTCTCGTCACTGAAAAACTACTTGAACGCCTGTCGAAATTCGTTTTTATCCTCCCTGACGGCAAAAATGTGGAATTAGGAATGTCTGGCGGGATCGCAATTTACCCCATACATGGCAGAACGCCGTCGCAATTACTGCGCGCGGCTGACCAAGCGCTTTATCGAGCAAAAAAATATCATCGCGGCACCTTTCAGCTATCGACACCTCCTACTGGAGAATTAGAAGAAAACTAAATCGCTATGAAAAGCAAAAACAGAGACGACAACGTTTCTGTTTTTTGATTCTGGGGGTTATAATTTCACATCATTTTCCCCGAGGAGAAAGTCATGACGAAAAAAGTAAAACTGATCCTGAACCCGATGGCGGACATGGGCGCTGCGTGGAACGTGGCACGTGATCTGCGTCCAATTGCGAACGAGTACGAAGGCAAACTTGACTGGAGCGGTACCGTCTATCCGGGTCATGCGATCGAGTTGGCGAAACAGGCTGGGGAAGATGGATATGATCTCGTCGTGGCGTTGGGGGGAGATGGTACGGTGCATGAAGTTGTCAATGGCCTGATGCAAGTTGAGGCTGAGAAGCGTCCCGCAATGGGCGTTGTCCCAATTGGCTCAGGAAATGATTTCGCCTTTGCTTGCGGCATTCCTACAAATCCCAAAGAAGCCATGGCGCTTGCCCTGAACGGCGAAACAGCACCTGTCGATTTGGGGTTGATGACCGACGAAAACGGGCGACGGGAATATATCGACAATACGCTCGGCATCGGTTTCGACGCGATCGTGACCATCCGCTCGCATAAGCTGCCGATCGTGCGCGGCTTTTTGATGTATCTCACGGCGGTCATTCAGACGATCTTGCTTAATGCCACAGCGGTTCAGATGAAGATCGAGAGTGAAGAAAAAAGCTGGGAGAAAGAGATATTCATGCTCGTTCTCGCCAACGGGCCACGCGAGGGCGGCGGTTTCATGATGACGCCCAGGTCAAAAAATAATGACGGCGTACTCGAATATATGATCGCCGACAACGTATCACGCCTGATGCAATTCCGCCTTTTGCCCGAGTTTATTAAAGGCACGCAAGAAAGCTTCAAAGAAGTTGAAATTGGGCAGTTCAAAAAACTCTCTCTGAAATCCGACGCACCGCTCTACATCCACATCGACGGCGAAATTTACACCAGTTTTGGCTCTGATTTGCGCGGCATTTCTGTGGAGCTTGCGCCAAACGCACTCCAAGTCGTTAAACCTGCATAAATTATGCCATCCCTGTTCCAAAGCCTTCTCAATCGCGATCTCGGCCATCTGCGCATCGTTGCCAAATTTTGGGGCATCGAGTTGCAGGCGGGCGAGCGCAAGGCTGCCCATAAAGAGCTCAGTGAGCGCCTACTCGATCGCGAATTGGCAGAAGAAGTTCTCGATGCCTTACCCGAAGATGCCCAGCACGCGTTAAGCGCTTTGCAGCAAAATCAGGGCAAACTCCCCATCGCAAGCTTTGAACGCAAATTCGGACAGGTACGTGAGGTTGGCCCCGGCAAACGCGACCGTGAAGCCGTGCATCTCAATCCCGTTTCGGCAGCCGAGATGCTTTTCTACCGCGCCCTGCTCGCGCGTGCCTTTTTCGATAGCGATAGCGGCGCGCAGGAATTCGCCTATATCCCCGACGATTTATTGGAATTTATTCACCACGAAGAGCACGAAGTGCATGAAGAAAAACGGGAATATGGTCGTCTTGCAAGACCTGAAGAACGGGCGCACATAATCCCATCCAACGACCATATTCTGGATGACCTGACGACGCTGCTCGCCGCCCTGCGCACAGGACAAGACGACGATGCCTTCACGCTGGAAACATCTCCCCGCTTCGTTCGTGACCTTGGGCTGGCTGCTCGTTTAATGGGCAACGAAGGCGGTCTTCAGCGGGATCTTGTTAAATCCCACCTGGAAACAGATCGTACCGAAGCCTTCGCGCAGCTACGCCAAGTCTGGAGCGAAAGCACCAGCTTCAACGAATTGCACCAAGTGCCCACCATCCTCTGCGAAGGCGAGTGGACGAATCCCGCACGCGAGACGCGCGAGAAGCTACTCGGCTTCGTCGATGCACTACCCAAAGGCAAATGGTGGCATCTCAACTCCTTCATCGCCGACATAAAAAAATACACACCCGACTTTCAGCGCACCGCCGGAGAATACGATGCCTGGTTCATCCGCAAGGCAGAAGACCTGACAGGTTTTGATGATAGAGAATCCTTAGAAGAGTCTCTGCTATCAAAACCCTCTTCTCAAGAAGACCTGCAAGAAAAACCTGTCAGGTCTAATTTACGCGGCTTCGAACATTGGGACGAAGTTGAAGGTGCACTCATTCGCTATTTTGTAACGGGTGTGCTCTTTTGGCTGGGCTATGTTGACTTGGCTGCGGGAGAGAAAGACGGGGAAGTGAAATCCTTCTTTATCAAAGAAAATCCAGTTCCTGAGCGGAGCGACCGACAGGGAGCACAGTCGAAGGACGGCGTTGACGAAAACCGCTCTTCGACTGCGGGCTTCACATCCGTTCAGCCCTCCGCTCAGAGACTGAGCGGCATCATCGTTTCATCGAGCGGATTAATGACCGTTGATCGTTATGCGCCGCGCGCGGTGCGTTATCAGCTATCACGTTTTGGGGATTGGATAGAGAGCAAGAACCCTAATGAGTTCAAGTATCAGGTTACGACCACATCGCTGGAGCGCGCCTTAACGCAAGGATTAAAAACATCGCATTTGGTGGCGTTGTTGGCGAAATTCTCTGAGACGAAAATTCCGCCTTCGTTGGGGAAGGCACTGCGGCGTTGGGAAGTTAACGGGACGGAAGCACGGGTGAAACAAATCTCCATTTTGCGCCTCAGCAAGCCGGAGGACTTGGAAGCGTTACGCAAGTCGAAAGCCGGTAGATTCTTGGGGATGGTATTAAATCCGACAACGGTGGAAATCCGAGAAGGGGCATCCCAAAAAGTGATGGCGGCATTGATCGAAATGGGAATTTTGATGGAAGAAGAGGAAAGTGACGCCTGAGAACGTAAAACGTGATACGTGACACTATGCACAACGGGGGATGTCTCTATAATGGATTTGCGAAATTCGTAATCTGATTATGAAGGAGAGAAAATGTCCAAAATTGACTGGATCAAGGAAGAAATCGAGGGGCTGCAAAGCGCCGGCTTGTACACCAATATCCGCACGCTTGGCTCGGCACAAGGTGCCTGGCTGATGGTGGATGGGAAAAAGGTGTTGAATTTCTGCTCGAACAACTATTTGGGCTTGGCAAACCACCCCAAGATCGCCGTCGCTGCGAAAGCTGCCATCGACGAATATGGCGTGGGCCCGGGTGCTGTGCGCACCATCGCCGGGACGATGGATTTGCACGTCAAACTCGAAAAGCGGTTGGCTGAATTTAAGCACGTCGAAGCAGCTGTGACTTTCCAATCTGGTTTTAATGCGAACACGGCGACCATCCCTGCGCTGATTGGCAAAGGCGATGTGATTTTCTCCGACCGCCTGAACCATGCCAGCATTATTGATGGGTGTCGTTTGTCGGGTGCAAAGATCATTGCCTACGAGCATAATGATGCAGCTTCGCTTGAAGAGATGTTGAAAGAGCATCTTTCGAGCTACAGACGTGCGTTGGTCGTGACCGACGGCGTCTTCAGTATGGATGGCGATATTGCGCCGCTCGACAAACTTTATGAAGTGACCCAAAAATATGATGTGCTCCTGATGGTCGATGACGCGCACGGTGAAGGCGTTCTTGGCCATGGCGGGCGCGGCATTGTGGATCATTTCGGCTTGCATGGCAAAGTGGATGTGGAAATCGGCACGATGTCCAAAGCTTTTGGCGTGGTCGGCGGGATCGTGGCTGGGAAGCAGGTCATCATCGACTGGCTTAAACAGCGTGGACGCCCCTTCCTTTTCTCCTCGGCGATGACCGTGCCCGATGCGGCCGCATGCTTGGCAGCCGTAGATTTGCTCGAAGAATCGACCGAGTTGGTCGACAAGCTCTGGGATAACGGACGTTACTTCCAAGCTGAGATGAAGACTCTCGGCTTTGATACGGGCAAAACCCAGACCCCAATCACGCCCGTCATTCTCGGCGAAGCGACGCTCGCACAGCAATTCAGCAAAGCACTTTACGAAGCGGGTGTCTTCGGCACCGCGATCGCTTTCCCAACCGTGCCGCAAGGCACTGCCCGCATCCGCGTGATGATCTCGGCTGCACACCAGCAGGAAGACCTTGATAAAGGTCTTGAGATATTCGCCGAAGTTGGCAAGAAGTTGGGCGTGATTTAGGAAGCAGGTATCAGGGATTAGGAAACAGCAGGGGCGGACGGTTGTCCGCCCTTTTTTCTTTAACTGATGTTACGCACTTGCATTATAAAGGTAGAGGCTCTGCCCCCCTGCCCCTCGCTTCGCTGGGGCGTCCCCCCATTTTGCAAGCAAAATAGGGGGACATAACCAAACTCATCAGCTGGTCTCCCCTAAATTCCAAAAACATGGAATTTAGGGGAGATGTCCAAAGGACAGAGGGGCGGCAGAGACTTTGTCAAAACTCTTTGCTGCATAACATCAGTTCTCTAAATTAAAGTATGGGATAATACGCTCTATGACATTTAAAACCATCTTTTTCGACCTTGATGACACCCTCTACTCACACGATTCAGGTCTTTGGCTTGCCATTAAAGACCGCATCCAGCTTTTCATGCACGATGAACTCGGCATGGATTGGGACGAAATTTCTGCCACGCGCGACCATTATTTTGAAACCTACGGCACGACCTTGCGCGGGATTCAGGCAAATTACGATGTCGATGAACTCGTTTATCACAACTATGTGCACCAGATCGATTTAGGGGAATATATCGCCCCCGACCCTGAGTTGAGTGCCGTTCTCGAAAATCTGCCGCAACGAAAGATCATCTTCACCAGCGCGGATTCAGCACATGCGGAACGGGTGCTTGCGCACATGCAGATCCGTAAACACTTTGACGAAGTCCTCGATATCTTCGCCCTGAAACCACATGCCAAACCGCAACCCGAAGCCTTTCGACGCGCCCTCCAACTTGTCGGCGAGAGCGATCCGCAACTTTGCGTGATGATCGACGATCTGCCGAAAACCACACGCGCCGCACGCGCCTTCGGCATGTTCAGCATCCTGAAAGGCAACAAAGGCAACGGCGCAGATGCGAACGCACGCCTTGAAAACTGGAAAGACCTTCCCGCAATCCTTGCGAAAGAATAAAACGGAGACCCTATGCCACAAGCACAACTTTTGATGATTATCCTGAATGATGCCAAATACCTGCCGGAATTGCTCCACGCCTGGCGGAATGTCGGCATACCAGGAAGCACCATTCTCAGCAGCGCAGGCGGCCACCGTACACGCAACCTTTTCAGCCGTATCGGGCTCAACGCGCTGGATAACCTCTTCGAGCGTAAAGAAGTCGAAGGCAAAACCCTGCTTGCCACCTTTGACGACGAGAAACTACTCGCCAAAGCCATCGGTGAAGCGGAACGCGTTGTCGGCGGCTTCGACCGTCCCGACAGCGGCTTGCTGATGGTGATCCCCGTCACACAGGCATTGGGCATCTACAAAGCTCCGCCCAAAGAAGAATCAGCTCCGCCCCCCGCTCTGCGTTCCAACTGGACCGTTATGCGCGAAACTCCCATCGAAACACTGAACGAAATGATGGACCTCGAACCCACCATCGTCAATCTCGACACCCCGCTCGAAAAAGTTGCCAGTGCGATGATCGAACATCCGCGTGTGCATGTTGCCAGTGTCGTCGCAAAAGACGGTAGGCTGGTCGGCCTGCTAAGCTTGCGCACGCTTGCCAACTCGCTTTTCTTCAACATCCTGCCTGAAGAATTCATCAGCGATATCACAGACATCGAAAAAATGATGGATTTCGCAAGCCGAACCCGCCGCCGCACCGCCGAAGACGCCATGAAGCCAGCCGTTTGGATCAAGAAGGGCGAAGCCGTAAAAGACGCTTTCATCCGTATGCACGACAACGAATTGCCCGGCCTGCCGCTTGTCGACGAGCGCTATCACGTCATCGGCTACATCAATATGCTTGAGTTGATCGGTCTCTTCCTTGAAAAAGATAAAAAGGAGAACGCATGAATCAGGTCTGGCTCGCAGGCGGGATTTTCTTTTTTACCTTCGCCCTGATCGTCAGCGAAAAGATTGACCGCACCATCTCAGCCCTGCTCGGCGGTCTCTCGATGATTATCTTCGGGATCGTCTCACAGGATCAAGCCTTCGAATCCGTCGATTGGAACGTGATCTTCCTGCTGGCAGGCATGATGGTCATCGCCAACGTCCTGAAAGAGACCGGTCTCTTCCAATGGATCGCCCTCAAAGCCGTCCGCTTGGGCAAGGGAAATCCAATTCGCATTTTGGTCATTCTCTCCATTGTCACGGGTCTCACATCCGCCTTTCTCGATAACGTCACAATCGTCGTCCTGATCGCGCCCGTCACACTCTTTATCGCATCCACACTTGGGCTAAGTCCGATCCCCTTCCTCATCTCGGAAGTGCTCGCCTCCAATATCGGCGGCATGGCAACCCTCGTCGGCGACCCGCCCAACATCCTGATCGGCAGCGCCGCCGAGATCGACTTCCTGACCTTTCTCGCCAATATGGGGCCGATCGCCCTCATCATCATGGTCATCTTCATCGGCATGATGGTGCTCATGTTTCGCAAAACGCTGCACGTCCACCCTGAAGACATCATCGATCTCAACGCCCTCGATACCGACTCGCTGATCACCAAACCGACCTTGCTCAAAAAAGCGCTGATCGTGATGGCGCTCGTCGTGATCGGATTTTTAAGTCACGGCGCGCTCCACCTTCAACCTGCTACCGTTGCCCTGACGGGTGCCACCATTTTGATGTTGTGGGGCAAAAACGATCCCCATAAAATGTTCCGCGACATCGAGTGGACAACGCTTTTCTTCTTCATCGGCTTATTCATCGCCGTCGAAGCCGTCGTCGAGATCGGCATCATCGAATCCATTGCCGAGAAAGTTTTAGCGCTCACCGGTGGCAAAGTCGCCAATGCCTCCATGCTCCTGATCTGGTTCTCCGCCATCACATCCGGCATTGTCGATAACATCCCCTACACCGCCACCATGATCCCGCTCGTCGAGCAGATGGGTGCCGTCATGCCCGTCTCCGTGCTCTGGTGGTCACTCGCACTGGGTGCCTGCCTCGGCGGGAATCTAACGCTCGTCGGCGCGGCAGCAAACGTCATCGTCGCCAGCCTCGCCGAAAAAAGTGGACATAAGATCGGCTTCTGGGTCTTTTTCAAATACGGCGCATCCGTCACGATGATGTCGCTGGTTGTTGCCAGTTTGTATATTTGGCTGCGATATCTATAATAATCACCCCATCCCTGCCTTCCCCATAAAGGAGAGGGCAGAGGATCAGGGCAAACGGGTAAACACTTATGAATATCTACCTGATAATTCTCATCATCATCGCTATCGTTATTTTTGCAAATCTCGCCATGTTCGGCGCGGTACGCGGCTCACGCGGCATGAAATTTAATTGGCTCAACACCACTAAAGAAGGCATTCGCAAACCCTTCCAAAAAGAAGATGATCAACTTAGCGAACTTCGTCAGCAAGTCGAGAAACTCTCCGAAGCTCGTCAAGAGACCAGCGAAACGCCTGCCGAATAGACCTTTCGGACTATTTAGGCCTCCTTCAGACGAAATATATACAATTTTCATACAAAACGGGACTATGATTTCAGCATCCTTTAATCCCGCAGTGATATGCTTTTAGCGTTTGAACTACAGTTAACAAAATTTTGGAGCTTCTTATGAACAAAACCCTACGTTACCTACTTATCGGCATTGTCGCCGGTATACTCATCATCAGCGTCTTTTCGGGCGGTTTTGCTGCGGGTTACCTCATCAACGACACCTTTGCTTCATCCGGTGAAGGATTTACTCCGGTAATCAGCGTGCCAAGCGCCCCCACACCCCTGCCTGAAACCGGCAACGCCACCCCCGATGAGCTAGAAACTACCTTCGCACCCTTCTGGGAAGCCTGGCAAATCGTCCACGATGATTATGTCGATCAACCCGTCGATGATACCGAGATGATGCAAGGTGCCATTCGTGGCATGATGGATTCACTCGGCGACCAGCATTCATCCTATATGGACCCCGGCGAGTACATGCAAGCCAACAGCAGCATCGAAGGCTCATACGAGGGCATCGGCGCGTGGGTTGACTCGACAGGCGACTATCTTGCCATCGTCAGCCCAATGTCCGGGTCTCCCGCAGAAGCAGCGGGGCTGGAATCCGGTGATTTGGTCATCGCGATTGACGGCGAAGACATGACTGGCATCCCCGGCGATCTCGTTATCAAAAAAGTGTTGGGGCCCGCAGGTTCAACGGTAGAACTCACGGTACTTAGAGAAGGTGAATCGGAGCCTCTCAAATTCGATGTCACGCGCGCCAAGATTGTTGTCCCTAGCATCGAAGGCGAAATGCTTGAAAATCAAATCGGCCACATCCACATCTTCACCTTTGGCGCAACCACCTCGTCCGACTTGCGCAACGCCATTCAGGATTTGCTCGATCAAGACGCGCAAGGTTTGGTGATCGACTTCCGCAATAACGGTGGTGGTCTACTGAGCACAGCCGTTGAAGTTGCATCTGAGTTCCTGCCCGAAGGCGACGTGGTGCTTTACGAACGCTACGGGGACGGGCAAATGGATGTCCACGAGGCGATTGCCGGTGGATTGGCAACCGATATCCCGATCGTTATCCTGATCAATGAAGGCTCCGCCTCCGCTTCGGAAGTGGTCGCTGGTGCCCTTCAAGATCACGAGCGTGGACAATTGGTCGGCGTGACCTCCTACGGGAAGGGATCGGTGCAAAATTGGGTACCGCTCAATAACGATCAGGGCGCTGTGCGTGTGACCATCGCCAAATGGCTGACCCCCGACGAACGCACCATCCACGAAATCGGCTTAACTCCGGATGTGGTCGTCGAGATGACCGAGGAAGATTTTAACGCAGACCGCGATCCGCAATTGGATAAAGCGGCTGAAATTCTACTCGACGAGATCAACGGCAAGTAGAACCTTACGCAAGGTTTTGCGTAAATAAAAAAAGACAATATTTCCTGTCATTGCGAGGCCGTTTTATCGCCGACCTATGCCCCGAATGGGGTAAGCAACCTCCAAGGTTGTGCGAAGGATTGCCGCACTCTGCTCGCAATGACATAGTAAAATTCAGGAGTTCAATATGTTTTACTCTGGCTCTTACTTCATTTACATGATCCCCGGCATGTTGCTGGTCATGTTTGCTTCGTGGTATGTCAAATCTGCTTACCGCAAGTGGAGCAAAGTGCCCGCCCGCAGCCGCATTAGCGGTCATGAAGCTGCACAACGCTTAATCACGCGCGCCGGACTTTATGGCGTGCAGATCGAAGGCATTCTCGGCGAGATGACCGATCATTACGATCCACGCTCGAAGACCTTGCGTCTTTCACAGGGCGTTGCGCAGAGCACATCTGTTGCCGCGCTAGCGATCGCTGCTCACGAACTTGGTCATGCCATGCAGGATGCTGAAGATTACCTACCCCTAAAAGCGCGCGCCGCGATGGTTCCGTTGGTCAACATCGGCTCAAACCTCGGCTGGATTATGATTATGGCGGGGCTCTTCCTGAACTGGATCAACATCGCCTGGTTGGGCGTTGCTTTCTTCGCTGGTGGCGCGCTCTTTGCCCTGATGACCCTGCCCGTCGAATTTGACGCATCTGCGCGTGCCAAACGTTTGCTCGCAGAAACCGGCATCATCCAAACTGAGCAGGAACAAAGCGGCGTGAACAAGGTGCTCAATGCTGCCGCGCTGACCTACGTAGCCGCGCTCGTGACGGCCTTGCTGCAAGTGCTCTATTACGCCAGTCTGCTAACCGGACGTCGAAGATAAAGTCTCAAACCATCAAGTTTCATGCAAAAAGTCTCTCGCCAAAAGCGGGAGATTTTTTATATCTGCGCAACATCTTCAGTAATGCCAAAATTACCCTGTCAATTTTTTTCGTTCAGCGGAGTCTAAAATTTCCGGTTTTGGGTGTGTAAAAAACAAAGGTCAGGAGACTTTGGACTCCATATTTGGAATTGATGGCAACATCTTTGACTCTCGAATCCAAAGTATAATCCACGCTATTATGCGGAAAATCTTTTGGATCGCCATCGTCTTCCTGACGGTCGGGTTTATATTTTTTAGTTTTTCTGAGTTGCAGAGCATCGCCGAAATCCTGCGACAAGCAAATCTTGGCATCCTGCTGGCCGCCATCTTTGTCCAATTATTCTGGGTCTACAATTTGGGGCTTACCTTTCAGTCCATCTACTGGCTGATGGATCTCAAAGAAAACAGTTTCTATTTGGCAAAACTAGCCGCCGCAACCAATTTCGTCAACGTGGTAGCGCCCACTCTGGGGCTTGGCGGGATGGCGCTCTTCGTGAACTACGGCAAAAAACGCGGATATCCCGGCGGCAAGGTCACAGCAACCACTGCTATTTTTCTCCTTCTCGATCATGGGTCTTTTATCGCCATTTTGCTTTTAGGCATTATCGTTCTCGTTCGACGCAATAATTTGAGTACAGGAGAAATTGGCGCAGCCTCCTTTTTATTGCTGGTCTTTTCTGTTTTTTTCTCGCTTATTCTCATCGGGATGCGCTCCGCGAAAAAATTAGAGGCTGTTCTGCGCTATCTCACCCGTCTGGTCAACCGCATAACAGCACCCTTTATTCATCGTCCCTACATCAATGAAGCACGCGCCACCCATTTTGCAAATGAAGTCGCAGAAGGACTGATAAATATTCGCCGCTATCCCAAACGACTGCTCAAACCCATCTTTTTCTCACTGCTCAACAAAAGCTTGCTCGTTTTCGTCGTCCTGATGATGTTCACGGCCTTCAAAGTCCCCTTCTCGGCAGGCACAATCATCGGCGGGTTCTCAATCGGCTATTTATTCCAACTCGTCTCCATCACCCCTTCTGGTGTGGGCTTTATGGAAAGTGCTTTTGCCCTTGGTCTAAAATCCTTAGGTGTAAACTGGGGCCGTGCGGTGATCATTACGCTTTCCTATCGAGCCATCACCCTTTGGTTCCCACTCGGATTAGGCGCAATCGCCTTCCGAAGCATAGAAAAAGAGAGCAAAAAAGAAAACTTATGAAATCACAGGAATATCTCCCCGTTCTTATCTCCATCGCCATTATCATCGCCGTCGCTTTTCTCCAACGGCAAAGTAAACTCGCGGCGGCCATTATCTCCACCACACCCGTCCGGGCTGCGCTCGCTATTTGGGTCGTCTACGCCGCAGTCGATGGCAACAAAGAAGCCGTCGTTAAATTCAATGGCAGCGTTGCGCTCTCGCTCATCTCCACCATGCTTTTTGCACTTGGTGCCTGGTACGCCGCCAAAGCCGATATGAAAATCGGTGGCATTCTACTTTCGGGCTACGCCGCTTGGGCAATCTCAACCGGGATTTTATATCTCTTCAGGCAATTCTTGGGGATAGGATAACGTGACGAGTGAAACGTAAAACGTGATTTTTTGACTCACAAATCACGTTTCACGTCTTCACGTTTTAGGACACCAAACTCATGCCCCTCGAAAACTTACTCTCCCGCTGGCGCACGGATCACGAAACTGCTCCCAATATCTCGACGTGGCGCACAACCCCAGCCCGTCCCGCTAACTACGCCCCCATCCCCAACGATTTACCGCGTCTCTTAACGGATGCTCTCCACCAGCGCGGCATCGACCAACTCTACTCGCACCAATCCCAAGCGTGGACACACGCCCGCGCGGGCAAGAATGTCGTCTTAGCCACCAGCACCGCATCAGGCAAAACCCTCGCCTACAACCTCCCCGTCCTCGCTAACCTGACCCAAAACCCCAATGCCACCGCAATTTACTTATTTCCCACCAAAGCCCTCACCCAAGATCAACTCAACAACCTTAAAACCTTCAACCTGCAACTTGCAACCTCCATCTACGATGGCGACACTCCTGCCTCCCACCGCCCTGCCATCCGCGAGAACGCCCGCATCCTACTCACAAACCCCGATATGCTCCACACGGGGATTCTGCCCCACCACACCAAATGGGAACATTTTCTCGCCAACCTGCGCTACGTTGTCATCGACGAGATGCACACCTATCGCGGCGTCTTTGGCTCGCATGTCGCTAATGTCATCCGCAGATTAAAACGCATCGCCGCTTTCTACGGCGCAACCCCGCAATTTATCCTGACATCGGCAACCATCGGCAACCCCGCTGAACTCGCCGAAAAGCTGATCGAAGCGCCCGTCGAGTTGATCGACGAGGACGGTGCCGCGCAGGGCGAACGCCACTTCTTAATTTACAATCCACCCGTTGTGGATGAAGCACTCGGCTTGCGCAAAAGCTCGTTGATGGAGTCCATTCGCCTCGCGGGAGATTTGGTTCAGAAAGATGTGCAAAGTGTTGTTTTTGCGCGTTCGAGAAGGGCGGTGGAAATCATCTTGACTCAACTCCGCGAAAGAGACTCGAAAGGTTTCAATCGCGCCGCAATTAATTTAGAATCCTTTCATCCTAATGAATCTAATCAAAACAGCGAACCAATAAAACCTTTCGGGTCTAAAACGATTCGCGGTTATAGATCGGGTTACTTGCCATCCCAACGCCGCGAGATCGAAAAAGGTCTCCGCAACGGCGATGTCCGTCTTGTGGTCGCCACCAACGCCCTCGAACTCGGCATCGACATCGGCGGGCTGGGGGCGGCGCTGCTGGTCGGCTACCCGGGCGGGATCGCATCGACATGGCAGCAGGCGGGGCGGGCGGGTCGTGGCGATGACCCTGCCGTGACGATCCTCGTCGCCTCCGCCACGCCGCTCGACCAGTTCCTTGCCCATCACCCCGAATACTTCTTCTCACGCTCGCCCGAACAAGCCCTCATCAATCCCGATCACCTGCTGATTTTGCTCAATCACCTGCGCTGCGCCGCCTTCGAGCTGCCCTTCAAGGAGGGCGACGGATTCGGTCGTCTTGATGCCGAAATGCTCAGGGATTTCCTCGATTTTCTGGTCGCGGAGGGCGTGTTGCATGCGTCCAGGCAGGCATATTTTTGGATGGCAGACCAGTATCCGGCGGCGAGCGTTTCGCTCCGTTCCGCATCCCCCGAAAATGTGCTTCTGCAAGTCCACGAGGGCGGCAATCCGCGCACGCTCGGCGAAGTCGATCTGGCATCCGCCACCTGGATGGTGCATCCGCGCGCCGTCTACCTGCACGAGGGGCAGCAATATTTTGTGCAGTCGCTCGACCTGACGCAAAATGTGGCGGCGCTGATTCCCGTTGCGCTCGACTACTACACCCAGCCCCTGCGTCAAACCGAGATTTCGCTGCTTGCCACCATCGAGCAGGGGGCGGGGTCGGCGTATGGCGAGCTGCTGGTCAGCGAGCAGGTGGCGGGCTTCCGCAAACGCAGTTGGGAAACGGGCGAAAATCTCGGCGAAGAGCCGCTCGACCTGCCGCCGAAAGAGTTCGAGACGACGGGCTATTGGCTCACGCTGAGCGATGCCATCACCGAAAAGCTGCGGGCGGCAGGCGCGTGGACGAACGATGCCAACGATTACGGACCGCATTGGAGCGAAATCCGTGCGGCGGTGCGGGCGCGGGATGGCTATACCTGCGCCATCTGCGGGATGCCCGAGGGCGAACGCCAGCACCATGTGCATCATAAAATCCCTTTTCGTAATTTTTCAGATCGGGATACAGCGAATCGGATGGAAAATCTCGTCACGCTCTGCCCAAGCTGTCATCGGCAAGCGGAACAAAACGTGCGGATGCGCTCGGGTTTGGCAGGCTTGGCAACGCTGCTCGGACATCTTGCCCCGCTCTATCTGATGACCGATAACCGTGACTTGGGCGTCTTCTCCGACCCAGCCTGGTCTGCCGCCGAAGGGATGCCCTCCGTCGTGCTCTACGACCAGGTCCCCGCAGGGATCGGCTTCAGCCAGAAACTCTACGAAATGCAGGATACCCTGTTGCAAAGCGCTCTGCAACTCGTCAGCGAATGCGGCTGCGATGATGGCTGCCCCTCCTGCGTCGGTCCTGGCGGGGAGAATGGCAGCGGCGGGAAGAAGGAGACGATGGCGATTTTGAGGGAGTTGGTTTCGTAGCAACAGACATCCGAAGTTTTGGGGTTGTTTTGAACAAGGTATAATCGTGCGCACTTGATAAACTTATTTTCAATTATGCGCTAAGTTGCAGTGGGATTAAACTATGACAAGAAAAGTCTTTATAAGTTATGCTCATGAAACAGAAGAGCTTTCAAACAAAGTACTTGAATTTTCCAATTTTTTAAGGCAACAAGGCATTGCTTCTGAAATAGACCAATACGAGGAAGCTCCTCCTGAAAGATGGCCTCGATGGATGATGAGACAAATCAAAGAAGCTGATTATGTGCTTGTCTGTTGTTCAAAACTGTTTTATGAACGAGCAAACGATTTCTCTGGAGCAAATAGTGGATTAGGGGTAAAGTGGGAAACATCATTAATTCTTCAAGAACTTTATGCTCTCAATACTCAGAATACGAAATTTATTCCTGTTTTCTTTGAAGAAGATCACCAACAATATATCCCTCTACCTCTCCAACCGTATACACATTACCAAATATCTTCAGAAACGAGAAAACAAAGTTTAGTTGATCGCCTTAAAGGGATAAATCAACAAAAACGACCTCCGTTAGGAATTCCTGAAAAGGAAAATTTATCTAAATCTTTAAATGCTAAAGAACGAAAATCAATGTTTCTGAGCACAATCATAGATGTAGACCTTTGGAATCAAGCAAAATGGCAAGGAATGGCATTTATATCTGATCCAAGTCTAAAAGAACCACCTATCGTAGGTTTTATATTTGAGAATATAGAAAAAGGTAATGAGATTTTCAGTCGTCTAAAAGAACAATTTGGAAATGTTGATGAACAAGAAGAAATTAGGCTCAGCTTTATAGAAAATATTTCAAAGAAATCACCAAGTGACTACAGAATTCATTTCGGTTCATCAAAAGATGTGCTAATAGACAAATTTGAAAAATATGGTTTGAAAGCTGACGAGACATTGTTAATGATGGTTTCGAGAATTCATGAAATGAATCCTTCTGGCAGCCCAAGCAGTCTAATGTTGTTCAAACACGCTTATAGTTATTCCAAAAGGTTTCTTATTACCAACATCATTGAACATAACGGTTACATGACCCCAAATATATCAAACCTAATTGAAAAACAAGAAGTCCATTTTCGGGATATGGATGAAGTAATGAAAGATAAAGATGATGAAGATTACGCAGCCGTTCCTGAAAAATATCAAAAAACTTAGAACCATATGTCGAGAATAGAGTTCCGTTTTAGTATTGGACGAGCAGTGCGTTGCATCCACCCCCTCTGCCCTTCGGGCATCTCCCCCGAGGGGGGAGAATTTGTCCCTTCCCCCTTCAGGGCGCGAAGCGGTTTCTTTTCCAGAAGGTTAGGATGGGGGAAGGCGCACTACACGCCTGAGTTTGTGCAAGAATATTTTGCATCGCCAAGTGACTATCGCGATTTTATTTTCGATGACCTGCGTGGACGAGATTTGACCGACAACATCAAACTCTATCTGGATGATTTCAAGATGTAGAAAAAAGACTTCGGAAGTTTTAAAAACTTCGGAAGTCTTGTATTAACGATAAGTTTTTTATCAAGCATCCATTTGTCTATTCCCAAATATCGCCCCGATCATCATCCCACCCAAACCCTGCTCAACCATGTGCCAGAGTCCATTTTGGAAGGCGTAGCCAAGCGGTTCACCGTGTGCGCCTGCCATCGCCAGTTCGTGGGGGAAGACCCACAAAATCCCGATCACCATTCCAAACCTTAGCCCTTCCCAAAGCGGGGAACCGCCCTTATATCCCAAAGGATATATATAGGACATGAGCAATGCCAAAATAAAATATGAGAGCAGCAAAATACCGATCCCTTCGTGATCTGCATCGATGCTTTCATACAAGCTTGGCATGATCAGGTTATGCCATAGCCCGGCGATAACCCACATCCCAAATCCACCGACCAGTGTTGCGATTGCCATTTTCTTTACTTTCATTTAAATCTCCTTTTTTCTTTGCAAATAATTATTTTTGTGATATGCTCGCCACTTAACGAACACAATGTTCGCTAAGATAATAAAATCCCCGCTTTTATTAGGCAACAGACAATAGCTCTTTTTTGTTCACTAGAGAACAAAGCAGGCAAATTGTTCGGAAAAGAGCATTTCATGAAGCAAGTCAACCAATCTGACAGACGCGTTATCCGCACCAAAGCAGAGCTTGTCCAAGCGTTGCATGCCTTAATCCAAGAGAAACCCTATGCTCGTATTACCGTGCAAGATATTTTGGATAAAGCAAATATAGGGCGCACGACCTTCTATACCCACTTTTACGACAAGGATGATCTCTTGGTTAGCGCCATTCCAGATGACATTCTTGGCTTTGACGAAAACAGTGATTCGCTTGTGCCCTCCTTAGTGCCCATCTTTGCTCATGCACAAGAAAACCACTCCCTTTTTCGCGCGCTTATGGGCAGCGAAGGAATCACCCTGGTCCACAAAATGGGACATGAGAAGACGGTGCAGAACTGGCTCAATCATATTGAACGCCTGCGTGAAAAAGGTCTACAGTCCCCCCCCGAACCAATGGTTGTCGCCCAATATCTGACCGGTGCATTTATGTCACTGCTCAAATGGTGGCTGGATGAAAAAATGCCCCACTCTCCGGAAGAAATGGACGCACTCTTTCGAGAATTAACTTTTGGGGAGCTATCGGTAGAAGAAAAATAAAAGAACGAATATCTACAAAATGCAATGTACAACAAGTCTGTAATACCAGACACAGGGTATAATCTCATCGGGATAAGGGAATGAATTATTCAGGAGGGAGCAGCGTATATAAGGAGACTTACCATGCAAGTATTCTCTCGTTTCCAACCTCGTCGCGGATTCACAATTTTCAGCATAATGATCGCGCTTGCATTACTCGCAGGCTGCACATTAGGCACACGTTCGATTTCAAGTATTCCCACCGTCGATTCAGGCGCCACAGATGAGACCAAGGCGCTCTTCATCAAACTGTGGACTTTGGCAGCCAGCAATCAAACCCTCTTTGGACATCAGGATGATACCTATTTCGGTGCTACGTGGCGCGATGTACCTGGTCACTCTGACGTGCTTGAAGCATCGGAATCGGTAGACCTCGGCATTCCAGGCTCTTACCCCGCCGTCTACGGCTGGGAGATCGGAGCCCTGGAGCTTGGCGGTCCCAACAGCGGTGACGGCGTGCCCTTCGACAGGATGCGGGAAGAGATCGTCGCAGGCTATCAGCGCGGCGGCGTGATCACGATCAGTTGGCATATGTACAATCCCGTCACTTGGGAACTGGCAGGAACAGACCCGGACAACAATCAGCTTGGGACGGCCTTTGACATGACTCCGGCAGTTTCCACGATCCTGCCCGGCGGCGAGAATCATGCCCAATACACCGATTGGCTCGATCAATTCGCCGAATTCGACCGCAGTCTGGTCGTCTCCGGTGTTCCCTGGAACGTAACTGACCACCTCGTTCCCGTCATCCTGCGCCCCTTCCACGAACATAATTGCTCCGTTTTCTGGTGGGGCGGTCGAAACACCAACGAGGCAGACTACATTGCCTTATGGCGCTTCACGGTGAACTATCTGCGCGATACGGCCGGGCTGCACAACCTGCTCTTTGCCTACTCACCCGACGCACGCTGCCTAAGCGGCAGAAATAGCAACAATGAATTCCCTGATCTAGATACCTTCAAAACAACCTACTTTTACAGGTATCCCGGTGATGATTATGTCGATGTGCTCGGCCTGGATTATTACCAGCGCGCGTATCCCTACCGGCGGGGAGTCGATGATGCGCTCTATGGGTTGGGCAGATTTCAAAACACCCTCGATATGCTGGTCGAGACCGCAAATGAATACGATGCACAACATCTAAAGATCCCGGCGCTGACCGAAACCGGCGGTCAAGTGTGGGAACTGCCCAATTCAGATACCTGGTGGACAGGCTTCCTCTATCCGGGATTGGTCGGAACGCGCTCATCTGGTGGGCAAGTTGCCTGGGCGCTAACCTGGCGCAATTGGAATGAGACGCTTCATGACGCTCCCTATGCAGGCAGTCCAAGCGCCGAGGATTTCGCCAAATTCAAAGATAGACCGATGATCCACTTCGAAGACGAAATCCCTTTCAACCTGTATACCTGGCCCTAAAAAGGATGCCAAAAGAATGATTCAAATTCGCCAACTTACCCACCCCGAACTGCCACTCATCTGGACGATTGACCGCGCCGAAGTGATCGACAACATCTACCACTTCCGCGATGGGGAGCTTGTCCTTGAGCCGGAGCATTACGATATGCAGGGCTGGCCGCCCGGCGAGCCGGAACACTACCATCCGCATTTGGAAGATTGCTTCGCGCGCGGCGGTCACTTTTGGGGCGCATTCGATGGCGAGAATTTGATCGGGGTGGCAGTACTCGAAGCGAAGTTCATTGGCAGCAAAGGTGACACGTTACAACTTAAGTTTTTGCACGCGAGCAAGGCTTATCGCAAACAAGGTCTGGGGCGCAGACTCTTCTTCCTTGCCGCCAACCAAGCCAAGGCCATGAGCGCTGCGAAGATGTATATCTCATCTTCGCCGTCTGAGAATACAGTCAACTTTTATTTTCATCTGGGCTGTCGACTCGCCGAGGAGATCGACCCTGAACTTTTTGCCTTCGAGCCGGAAGATATTCATCTGGAATACGTGCTGAGATAGAGAAAGGAGAAATATGGATTCATCCTATCAACCCGAGAGCGTCATCAGCCATTTTAACCAATTTGCAGAACAGGAATGGGAGCGTCTGATTCGCTCCCCAATTGATGAGGTCAGCCTGCACATCCACACGCACTATCTGAAAAAACACATCTCCCCAAACCAGGAAGTTCTCGAGATCGGCGCGGGTGCAGGGCGTTTTACACAGATCCTTGCTGAGTTACAGGCACAAACCCTTGTTGCGGATATTTCCAATGTACAACTGAAACTAAATAAAAAGTTCGCGGCTGAATATCATTTCGAGAGCGCGGTCACCGATTGGCGTCAGGTCGATATTTGTGATCTTTCAGCTTTCGAGCCAAATTCCTTTGATGCGGTCGTTGCATATGGCGGGCCATTCAGTTATGTTTTGGACAAAAAAGATCAAGCGCTAGCTGAGACACTCCGGGTGCTGAAACCCGGTGGGATGCTCCTATTGAGCGTGATGTCCCTGTGGGGTACCATCCACCGTTTCATGGAAGGAGTTTTGGAAATCCAGTCCGCGACCAACAAAAAGATCGTCGAGACCAGCGACCTGACACCCGCAACCTATCCCGAACGGCAAGGCAATTTTATGCACATGTTCCGCGCGGATGAGTTACGTTCCTGGCTCGAAAATGCCGGACTGACGATTGTGGATATATCCGCGTCCAACGCCCTCTCAATCGGTGCGAACGAGAATCTACCAGAGATCAGGAACTCACCAGAAAAATGGGCTGAACTGCTTCGGCTAGAGCTAGATGCATGCCAGGACAAAGGCTGTATTGGCATGGGCACACATATGATCGCGGTAGTGCAAAAACCCCTTTAAAGATGAGTTTAAAAGAAGATTTTCAAATGAATCAATACGAAAAAGAAATTTTTGAAACCGAAAAAGCCTTTGCAGCACTGGCTAAAGAAAAAGGGCTAAAGGTTGCCTTCTCCACCTTTGCCGCTGAGGGCGCTGTCTTATCGCGCGAGAACAAGCTCATCAAAGGCAAAAAAGAAATCGAAGCTTATTTTGAGAAGGTGATGTTGAGAGATGTCCAACTTAGCTGGGAACCAGAACACATCGAAGTCGCTGAATCGGGTGATCTGGGTTACACCTACGGCCCCTATTCTTTTGAATGGACAGGTGACAATGGCGAAGCACAGAAGGCCACGGGCATCTTCCATACAGTATGGCGGAAAGAGGCCAATGGCGAGTGGCGCTATGTTTGGGATTAGACAAAAAAGGAGGCATCCGATCGGATGCCTCCTTTTCCTTTAGTTTTGGATCTGATGTAACTGAATGGTTTCTTTCCCATCGGCTGAGAATATATTGAGCGTATCCCCTGCATGGTCAAATGACAAAGTACCGTTAAGAATCGTCAGAACTGCCATCTCCTGCTCCCACGTCTCTTCGCAATACATCTCCGTTGCGCCCACCGGCCCGACTTCAAGCGCATCCCCAGAAAGTTTGTAAGGGCCAAAGAAGCGATTACAACCTACATTCCCATTGAGGTTACCATCACCATCAAAGGTGATCGCTGTCTCTACCCCTGCAAGCGCAGAGGTGGGATTATCTTTTGCACCATAAGAGACCAATTCCCAACTGGTATTTTTTAGGGAAGCGGTGTTTGCTCCTGCACAAGCAACAAGGAAGATCGTCATCAAAAACAGGAAAGCCAAGTTCTTTTTCATTTTATTACCTCATGTGTCTATTTTTATTTTCAGGTGATAGACGCTAAAACACGAGGGAATGTTCCCCTTTATTCTTCACTATAGCGGGTCATTGAATCCAGTAGGTCGAGCACGAGTTCCTTCAAATCACCACGATTCGGGAGCGAGCCGATCAAGCCATACATGGGGGCCATTCGCTCCGGTAAACCGCTTCCAGAGCCACCCAGCAGCGCAGAGACCTTTCCCATCGCAGCGCTGACCCAACGCTCAGGCAAAATGCGCGTTAGGGCATTGGCAAGCTTAATCACCCATTTATTGAGACCCTTCTGCAGAGATGGCTTGCGCACCACCGCGACAGATTCTGCAAGGTCACGCAGAAAATCATCCGCAACGGCGACATGGGCGTAATTTACGGTGACATGCAGGCATTGAGGGAAATGCTGCCGATCCAGATGCCAGCCACGCTCCCCCAACTCATCGGCTACCTCGTAGATGTCTAGTTCTGAGCCAGTCGAAGAATCGGAGGCAATCGCAAAGATACTCATCTCAGGGTCACTCAAAACCTTCAATCCCGAGATGGCATTCACCCCCGCTCGCATTTTCTCAACGGTTTTCATGACCGCTTTTGTGATCTCGATGTAGCCCTCTTCGCCAAGATAATTCAAGACCGCCCAAGCCGCCGCGATCGGGCCTGCCGGGCGCGTCCCCGCCAATGTTGGGGATGGGTAAATTCCACCCGACCAATCCATCGAGACGAACATCTGATGACGGCGCAATTCAGCTGTCTTATATAAGATCACCGAAGCCCCTTTCGCCGCGTAGCCGTACTTGTGAACGTCGGCAGATATCGAGGTAACGCCGGGCACGCTAAAGTCGAAGTCTGGCACGGAGTATCCCAACTTTCGAACGAAGGGTAGCATAAATCCACCCACACAGGCATCCACGTGGAAGAGGATTCCCAATTCCTGTGCGGCAGCCGCCAATTCGCGGATCGGGTCGATGACACCATGCGGATATGCCGGAGCCGATCCGACCATCAGGATCGTATTCGGTGTAACGGCACGGATCATTGCACTCACATCTGCACGCAGATCGTCCCGAACAGGTACATGCACAATATTTACGCCGAAATAATGGCCTGCCTTCTCGAACGCAGGATGTGCGCTACGCGCCAAAACGATCTCAGGGGCAGTGATCTCCGGGCGGTTTGCGCGTGCCCAATCACGAGCCGTTTTTACCGCGCAAAGCAAAGACTCTGTGCCGCCCGATGTCATATTGCCAGCCACCTGTACATCCCCGCCCAGCAAGCTGGCGGTCATCGCCACAACTTCAACTTCAAATTTCTTCAAGCTGGGAAAAGCCGTCGGGTTTAAGCCGTTTTCAGCAAAAAACATCGTAAAGGCTTCCTGAAGAAGCTCGCCAACGGCTTCATCAATATGATAGATCAAGCCAAAAGCCTTGCCTTCCTGCCATTGCACATCATGATCGCGGGCGGTACGCATTGTGGCAAGCACATCTTCTTTCGAACGTCTGTTTGATGGGAATGGGAGCATCTTTTTCTCCTTGAATGGGATATTTTCTAGTGTAGCATTGAATAGTCTCCATTCACAAATAAATTAATTCTGAAAACAGGAAAAAGATTTATCTGCGCTATCGCATTAAAAACAAACAGGACTGAGAAATCTCAGCCCTGTTTTTATTCTACTCAGGTTTTATTAGGGAATAACTGTCGGGGGAACACAGATTTCACCATTCAATCCGTAGACAACGGGGCCTTGACTTTCGCCCTGCGATTCCTGTCCACTACCACCGCCATTGCCTTTACCACTATTTCCTGATGCTCCAGAATTTCCCTGTGATGTGCCACCACCTTGAGCGAGGGAGGTGTAATAAGCGGCACAAGGGTCAACACCTTGATTGTTATTTTGCTGTCCTTGTCCGTTTCCGGAACCAGCAGGCGTTGTTGCATCCTGTCCGCCTTGTCCATTACCATTACCATCGCCCGAACCTTGCCCCTGGCCTTGGCCCTGTCCCTGCCCAGGCTCAGGAGTGCTCTCTTCTTCAGGGAGAACTTCTTCGGGTTCATCTGTGGCTTGCCCCTGTCCTTGGCCTTGACCTTGGCCCTGTCCAGCGCCATTCCCCATCAGCATTAACTGATTTTGGAGTGACACACGGACTTGCTCCATGAGCATCGCCCCATCACCAGAAGCATTTTCTTGTAAATTAAGCATACGCTGCATCTGGTTTTGGATCATATTTTGGACCTGGAGTTGAGCGGCCCCATCCAATGTACCAGCCAATTGCATGGCTTGCTGCGTTTGCTGATTGAGCTTGAGAAGCGCTTCTGCGGGAGGCTCTTCGCCTTCAGTAAGCATCGTCTCGATCTCGTCACCGCGTCGTTCTGAAAACTGGAGCAGTAGGTTAAGCTGTTGAGCGGGTTCATCCGCCATATTCAGGCGCAATTCTTCGCTGGCAATTTTCACAGCGTAAAGTGCATCGTTAGGCATACTATCTTGTGCTGCATACACCGTCCCTGCACCGCCGCCTGCCAGTAATGCCAAAATGGCAATTATAGAAGCAAATGTAGTCATACGTTTTTTCTCCTTCGGTTGTTTTATTTTGTCTAACCACCCATTAAGACGCGCAATCGGGTTACGAGATACGCTTTGGGTGCGGACAGAAACAGCCTGGGACAAAAACTGTGCTCGTCCTCGGGCAGCACGCCGAGGGTCACGCGCGGGCACGTCGCGTAATTCATTCAATAATCTTTCCAGCTTGGGGTCAATTTCCTGTTTATTACTCATCATCTTCATCCAATAAAATTCTTTTCAAGGCAGCCAAGGCACGATGCTGCAAGGATTTGACAGCACCAATAGGTTTGCCCAACGTTGCGGCAATTTCGGCATTTTTCCAGCCTTCGAGATATTTCAAGGTAATCACCGCGCGCTGATCTGGGGTGAGGGTTGCCAAAGCGGCACGCGTTCGGCGGCTTTGCATATTGTCAAAAACCGCCTGCGCCGGATCATCCTCCCCGGCCAGACCGAATTCATCGTCAATCGAGCTAATTTGTGGCGCAGCGCGCCGATAAAAATCAGTAACCCAATTATGAGCGATGCGAAAAAGGTAGGCTTGTAGATGCTCGCGTGGCCCCTTGCCTTTACTAAGCACTTTCAAAAAGCGCGTAAAAGTCTCAGAAACACAATCTTCTGCCAAAGTCACATCGCCAAGCAGACGCAGGGCATAACGATAGATCGCCTCGTTATAGGTATCGTAAATTTCGGCCAGAGCTCGTCCATCCATCCGGCGGGCGCGTTGAATCAGTTTTGCTTCATTCACAATCTACTCATCTTCTATGACGCTAAAAAAGGATACAAGATACGCCCACCAGTGTACAACAAAAGCGGTTTTAGCGTCAATCGGCTATAATCTGCGGGATGACGGATAAAGCGCACACTCCAAAACGCTCTTTAGCGGATAAATTAAAATCGCTTGGCGTAAAAACGGGAACAGCGGATCTCCCGCGCCCCAAACCTGCTGAGGGGAAAAAGATTGAAAATCTCCTTTCAGGCGAGTTCCGTCAAACGCGTTATGGAGAGAGCTTCGTCGTCGAGCAACGTTTTCCGCTAAACATCCCGCATGGACGCACGTCAATGCGCCCCGCCGTTCTGCCCGAAATTCTTGGCGTTTGGGCAAAGGATGCGCGCATCACCGAGCTGCCTGCGGAGAAATTTATCTTCTTCGATACCGAGACATCCGGCCTCTCCGGTGGTACCGGGACCTATGCCTTCATGGTCGGGGCCGGGCGTTTCGAGGGCGATGACTTTCTGCTGGCACAATTCTTCCTGCGCGACCCGAGTGAAGAGCCAGCCATGCTCGAAGCAATGGCGGAGTTCTTTGCGCCCGCCGAAGTGCTGGTGAGCTACAATGGTAAATCCTTCGATGCGCCGCTGCTGCAAACGCGCTACAAATTACACAGTATCCCCGTGCCTTTTGAAGGCTATGCCCATCTCGACCTGTTGCATCTCGCGCGCCGTTTATGGCGGGACAGATTGGCATCGCGGACACTGCAATCCATCGAAGCGCATATTCTGGGCGTGACGCGCACGTCTGAAGAAGTGCCCGGATACGAGATTCCCTATCTCTACTTTGACTACCTGCGCGACCATGACGCGACACAGATGAAGGGCGTTTTCTACCATAACGAGATCGATATCCTTTCACTGGCGGCTTTGCTCAATCACGCCGCAGCGATGCTCTCCGATCCCTTCGGGAAAAGCGTGCAACATGGCTTGGACGTGATCGCCATCGCAAAACTCTTTGAAGATTTAAAGCGATGGGATGAAGCGGCGAAACTCTATGAGCACGGTTTAAAAGTCTCTTTGCCCGAAGATGATTTTGGCAAAGCGGTAAAAAGGTTGGCTGTTTTACAACGTCGTCGGGGAGATGTTGAAGAAGCGGTAAAATGGTGGCAGCAAGCAGCGAAAGATGGTCATATCTACGCGCATGTGGAGCTGGCAAAATATTACGAGCACAAGGTCAAGAACCACAGCTTAGCGGAACAGCTTACACTTGGGGCACTCAGATTGGTTAACGAGGGGCAACTTCCGGGCTACGTGCGTGACCACTGGGTGGATGAACTGTCTCATCGTCTTGAACGGATCCAGCGAAAGATCAGCAAGAAATAGTCCACTCCAAATAAAGTCACATTTAGGTAAAAAAACATGAAACCGCAAATAGAATTAGCAACAACCGAGACGCCCGATGGCGGGAAAATGGGGCTTTATCAACATGATCAGGATTTTGCAATCAAGATCAATGGGCAACAATTAATGAGCAGCAGGCAATATGAATCTGAGCTTGCCTTGGCAAGGCTTGGGTGTGCACACCTTGTAGGGCATGAGGCCCCGCATGTTTTGATCGGCGGTTTGGGGATGGGCTACACCCTGCGCCAAACGCTCGATATGCTCGGCAAGAGCGCAAAAGTAATGGTGAGTGAGTTATTACCCGATGTTGTGGCCTGGAACCGTGAATATTTCAAAGAACTGAATGGGCAACCTTTGGAAGATAAGCGCACTGAAATCAAGATTGGCGACATCTTCCCCCTTCTTTCCGCTTCAGCGGGAAGCTTCGATGCAATTCTGCTCGATATTGATAATGGGCCTAGCGCGATAACGGACACGGGTAATAACCAACTGTATACGCGCGAGGGTATAGAAATTTGCAAAGGTGCACTCCGCAAACAGGGCAGTTTGGCCGTTTGGTCAGCTGAACCAAGTAAAGAATTTGAAACGCTTTTGATGAACTGTAATTTCCAAGTTCGACGCTATAAAGTCCCGGCATACACAGGGACGACAAAAAACTCACGCTTTATTTGGGTTGCAGCGGAAGATGTAAAACTCCTGCCACCCGGTGGCGGCGAACCACGTCCTGCGAAGAAGAAAAAGCCGAAGGGGAGTAAGTATTCGTACAGGAAGCGTTAGACTTATTTGCCAAC
>JBNLFG010000001.1:0-383660 GCA_050305405.1 Anaerolineales bacterium | reverse complement strand
ACGTTGTTACCGTCTTTGTCGAAGAGACTCTGGTGGCAGTGCATGCCAGAGCCATTAATGCCGTATACAGGTTTGGGCATGAAAGAAGCGGTCAGTCCGTGAAGGGCAGCAATCGCTTTGACGGTGTATTTCAGCGTCAGGATGTTGTCGGCAATCCGCAGCGCGTCGCCAAAGCGGAAGTCGATCTCGTGCTGACCAAGCGCTACTTCGTGATGCCCAACTTCGACATCCAGGCCCATCATGTCGAGCGCTTCCATCAGCTCGGTGCGGACACGCACGGCTTCGTCGTTGGCGGAAAAATCAAAATAACCACCCACGTCATGCGGTACGGGGTGCATCCCTTCTCCATTCATGCGTTTAAAGAGGAAGAATTCCGGCTCTGCGCCGATATTCAGCGTCCAGCCGCGCTCGGCTATTTTTGCCAACATGCGTTTAAGCGTACCGCGTGGGTCGCCTTCAAAAGGTTCGCCATCAGGTGTGTAGACATCGCAGAAAACGCGCGCGCGGCGGCGTACTTCGGGCGACCACGGCAAAACCGCGTAGGTTGCGGGATCCACGATCAGGCGCATATCGCTCTCCTGAATGCGGGCAAAGCCCTCCACCGACGAGCCATCAAACCAGATGCCGTCTTCCAGCGCATCGGGGAAGTTGCGCACGGGCATATCGACCGACTTCACCGAGCCAGTCACATCAGTAAACTGCAACGAGATAAATTTCACGCCGTCTGCTTCAATACGTTCGAGTAATGCTTTGTGTTCCATTTTATTTCTCCTTAAGTAAGTTGATTGATTTTTTCCGACTGCGTGTGTTGGTTGTACACACAGAATATGGATGAATTTGTGCCTCGCACCAGCTTCGATGGGCTGATGCTCGGTTTTTGGATTAATGCCTCTCGACAAGCAGTTCTTTATCTGGCTGGTGCGAGGCACTCTCGGTTTCTTCCTCGACCTTTGGTTTGGTCGGCTTCGATTTGCCTCTGCCCGTCGTAATCAGGATCACTGCTCCCAAGATCACCACCGCAGCCAAAATAGTACGCCCGTCGAGTGTTTCCTGCGCAATCGCAGCCCCGAGCAGCAGCGCGATGACAGGGTTTACATACGCATAGGTTGAGACCAGCGAGATGGACGCATTTTTGAGCAAATAGGCGTATGCCACAAATCCGCCCAATGACCCGACGATGGCAAGATAGATCAGCCCGATCCAGGAAGAAACTTGAACAGCCTCCAAATGAAAGAGTGCCCATTCCCCTTGCAATGTGGCTACAAGGAAAAGTCCTACACTACCGACCAGCATCTCAACGCTTGTCGTCATCAGTGATGATTCGGGCAAGTCGGAGCTTTTGCTGTGTACCGAACCAAAAGACCAGAGCAAGGCAGCAGCTGGTAGGGCAATCAAGCCGAGCGGATGCAGTGCGCCGATTTGGCTGCTCAATTCGCCGGGGCCGATCATCAGGGCGACGCCGCTAAAGCCGAGCACCAAGCCGATGATGGCGCGCACGGTCGGTTTTTCGCCGCCCGGACGCAGGGATTCGATCACCACCATCCAGATCGGGACGGTGCTGATGAGCAAGGCCGCGATCCCGGATGGGACGAATTGCTCTGCCCACGAGACCAAGCCATTCCCGCCGAGCAGGAGCAGCAAGCCGATAATGCCCGCATCCCGCCACTGACGGCGCGTGGGAACAGGGTCGCCTTTGGCGATGCGCCAGGCATAGAGTGCCGCGCCAGCGGTAATAAAGCGCAAGCCTGCCCCCAGAAAGGGCGGGATGGTTTCGACCACATAGCGAATGGCGAGATAGGTGGAGCCCCAAATCAGGTAAATGGCGATCAGGGCGATCCAGATGGTGGTGTTTTTGTTAAGAGTTTTCATTATTTTCCTTCAGTTCCTGAGCGGAACGACGATAGGGAGTGAAGTCGAAGGACGGGTTTCGTGAGAGTCGCTCTTCGACTACGGGCTCCACATGCGTTCAGCCCTCCGCTCAGAGACTGTGGTTTCTGTGTTTGTTTGCGCCATTTCCCAGCCGAGAATGGCTTTTTTGCGTTCGCTGCCAAAGGCATATTGCCCGAATTCGCCCGTCGCGCGGATGACGCGGTGGCAGGGGATCAGCAGCGGGACGGGGTTCTTGCCAACCGCTGTTCCGACGGCGCGTGTTGCTTTTGGGGAGCCGATGGCGGATGCGATGTTTTGGTAGGTGACCAACTGTCCAGGCGGGATGCGCAGTAAAGCTTCCCAGACTTGTATCTGAAAATTCGTGCCTCGCAAGTCGAGGGTCAGGGGCGTTCCGTCTTTGGATGCGGAGAAGATACGCTCGATGAGAGTCTGCGTGTGGGCAGAATCCTGTATGAGAGTCGCATTCCTGAAGTCCGTTTTAAGTTGGACAAGGGCGCGTTTTGGGTCAAAAGAGAGCCGACAGATGCCGCGTTCTGTAGTTGCGATGAGACATTCGCCAAAAGGCGATGGGTGGCTACCGTAGCGAATTTCCAACCCCATGCCGCGATGTTTGACTTCTCCCGGTGTGACGGCTTCGGTCTGAACGAGCAGGTCGTGGAGACGTCCCGCGCTGGAGAGACCACTTTGATAGACGGTATCGAGCAAGCTGCTTTCGGAAAGCAGTCGTTTGGCGTTCTCTTTGGTCAGAAATTGGAGGAAACGTTTGGGGCTGATGCCGACCCAGCGCGTGAAGAGACGCTGAAAGTGGTATTCGCTGAGATGGACGCTCTCGGCGACTTCGGCGAGCGTGGGCTGGTTGCGCTGATGCGCTTCGATATAGCGGATGGCTTCGGCGATTGTGGTGTAATCGCTGGCTGCTTGTTGGAGATCAGTTTGCATGGGCATTCCTTTCAGAGAGAAAAATGGATGCCTGTAGTATGCAATCTTTCTTTGTTGAAATCCACCCGTTTCTTGCGGAGTTGCTGATAAATAATGAGACTGCTTTGTCGCATACTCGAAATACAGCGGGTGCAGGTGTGCGTGTTCCTCGCAGATTCATATTTATTTTAAGTGCGAACTTTTTTGCTTTCATTTTCTTCCTTTTCAGTTAAAGAAAAAAGGTATGCCTGTATAGGCATACCTTAAACAAACGAAGTCCGTTTAAATAAAGATGCCCTTCCAGTAAATATAAACAGGTGCAATTCACCTGTATCACTATACTATCTTTGTGGCATGCGTTACCGCGTGCTTTTCAGACTGTACTTTCTTTGGAAGGGAGAAGGGAGCTTGTGACTAAACTCCAAAGGCATCCGCTGATCTATCCGATTTTCTCATGCTCGCGTATGCAAGCACAATTAGCGCGTCCCTCGCGGGACGGAACCTTCACCTCGTAATCCTGTGTGCTTCGACAAGCTCAACAAACAGGATCCAGCCGCTGGTTCTCCGTTATTCAATTTTTAAACCCGGCAAAGGGTAACCCCGCAAATGCCGTGTGCCGCTATGTTTTGAACCTGCTTTCACAGGTCGGGCTCCTACCGCAGAACTTTCGCCTTGGCTCAGGCCTATCGCGTAATCTCTGAGAGATCAAAGCCCATCATATAAGTGTTGGTACAAAACTTTGGTGCAGCATCACCTGCATAGCAGGGTCAATCTCTTTATACCATAAAGTTTTAGGGCTGGGTAGGAAAATATGAGAAACGAGTTGATAGTTTTGTAGGGATGTAGGAAACCCAGCATCTCTAGAAAAAGTATTATGGATAAGCGCGCTTGATTATTCGCGGGAAAGGGGATCGTCTCGCGGATGTGTTCGGTGTGGCAGAACTGTGAAAAACTTAAGGTTCTATTAGACTGCCCATATCACTTTTTATAACCAATAAGTATTCTGTTGCTTTTTCTTCAGAAAAGTACTTGTTCAAATACTCTAATGCAGTATTTTCTTTTCTCGCTAGAAGGTAATAAGCAACTATCCTGTATAGACTGATTTCGGCTGGACCGTAATTGTTATCAAAAACTTCAAATTGGAGTGACGCATCTGGATGTTCTTGTTCAAACTCGGCAAGCGCATCAAAGTTCCATTGAATACCTTCTTCAATTTGATTTATAAATTTAGAAGTAGCAAGCACATAATAGCCTTGATTTTTCTGGTATTCATAGACAACATTAATCCATATATTCCCTCCTGCAGGAAAGCTTGACCATATTCTGCGTTGGGCAATATATTCATAAGTTCCATCATCATTCAAGTCGATAAAAGTTCCATCTCCATGAGCTTTCATAATCAGTGTCAACGTATCCCCTGCTTCATAAACAATCTTTCCACTTCCATCATTTGCGGCACCGTTCCATGTGTGAATAACTATGTCCGAAATTCCATTACCGGTTAGATCTGCTCCAGTTTCTTCACTAACACGAGCTGTGCCATACCCCCATATTTCTACTTCTTGCATACCTTTTGATGTGATGATGACCGCACAAGATGGAAAATAAGTAACTTGCGGATCAGTATCGCACCAATTTCTCACTACATATTTGCCTACATATAACTCATAAAATGCAATCTCTTGTCTTTGTGGCTCAGGCGTGACGTTTGGACGTATAAAGCAACCCTCTGAGCCGCATGTAGGCAACACCATAATTTCAGGGGTTGGGTATCCATAAAGTGTTTCTGGTGTCGGTGTGAACCATCGGGGAGTTGGCGTTAATGTTAGGGTATTAGTTGGTGCCGGGGTGGTAGTTACTGTTGTTGTTGGCGCAGTGCGCGTTGGTAACATGATTAGTGGTGTTGGAAAAGGTGTGACACCTACACAAGACGAAAGAAGAAGAGCATAGATGAGAATGGTTAATACGCTTTTTATTTTCATAGTTTCACTGTCAGATTACCCACAATTGAAACAGCATATTTAATGCCTCTTGTAAAAAAACAGACTACAAAAGTCTCTGAGACTTTTGTAGTCTGTCGATTGCAAAACCTTACGGATAAACCCGTTTGATTGTCCTCGGGAAGGGGATCGTCTCGCGGATATGCTCTGTACCGCAGATCCAGGCAACGGTGCGTTCGACGCCCATCCCGAAGCCGGAGTGCGGGACGGAGCCGTATTTACGCAGCTCGAGATACCATTTGAAGGCTTCTTCGGGCAGCCCGTGCTGGTGGATGCGGTTCAGTAGTAAGTCGGGATCGGACATGCGTTCGGAGCCGCCGATGATCTCGCCGTAGCCTTCGGGCGCGAGCAGGTCAACGCTTTTGCAGACTTCGGGGCGGTCGGGCCAGGGTTCCATGTAGAAGGCTTTCACTTCGGTCGGGTAGCCGTAGACGAAGACGGGTTTGTCGAATTGCTGCGTGAGTACCGTTTCGTGGCGTCCGCCAAAGTCCATGCCCCATTCGATCTCGAGAAATTCTTTTTCTTCGGGGTCTTCGGTGGTGGCGTGGATTTCCTTAATTCGCTTCACAGCATCATCATACGAGATGCGTGGGAAAGGCGCTTGAATCTTTTCGAGGGCGGAGATGTCACGTCCCAGCGATTCGAGTTCGGGACGGTTCTTTTCGAGCACGCGTTTGACGATGTGGCTGACAAACTGCTCTTCGATTTCCATTAACTCATCGAGGTCAACGAAGGCGGCTTCGGGTTCGACCATCCAGAACTCGGTCAGGTGACGGCGGGTTTTGGATTTTTCAGCACGGAAGGTGGGACCAAAGCAGTAGACCTTGCCAAAGGAGAAGATATTGGCTTCGTTGTAGAGCTGTCCCGTTTGGGCGAGATAGGCTTTGCCTTCGTCGAAGTATTCGGTCTCGAAGAGTGTGGTTGTCCCTTCGGCGGCGGCGGGGGTCAGGATGGGAGTGTCCATCAGGGTGAAGCCTTGGTCATCGAGCCATTCACGGATGGCGGAGACGACCGTCGCACGCACGCGCAAAATCGCCCATTGGCTGGGCATTCGTAGCCACAGGTGGCGGTTATCCAGTGCAAAGTCAACACCATGTTCTTTTAATGCCATCGGATAATCGTCGGCGGCGGATTGCACCACGCTAAAGGCGCTGATCCCCAATTCGTAACCGCCGGGCAAGCCGGGGGCACGATCGTCCTTGCGCACGGTGCCTGTGATCACGACCGACGATTCCTGCGGAATATGGCTGATCGTCTCGAAGACCTCCTCATCCAAATCGCCTTTAAACGCCACGCACTGAGCAAATCCTGAACCATCGCGCACAAGCAAAAAGGCGAGCTTGCCCTTGCCGGTGCGTTTGTAGACCCAACCTTGAATGGTGACTTCTTCGCCATCGTGCTGGGCAATATCGTTTACGCTAATAAGTGCCATAATTTCTCCTTTGTACCAAACAGTTCCTGAGCGGAGCGACCGATAGGGAGCGTAGTCGAAGGACGGTTTGTGCAGATGCCGCTCTTCGATTGCGACTTCGCTTCGCTGCGTCTCCGCTCAGAGACTGGTTTCTTCTATTCTCTATTTTTCTTTGATGTCGATATGCAATTCTACCAGTTGCTGCGCTTCCACAGGGGAGGGCGCGTCGCCCATCACGTCGCGGGCGTTCTGGTTTTTCGGGAAGGCGATCACCTCGCGGATATTGGGCGCGTCGGCGAGCAGCATGACGAGACGATCCATGCCGATGGCGATGCCGCCGTGCGGGGGGGCACCGTAAGTGAAGGCTTCGAGCATGTGCCCGAAACGCTCTTTAGCGACTTCGGGATCAAGCCCGATCAGTTTGAAGACCTGCTCCTGCAACGCGCCGTCGTGGATACGGATCGAGCCGCCACCGACTTCGTAGTTGTTCAGCACCATGTCGTACTGCTGCCCGCGTACCTTGGCTGTGTCGCTTTCAAGCAGCGGGATGTCTTCGACCATCGGCGATGTGAAAAGATGATGGGACGGATCCCAGCGCTCTTCGTCATCGTTCCAGAAGACAAAGGGGAAGTCGATCACCCAGCAGAAACCGAGCACGTTGGGATCACGCAGACCGAGCACGTCGCCGAGGTGAACACGCAGACGACCGAGCGATTCGAACGTGGTTTCGGCTTGGTCGGCGACAAAGAGCAGCAGGTCGCCAGCCTCGGCTTCCATCCGTTCAATCAGCGCATCCTTGGCTGCTTCCGTTAAGAACTTGGCGAAGGATGAGCGCATCTGCCCGTCGCTGGTTAGGGCGATGTAAGCAAGACCTTTTGCGCCGCCGTTGGCTTTGACGTATTCAGTCAGGGCGTCGATCTGCTTACGGGAGTAGTCGCCCAAGCCTTTAGCATTGATACCGCGCACGTCGCCGCTAGATTTGATCGTGTTTTCAAAAACGCCAAAGCCGCATTCTGCAACCAGGTCGCCGACGTTGACGAGTTCCAGCCCAAAGCGGATGTCGGGATTATCCTTGCCGAAGCGTTCCATCGCTTCCTGATATTTGATGCGCGGCCAGGGAGTCTGGAAAATCTGTTTTTCGGGCACAACTTTACCGACCAGTTCAGTGAACATGCCCTCAGCCAGCGCCATGATGTCATCACGCTCAACAAAGGACATTTCCAAGTCCATTTGGGTGAACTCGGGCTGGCGGTCGCCGCGCTGATCTTCGTCACGGAAGCAGCGCGCGATCTGGAAATAACGTTCCACGCTGGCGACCATCAACATCTGCTTCAACTGCTGCGGAGATTGTGGCAGCGCGTAAAATTGTCCGGGGTGGACGCGTGAGGGCACCAGATAGTCGCGTGCGCCTTCGGGCGTGGTCTTGAACAGGATCGGGGTCTCAATTTCAAGGAACTTATTATTATCGAGATAATCACGGATGAACTTAATCGTCTTATGGCGCAATTCGAGATTATGACGCATGGTCTCACGCCGCAAGTCAAGATAGCGATATTTCAGGCGTAGATGCTCATCCACTTCTTCATCTTTGTTGATCAAAATAGGCAGCATCTTGGCTTTGTTGAGCACCTTCACGCTGGTGGCTGCGATCTCGATCTCGCCAGTCTCCATATTTGGGTTTTCAGCGCCTTCCATGCGCGGACGCACTTCGCCGGTCACTTGCAAGACCCACTCAGAGCGGGCTTCCTTGAGCGGATGCAGTGCTTCGTCCACTTCGGGGTTGCCGACGATCTGGGTCAGACCAAAGCGGTCGCGCAAGTCGATGAAGGTCACCCCGCCGTGATTGCGGAAGTTGTGTACCCAGCCAGCCAACGTAACTGTTTCGCCAACATGGGAGGCGCGTAATTCGCCGCAAGTATGAGTTTTATACATAAGTTCCTCCGATTTTTTTAGAGAGTAGAGAATGGAGACGAGAGAGTAGTAATCGGTAAGCAGTTTTTACGTTTCGCTTTTTACTAATCTCTAATTATCTTTTCTCTAGTCTCTGTATCCATAAAAGAAAATCGCCCGAGCATTTGCTTTGGGCGAAGGGTTTGTCCGAAAATGAATTCGTACTCAGGCAGCAACTACCGCCCGTCCCGACGCCTGTCGGTCGAATTATCATTATCGTTATTATTATTATTGTTGAAGGTTGCGTAAGTCAACATGCGCGGTATTATAGCACAAGCTATATAAAAATAGAGATAATTTTCTTGAATTCACCTATAATCAACGCATGACAAAATGGATTGACCCCACCCCAGTAGATATCCCCGATTCGCTCGCGGATTTAGACCTGATTCCGCTCGCCAAACAAATTCTTGTCCGACGCGGGATCACCGAACGTGCCGCTGCCCAAGCATTTCTTGACCCGGACGAGTATGTCCCCACCGATGGCTGGGAACTGCCCGATCTTCACCCCGCTGTTGACAGGTTGAACCAAGCCATTCGCACGCGGGAATCGATCTGCGTCTGGGGCGATTTCGACGTTGACGGGCAGACATCCACTTCGTTACTTGTCCAGACTCTGCGGGCAGTCGGCGCAGATGTTCGCTGGCATATCCCCGTGCGAGCAACAGAATCGCACGGTATCAAAATCCCCTATCTCAAAGAAGTCATCGACAACGGTGCGCAACTGATCCTGACCTGTGACACGGGCGTCAGTGAAAACGAAGCGGTCGATTATGCCAATTCGCGTGGCGTGGATGTCGTCATCACCGATCACCACGACCTGCCCGAAACGCTGCCAAACGCCCTCGCCGTCGTTGATCCCAAGCGCCTGCCCGAAGAACACCCGCTCGCAACCCTGCCGGGGGTAGGGGTTGCCTACAAGCTGGCTGAAAAATTGCTTCGTAGTAAGGACTTTAGTCCTTCAAACCTGCTTGATCTCGTGGCATTGGGTATCACCGCTGATGTTGCCGATCTACACGGTGACGCTCGCTACCTGCTCCAGCGCGGACTGGTCGAGTTGCGCCAAACCAAACGGATTGGGCTGCAAACCCTTTACGAATTGACGGGCATCAACCCGCTGACCGTCGATGAGAGCGACATTGGTTTTGGCATCGCCCCGCGCTTGAATGCTCTCGGGCGGCTTGGTGATGCCAACCTGATGGTCGATTTTTTGACGACCGAAAATCCTGCGCAGGCGCGCGTCATCGCCACACAGCTTGAAGGCTTGAATACGCAGCGTCGCCTGCTCACTTCGCAGGTCTATCAGGCTGCCGAAGCCCAGCTGCGCGACGACCCGACTCTGAAAGAGAGCGCTGCGCTGGTTTTGGCGCAAAAGGATTGGCCCGCTGGCGTGATCGGCATCACTGCCAGCCGACTTGGCGAGCGCTACCGCAAACCCGTCATCCTGCTTTCGGTTGGCGACGATGGTATCGCGCGCGGCTCGGCGCGTTCGGTGGCGGGTATCCATATTACGGAAGCCATCGCTGCGCAAAAAGATATTTTGCACGGTTTCGGCGGGCATCCGATGGCGGCTGGTATGGCGCTGGATGCGGATAATATCCCGGCATTTCGACGGCGTGTTAGTAATGCGGTCACAAAACAGTTGGGAGCCGAGAAGCCGCCCGAAGCGACGCTCGTACTGGATGCATGGTTGCCGCTAAATGACTTAAGTCTCGACCTGAGTGCGGACCTATCCAAGCTCGCCCCCTTCGGCCCTCGCAACCCGACCCTGACTTTTGCCTCCCGCGACCTGACTCTTGTCAACACCGCCAAGATCGGCAGGAATAAAGAGCATCTTCGCCTGACGGTCAAAGACCGAAACGAGACGCACCAATCCATTCTTTGGTGGAACGCCGCCGACGAAGAGCTTCCGCCCGAAGGCAGCCGCTTTGACCTGGCATTCAAAATGCGCACAGGTGAATTTCGCGGCGAGCCGCAGTTGACGCTGGAAATGGTCGGTTTTCGAGTGACGGAGGAAGTTGAGAAGAAAACAGAAAGTGGAAAGAAGGTCGAAGTCGTTGATTTGCGGGAAAACGTTAAAACGTTTGAACGTTTGAGCGTTGAAACGTTGCAAGTTTTTGTTGAAGGTAAAGCTGACGTTGCTGGCAGAAACCGTTATCAACTCGAAAAATCAGATGAGTTAGCCATTTACACATCTCCGCCTGGAGCGAAGGAACTGCGCGCCATCTTGAAAAAAGTTGAACCAAAGAAAGTTTATCTTGTCGGTGTAAATTCGCCTGAGTTCACCCCGCAGCAATTTCTGACGCATTTGGCGGGGTTGGTGAAATACACGCTTGCCAAGAAAGACGGTAAAACGCAAATCTCCGCTCTCGCCGCTGTCACCGCCCAACGCGAAGCGACCGTCCGCTTGGGGCTGGAGTGGCTTGCTGCGGGTGGGCAGGTGCATGTCGAAGCCGAAGAAGATGATGTCTTCTTCTCGAAGCCTTCTACGCCGATAGAACCCTACGCCCAAGCTGATTTGTTTTTAGCGGTCAAGGGTTTGCTGGAAGAGACGCTTGCGTTTAGGAAAAATCTTCAGATTGGTGAAACTGATAAATTTATGTGGCAATAGGAAAGTTGAAGATAAACATCAGAGAAGAATTTAGACAATCGTTACAGTGCGGTACAGGAAAGGCTTTCTTTATCCTTGAAAACAATCCAAATGTTGATTTTTTCAATGAGATTCTGGATGCAGCCCTAACAAATTTCGCTTATGATCCACAATCTGAAGGGAGCAGAGATGATTATGTTGCTCGTCTTATTAACCTCTGCGGCAGAAAAGATGAAATTGTCACTCAAGTTTTAAAATCGCTTGCCACAGAGCAGGAAGATACGTGGAATCTTGTGCAACTTTTTGAACTTGCAGAAATTTTTGCTCAAGATGGGAATAAGAACGCTCATCAGGCGATTTATGAGCGTTACCACAAAAAAGTTATTCCAGGCTCTGTATGGTGTGGAGAGGATGCTATTATAAACCTTGATGGTATTAGAGGACTTAAATACATAGCAGAGACAAGAGGTAAAGCATTGTTAGGCGACATGGATGATTGGGAGCCTGGTTTTCTTGTTCAGCGTTTCCAAGATGAAAATCCTGAAATTAAGGTATATGACGAGTTAAAAAAAGAAGCGAAAAACAATCCATATATTCAAAAATATCTTGATGCGATTGCGGAAAACAGGCAGCTTAGAAACAAAAAAGTACGAAGAACGAAATATAATTATCAAAGGGTCAGAGAGAATATCAAAAATAAAAGAACAGTCCCTGTTTCCCCAGCAGGAGCCAGGCAACTAACAATCGATGAGATAAATAAGTTAGCCGATGATTTTTTATGTGAAAATGATTCTTTGAAACAAGAAAAGTATTTAAGGGTGTTTGCGTTTAGGAAGTACCCCTATGATTATCAACCAATTCTTCAAATAGCCAAAGAAAGAAATAGTAGAAGCAATCAGCGTGTTAGGTATGCTTGTTGGGCATTACAATACTTTCAAGCGGGAGAAATAAGGCAATTTGCAATTGAGAAACTGAACAAAACAAAAAAGCCGTCCGATTATTTGCATCTTTTGATTTCAAATTATGAAAAAGGCGATTCCAAACTGTTAGAGAAGATTGCGAAAAAACAAAGCGATGATGAGGCTGTGCACTCAATTGGTGGGGGATTTATTGATATTTATACGGTAAATAAAGTCAAGGAATGCAAAAGTCCTCTTGAGCTAATCTATCAAAACCTAACCTGCGGAATTTGCCGTCATAAAGCTGTGACTATATTACATGAAAACGGGGTATTGTCAGATGAGATATTGTCAGAGCTGGAGTTTGACAGTTACGAAGAAGTCAGACAGTTGTATGAAGAAATCAAAAAATCCCAAAAATAATTGTATCTCTGAATTTGGGATTATGCTTGATTTAGATGATTTTTTTGTATGCCAATCTGGAAAACGCTCAATCGTACTGTCTAGCAAAGTCACCAAATTGTTTTGGGAAAAGTGGTCGTTTCCTTCTTCTCCACTCATACAATACATCAGGCTCAGACTCTGGCGCAGATCTACCCCCAAACTTCATCGCCACAAAACTATGTTTTATTCAGAATAGTCTACTCTGCTCTTCCTAATAAATCTTCAGCGATTTGGGCTGCTGTATCGGCATCACCATCTTCGAGTACAAGCGCCAGCGCGAGCGGCGTACCCTGCCAGTCTGCACTCACGCCTGCCAGCAGCCAGATCGCATCTTCATTATTCTCGACAATGAACTGCCAATAGCCGGAATCCCCGCCGAAGGTCGTGATGAGTTGTCTGCTTTCCGCCGCACTGAGAAGCGTCTTTGCTTGGCCTATAGCAGGCAAAACCACCCATCCGCTTTGGGGCGTATTCACCGCTTGCGCGAGACGCGGCGCGGGTGCGATCCCGTCGTTGCTCAAGGCGGCTGCGAGCAGCGCCATTTCGAGTGGCGTGGCGTAGCCTTCTTTTTCCTCCGCAAGCGGCAAGCGGATCACTGGCGGCGTTGATTCTTGCAGTAGGGCGCTCAATTCCGCATTGAGCGGATATTCTCCCTGTGTGGCGCGGTTGAGCAGCGGGGCATTTTCATCAGTCGAAAGGGATTCGCCGATCTCATCGAGCAGATTGGGGTCATACGTCGGATGGGATGCCATCGCCAGAATTTCCCCGCTCTCGGCATTGACGAGTACGAGCGCCCCCCGATAGTTGCTGAGGGCGCTATCGGCATCTGCCTGGAGACCAAGATCGATGCTTAACCGCACATCCAAGCCTGAGGGGGGCTGCCCATACAGGATGTGATTCCACCAGATCACCATTGCCGGGTTCCCGGCTTCGCCGCGTAGATAATCATCGATGGTGGCTTCGAGCCCAGCCTGTCCATATACGGGGTGCGTATATCCAGTAACGGGCGCGAGATCGGGGTAGAGATATTCGCGCGTAAAACTACCCGTCTCGCCGCCGGTCTGCGTGATGGGCGTATTGTTGCGGTCAAGTAAGCTCCCGCGTGGAACATAATTGTCGGAGAGGGCGCGGCGCGGATTATCGGAGCGCGTTAGCAGATCGGGTCCACGTACGATTGCCCACCAGCCGTTTACCAATGCAGACGTGAAGAGCCCAATGGTGAGTATTGCTCCCAGAAAGTAATAGGCTTGTGGGCGCGGTAGGGGGGCGGCTTCTTCGCTTTCGTTACTGATGCGCAAAAGGATCAACAGGGCGATATAGGATGTCAACAGTGATGAACCGCCGTAGGAGATAAAGGGCAGCGTTACGCCCGTCAGCGGTAGCATGCGTAAATTTCCGCCGATGATGAGCAGGCTTTGGATGCCGAGATAAGCTGTCAGCCCGGCGGCCAGTAAACGGCGGTATCTATTTTGGGAGCGCAGGGAAATGGTAATCCCTCGGGCGAGAAAGAGGCCGATAAGCGTGAGCAAGCCCAAGGTACCGGCGAGTCCCGTTTCTTCCGCTATGGAGGCAAAGATAAAATCGGAATGCGTCACCGGAACAAAACCGGGATTGCCCATCCCGGGGCCGCGTCCGATCAGCCCGCCGTTGGCAATTGCCATCAACGATTGAATGACCTGGTATCCGCTGCCGCTGGGGTCATTCCACGGTGAGAACCAGATCGAAAGGCGCAAGTGAACGGTGGGAACGAGATAGTATCCGACCACGCCAGCCACGAGTAGAATGCCTGTGCTGCCGAGCAGCACGCGTCTGCGCTCGGTGGCGATAAAAAGGATGCTGGCGTAGAGCATGATGAAGATTGAAGCCGTGCCAAGATCGCGCTGCACGCTGAGCAGCATCAGAGCGATGCTTGCCAGCACAAGGGTCGGGAAAATGAGTGGGAAGAATTGATTGTGTCGCTGGATGCGATCTGCGAGGTAAGCTGCCAGATAAATGACGAGCAATAGTTTGAGCGGTTCGGATGGCTGCAAATAGAAACCGCCAAACCCCAACCATAGGCGTGGTCCTACGCCAAGCGGATTGGTGCCGAAAATAAGTGTTAGGGTGGTCAGCAGCAGCCCGCTGGTGAGGGCGACATATTTGTAACGCCGCAAGGTGGAAAGTAGTTCGCGCCAACGCAAGCCAAATAGAAGTACGATCACGCTAACCGCCAGCCATAAACTTTGCCGCAGCCCAAAGGTGATCGTCAGCCGCCAAATGCTGAGCAAACCCCAGCCGCTGAGTAGCGCTGCAAGCGGGAAGATGTACGGGTCGCGGTCTGGCGCGTCGTCGCGCAAGCGGATGTGGACGAACCAACTGAGCGTTGCCCAGAGCGCAAAACCGGCCCAATGTCCCCAGCGATAATCGGCCTCCCATGAACGCGCACGCACGGCAGGTGAGAGCGTCAGAATAAGGCTATATAAAGTGAGAAAAAGAGCCGCCAATTTGAGCAGGCGGCTTTCGATTTTGTTATTGACCATGGATTGTTCGCGAAGTCACACGAAGGAGCAAGAAGTTTTTTTGCTTGTCTTTCTTGTGTCCCTTGCGTCTCGGCGGCTTATTTCAGATATTTCTTGACGAGTAAATCCAACCGTTTGCGCGTTTCGGATGGTATCACGCGCGGCTGGGTGATGAGTGCATCTTTCAAAGCGTTTTCACATTCACAATTGCGTTTTTCGTTCAGCCCACGCACCAAATTGCGGATCGCCTCTTGTATGACCTTGGTGTTCTTCGTCAGTGTCTTGATGACCATCTCCACAGTCACCGGCTCCTCACTGAGATGCCAAACATCATAATCGGTCACATGCGCCATCACGCCGTAGCAAATCTCCGCTTCACGCGCCAAAAAGGCTTCCGGCGAAGTTGTCATCCCGATGATGGACATGCCCCATAAACGATAAATATTGGATTCTGTACGCGTTGAGAAGCGTGGCCCTTCAATCGTGATGAAGGAGCCGCCCTTGTGGACGGTTGCTCCCGTTTCCTGAACGGATGCCAAAATCTTGACAGATAAGTCTGAGCAAAAAGGTTCTGCAACACTGACGTGTGCCACCAAACCATCCTCGAAGAATGATCGTTTCCGATCTTTGGTCATATCGAAAAGTTGATCGGGGATAACAATCTCACCTGGCGCGTAATCCTCGCGCAAAGAGCCGCAGGCGCTTACGCTGACGATCTTCTCCACCCCGAGCGACTTCAGCGCATAGATATTGGCACGGTAATTCACTTCGGTCGGATTTAGATGATGCCCGATCCCATGCCGCGCTAAAAATGCAACTTGTTGACTTTCGAGTGTCCCGATCACAATGGGTGCGCTTGGTTCGCCAAAGGGTGTTTTGATGCTGCGCTCTTCGGTATTTTCCAGTCCGGCCATGCCGTATAAGCCCGATCCACCGATTACCGCCAATGAAATTTTTTCTGCCATTATGTCTCCAGTTTCTCCGGGTAATGAATTTCCCGCGTATTCGGGGAGAGGTCATCTAGTGCAAAACGGATTTTCAACAATGCTTTTCCGCAATGCACTTCATCACCGCTGACCACAATTGTAGCCGTATTGACTGTGTCACCATTTAGGGTTGTTCCATTTGTGGATGCCAAGTCTTCCAGCCACCACTGTCCATGATGATAACTTAAACGCGCATGTTGTGCTGAGACCGTGTCGTTGTCGAGATAGACGTCGCAATGCGGGTCGCGTCCAAGTACGATCTCGGGGTTACGAAAGTGGCGTGTTATCAGCCCACCCTCGGGCAAATGAAAGGTTAGTGCCAGCGGCGGTGTTTTGCGTATGGCCAATAACTCACTCTGTGTTTTTAAACTGCGCCATAAAAGCAAAAATGCCCAGACCATGAAAGTATACAGGCTGAGCGTCATGCTGGCGCGTAAGACCAAAAGAAAAGGTGCGCTCATTAATCCTTGAAATCGGGGGGCTTGCGTAAAATCGCAGTCGGGCGTTCAGACGCTGATTTGTCAAAAGGAGCCGTCTCGCGCAGGTCGGATCGGCGTGGCGGGTTATCTTGCCCAAAAATCAGGGGGACGCCAGCCAGAGAGATCACATCCCCCGGATAAAGTACCGATTGGTGAGAACGCTGGCTATTTACATAAGTTCCCCCCGTCGAATTCAGGTCAAAGATGACATAACGGCCATTGACCACACGTAATTGCGCATGGTTGCGTGAAACGCGCGGGTCGTCAACTGTCAAGTCATTTTCTATGCGGCGGCCAATATTTACAACAGTTTTTGCTAACGGGAAAACCTTTGTCCCATGCACGATCAGAAAAGCATTTGTAGGAACTTTCTCTGCATCTACATCACTGTTATCTTCTTTTTTAGTTTCCATACCTTGAGTCTCTGCTATTTTCTCCACTCGGTGTGATGCAAATATCTTTACTTCGTCGGCATCCAATTCGATGTCGGGAGCAAGTGTAAGGGCGAGCGGTCCGCGAACATTAAGTTCGGCTTCCTTGGCAATTGTTTCAATTGCTTGTCTTAGGGCACTGACCATTTCCGGGTCATCTTGCCATTTTTGAATCGTATTTGGCTCTGCTGCTAAGGTGTAGGTGTTTGGCACAAAACTTTCCCCGTTTTCGTTGCTAACACTATTTTTTATTACCTTTGCCAACTCTTGCACAAGCAAACTTTCTGTTGTATTAAAAGGCAAATGCCGTAAAAGGTCCACTTCAATCAGTGCTTGCAAGCGTTCTTCTAATTGATCTAAAGAGAGCTTCATATTAAAAACCTTGTCGGATAGCCGTTGAACTACTTTATTATAGAAGTTGCCTTCTGGAAAAGCAAGTAAGATTTTATACCTATATCAGCTTTTTTTACGAAGCTTTGATGCATCTTCTTTTCCAAGAATAGTTAGAATTGCAACGATATTTTTTCAATGCTATCATCTTTTTGATACTCTGTGTAGTAAAAAAGAGAAAAAACAGGAGACCAATATGTCCCATATACCCCAGCCCCTTGTTCTACTCACTCATCCCCTCCCTGCTGCGTGGATTGCTGCGCTGGATGGTAAAGTCCGTTTGGAAGTTGGCGAAGAAGGATATGCCGGTTTTTCGCCGCGTCTTGAAAAATATCTCCCCGAAACGAACGGAATATTGAGCTTGCTCACTGCGAAAGTAGGGGATGCCCTGCTCGAGCGGGCACCGCAACTTCGCGTGCTTAGCAATATGGCTGTTGGCGTGGATAATCTCGATGTATCTGCCTGCACACGGCGCGGCATCCCGGTTGGGCATACCCCCGATGTGCTTACTGATGCCACAGCTGATCTAACAATGGCGATTCTGTTGGCCGCAGCTCGCCGCCTTCCAGAAGCCGCGCTTGATGCACGTGAGGGGCGTTGGGGCACCTGGTCGCCGACGGGCTGGTTGGGCGCCGATCTGCGTGGGGCGCAACTGGGTATTGTTGGCATGGGCAAGATCGGGCGCGCAGTTGCGGAACGGGCGCGCGGATTTGGCATCCGTTTGGCGTACACCAATCCAAGCAAAATTGAGAGCGACGCGGCATTTCTTCCGCTGGATGAACTTTTGCGTACGAGCGATTTTGTCAGCTTGCATTGTCCGCTCAATGCATCCACGCGTGGTTTAATCGGTGAAAAAGAATTAATGTTGATGAAAGAAAGCGCGATTTTGGTAAACGCGGCACGCGGCCCCGTTGTGGATAGCGATGCTTTGCTGCGCGCCCTGACACAAGGCTGGATCGCCGCTGCAGCGCTGGATGTGACCGACCCCGAGCCACTGCCCGCGAGCAGCCCGCTTTATGCGTTGAAAAATTGCTTGATCGTGCCGCATATCGGCTCAGCAACACAAGGTGCGCGTCGCCGCATGGCGGAGATCGCTTGTGAGAATTTGCTGGCAGGTTTGGCAGGTGAGCGCCTTCCGCGTTGTGTTAATCCTGATGTTTATGAATAAGTTTGTTTTGCCTTTATGGAGAAAACATTTAAGCATTAGCAACAAATTCAGTTCCTGAGCGGCAGGCGACAGTCGTTGAGCCTGAAGTCGAAGGACGACGTTCTCTACAAAATCGCTCTTCGACTACGCATCTCTCTGTCGTTCGATGCTCCGCTCAGAGACTATGTTACAGCTTCTAAAGGATTTGTCCAGTAGATAATGAAAGTACTCAAAGATGAATTTCTCTGAAATCACCCTCGCTTTGCATGGCGATACCGGGCGTCAATGGCTGGATGCCTTGCCTGCTCTTCTGGAAACGTACGCCCAACGCTGGGATTTGAGCATTTCTCCGCCTTTTGAAAATCTCAGCTATAACTACGTCACTCCTGCCAGCCGAGCGGATGGCACGCCTGTGGTCCTAAAGCTGGGGGTTCCCAACGACGAATTGCGCGCCGAGATCGCTGCTTTACGTCACTTCGATGGTCAGGGGATGGTGCGTCTCTTGGCTGCGGATGATGAAAATTGCACCATGCTGCTGGAGCGTGTGTCGCCTGGGAAAACTCTCTGGGAAGCGGAAGATGAATTCGCTAGCGCTCGTCTCCTCGATGTGATGCCGCAGCTTTGGAAACCCTATCGCGGCGAATATCCGTTTGCATCAATTGCCGATTGGGGACGTGGATTTTCCCGTTTGCGGGGACGTCACGATGGCGGGACAGGGAACCTGGATGCGCGCATGGTGGATAAAGCAGAAAAGCTCTTTGCCGAATTGTTGGCATCCAGTGCCGACCCAGTTCTCCTTCATGGCGACTTGCATCATGATAATGTTTTGGCTGCACAGGAGCAGCGCTATCTTGCGATTGACCCCAAAGGTGTCTTGGGTGAGCCGGCTTATGAAGTGGGTGCTTTTTTGCGTAATCCTTTGCCGGGGTTGCTGGAATGGGAAAGTCCACGCAAACTGACCGAACGCCGCGTGGATATGATCGTGGAACGCTTGGGCTTCGACCGCCAACGCATTATCGACTGGGGATTTGCACAGGCAGTCCTCTCCGCAATCTGGTGCGATGAAGGTGGTGTGGATTGTGGGGATGAAGTCATGCAGATAGCGGAGATACTGACGCTGCTCGAGTAGTCATGTGGCAATAAAAAACGCGCTGCATGCAGCGCGTTTTTTCTATCCTTTGAGCTAGGTTTAGTATTCGGTTAGATGATTGAATTCAGCATCTTCGAGCCAGCTTACCGGGCGTGAAATAAAGTCGACCAAATATTCCATCAGGAATTTGTGCTTCTTTTCTTCAGCTGCCAGTTTTCTGAAGATGGCTTTATATTCATCGCTTTCAACTTTCTCACTCATCTCAAGATAATATTCGATGCTTTTTTCTTCAGTCTCTAGTGCTTTGCGATAAAAGTCGGCTTGGGGTAGGTCAAAATTAAATTCGCCAACTTTCTCTTTCATTTCGGCAAAGATATTGGTTGCGCTTTTGAGAACGTCTTGTTCTTTTTCACTCAGTACCGCACCAGGATTAGCAGCCTTCATTTCTTCCAAAATGGTGTAATGACTTACTTCTTCATCGGCAAGTAAGGTGAAAATATAATCGAGACCTTGGTGATTCGATTTTTGACCAAGCTCACGGTAATATGCTTCCCCGTCTTTTTCCATCTGAATCGCGTAATCGTAAATATTCATTCGTTTTCTCCTGTTCAATGCCTGAAAAAGCTAGAGTCTTGCCTGGCAATTTGGGCAAACTCTTTCAGCCCCAGTGACCACATATCCGCAAGCCTTGCAGGTACGTGGTTGCATCTCGCCGAGAGGGGCACCACAGGCGACGCAGCTTGCTTCGCCGACTGGGTTTGCTGTTAAGCAGTAGTCACAGGTTAAACGCTGAAGGCGCTCAGAAAGCTCATGGGTTGCCCCAACCGCACGGGCAGCTTTCGTGATCACATCCCAAACATTCTCGTCAAGTTGCAGATTCTGTATATCTTGCGCCAGATCATCGAGACGGTGTAGCAAGCTGAAAGGATTGCGTATCGCCGCGAATGCGGTCTGTCCCAGACTGGCAGCAATCCCCATCTTGGCTTGCTCACCCAACTGTACGAGCACACCATCCTGCACTTTTTGTATATTAATAGTTAGTGCAGTATGGCCGCCAGAGCGTGCATTGGGGCGCGTGGCAATTTGCACCGCTATCTTTTTTCCTGAGCCAACACGTTTTGCATGCAAGTTGCTTTGCGTAAAGGCGGCTTCAAGTGAGCGGGCTAGATCGCCAGGGGTTAGGTTTCCGTGAAAGATTTTCTGTTCCATCTTTTCGATTATAATCCGATTCAACTGATTTACGAAAAAAACTTAAGGAAGTTGTTCTTTATGGCTCGTTTTTGGCTCAAAATATCTGTCGGGACTTTTTTACTGCTCGGTTTTTTGGGATTCCTGTTCAGCAGCCCAACCCTGGAGCGGGTGCGCGCGCAGCAGCCGACAGGGGATATCCCCACCGTGACCGGAACGCCCTCCGGGGCATTTGTTACCGTTAACCAGGATCAGGATTTCGTCAACGTGCGCTCTGGTCCCAGCTCTTACTTTTATCCGCGTGTTGGCATCTTGGTGACGGGGCAATCCGCCTCCGCATTGGGACGCTCCCCGGGTGGCGACTGGATCATGATCGCATATACTGGTGCCCCAGGTAATGTTGGCTGGGTTTATGCCCCAAATGTTTCGCTTATCTCTCAGAATTTCCTGTCTGTTGTGGATGCCCCGCCGACACCCACTCAATTAACCCCAACTATTAACCCAACGTATGCAGCAGCTTTTATTGCTCCTGAAACTCCCACTCGCCTGCCAACTTTTACACCTCCTGCTCCCTTGGCAATTCCGACCTTTGTGGATGAAGCCCAAGGTGAAGTGACGCGCATTCCGATGGGGCTGGTTATCTTTAGTTTGGCATTTATCGGTTTGCTGGGGGCATTATTTTCTCTTGCGAGAAGATAGCTCATTAGCGTAAGCTTTAGGGGAAGTGGCTCAAGCGAAATGCCAAGCAATATCATGTGTTCAGAACCACTGTGAATCACTGTATAAAAAAGAACCTGCGTTTATAACGCAGGTTCTTTTGCTTTCTCTGGTGATTTCTAGTTGCCGCAGCCGCAGCTTCCGCCGCCACCGCCACAGGAGGCGCCTTCTTCGTGTGCGTGGCCTCCGCCACTTCCGCAACTGCATCCGCCACTCTGGGCATTTGGATTGGTGATAACAAATCCTGTCCCGTGTTGGGGATCATTCACGAACTCAATATTCGCCCCGCGTGCATATTCAAGCGACTGATGGTCGATGACGATCTTTAAGCCTTCCACGTCCAGTTGTGTGTCGGTGGTGTTGATGTTGTCATCGATTGCCATCCCATACTGGACACCGCTGCAACTGCTGCCTGCTACATAAATGCGCAGAGCATGATTGTCCATTTTCTTTTCAGTCATGATATCCAGAACAGCTTGGGTTGCTTCCGGGGTGATTGTAACAACTTCTTCACTTACTTTGGGAAGTGTGAATTCCATAAGGTTCTCTCCTGTTTTATTATATTGGATAAATATTATCAGAATATTTTTTGTCTGTCAATTTGTTTGTTATAAGGCAGCATTCTACCCTTTTTTTGGATTTTAAGCTGGCGCTTTTGCGGATTGCTTTGATGTGCCAAATAAAAAAAGCTGTCTTATTATATTAATATGATTAAATGTAGAAATCCAGCTTGACACATTGCCACCCGCCTTGTAAAATCTCTCCACTGAAGAACTATAGACAACTTCCGTCTATAGTTTATTTAATCTCACTTTCCTCGGGAGGAATAAACCAACATGAGTCACATGGGACTTTCAATGTTCGAAACAGTCGCAATTTGGACTGTATTTGGCATAGCAATCGTTGGGTTGCTTTATGCCATCTTCTTGCGTAGTCAAATCATGCGCGAAGATAAAGGTACAGAACGAATGCAAGAAGTTTGGGGCTGGATTCGCGATGGCGCTGATGCCTATTTACAGCGTCAGTTAAAGTCAATTTTGCCTTTCATTGCAGTTTTGACAGTCGCGCTGTTTTTCTCCGTTTATATTGTGCCCCCCACGCCAGAGGCCCTCGAACGCTTCGCAGGCATGGATCCAGATCGTATCCGCCTGACACTGGGCTTTGCTCGCGCGCTTGCATTTGTAATGGGTGCCGGCTTCTCTCTCACTGTCGGCCAGATCGGCATGCGTATGGCGGTACAAGCAAATGTTCGTGTTGCTTCGGCTGCTCGCACCTCCTTTAGTGATGCGCTGCGCATCGCCTACCGTGCAGGCACTATCACCGGTATGCTCACTGATGGTCTCGGTTTGCTCGGTGGTACGGTTATCTTTATGATTCTTGGCATTGCTGCACCAGACGCTCTCCTTGGTTTTGGTTTCGGTGGTACGCTTCTCGCCCTCTTCATGCGTGTGGGTGGCGGTATCTTCACCAAAGCTGCTGACGTCGGCGCCGACCTTGTCGGGAAAGTGGAAGCAGGCCTCCCTGAGGATGATCCCCGCAATCCTGCCGTTATCGCTGACCTCGTTGGTGACAACGTTGGTGACTGCGCCGGTATGGCTGCCGACATCTTCGAATCCTACGAAGTAACCATCGTTTCGGGTTTGATTCTCGCCTTGGCGCTTTGGCATCACACCGGCCGTCTTGAGTGGATCATCTTCCCGTTGATCGTTCGTGGTATTGGTGTTTTGGCTTCTATTATCGGTACCTACGCTGTCAAGAGCGATGCCAAAGAAGGCGGCGACGCCATGGGTGCGATCTTCAAAGGTTTCTTCACCTCTGCGATCATCTCCTCATCTCTTTTCTATTTGGCTGGCTTCTTCTATATGAACAACGATGGCATCAATGCTTGGGGTGGCTGGTGGCGCACACCGACCGCCGTTTTTGTCGGCGTTTTGCTTGCCCTCGGTATTGACCGCCTGACCGAATACTTCACTGGTACGCACACCACCCCGGTAAACGACATCAAGAAGAGCGCAGACACTGGCTCCGCAACCCTGATTCTGCAAGGCACAGCCGTTGGCTTCGAATCTTCGGTTTGGTCGATCCTGATCATTGCCATCACCATTATGGCGTCCGTCGCTATTTTTGGCACCATCCCTGGCGCTGAAGGCGCGGACAGAATCAACTTCATTCTTTACGGTGTTGCTATGGCCGGTATCGGTATGCTCACCCTGACCGGTAACAACGTCGCTATGGACTCCTTCGGTCCGATTGCTGATAACGCCAACGGCATCGGCGAAATGTCCTGGACAGGCAAAGAAAAAGAAGACAATGCCAACGCACAGCAGATCATGGCCGATCTTGATGCAGTTGGTAATACCACCAAAGCGATCACCAAAGGTGTTGCGATTGGTTCCGCTGTTATCGCGGCGGTTTCGCTCTTTGGCTCCTTCCTGGTGGATGTAAGCCGTACGCAAGCCTCGCTCGGCGTCCCGCTTGCAGAACAGATCCAAAGCATCGGTATTCGTGTTGATATTCCACAAGTTTTTGTGGGTATGCTCATCGGTGGCGCAATTCCGTGGCTCTTCTCCTCCTTTGCCATTCAGGCTGTCAGCCGCGCTGCTGCACTCATCGTGCTCGAAGCTCGCCGTCAGTTCGGCTTGGGCGTTCTCGATGGCTCCGTAAAGCCCGATTATCGTCAGGCTGTCTCCATCTCCACCACTGCGGCACAGAAAGAATTAGTCTCTCTCGCCGTGATTGGTGTAGTTTCGCCCATCTTGGTCGGCCTTACTCTTCAGGTTGAAGCGCTTGGCGGCTTCCTTGCCGGTCTTATTCTTTCCGGTCAGTTGCTGGCTGTTTATCTCAACAACGCTGGTGGCGCATGGGATAATGCCAAGAAACTCATCGAGGATGAACCGAAAGATATCGAGAATAATACAGGCAAAGGTTCTGAACGTCACAAGGCATCTGTTGTTGGCGACACCGTTGGTGACCCGATGAAAGATACCGCTGGCCCCGCGCTGAACCCAATGATCAAAGTTGCGAACCTTGTTGCCTTGATCGTAGCCCCCGTTGTTGTGCAATATAAAGGCGCAATTGGCGGCACCCTCGTTGGTGTTTGGGTAACTGTAATCGCTTTGCTCGTGCTTATGGTCTGGGCGATCCGTCGCTCGAAAGCCGCCGCCCCTGAAATCGCTGCGGTAGAGTAAAGTAAGAAATTTCTGTACACAAAAAGAGCCTGCGATTTTTCGCAGGCTCTTTCTTTTAAATCGGATGAAAAGCGCGTCACGTACGCAATTTGAATTTGTTTCCGTTATCTCAATATCTGCCTAGCTTTTAATTTTTGCTAAGCACTCGATCTCAACTGGCGCATCTAGCCGATTCTGGTGGATTTGCGCTTTTTGTCTCGTGCTACTTTAATCTTGCATGACCTTGTCGCTGGCTTCATCCAGCATGGCGACTTGCTCTTCGCTCAACTTCCAGCCGAGGGCACCGGCATTTTGTTCGGCCTGGCTACCCTTCTTTGCGCCAGGGATGGGCATTGTGCCTTTGCATATGCACCAATTTAATGCAACTTGGGCATTGGTCTTGCCGCCCTGATCTTGGCCGATCTCGGTCATCACCTTGAGCAGAGTGGGGAGTTTGCTGAGAACGCGTCCATAACGGCGGCCGCGCATCCCCGGTGGGGGTGAATCGACATTATATTTACCGGTCAGCAAGCCCATTGCCAGGGGCGAATACGCGATCAGGCGAACATCAAGTTCCTTGCAGCGGTCAAGTAATCCATTTTTTTCGATACGTCGATCCAATAGATGATATTCCACCTGATTAGATGCGAGCGGGATATCATGCCGTGCAAGTGCAGAATAGGCTTGCAACATCTGGCTTTCGCTGTAGTTTGAAATCCCGACTGTGCGTGTTAAGCCCTCTTTGACGGCGGTGGCGAGTTCGTTCATCCAGGCTTCGATGGGCACAGGCGGCATCGGAAAGTGGATTTGATAAAGATCAACGCTCTCGACATCGAGGCGGGCAAGGCTGTTGTGTAGCGAGCGCAGGAGCCTGCTGCGGAAGATGCGCCAAGGGAAAGGCATAAATTTTGTTGCCAGAAGTACCGGCACATCGGTTTCTTTCAGAAATTGACCGATTAGCTGCTCGGAGCGTCCTCGTCCGTATACTTCGGCTGTGTCGATCAGACGAATGCCGTTAGCAAGTGATGTGTCGAATGCGCTACGCACATCCTCGTCGGAGTAGCTGCCCCCATAATTCCAGGTGATGCGGTCGCCCCATGCCCATGCTCCGACCCCCATTTCGGTTGCATGTAAAAAACGAGTGGATGATTCCATGTGATGCCTCCGGGTGAATTTCGCACCCATTGTACTGTTTTTTTGATTTTTGTGTGCACCTCCTCTGTTTTTTTGGAGAACATTGAGAGAAGGGCTGGTCAGACCTCGCAATTCAGGATAAAATCGGCGGGACAAATCACATTCAAATAGGAACTGATGGAACGCGAGCTACTGACCCGTTTGGGTGGTTGGCGCTCCCTGAGTTCCGGGAGGTTAAAATGGCTAAACCCCAAGGGCGTCGGGAAGTCGAGTCCCCGCTCGAGTTGGCAGAGCGTCTATCGCTGCCTTTTCTCGATAATCCGTATTTGCTCACCCGAGCATTGACCCACACATCGTATCTCAACGAAAACGAAGATGCTTTAGATGATAACGAGCGCCTTGAATTTTTAGGCGACGCCGTACTGGATTTTATTGTCGGTGCCTGGCTTTTCGATCATCGTCCTGAAATGCGTGAAGGGGAATTGACGCGCGCGCGTTCCGCTTTGGTGCGTACGGAACAACTGGCAGAGTTTGCCCGTCAGATCGATCTCGGACGCGCCATGCGCCTGGGAAGAGGCGAGCAGCGCACAGGCGGATATAACCGTAATGCATTGCTCTGCGCAACCTTCGAAGCCGTGGTTGGTGCCATTTACCTGAAAGCTGACCTCGACGCCGTGCGTGACTTTTTCACCCCGTTGCTTAATGCTGCCGGTGATGACATTATCGATGGTACCAGCCTAAATGATGCCAAGAGCCGTTTACAGGAATGGACGCAGGCTCAAAGGATGGGTGTCCCGCGTTATGTCACCATTGCTGAGACGGGCCCTGACCATGCCAAAATCTTCGAGGTCGAAGCGCATATAGGCGGTAAAGTCTATGGTAAGGGGCGTGGTCAAAGCAAAAGCGTAGCCATGCAACTGGCTGCCCAAGAGACTCTCGAGATGCTTGGCGTTCTTTAAGCCGCCAATCTGAAATTTATAAACTGAGACTAAATTATGCCTCTACGACTGAAATCACTTGAATTGCAAGGCTATAAAACCTTTGCAGGAAAAACTTCCTTCGAATTTGCAGAAGGGATTACTGCTATTGTTGGGCCGAACGGTTCTGGTAAATCCAATATTGCAGATTCGCTGCGCTGGGTTTTGGGTGAGCAATCCTACAGCCTCTTGCGGGCGAAAAAGACCGATGACATGATCTTCGCTGGTTCCGAGCAGCGTGCTCGCGCCGGTATGGCGACAGCGACGATCACTTTCGATAACTCACAGAATTGGCTTCCTGTGGATTTCGCTGAAGTTGCGCTAACACGCCGGACTTATCGAGATAGCGGCAATGAGTATTTACTAAATAATCAGCGCGTCCGCTTGAGGGATGTCAATGAATTGCTCGCCCAATCGGGATTGAGTGAGCGGACATATACAATCTTGGGGCAGGGGCTGGTTGACGCCTCTCTTGCCCTAAAGGCGGATGACCGCCGACGTCTCTTTGAAGAAGCGGCAGGGATTGGCCTTTACCGTGGTCGCCGTGAAGATGCCCTGCGCCGTCTTGAGAAGACCGGGCGCAATCTGGAACGCGTCCTCGATGTGATGACCGAGCTAACCCCACTGATCCGCCGTTTGGGGAGACAGGCGAAACGTGCTCAGGAACATGCCCAGGTGCAGGCAGATTTGCAGGTTTTACTGCGTGATTGGTATGGCTATCATTGGCACCGCGCGCAAAGGGATCTGGCGAAAGCGCGTGATGCCTTCCGCCAGCAAGATGCTAAACTGCGTGAAGTACGCGGCTCGCACGATGCCCAACTGAATCAGTCGACCGCCTTTCGGCAGAAAATTCAAGAACTGCGTGCTCAACTGAATGCCTGGCATCGCGAATCATCTGAGTTGCATAATGATCGTGAAGCCATTAGCCGTGAACTAGCGGTTTTGGATGAGCGTCGCCGCTCTCTCCAAGCCAGCCAACAGAATCTCATCACTGAACGCGAACGCAGTCGCGATGAAGAACGGATTGCCCAGGAACGTTTTGAAGCTGCCGAAGCAGAATATACGCGTCTGAAAAGTGAAGATGAAGAAGCGCGTGCTGAAATCGAAAAGGCACGTACAGCCCTTTCTGCACGTCGCAGCGAACGTGTCGAAGCTGAAAAAGAATTACAGTCTGCGCGCCAGCAACTGAATGCCTTGAGTGGAAAACGTGCCCAATTGCAGGCCCATCTCGATAGCCTCGAGACACGTATCGCAGCCCAAAAAGACAAGATCGATGCCAACGAACGCACACTCAACGACGTGCAGGAAAAAGCCCAGCAAGCCGAAAAAGAAGCCGAGCGTGCGAAAGCTGCGCATCAAAAGGCAGAGGAAGCCTTCCAGAAAGCAGAAGAAGCCTTCGCTGCCCAGCAGGAAAAGACCGCCAAGCTCGAAAAAGATCGTCGCTCGCTGCTCGAAAGCCAGTCTGAGCGCGAGACTTCCCAGAGCAAGCTCAATGCTCAGCTCGAAGTGCTCGATCAGGCCGAAGAGTCACTTTCCGGTTATGCTGAAGGTGCGCGCTTCCTGCTTGAAGCCGCGCGTAAATCACAACTGAAGGATTCGCGAGGCGCGCTCAGCGCTACCCTCGATGTGCCCGCCGAAATCGAGACCGCTATCGCCGCTGCTTTGGGCGAGTACGTTGATGCGATCCTGCTTGATAGCGAGGATGATGCCGAAGCCGCCCTCGCCTTGCTCGAAAGCGAGAAAGCCGGTCGTGCGGCCTTGTTGCCGCTTGCCTGGCTTGCGGCTGCAAAACCGCTCAAAGCCCCCAAAGATGAGGCCTGCCTCGGCATCGCATCTGAGATGCTGACTGCGCCTGATGGTTTGCAGCAGGCTGTTGACCTTTTGCTTGGTCAGACGCTGATCGTCAAAGATCGTGCTGCTGCCCGTCGTTTATTAAAAGGGATGGATGGCCGCACTCGTGCTGTGACTCTGCGTGGAGAAATCTTCCGCGCCGATGGTTTGGTGCTGGCTGGGGGCACGAATCGCTCCGGGACTTTGAGTAGGCCCCGTCAACGGAGAGAGTTGCAAGCCGCTTTAGCGGATGTCGCTAAGCGCTTGGCAGACATCGCCAAAACACTAACAAAACTCACCTCCGATCTTGATGCGGCAAAAGTAGCCGAATCCAATTTGGGTGAGGCAGCCCGCGCTGCCCGCGCCAAACTTGAAGAAGCCCGTAAAGCCGAGCAGCAAGCCTCGTTGGACGCAGAATCCGCGCGCAGGCAAGCAGCGTGGCAGCTTGGGCAACGGGAGCAACTCAAAACAGAGTTGTCCCGTGCGGAAGCTGATAAAGCGGAATCACAACAGGGACGCGAAGATGTGGCGGGGCAGGAGAAAGAGCTCCAGACGCGCATCCGCACTTTATCCACAAAATTGGCGGAACTCTCGCTGGATGAACTCCAAAATCAGGTGACATACTGGCAGACCCGCGCTGCTGTTTCGGAACGCGCGCTGAGTGATGCTGAAGCGCGTCACCGCGAACGCCAACAAGGATTGACACGCCTGAAATCGGGTCAGGAAAGCCTGGCACGGCGCGAAAAAGAGACGATTGATGCGCTCGACAAGCTGGATAGACAGAAGGAAAAAGCCCATACTGACGAGACTATTCTGAACAGGCAGTTGACGGCGTTGCAGGAAAAGATTGAACCTGCTGAAGCTGAATTGCAAAAGGCGGAAGCTGAAGAGGCTGAACAGCGTAGTAAGGAAACCGATGCCACGCGTCAAATGACGCAGGTGGAGCGTCAACACGGACAATTGCAATTGGACGTTACTCGTCGACAGGAAGCGATGGAACGCCTGCGCCAGCAGATCGAGGATGATTTTGGTCTGGTGATGTTCTCTTACGAGGAAAATGTTTCAGGCCCGATGCCGCTGCCTTTTGATGGGATGGTTGAACAACTCTCGAATATTACCGAACTGCCCGAGGGGTTGGGTGAGCAAGTGAAGCAGGAGCGCGCGCGTTTGCGCCGTATGGGGCCTGTGAATCCTGAAGCGCAGGAAGAGTACGAGAAGGAAAGCAAGCGTCATGCCTTTATGGAACAGCAAATTGCCGACCTGCGTAAAGCTGAATCTGATCTGCGCGAAATTATCCGCGAATTGGACGATTTGACCGAGCAGGCTTTTGTGAAGACCTTCAAGGTTGTGGCGCAGGAGTTTACGAAAATATTTATCCGTCTCTTTGGCGGAGGTTCGGCAAAACTGAGTCTTACTGATCCTGAAAATTTGGTCGAGACGGGTATTGAGATCGAAGCCCGTCTGCCCGGACGCCGTGAACAGAGCCTCGGCTTACTCTCTGGCGGCGAGCGCAGCCTGACCGCGATTGCGCTGGTTTTCGCGCTCTTGCGTGTTTCCCCGACGCCTGTCTGCGTAATGGACGAAGTGGATGCGATGCTCGACGAGGCGAATGTCGGTCGTTTCCGCGATATGCTTCTAGAATTGAGTAAGGATGTCCAGTTCATCGTCATTACGCATAACCGTAATACCGTTCAGGCCGCAGACGTGATTTATGGTATTACGATGGGACGTGACTCTTCCAGCCAGATTATTAGCTTGAAATTGGATGAAGTCAGTGACGAGATGTTGGGGGCACGCTAATATTTTCTCGTTTTACTGAGTATTAAAAAAACAGGGCTGTCGTTACGACAGCCCTGTTCGTTTTTTGAGCAAGAATTTTTATTGAGCACCGTACATTGCGGTAAGAACTTCTTGCAAATCAGGATCGGTGGGGACGTTGCTTTGCCAGACTTCGTCGCTGATTTCAACAGTGCTCTCGTCGCGCTTGGCGGCAAGCCACTCTGTGAAAACGGCGTCTTTCGCTGACTGGATTGCATTGTCGTCCATCGGGCGTGTTTCGCGTCCCAATAATTGGATGATGTGATAACCAAAGTCGGTTTGAACGACTTCGCTTACGTCACCAATATTTTCGAGACCAAAGGCAGCCTCTTCAAAAGCAGGAACCATCGCACCACGGGTAAACCAGCCCAAGTCACCGTAGTTGGTAGCTGCGCTGGGATCGATGGATGATTCTTCTGCGATTTTGCTGAAATCTTCGCCAGCCAGCACCTTCTCACGAATCACTTTAGCAACAAGTGGATCATCAACAAGGATGTGACGTGCCCAGATGTATTCCTGGCCTTCGTTCTGTACATCGGCAGTAACCTGATCGTAAAGAGCCGTGTAATAAAGATTAGATTCGAACAAGAAGCGGAAGTTGGCTTCGTCCAGACCATAGTCGGCGTAGAGGGGCAATGTCTCTTCATATGCCTTCTGGTAACCTTCAAAAGTGTAGGCGGTTGCTGTCATTGTCGGGACGGGGACAGCAGTCGGGGCTGCATCTTCTGCCGGGGTTGCAGTCGGGTCAGGTGTAGTTTCAGGGGTTTCAGTTGCTTCCGGGGTAGCGGTAACCAGTTCAAGTTGTTCGGGCGAAAGCGTAGAGGCTTCCACAACTGCCTGAGTGGGTTGTACTTCCGGTGTTGGTGTGCCGTCGGGATAATATCCAAGGAAGCTTTGAACTTCTTTTTCGACGTCATCTGCGCTAAAGGAGATGCCTTCTTTTTGCGCTTCCTGCCGATAGATCAATTCGTAGATCATCGTGTCTAGCACGTTTTGTCCAACGGCCATGGAATCGGAAAGTTGCGTTTCGATGCTGCTCAACTGAGTATTGAAATCCATCCCAAAGCTTTGGGCTAACTGCGCATATTGGATATATTGGTTGATGAGACTATCGCGTTCGAGCCGGACCCGAGCTTGAAACTGTCCAAGAGTGATCTTTTCGCCGTTGACAACAGCAACACTACGGTTCGCCTTGAGCACGGTCTGGTCGAGGTAGCCATAGCCGATCAATAAGACGACTATCACGACAACGCCAATTGCAATATTGCGGATCAGTCTAGATTGTTGGCGTTCCCGTTCCTGGCGTGCAACGTGTTTTTTGCTGACGACCTTGTTAGAGTTTTTGCGTTTTGCCATGATTAACCTTCAAAAAAATGACGGGGCATGGGATCAACCATGCCCCGTTTTCGATAGTGGCTTAGCGGCCCTCTTCCCAGTATGTGCCTGTGTAAGGCAATAATGCGATGTGGCGGGCACGTTTGATCTCGCCGGCGAGAGCGCGCTGATGTAGGGCGCAGGTGCCGGTTTGACGACGCGGGCGAATCTTGCCTTCGTCGGTGACATAGCGGCGCAACAATTCTGTGTTTTTGTAATCGATCACGACATTTTTGTCGGTACAAAACTGACAGACTTTGGGGCGCGAATAATAGTTATTAGTACGCCGTCGAAACGGACGTCTTTGTTCTTGAGCCATCACTTACTCCAAGTGTAGATAAAATTAGAATGGAAATTCGTCTTCGTCAATATCGGGAGGGATTTCGTCGAAAGAGTTATCGTCGTTTGCACCTTTTTCGCGCCGTTCGCCGAGCATTGTCATTTCGTTGGCAACCACTTCCACAGAAGTGCGTCGCTGGCCTTCTTTATCTTCCCAGCGTCGGGTTTGCAAACGTCCTTCAATGTAGACCTGCTGACCTTTGGTAAGGTACTTTTTGCAAATCTCTGCGAGATTGCCCCAAGCAACGACCTTGAACCATTCTGTTTCTGAACGGCGTTCGCCATCAGAACTATTCCAGGATCGACTAACTGCGACTGAAAAGGTTGTTACTGGTCGCCCGGAAGGGGTGTAGCGCATTTCAGGGTCGCGGCCAAGATGGCCGATGATCATGACTTTGTTCAAGCCTCTGCTCATAAGAAACTCCTCCTATATTCTGAAAACCCGATAATTAATTGACGAGAACAAGCATATGACGCATGACAGGTTCAAGAAGACGCAATTTGCGCTCCAATTCTGCGGTTGCGCTGGGCAGGATATTAGCGTTTAGCATGACATATTGTCCTTCGAGCTGTTTGCGGATCATGTAAGCCATCTTGCGACGACCCCAATTGTCTACGCTCTCAACGCTACCTTCGGATTCGCTGATCCAACCTTTGACTTTGTCGAGTGCATCGTTAAATGCGGTCTCATCCAAATCAGGATGGAGAATGCAAACCAATTCATATTTACGCATGAGGGGAAACCTCCTTTCCCTGGGATTGCCCCCCGTCTACGCCGTCAGCGAGCAGGGAGCGGAAAGAAGCATACCGCACGGGATATACTTTTTATACAACGGGTCGGATTTTAGCATAAAGCGCTTATTTTGACGAGGGCACGCAAAAGAACGATAAAATGCTCGACGGAGAGTTGTACTCAGAACCACGAAAAAAAGGAAATAGTCTTATATTCTGCAATGCCCCTATTTTCTCATCAGATTCTTGGCAAATTCTCAGTAAAATATTCTCCGGTAAGAGTATGATAAGCTTGCTTTTAAATATGTTATGTATGGAGGATACCCTTGAAAATTAAAAAAGCCCCCAATCACCTTCTCATGGTGCTGCTGGGATTAACGCTCCTGCTCTCTGCTTGCAAAACAACACCAACCCCTGACCCTGCCGAAGAAGCCGTTGCGCAAGTCTACACCTCGGTTGCGGAAACCCTTGCTGCACAGCCTAGCCAAACATCGACGGCTACTTTTGCCCCGCTTGCAACTGCGACGTTGATTTCGACTGCGCCAGCACAGCCTGCCACGCAGGCGCCACCAACCGCTACCATGCTGGTGGTGACAGAAGTCCCCTGTCAGGATGCGGTCTATATGAGCGACATCACCATTCCGGATAATACGGTTTTCGCGCCCGGCGAAACCTTTGTGAAAACATGGCAAATCTTTAATGGCGGCTCATGTGCCTGGGAAGCGAATTACGCCCTTAGCTTCACCAGTGGTGAAGAAATGAGCGGTGTCCCAACTGCATTGGGGACAAGCATCCCCGCCAATGGGCAGGCCGAGGTCTCCGTCTCCATGACCGCACCCCTTACGGCAGGCTCCTATACCAGCTACTGGCAGCTCACAGACGATACAGGGAAGAAATTCGGCAATGCCATCTTCGTCAAGATTGTCGTGGCAGAGCCCACCATCACATCCACGCCAACTGAGACACCTGTCCCGACGGATACGCCTGTTCCAACGGCTACAACAGGAACAGCACCATAGATAACAAAAGGGCTTCGAAATTTCGAAGCCCTTTTTTGATTCTCTTGGTGGATTGGATCAGCGGTACGCCCCAAAAGCCGGAGCTTGCTCTGCTTCGAGTAGCGTGATGCCCTCCTCGAGCGGATCGACCATCCCCAAGCCTCCATCCCGCAGCACGATCACGAACCCGAGCTGCTTTTTCGCGAAAGCGTCGCGCAGTTCCTCTGAGCGGAGCGCGTAACTGTCGAATTCATCCTGAAAGAGGGCAAATATCCGGTCAAAAGTGCGTACGAACTGTATCCGATAGGCATCCGTCACTTGATCCAGATTACTGATTACCCAGCATTTCTGCTCAAATTCCCAATCGTAGGCGAGACCGAGAAATTCGTAATCGGAGCTGACATAGGGAAAGAAGGGGAATTGTCGGCAACTCAACAGGCGATTTTCACGTTCGCATGCTTGCGGTCCTAAACAGGCTAGCGGAAGCATACCTTCCGGCATCTCGTCTTCATCGAGAATTTCGCCCAGCGCGCGGCACTCATCCCCGCGATAGCGATGCCAAAGTTGGGTTGTGTTCTGTAATGCAGCCCACTCGCTTTCATATGCGGCAGGGACAGCCTCGCAAATATCGCAGCAAAAAGGTTTGCTTGAAGGGTTGTGCTGTGCACACTTTTTTCCGCAATCCAGCGCCGTGATGGGTAGATCAAAACCTGCATACAACGCGTGGATGTCATCATGGTTCAGGTCGTTTGGGTTGCGCAGAATACGCGTTGGCATTAGAAGGCGTTTCTGAACCAGCGGTTAATGCTGTAAACCAATCTCGGTAGATACATATCCACATAGCCTGCCAGTGCAAACGCGACAGGGATTAAGATAATGGCGATAATGACCTTGAGCCATCTGCCTGTGAGCTGGGGGATGATTAGCCAGAATAAGAGAATATAGATGAGAGAAAAAGGAAGTAGATTAATATATTGAGTTATTTGGTCCATTTTTGGCCTCCGTTTTTATCTTTCGTTTTTATAGTTGATGGTCTGCAGCGCTTTCTTCTTCGCTTGGTTTTGGTGCTTGGACCGCCCTGGTTATTCTCCCTGAGGGGCTAGATGGGCATAAAAGCAAATTGCGTAATATCAGTAAATTATAGGCTCTATTTAACCTGTTTTCCCGCCAAATCCCAGAACATGACCTATCAGGGATGTGGGTGGACAAGATGGAATGTATAATAAACCACAATTCTTATTTTTGCATATAACTTATGAACTCATCTCGTTCCTTTCAGCAAGCTACCACAAAGACAGCCAAAAATTTACGTACGGTTGCTCAATCTGAGCCACTGCGTAAACTTTCGCGTCTCTCTCTCCCTGAAATTGATGCTGCCGTAGCATTGGTGTCGCAAATCGTTCCGGCGGGAAATGTGCCGGGTATGATCCTAAGTGGTTTGGCGCGTTTGCCTGCTCAGCGTATCCCCCGTCAAACGCTTCAACAGCATATCAATGCCCTGTATAGTGGCGTGGAACAAATTCTCGATCAGGTTACCTTTAGCACTGTCTTCGCGGGGCCTGCAGCGGTGATCTGGGGCTATCAAAACTTACTCAAGTTGGCGGGCAAAGACCCCGATTCTGCTTTTCCAGATGGCGTTTGGCAATTTTATGTCGATTATGCTTTGCGTGAAGACACAGCCCGCCACGCCAATGAAACCTATGGTTTCGATACCCTTCTGGCGCAGCATGATATTTCTCTCAACCCAATCGACCGCCTAACCGCATGGGTGATGGCTGCCATATCTTCCCTTCATCAGTACGATGCCTTGCTCGAGGTTGAATGGCGCGAACGGACTTCCATTGCCCTGTTAACCCAGCTAACGGCATCCCTGCCGGATTCTCACGAATATGTCGGTTTATATCGCGACTGGGAACTTCAACGTCCTTATCGACGGGGGGCTGAAGCCGCCAGCTATGATTATCCTGATTACCGACGCATTAAGTTCCATCATTTCCTGCAAGAAGCCATGCGAGACCTGCCTGACAGCTTGCATAGCGAATGGAAACATCGTCTTCAGGACGCCGAAAAAGACTTACCAGAATACCAGCGCCAGATGTCCATTTTCTCCTATCTTGAGCCGGGCCCTTATGGCGAAACGCATATTCCCTACACGTACGAGCAGGCCCAAATTGGGCTGATCTTGCGCGGCCAATACTACATCTTGCCCATCTACGCCCCGGAAACGGATCAACCTCTCAATGCCGAAAATGTTCGGGCACAGATTGCCGCTTTGTGGGATATGCCCGCTGGGACGCCCTCATCCTTGCGCGAGATTGCCACGATCCGGCGTGCAGCCCTCCCCAAACTACGCAACAAACTTGACCCGAACTTGCAAGGCGCGTTAGGAAAGTTGCGCTTTGCCCCGATCATCATCAACGCCGACCGCCGTTCCGCAGAGTTACCGCTAACCGAACTTCGCCAAGCTGAGCGCGGCATCGGTGACCATGCCCTAACGATCTTTGAAACCGGCAGCACCTTTGTTTTTGACCAATCTCATATCTTTTTTGATGGCATTCTCGGTTCGGCCCTGGCAGAGATCATGACCAATGAAGCCCTCTCTTGGGCGGTTTACTTGAACACTTTGCCTGCGTCCAAGCCAGCGAAGCAAATACTTTTTACCCCGCTGGAATTTAAATTGAGTTCAAAAGATCGTAAACTCATTCAAAAAGCCCCGCGCGTTATTCGGGAAGCAGGGGCAGAAAACGCCCGGTTGAATCTGAAAGCCTGTTTGCAAATACGCAGGATATTCAGGCAGCGCAGCCAGGTATTGCATCTCACCGTGAACGACATCCTGATCTTATATCGCGCTATCCACGCTGCGAATTATCAACCCTCGCGCAAATTATTAGATAAATTGGAGTTGCTCGCTTCCAAGCGTGCAACCCGCTCCCTCGCTGCCGAGATTACAGGGATGTTGGAAAAATCTCACCATCAGAACCCGGCAGTGCTCATCCCGATGGATGCCAGCCGCCGTTTTCCGCGTGACCGTATCTATCCCCTCAGCGTGGAAATTCCGCTCCAGGAATTGAACTTGATCCGCCTGCATCGCCAGTCGATTGATGCACTTGAACGCTATGAAAAAGCCCAGGGTGATCGTGCCGCTGAATACGCAGAATTTGATGAAGCCCAGAGAAAATATCTGGCTACTTTGGCTGGCTTGGGGATGATCCTCTCGAAACTGAAAAGCATTGCCTTACAGGGAGAAAGCGCGAGTGTAGGCGCGATTAAATTGCTTGCACACCTCCCTGCACCGTTGCAACACATGCTTGACCAGTTCCCCGTACGTTTTGAATTGTTGAATAATATTCTCAAAGGCAGCGAAGTCTTCTCAAATGTTGGCGCTGTCGTGCCGACCAGTACGCTCAAACGTTTTGTGACCGCCAAAGATGATAACGAACAAAAGCAGCTTGTCTGGGGCGTTATCACAAACGCCGATGGCGTCATGCGCATCTCGTTGCGAGACTTCCGTGCCCATGTGGCAGCGTTGCACGCCATCAAACGTCAGGATTTGGCGCAAGCCATCACGCAAGACTACCTGGATGCTTACGTAGAGGGCTTCAACCGTTTCGTTCAAGATATTCAGCGAATTACGGCCCTTAGCCGAGAGACCATCCTTGCGCAGCGCGCGTCGACAGTTGTCTCCAAGAGAGACCTTGCTGAGACGCTAAAGCTGGATGAGTTTGAAGAGTAGAAGTCGTCTTGTTGGGGGACTGATTAGCGAATATCCCTCTTCCAACATGTGCTATTTGTCTTATTCGCACCATTCATGATAAAACTATTATCATTTCGCACATACACACCATCATCGTATACAAGGCATTAGCATGGACGACCCTCTAATCGGGAAACGGCTTTCCAATTTTATTATCGAAAGATCACTTGGACGTGGGGGGATGGCGCAGGTCTACTATGGGCAGGATGTCAAACTTCAGCGTCCTGTAGCGATCAAGGTTATTGATGCTCGGTATCGCAGTGACCCAACCTATGCCAAGCGCTTTATCCGTGAAGCGCGCACGATTGCCCGTTGGCGGCATGAAAATATCATTCAGGTCTATTATGCTGACGATCAGGATGGGCTTTATTACTATGTCATGGAGCATGTGGATGGTGAAGACCTTGCCAGTCTGCTCTCAGAGCAGGCCACAAAGGGGAAACTATTGCCTGTCAGCGAAGTACTGCGCATCGGTGGCGCGATTTCAAACGCTTTGGATTATGCCCATGCGCACGGTGTGATTCATCGAGATGTAAAGCCCTCCAATGTTTTTATGTCCGACGATAACCGTATCGTGCTCGGTGATTTTGGACTGGCCCTCGAGATGCAGCACGGCTCATCGGGCGAAGTTTTTGGCACGCCCCATTATATTTCCCCAGAGCAGGTTCGCCGCTCGAGCGATGCCACCCCAAAATCTGACCTATACTCTCTGGGCATTATCCTCTACGAGATGCTAACCGGCGTGGTGCCTTTCGATGATATGTCGCCGACCAGTGTTGCCTTGCAGCATATTACGCAGGAGCCGCCCAAGCCGCGCAGTGTCAACCCTCAATTAAGTGTAGAAACCGAAAATGTTTTACTCAAAGCGCTCAGCAAAGACCCCGCTGATCGCTATGAAAGCGGCGCAGCTATGCTGGCCGCGCTCAACACAGCCTTACTAAGCACAAATCCGGCGCAGAAACGTGTCTTGCCTTTGCCGCCCATGCCCGCATCAGTGGTTAGCGGTAAAGCGCGTCCTACAACTCATCATATACAAACGGAAGCAAGTAAAAAACCGAAAAAGCGTCGCGGATTTCTCTATCTCTTGGCGCTGGCGCTTCTAGCCATAGGCGGATATTTTTATTGGGATATCTTAATCCCAGACGGATTCCCTTCCCGAATGCTTTCTCAAATCCAATCAATTTCATTGCCCCACGTGCAGACCGAAGCCGCGCCCAGCCCGGGCTTGTCACCGACTGTGGAAATTCTCCTATCCCCAACTCTGACCATTACATCCGCGCCCACGCAGACGGCTGAACCCAGCCCCTCGTCGACAGTGACTGCGACCTTGACGATCACACCATCCCCCCTGCCAACATCTATACCGACCGCGGTCGGGACGGCCACACAAACCCTCACCCCGCTGCCCAGTGCCACGCCCACGCTTGAAAACGGTCTTCCAACCGCCACAACGACGCCGAAATATGTCAACTACAAGCGGATGTGGCTCTATTACGATGACTATGGCTTTTACATCTACAACGCTGCCGGGACAAATCGCTCTGTTTCTCCTTTTACATTTGAGCGTCTTGATCAGAACGGTGCCCCGACCAATACCTTTCTTGGCTGGAATTGGCAGGAGTTTTACGATGTCTTGAATGTGGGGCGTTGTATGAGTATTGAGATCAAGGAAAATCCGAACGAATATCTGAACCCCTCGCTCTGTCAGGGAATTTATCTGAGCACCCGTAGTTATTACGCTGATAATGAAGCCATCTTCTGGACTCGTGCCGAAGGCAGCAAACAGTTCCGCGTGCTCTGGGATGGGGAAGAGATGGGCGTCTGCGAGATCGAAAAGGGCTTTTGCGAGGTTTTTGTGCCGTAGGAATAACGAATGATTTGAATAATGCCTCCGGTGTTACACGTGGGGCGAATGGTTTAATGAAAAGGAGTTTTACGCCACGAGTAAAGCTCCTTTTTTCTATGGGAGATGCCTGATCCAGAAAGTGTCTATTAGAAGTGCTATACTTATGAAAGCTCACATTTGCAAGACAACAACCTAGTTACATCCATTTCTAAATTGCAAGTCTTATTCGCTTTTTGCCAAAGGAGGCTTTTATGCAAGGACAAATGATGGATTACCAACTCACCCTGACCCCGTTGCTCGAGAGAGCACGACGGCTTTTTCCCACCAAGGAAATTGTCACCAAGGCAGGGCCGGGACTGGAGCGTTTTACGTATGCTCAAATGGCCGAGCGTGTTGCCCGACTCGCCAATGCACTCGCCAAGCTGGGTATCAAGAGTGGGGATCGGGTGGCAACCTTCGCGTGGAATAATGCTCGCCATCTTGAGATTTACTTTGCCGCGCCATGTATGGGCGCGGTTTTGCATCCCCTTAATTTGCGCCTGCCACCTGAGCAATTGATCTATATTGTCGCTCACGCAAATGATAAAGTCCTGTTTGTTGACCCAACCCTTTTGCCTGCGATCGAGAAACTATCTGTACATTTCAAGAATGTAGAAGCCTACGTGATTATGGGCGACACGGTGCCGGAAGGTACCACACTTAGCCCGGTGTATGCTTACGAAGATCTGCTTGCCGATGCCAGCACCGAATATCCCTGGCCTATTCTGAATGAAAATGATGCCGCTGCGATGTGTTACACCTCCGGTACAACGGGGAACCCCAAGGGTGTGGTTTACTCACATCGCTCGATCTATCTGCACAGTCTGGGATTGAGCATGGCAGACTCGTTTGCGCTTTCAGAAGCAGACACATTTATGCCGGTTGTGCCGATGTTCCACGTGCTGGCTTGGGGCACCCCCTTTGCCTCAGTCATGCTGGGAACAAAACTGGTCTTTCCCGGCCCACACATGCAGCCGCGTGATCTGGCTGAACTCGTCCAGGCAGAAAAAGTGACGCTTACCGCCGGAGTGCCCTCTCTGTGGTTTGGCATTCTAAACCTGCTGGAAAAAGAACATTATGACATGAGCAGCTTGCGCGGCATGATCGTTGGGGGTGCGGCTGCACCGCAATCCATGATCGAAGGGTTCGAGAAAAAGCACGGTCTCAATGTCATCCATGCCTGGGGGATGACCGAGTTGTCGCCGCTCGGCACCGTGAGCCGTCTTAAGAGCTACCAAACCGATCTTCCCGAAGCGGAGCGGTTTGCTATCCGCGCCAAACAGGGCATGTCTGTACCCGGTGTGGACTTGCGTGCCGTGGACGAAGATGGCAAGGAAATTCCGTGGGATGGCGAGGCCTATGGCGAGTTGCAGGTCAAGGGACCTTGGGTGGCAGGCAGCTACTACAACGATGAGCGCAGTGCAGATTCCTATATGGACGGCTGGTTCCGCACCGGGGATGTGGTAACCATCGATCCTGAAGGCTTCGTTCAGATCGTCGACCGTACCAAGGATCTGGTCAAGAGCGGTGGGGAGTGGATTTCCAGCCAGGACCTCGAGAATGTCATTATGGCGCATCCCAAAGTGCTCGAAGCGGCGGTGATCGCTGTGGCGCATCCAAAATGGCAGGAACGTCCGCTAGCTTGCGTCGTCCCCAAACCGGACTTCAAGGATGACTTGACGAAGGCTGAAATTTTCGAACACCTGAGCAAGCGCTTTGAGAAGATGTATATGCCCGATGACATTGTCTTTATCGAAGCTGTGCCGAAGACCAGCGTGGGCAAGTTTGATAAGAAAGTCTTGCGTGCTGAATATAAAGACTACCAATTGCCTGATTAACGGGTCGTTGAAAGCAGTTTAAATAAGAAGGAGTTTTACATTATGTAAAACTCCTTTTTGATCTAGGTTAGTTTTGCAAGCCATTCTGCGATGTCTTCGGCGACCTCCTGCCAGCCTGGTTCGGAGACGATCCAATGTGCGTGGTCGGGATATTCCTTGTAGGTGGCGTTTTTGTGTTTTTTCGGGATCTGGCGTACGACCCAGGCGGGGGTGGCATGATCCTGTGTCCCGCAGAGAATCAGTATCGGCGCTGTGACCCTGCCCGTGTCCACGCGCGCATCCATGCCGCCGCCCAGCATCCATAAGCCGACCCCGGCAACTGCACGTCCCGATTCGTGAACGAACTTCTCCGCATAGTTTCTTTTTTGCTCTTCGGGCGACAGCAAATTAAATAGCATGAAACAGGCTTCTTCAAAGGTTGGTTTGACTGGCTTTGACCAAAATCCCCAGGTTGTCAAAATGCTTTTGAAGCTCCATAAAACTGCGGGCGTGATGGGAAATATCCCAACCGGTGCAGCCGGTGTGACCGCGACCAGCGCACTGCCCAGATCGCGGCTGCCGAGAATTTGGGTTAATAGTCCACCCATTGAGTGTCCCATGATGATCGGCTTTTCGTCGAGCTGGCTGATTTCTTTTTCGAGATCGGCGGCGTAATCGAGCAGACGAGTCTTGCCCAGGCGCGGATCGGGATCATCCTTGCGACCAATGTCATGGTAGCGTAAATTTGTTGTGATGACGCGGTAGCCTTTGCCTTCAAAAAAGGTTTTGTAGGTATCCCAGAATGCTGCGGTTCCCCACATGCCGTGGATCATGAAGATGGTTTTGGTCATTTTTGCTCCTTCCGAATATCTCGAAAATAGAACGCGGATTTAGCCGATACAGCGGATTTCCGCAGACTTTAAAGTTCTATCCGTGAAAACCCGCAAAATCCGTGCAATCCGTGTTCAAAAAATCACTCAACCCGCAGCGCATCGACGCCCCTGTAGGCATCCAATAGAACGGCGGTCATTTCTTCGGGGATTTGTGGCTTGGTTATTTTTTGTCCATGCTGATAGATAAAAAAGAGAAGAAGTTTTACATGACGCCATGACGCAAAGCTCCTTCTAAAACTCTAATAAATTTCTGTTGAATATCTATAGAAAATGTGATAGGATTTAGTTGAAACCGGGGTTGGTGGGTCTTCCAGACACGCTTTCCTGGTTTCTGTATTTAAGGACGATAATTATTTTTCGTCTCTTCGTAAAGCTCTCTTTCGGGGATATAGTTTAGTCCATAGAGCGTTGTCCAATCAGTTTCAAAATTGTTTGTTTTCTCATTTATGATCTTTCTAAAGCGAAGAATTGCGGATTTGAAATGCGGAGAACTATTCATTTTATCGTTTTCGTCTCGCTCTTCAGACAGGCGAATACATCCTGCAATCATATCTGCAACTTGCACACCAAGAGTTATTTTAGAATCAACAAAAAAAGGAGTTGTGATTATCCGAGTAAGTTTTTGACCATCGGATGAACGAAACAGGTATGCACTAATACCTGGTCCAAGCCCACCTTTTATACCGCTGGTTCCCTCCCCATCAAAAAGAATAATAGCAGATTCGTCTATTTGACCGTATGTGTCTGTGTGAAAGTGGATTCGTTCGAGTAATCGTCTGTACTGTATGGGGATATGAGTTTCAGGGCAAGTTGGCATGGAAGCAGGTTTTTCCATCACAGATGCATATATAGCAAGTCCATCCGTTTGTCTAACAAGATCAAAAACAGATTCAACCATTTCTCTACGACGAGGTTTTTTCTCAAAGATGTAAGGACGTAGTAGCTCTTTTGCCTTAAGCTCTTTCGATGGATTGTCAAGAAATTTATTTTTTATTGCATGAAGTTGCCTACTAAAACGGCGATGCTGTGTCTCAGGGAGACACAGGGCGGCTAGAACGGGACGCAAGGTGTCGTCTTTTGGATGTGGAAAACCACTTTCATCGATAAAAATAAGCATCGTCTTTACCTCTTTTGAATATCCCTTCTGATTTTATCGGACAATGTAAGTAAATAGATTATAAGCCATAAGCGAATTCGTTCCCATCAAAATTTAGAGAGTCTTTTCACGCATCACTCATCACTTTGTAACGCCGCAAAGGGCAGCGCCATCGTCGCATCGCCTCTTCTGCCCGTATTCCACGTCACCACCAATTCTTCCTTTGCGCGGGTGATGCCCACATAAAAGAGACGCAGGCGCTCACGCACATAATCCACGCGCGCATCGAGGGTGGCTTGCCCTTCGCTGTACCAGTCGTATTCGCCCGTTTGGGTGGCGGCATCCAGTTGGGCGATGGCTTCGGATTCCAAATTCAAACTATCCCGCACAAACCACTTTTCGCCGATATAGCTGTCGTTCGGCTGGTTTGACGGGAAGTTATAGCTGTTCACCGCCGTCAGGTAGACGCGGTCCCACTCCAGCCCCTTCGCCTTGTGCATCGTCGTGATGACCACTTTGCCCGCATAATGCGTCGGGTCAAAGCCGCCATCCTCCGTCGAAAAGCCGATGAACTTGCGCTGATTTTTAGCGATCACGGCCAGTTCGCCCGTTAACTCGGGCAGACGCCATTCGCTGTGGTCGTTCGCCGCCTGTCGCAGCACCAGGGCCAATTTATGCGCCAATGCCAGATCAGCGGCTTCGCTGAACAGGTCTTGCGCCAGCGTTAGGATCAGTTGATCGATAGGTAGCGTCACCGCCGCGAGCCAGCGTTGGACGTTCTCTCTAAAAGCTGCCAATTCCTGGATGACATCTTCCGATTCGCTCGCCTGTAAACTGGGTAGCCAATCTTCGGCAGGGGAGGGGGCGAGAAAGGCTTCTACCGCTCCCGCCCGTTTGATCAGCGCGGTGACATGCTTGAAGAACTCGGCGTATTCATCATTTTCGCGCCAATCCCGTCGCCAGACGCGGTAGACGGTCGCCAATTTGGATGCGGATTGCGGATCGGAGAGATACTGCACTACATTTCCCAATGCGCCTGCGGTTTGGCGTGTCGATTGCGTGGATGAGAGTACTTCGACCACATCCAAGCCTTCCTTTTTGAGCGCATCGGCGATCTCGGCGCCGCGCGAGTTGCGCGGCACGAGCACAGCGACGGTTTTGTCGAGATTTTCGGGTACCCAACGCGCGAGCGAATCGACGAGGGCGGAGACTTCGGCCTCGGGACTGAATTTCTGGTTAATTAAACGGATTCCATCCCAATTCAAGGGCGGATTCGGTTGGGGGTCGTTCGGGGCGGTCGCTTCAATGTAGGGCGGCGCCAAGGCTGTGCGCACATCCGCATCTGGATGTCCCTGCATCACCCAGTCAATCACCTGGTTTGCCAACTCAATCACGGCCGGCTGCGAACGTCCTGATTCGGGCAGAGCGCGCTGGAAATCCGCTTCGTGGGCGATGAAGTTGCGCAGCAGTTCGGGGTTGGCGGTGGTGAAGGTCTCGAAGATGGCTTGGTTGGGGTCGCCGACGCGCACCCAATTGCCGTTTTTTCCTGAGAGCAGGCGCAGAATTTTCTCCTGCGTTTGACTGCTGTCCTGGGCTTCGTCTTCGAGGATGTAGGGGAAGCGGTAGCGCAGGCGCTCAAGGAAATCGGGGTCGCGCTCGAGCAGGTCGAGGGAGAGACGGATGAGATCGTCGAAATCGACCGCGCCGCGATAGGCGAGGGCGCGCTGATAGTCGCTGTAGATGGCAAGCCCCATCTCGGCGAGGGGCAGGGGCGCGGGCTGCTGGTTGAGACGGTAGCGGAGCTGATCGGGCAAAATGCGGCGGTCTTTCGCCGAGCGGATGAATGCGAGCGCGATGCCTTCGAGCGCAGCGGGGAGCTGCTGCCTGCGCGTCCAATCTTTTTTGGATTCTTCCAGATCGGGGTCGAGGTAGTCGTCGAGGGCATAGGGATTGGCTGCCAGCCAAGCGTTGACCGCCTCCTTGCGGATGTAGGTGGCTTCGCGCTCGTCGATGATGCCGAATCGCTCCTCCAGCCCGACCATGCCCGGCTTCTCACGGACGATGTCGTGCGCTAACCCATGCAGGGTGCGCACGCGATAACCGACGCGCGGGAGAAGTCCGCGTTCTGTGATAAAGCCGTTGATGCGGCTGGAGAAGTTGTCGACTGCCGAGTTGACGAGGGTCACGACCAGCACTTCCTGATCGTGTCCGAGGTCGCCGCGCCCGATAATCTCGGCGGCGAGCGCGGAGAGAGTGAAGGTCTTGCCTGCACCCGGCACGGCGGCGATGCCCATGCTGCCGTGGGTGTATTGGAGAATCTTTTGTTGGGAGGGGCGGTAAGTTAGGGTCATAGTTTGTCTTTTGGTCTAATGGCTATTATTTGTGCTCTTCGTATTTTATACGGGTAGGAAGATTCCTATGAAGAAACTGGCAAAATTGAAAAGAAAACTCAGCAGGAGAGCCTTTCCGAAACTGATTTCTTTCTTCATGAAGAAGTAAATGAAGATCGCTTCAACAAAGAAGATGACCATCTCTGAAAAAAGACAGAAGATGCCCATGCCCACTCCTTGAGAAATGACGTTGATATAAGTGAAGATGGGCTGCGTGATCAGGTTAATAATCAAAATACCAAGCAGAAAACGCTTTTGGGGAATATCCTTGTTTTTGAAGGTCACATAGAGATAAGCGAGCAGAAGCTCGATTGCCAGTGTTAGGATTAGCGGAAGAATGGGAAAATTTGGGCTTTGCTCTTCAACGTTGAGTGTGTCGTTTGCTTGCAGGATGACGAAATAATTTGCGGAGAATTGCTTCTTCTTAAAAATATTGCTTTTTCGGGTCGTCCCGTCAGCAAAAGTGATTTCTAGTTGAAAATAATCTGCGTAGCCATATGCCATCGAATAGCAGGAAGATTCATCACATTCGAAGCGTTGCGGTCCCATTTCTTTGAGAACTATTGCATCGGAGCAATCTGCCAGAGCGCATTCGTAGAGAAGGCCGGACTCGATACTGAGCGTGCTCGCTTCGCCATTTTCATCGACAAAGGTAAAGGTCATCTCCGGTTTGGGGCCTGTGTCTGCTTGCGCAACCTTGATGGGGATGAGAATCAGCGCGACGCACAGGATAAGGGGCAGAAGTTGTTTTTTCATGGGACTACCTCCGGGTGGATGGTGGTTTTTTCCAATGGTCTCTTCGTGTTTTTCTTATCCATCTTATTCTAAAACAAAACCACGGACTACGCTGGCTTTGCGCAATCCGTGGCTATTGTACTTTGCCTGAAGAGCTATAGTGAAAGTTCCCCGGTTTGGGTCAGGATGCCCATCTCTGAAATTTCCACGGCAACCTGTTTGAAGACGAAATTTGCTGTGTCGGTCGGGAACTTGGTCTCGACAGGAAAGTGCTGGTTATTTGCCAGCGTTAGATTGCTGCGCATATACGGTACGGTATTTCTGATTCGGATGCCAAGTATCTCTTCCGCTTCTGCTTTGGTGACTCCTTCCAGCCCGACGGCGCGATTGAACATGGGATAGAGTCTGTCTCGCTGAACGCCTTGCTCCAGTAGATAGTCGAGAGTACGTTTCGTGAGTGTGACCGTGCTTGAGTCGTTGCTCAAAACCAGCACTGCTACATCCGCATCTTGCACGATGGGCAAGCTGATTCGTGAGAGCGAACGCCCGAAGTCAACTAGGACATAATCGAATGCTTTGCGTAAGGCTTCGATAATATTTGGCGTATGCTGAACGTTAAATTCCCCAGCTTTTCCCGGATTTGGCGCGCCGGGGAGGAGTCTGAAGTTCCAGTTTTCGGGGCGAACCATGTTCTTTCGCAGATGATCGGCAGTGATCTCTTCAGGGGCTAACTTGGAAACTTCGACGATATTGAAGTCGCTTTCGTTACCAGTGATGAGTGATTGGGATCCAATGGGCAAGACCATGTCTACAACGGCAACAGTGGAACTAGTCATCGCTTTCGACAAGCTCATTGCTGTGTTAGCGCAAATCGAAGACGTGCCAGTGCCACCTTTCGCACTGATGAAGACACCCAGTACACCTTTTTTCTTGTTTTCGGGGTGTGCTTGTTGCGTATCCCGAAGCAGCTCCATGACTTTTTGTGCAAATGTGTTGACGGAGCTGCCTGATTTGACATAATATTCATTGCCACCGGCTTGCATGCATTTTGCCATTTCTTCGGGATCAGGAGAATCGCTGAAGACCACAATCGGGATGTTGATAAATTTCTTTTCCCGTCGCAGGTGTTCAATGAATTCCTGGACGAGTAGTTCGGGAATATTGGAGTCACATGCGATGATGTCTGGAAGCGTCTCGCTTATTTTCTGGTATCCCTCGCGTGCGTTTCGGGCCTCAACGACTTTATAGTCGTAATTAGCAAGTATTTTTGCAAAAAATCCCCGACTGGTGTTATCTGCATCAATGACAAGAACGGTAACTGGATTCATTGTTGATTCCTTTCAAACGAAAGCAACGAAAATATATGGAAAATTATAGACATAGTCTATAACATTCATTGTGTAGAGTCAATTTTATGCTTTTCTCAGTTGGGGGGACTTGCATGTTGATAGGAAAAATGGGTGAGGTAGATTTTGCGCACGGCGATAAACCGACCGTGCTAGTTTTGCGAAACCCTTACGGGTTGGCAAGTCCGATTTATCGGGCTTTGTACATGTAGCCCGTGCGAATAGGTTGTTTGTTAGGAATCGTCGCTCATTACGACAATATCTACATCTAAATCAGCGTTTATTTCCGATAAATATTTCATTTGCGCTGAGGTTAGATGCATACTTGGAATTCCCGTCTCGTCATCTAGGATGTTTATCCAAATTTGCAATTCAACATAACTGCAATTTTCAAAAGCTTTTCTTACCATACTGTTTTTTTCTATCAATGAAATAAAGTTGTCAATCTTGGGAGAAAAGCCAATTTCATATGTTGTGAAATTGGACAACCTTATAATGTTTTCTCGGTAAGTTTTCCCTAATCGACTGTTTGAAATATCTCCTTTTTTGATAATTTGTAACCCTGTGATTGGGGAGTTTTCTAAATCGCGAATTTCTTCATCGCTTATTCCGAAGCCTGTTAAGTTGACAGTATATTCGCCCACCTTTACTCTCTACCTTCCTGCAATACCCGCTGAAAAGCCTTCAACAAAACCCCGCGCTGCTCAAAGCCCGATTCGCCCAACTCCGACAAGCCCAAATAGAGCCGCTCCTTGCAGCGGCGTAGTAAACCTGTTGTCAGTCGCGCCAGTGTAGCCTGATTGGCAGCCACATCGTCGGCATCCGTCCAATAATGCCCGTCGGCGTTATCCCAACTGCGCGAGAGCACATAGGGGTGCGTCAGCGGTTGGAAGAGGCGCTCCACCCATCCGTCCGAGCCGGGGTTGAGCCAGAACTGCACCGCCACCGCCCGATTTTGCATCAAAAACGTGTACGCAGGCGCAACCAGCACGGCCTCCTCACGCTGCATATCCCAGGCCCCCAAATACTGCGCCGCGATCACGCCCTCGTTCAGCATCTCGATGTACTCCCGTCCCAACGTCAGCGCATCGGCATCGCTGGACGCCATCGCCCAGCGGAACTTCTTGACCGACTCGATCAGGCTGGCCGCCACACGCGCCGCATCCAGATCACGGTGGAAGCCAAAGCCAGGCTGTGACAAAATTTCGCCAAAGAGTTTACGCAGGAAATGATCGAAGGGAGGAATATCGGCTTGCTCCCGATATGCAAGCAGCCAGTCGCGGAGTTCGGCATAGTGCGCCCCAAAAACATAGGTGATGCGCTCCTGTACCTCGGGCTTGATTCCGTCAAAGGGACTTAAATCCTGCCCCGAGGCGCGGTAGACGATCTTCGTCAGCAGGTTGGCACGGATCAAGTCCATGCCGTCGATGGCTTGCATGAAGGCATACGCCACGTCAAATTCAGACGGTCGGATACCCCATTGCGGATGCGCCAACGCCGCCAACGTCAACAGCGACTGCGTGGCAGGCTCATCCCGTAGAGAACGGGAGGGTCGGTGCGAGCGGATGGGAATGCCCCTCGCTTCGAGACGATGCATCAGCGAAAAGCGCAACGCATCGGAGAGATAGGGCGCCAGCACAACGATCTCGGAGGGGGGCAGACCTTCTTCGAGTAGGGTGGAAATTTCTTCGGTCAGCCAGTCGAGTAGTTCGGGGTAATAGTGGGTGTCGGCGTAGTGGAGGGTTTCGCCGCTCTCCCCCTTCCTAAATCCTTCCCCCGAGGGGGGAAGGACTTCAGCCCCACCCCCATCCCAACCTTCTCCCGTAGGGGGAAGGGGCTGCATCTCTCCCCCCTCGGGGGAGAGACCGAGAGAGGGGGAAGAACTGCGAATCATCTCAATCGCTTCCCAAATCTCTCCTAAAACATCTTCCGTGTTATTTAAAACATCGCTATTCCAAAAACGCAAAACTTGAATGCCATCTTCATTTAGAGTTAGCGTTCTTTCTTCATCGTGCTGACGCTGTTCTTCTTCCAAATGCCCACTTCCATCGAGTTCAACGGCAAGTTGCAGTTCGTGGCAATAGAAGTCCAGAATATAGCCCTTGTAGGGGTGTTGTCTGCGGAAGCGGGCGTCGTTGATCTGCTTCCTGCGCAGGAATTGCCATAGGAAGACTTCTGGGTCAGTTGCATCTTTGCGAAGTTCTCTGGCGCGGGCTTTGAGGTCTTGAGGTAGAGGAGGCTTTGGGAGGCGGTTACCACTCTCCCCCTTCCTAAATCCTTCCCCCGTAGGGGGAAGGACTTGTCTCTCTCCCCCGAGGGGGGAGAGATGTCCGAAGGACAGAGAGGGGGCGTTAACGGGATCAATCACCCTCGCCAAATCAAAACTCAATCGCTGCACCCCAGCCGAGGTCACGAACGATTCGGCGAGGAAGGTTTTTTCATCGCAGAGTGCTGAGAGGCGGTATCCCGTTTCGGGGTCTGCGCCGAGGAATCTCCTGTATCCTGCATTTTCATCATAGATCAGCAGGGCGGAGTCGAGTTCGGGCAGCCACTCACGGACGATGTCGTGGGCCCGCGCGCCGTCTTCTTCGACATTGTCATAGATCAGGTGACGGTAGGTGCGGGTCAGGTAGTCGTGGACGATGGGATCACCCCAGAGATGCTCCCAGAAAATTTCGAGTTGGAGGGAGAAGTCGAGCAGGTTGTGGTCGAGACAGTATTGGCGGAAGCGATTGGCGCAGTCCTGCGCGTCGGCGTAGATGCGGCGCTGGGACGGGTCGCTCAACCAGGCTTTGTCGAGACGTTCGCCGATCTGGTCGTGTGGGAAGCCGACGACGGCGGCTTTGTTGAGATTGTCGATGATCTGGCTGTAGAGGCGGTTGCGGTTGATGGTGAGCGATTCGAAGTAGCCTTCGTCAAGCAGCGGGCGGACGACATGCGCCATGTAGTATTGGGCGGTTTCGAGGGTCAGAAAGACGGGCGGTTGGTCGGGGTGGGCGAAGCCTGCGGGTTCGGCGGCGAGTGTCCAGAAGAGATCGACCATACGCCGTGCCAGACCGCCGACTGTGGCGAGGGTCACTTCGCCGCCCGCGCCTATTTCGGGGCTTTGGAGCAAATCCTGATAGGGCGTTTGGAGTGTGCGTTGCGGGGTTAGGACGAGGATGCTTTCGGCCGGGACGCCCTGCTCGAGCAGAAAGCGCATCCGCTCGACGCCGACGGTGGTTTTGCCTGCACCAGCGGGGCCGGAGAGAAAGATGCGCATGTCGAGGGGGGCGGTGATGACGTCGTGTTGGGGTTGGGTTAGGGGCATGGGTTGAACCAATAGTTGTGTGATTCTGCGAGGGGCACGTACTTACCCTAAAGGGCACTCGTGCGACCACGCAGTCTTATGGAATGTCGAGTTTTTATATTCGATGAGATTGCGTCGCTTCGCTCGCAAAATCATCTTTGTTTTTCGGGATGAGCATTATTCAGAGGGTATAGGAGGTAGGAGGCTTTGTCAAGTTCAGACTTTGGTTTCAGATACTAGACTTTAGCTTAAAGCAAATACCGCGAATGAGAAAATTTCGCGGTATTGATATTTGTTGCGATAAAGCCGTTAGAATTTTCTTGCTGCCATGACCAACCAGAACCAACCCAGTACAAAGGCGACACCGCCGAGCGGCGTGATTAGAGCGAGGTTGATTGGCCCCAGTTTGAGCGTGCCGGTTAAGACCAAAAAATAGAGACTGCCGGAGAAGAAGACGATGCCAATGACGAACGCCCAAGCCGCATTAATGAGCGTCTTAGCTTGTTCGGGATACTGTACCAGCGCCCAGGAGACGATGAAAAGTGCGAGAGCGTGGTACATCTGGTAGCGGACGCCTTTTTCCCAGGTGATGAGTCTTTCGGGGGTGACCATTTTTTCGAGACCATGTGCGCCGAATGCGCCAAAGGCGACCGCCAGACCTGCCAAAACTGCGCCGAGTGAGAAGAATTTACTGACCATAATTATTTTCCTTTGTTTTTTTGATTGTAGCTTCGATATAGCAACAAGCATCTCCTGTTTACTATTTATTAGACCCAATTATGTTTTTCTTTCAGCTTGCGCACGCGCAGGATGATGCCGGTCAAACGTCCGCTCATAATGCCGATGATGGCTGCCATGATGATGTCCGCCACGCCCTCGGTGTGATAGTAGTAACTGGCGAGCAACTTGAAGATGACGAGGAACCAGATCAGGAAGAGGTAAACCTTGTCGAGGGAGAAGGTCACGGCCTGGAGGTCGGTATCTGCGCGGATGGGGACAATAAAGCTCATCAGAAAGCCGACCGGGATGAAGATAAGAATATAAGTTCCGGCTAAATTCCACGTGAAGTGCCCGTCCCCGATGTCGCGGTAGAAATAGTAGATAAAAATAGCGGAAAATTGCAACAGGAGAAAAACGCGCAGCATAATTTTGTAAGGACTTTTTTTCATATCCACACGGAGCGCCTGGATGTCGCGATGTATGGCGTGGTTGAACATATCCGTAAGACCAGTAAGCATACCTTATCAACCTTTCTGTTTTTATTTGAGATAAATGGGATTGCTGAAAATCCAGCCGCGGCGACGCCCGAGATAGCGGCGATAAGCTTCAATGCGATAGGTGCCTGGCTCGGATGTGATGTGGGTACAGACTGTTTGCTTTTTGCAGACCTTGATAACTTCGCCATCTTTGATGAGACGAATGTCTGCCAGTGAAGGCAGGTGGGCTTGCAAGGTCACGCCGCCCTGGGCCGGGATTTCGTCACCCATGATAACGGAACCCTGTTTCCCCTGGGCTGTGAAGCGGAATCCCTTCGTGGGAGCTGGTAAGTCGTTGCCGATGAAGTTGTGTCCAGCGCGGAAGGCGTCGAGGATGAGACGTCGATCTGCGCTTTCTTCGCCGCTGAGTGGTTCTGCGAGCATCAAGTGGTTATTCATGTTTCTGAAGTGAAAGTGGTAGGGGAAAAGGGTGCGTTTGAGCGGGCCCATGCTGGCGTGCAGGGCGTGCGCATCGGAGCCGCAAACGCCGACAATCCGTTTGCCTTCGAGCAGGAGTTCATCCCATTTGGCGAGTGCTTTTGGCGGGGGCGTTCGGGCAGCGAATTGTGGAAAATAGGCGTAAAAAAGGGCATGTAGACGCGTAGGGATGAGACCTTTAAATTCGCTCAATCCGTTCCAGATTTCAATGCCAGTGAAGCCTTGTACATCCCAATCGTCCCATTCGATATCGAGTTCGTTGATGAAGGGCTGCGGCGGGTCGTAGGGGTGGGCGATGAAGGATAGCCCGTTTGCTTTAGTGACCGCGTTCAATAAATCCTGGGGATCATCAGCGTATTGGGCGAGTTCTTTGTCTGCGCCGAAGACGAGTAAATGGTTTTTCTGCGGGTCGCGATCTTGATCGTGGATTTCTTCGCCGATGATAAGCAGGGTGCGCGCCTGGCCTTCTTTATAGTAGCCTTCGGGGCCCTGTACAAAAACATTGTGATCGGTGACGATTACTGCATCCAGACCAGCCTTGATGGCGGCTTCGGCGATATCGGCGTGCGAGCCGGTACCATCGGAGTAGCGTGTGTGCATGTGTAAATTAGTGATAATCTCGTGCATATAGCTCTTTCTCGAAACCTGAACTCGAAACTTGTAACCTGCAACTTTAAGGTATAATCTCCCCGCTAATTTCTAGGAGGTTCGTCTATGATTAAGTATATTGATATTGCCCTGATTATAACGTCGATTACGCTGATTGTTAGCGTAATTCTGCAAAGCAAAGGCGCTGGCTTGGGAGGCTTGGCTGGCGGTGACACTGGTGGTGTTTTCACTGCCCGCCGTGGTGTTGAGAAAACTCTCTTCCGCGCGACTATTGTTTTGAGCGTTATTTTCTTCTCGTTGGCGATTGCTGCTGTATTGGTTTCACGCTAAGCAAACGTCGGCCCTAGAAGGTCATTTCTTTGAGATGGGACATTTTGATTCCATAGCAAAGAAACGACCTTTCTTTTTTTATATCCTTCAGACGGTTAGACTTTGATATTAGACTTCAGCATCGTAAGCAGCTTTTTTCAAGTCTCGGGTCTTGGGTCTTAAGTCTCAAGTTGTAAATCTAATGAAAAAACTTCGTTGGCAAATACTTGTGGTCGTTGTCACATTGGTTCTGGTTGGGGCTTTGTTGCTCAGCCAGCAGCCGATTGTGCAGACCATTCTCCCGCAGCCGACCAGCGGCGGCGTCTATACCGAAGCCCTGATCGGCTCGATGAGTCGCCTGAATCCGCTGCTTGACCGCAACAATCTCGCAGACCATGATGTAGATCGATTGCTTTTCAGCGGTCTGTTTGTGTTCGATTCAACCGGTATCCCGCGCACTGATTTGGCAGAGTCTTGGGGCGTTACTCCGGATGGCACAATCTATAACATCTCTATCCGCCCGGGTGCACTTTGGCATGATGGTCAGCCTGTCACGTCAGATGATGTTCTCTTTACCATTGATCTAATCAAGAGTGAAAGCTCCTTCTATCCTCAGGATGTAAAGGCCTTGTGGAACGAAGTGGAGATCAGGCGCATGGATGAGAAGACCTTACAGTTCCGCTTGCCTGAGCCCTTCGTGCCCTTTTTGGACTATCTCACCTTTGGCTTGCTACCGCAGCATATTCTGGGTGCGGTGCCCGCAGATCAAATCCTTAACGCGGAGTTCAATCTGAATCCCGTTGGCAGCGGCCCTTACCAGTTCGATCATCTTCTGGTCGAAGAGGGGCAGATCACCGGCGTGGTGTTGACCATTTTTGATAAGTACTACGCTCAAGAGCCGTATATTCCACAGGTTGTCTTTCGTTATTATCCGTCTCCGCTTGCGGCATTGGACGCTTATCAACAAGGCGAAGTGTTAGGGATTAGTCAGATCACGGCCAGTATTCTCGATGAAGCTTTAGCCGAAGAAAATCTTTCGCTCTACACCAGCCGCCGACCGGAATTGAGCCTTGTCTTGTTCAATCTCAATAATGGCGAGGTGCCTTTCTTGCAGGAGGCTGCTATTCGTGAAGCGCTGTTAACGGGACTCAACCGTCAGCGCATGATTAATGATCTTTTACAGGGACAAGCCATTCCTGCGGACGGTCCGATCCTTCCCGGCTCGTGGGCATTTTATGAGGGTGTTGAGCACATCCAGTACGATCCCAATGTGGCTATCAATATGCTTAAGCATGAAGGTTATGTGATCCCGGCTGAGGGCGGCGATGTCCGCGCCAAAGAGGGACAGCGCTTAACGTTCAACCTGTTGCACGCGGATGACTCTCTGCATACTTCTCTCGCTGAATATATCCAGCGAGATTGGGCGCAGCTTGGCGTACAGGTGACGCTGGTAGCGATGCCTTACGAACAGCTTATTTACGAAAACCTGACCACGCGCCAATATCAGGCGGCGCTGGTTGATCTGAATCTGAGCTACACGCCTGACCCCGATCCCTACCCCTTTTGGCATCAGGCCGAAGCGGTTGGCGGGCAGAACTATTCCCAATGGGATAATCGTGCCGCCAGTGAGTATTTGGAGCGTGCGCGTGTGACAGCCGACTTGAATGAGCGCGCGCGTCTTTACCGCAATTTCCAGGTTATCTTCGCGCAGGAATTGCCCGCGCTGCCGCTCTACTTTCCGACCTATACCTTTGCGGTCGATGTTCAAGTCGATGGCGTGCAGGCGGCTCCGCTTTACGATACCAGCGACCGCTTGGGTAATATCGCCGATTGGTATTTGGTCACGCGCCGCTCGCTTGAGCCGGCTGCTACCGAAGGGACAGAATAATGCCTACGCCAGCAGAAGATCGGCGCTTTTTGGAAGAAGCCTTGCCTGAATTGCAGACTTATCTGCTTTCGGACGTGCTTTTTTACCCGCTCTCACATCCCTTGCCGCGTTTGACGGTGGGCGGATTGCTGCTCGCGCAGCGGCGTCTGCACGCCTACGAAGACGCATCGCCCCTGGATTTGCAGTTTGATACGCTCCGAAGTAAGTGGCGCGCAGCCTGGGAGAAAAAAGCTGCCCAAGAATTTGAAATCCGTTTGACCCTCTGGCGCAACTATCTCGACGACTGCCGTGAAGAAGAAACCTTGCTCGAAAACTATCCACGCGAAGTGCGCTGGCGTGTGATGCTGGCACTGCTCTCTGCTGAACTACCTGCCGAGTCATCTGAACTGAGCGCCCTCGATCAACGCCTGCGTAATACATTCCACGCTGGGGCTTTCATCTGGGATGAGACCCTGCGCAGCGAATTTTCACAAGATGATTTCTGGTTTTTATACGGGAAATTAAAATAGAAAACCAACTCCTGAGCGGAGAAGAAGCGAAGCGAAACCGCAGTCGAAGGACGCCGTTTTTAGAAAACTCGCCCTTCGACTACACATCCCTATCGGGATGTTCCGCTCAGGGACTGTAATAAAAGGAGAAAGAATGACTGACAATCGCGAAAAAGCACTTCAATATGCGCAAGCGAATAAAGAGAATTTCCTGAGCGAACTGAAAGAAGTTTTGCGCATCCCATCTATTTCAACTGAATCCGAAAACAAAGCCGATATGCTCCGCACGGCCCAATGGCTGACCGAAAAGTTAACCGCTTTAGGCATGGAACACGTCGAGATCTTCCCGACCGAAAAACATCCTGTCGTTTATGCCGATTGGCTGCACGCCGAAGGCGCCCCGACGGTCTTGATCTATGGACATTACGATGTTCAGCCCGTTGACCCGATTGACCTATGGGAAACGCCGCCCTTCGAGCCTAGCCAACGCGGTGATAGTCTCCACGCGCGTGGGGCATCCGATATGAAGGGGCAGGTTGTTGCTACATTGAAGGCAATCGAGTCTATCGTCAAGAGCGACGCGCTGCCCGTCAATGTCAAATTTATGATCGAAGGCGAAGAAGAAATCGGGTCGCCGAATCTGCTTTCTTTCATGCAATCCCATACCGAATTGCTCGCCGCTGATTTTTGTCTCAATCCTGACGCCGGCATGTTAGGCAAGGAATTACCGAGTATCACTTACGCGCTGCGTGGCCTGGCTTATTTCGAGATTTGGCTTTACGGACCCAGCCATGACTTGCACTCCGGTCTCTTTGGCGGCGCGATCCGCAATCCTGCCAATACGTTGATGACCCTTGTCGCAGGCATGAAAGATTCTGATGGGCATATCACTTTGCCCGGTTTCTATGACAAAGTGCGCGCACTGGACGCCGAAGAACGTGCCCAGCTTGCGCGCTTGCCCATGAAGGATGACTTCTATCTTTCGCAGACCGGTGCATCCGCGCTCTGGGGCGAAAAAGGCTTTACCCCCGTTGAGCATACTGGTGCGCGCCCGACCCTTGACGTGAACGGGATGCTGGCTGGCTTTACGGGTGAAGGCGCCAAGACGGTTTTGCCCGCCAAAGCGATGGCGAAAATCTCAATGCGCCTCGTCCCCGATCAGACGCCCGACGAAGTTTATCAACAACTTGTTGCGTACATGGAAGCGAATGTCCCTGAAGGCGTGCGCTACGAGATCAAGATCGAGCATGGCGGCAATCCCTCCATTTCAGAACGCGATAGTCTCGGCGTCCGCGCCATGGCGCAAGCCATGCGACAAGTTTGGGATGTGGAACCGCTCTTCAAACGCGAAGGTGGCTCGATCCCAGTAGTCGGTGATATGCAGAAAGTTCTCGGCATCGACTCGGTACTGACTGGCTTCGGCTTGCCCGATGACCGTATTCATTCGCCGAACGAAAAACAGGATCTCCCAACCTGGTATCGCGGCATTGATGCGTTGATCCACTTTTTCTACAATTTGGTTTAGTTTGAAAATCTCTTAACCACAGAGAACACGGAGTTTTAGAGAAAAACTGAGAAAAAACTCTGTGCTCTTCGCGAAGCATACTCGAAGAGTGCTGTGAACTCTGTGGTGAATCTTAAAGGTAAAAATATTTTATGGAAGACAAACTGATCTCATACGGCGGTCAAGCCGTGATCGAAGGTGTGATGATGCGCGGGCGGAATGCCGTCGCCATTGCCATGCGTGACCCCGAAGGGAAAATTCAACTCCACGTCGAAAAGCTGACTGGTATCTACACAACAGGTCTTGCGAAGGTCCCTTTCTTGCGCGGCTTGGTGCTGCTCTGGGATGCGCTCGGTTTGGGGATGCGCGCCTTGACGATTTCTGCCAACACCCAAACCGGCGAAGATGAAAAGCTCGAAGGCCCTGCGCTTTATCTGACTCTGGCAATCTCTCTCTCGTTTAGCGTCGGGTTATTCTTTATGTTACCTGCTGCGGCTGGGGGCTTGGCTGAAAAATACTTAAACTGGGGTTCTTTTGCAGGCAATTTTCTTGAAGGTGCTACCCGATTGTTGCTGCTCGTGCTCTACGTCTGGTTGATCGGCTTCATGCCCGATATCAAACGTGTTTACAGCTATCACGGTGCTGAGCATAAAACCATCAACGCCTTCGAAGATGGCGCAGAAATGACTCCCGAAGTCGTCGCAACCTATTCGCGTGAACATCCCCGTTGTGGCACTGCCTTTTTGCTGACCTTGGTGGTCGTCTCTATTTTGGTCTTCTCGCTCTTCCCGCCGATGACGATCTGGGTGCGCCTGCTTAGTCGTGTTGTCTTCTTGCCTGTTTTGGCAGGAATTGCCTACGAGTACATCAAGTGGACAGCCGGTCACCTCGACTCGAAATTCGTGCAGGCACTCATTCGTCCGAATATGGCATTGCAACTACTCACCACTCACGAACCCGATCTGGAAATGCTCGAAGTTTCAATTGAAGCCTTCAACACGATGCGCGATGCGGAAGTGGAGTTTGGTGTGACGACGGCGTAACCGGGCTATCTGCCTCGCAAAGTTACTCTGAATTTAATGAAGAACGCCTTGCAGAAATTTGCAAGGCGTTTTGGTTTCATAAATCTGTGTTTTTGTCTAACTATGTTTTATACAGCGTGCTTATAAATACTTAGACGAAAACTACAGCCGTATCACACTACCACAAAATTCGCAGGTAATGCTGTCCATACCACGTAGCACGACTTGATTGATCGCACCACCGCAAGATGGGCATTGCGTCGGCGCAGATTTGACCTTTTCGGCTTCGGCTGTGTCAATCGCGATGGCACGTGTCGTATCGAACTCTTTCGCTTTGGCACGGTTGATAAGCGCGCGCCAGTCATCGCCGGGTTGCCAGATATGGAGCGTCAGCGAATTGTACGGGGCACCGCTTCCAAGTGCGATGTCGATGAAATCATCCTTATTCATAAAGCCCTCTTTGCGGGCTTTGGCCTCTTCGATGGTTGCGACAGGTGTTTCCCAAAGCTTTTCCTGTACCAGCTTTTTCTCGGTTGCTACGAAGAGCACTTTCTTTGTGGCGATCTTTTCTTTTTGTTCGAAGATCAGACGTTGATCGGTCAGGTAGAGAATACCTTCTGGGTCGTTCTTGCGTTCTTTGCCATCTTTTGCCCAAACCGCCTTGACCGCCATGACCCCCGACTCGGTAGCCAGCAGTTCAAAGGAGGCTTCGCTTAATTCGGCGAGCATCCATTCGAGTTTAGAAAGATGGGCTTCAACGCTTTGAACGTTTTGCTCAAAGCGATCGTAGCTTCCGCCGATACTGTTTTTTGCGGCTTCTGCGCGCCCTTTCAGTGCCTCGACCTGTGATGTCAATCGGTCTACTTGTGGTTTCAGGGCTAGCGGGGCGCCGTGTTTCGTCGCTACAGCTGTAATCTGGGTTTCTAGTGGACGTAGAGAGCGTTCCAGACTTTGGGCTTCACGTTCTATTTGGGCGCGGATGTTTGGGGCCAGGGCTGCCCATTGCTCGGCGAAATCTGCCGCTTTTCCCTCCAGCTCTTTCTCGAAAGCGTACCCACGTTCACGTAAGGATTGGATGCGTTGATCCATCCCATTGACAGATGTTTGTAAATCTTCCACGCTGTCGCGGACATCGCTTAAGCGCACCGCGTCCTGCAACTCACGTAAAGATGATTGTAGACTTTGAATATCGCTTTTTACTTGATCTGAAAGACTCTGGTCGGTCATAATGCCTCCTAAATCGGTTAATTAACTTGCATAATTCTAACGTATTTCGACCAGAGTAGAAAAACCATTTCACCCTCTTCGGCTTGCTTCCCGCTTCCCGATGGTAAAATAGCAGGGCTATTATCAAAACTTATTAATTCACATAATTTGTGATTGACAGAGGCTCCTATGACAAACGAAACACTCGAAAACCGCGCTATTAATACCTTGCGTCTCCTTTGCGCCGACGCTGTTCAACAAGCCAACTCCGGGCACCCGGGACTTCCGATGGGTGCTGCCGCGATGGCATACACCGTCTGGACGCGTCACCTGCGCCACAACCCCAAGAATCCCAACTGGTTCGACCGCGACCGCTTTGTTCTTTCTGGCGGACATGGCTCAACCCTGCTCTATTCCCTTTTGCATCTGACCGGCTACGAGCTCTCCCTCGATGACCTGAAGGATTTCCGGCAGTGGGGCAGCCTTACACCCGGACATCCCGAATACGGGCATACCGTTGGCGTGGAAGTCACCACAGGGCCGCTCGGGATGGGCTTTGCGAATGGCGTTGGATTTGCCATCGCCGAAGCGCATCTTGCCGCGCAATTCAACCAGCCAGGACAACGCATCATCGACCACTACGTCTATGCCATCGTCACCGACGGCGACTTGATGGAAGGCATCGCATCCGAAGCTGCCTCCCTAGCTGGCACGCTTAAACTTGGCAAACTTATCTATCTTTACGATGATAACCACATTTCGATTGATGGCTCGACGGATCTTGCTTTTACCGAAGATCGCGCTGCTCGTTTTAAAGCCTATGGCTGGCATGTCCAGAAAATTTCGGATGGGAACGACGTGGACGCTATCGACGCCGCCATCCGTGAAGCCAAACGTGATCCGCGTCCCTCGATTATCATGTGCCGCACCATCATTGGATTTGGTGCCCCCACCAAGCAGAATACGCACGGTGTACACGGCTCACCGCTCGGGGACGAGGAACTTGCTGCCGCTAAAGTGAACATGGGATTCGACCCAGCAGAACGCTTCGCTATTGCCGATGACGTCCTCGAGCACTATCGTGCCGCTGTCCCGCGTGGGCGTGAACTCGAAGCCGACTGGAAAATGCGCCGCGATGCCTACGTCCGTCTCGTGCCAAGCAAAGGTGCCGAACTTCTGCGCCGTATGAGTGGCGAACTCCCCGAAAATTGGCAAGATTCAATTCCGGTCTTCCCCGCTGATGCCAAAGGTATGGCGACACGCGCTTCTTCGGGCAAGGTCTTGAATGCTCTCGCTGCCGTCATTCCCGAGTTGATCGGCGGCTCGGCAGATTTAGCCCCATCGAATAAAACCTGGCTGGATGGCTACGAAGCCTTCTCCGCCACAACCCCAGCTGGGCGCAACTTCCACTTTGGTGTACGCGAACATGCGATGGGCGCGATCGTCAATGCGATGTCTGTGCATGGTGGCATTGTCCCCTACGGCGGGACATTCCTTGTTTTCTCTGATTACATGCGTGGTGCACTGCGCGTGGCTGCCCTCTCCCATTACCCCTCGATCTGGGTCTTTACCCACGACAGTATCGGCGTCGGTGAAGATGGCCCCACTCATCAGCCGATTGAGCATTTCGCGGCTTTACGCGCCATCCCCGAGATGACCGTTATCCGTCCTGCCGATGCGAATGAAACCGCACAGGCATGGAAAGCTGCTATCGAAAATCGTCACGGTACAACGGCATTGGTGCTCACTCGCCAAAACTTACCGACAATGGATATGCCTGTCCACGTGGAGAAGGGCGCTTATGTCGTCAAAGATTTCGGCGATGAGATTGATGTTATCTTGATGGCATCCGGTTCGGAAGTTAGCCTTATCCTTGAATCTGCTGAGAAACTTGCTGAAGAAGGTGTGACCGCGCGCGTGGTCTCTGTCCCGTCGCTCGAAATTTTCGAGAAACAGGAGCAAGCCTACCGTGAGTCCGTTTTCCCGCCGCAACTTGTGAAACGCTTTGCTGTTGAAGCTGGCATCGCGCAAGGTTGGTGGAAATATGTCGGGTCGCAGGGCGGCGTTTTATCCATTGAAAAATATGGCGCATCTGCCCCTGCCGAGAGAATTTTTGAAGAATACGGCTTCACGGTTGAGAACGTGGTGGTGCGTGTGAAGGATTTGCTGTAATGAAAATTGCAATTGCATGTGACCACGGTGGTTTTCCGTTAAAGGAGACTGTCATCGACACTGTACGTGCAGCGGGACATGAACCGCTTGATCTTGGTACGGACAGCGCTGAGAGTGTCGATTACCCTGATTATGCCGAAAAACTGGGGCGCGCCATTCAGAACAGCGACGCCGAGCGTGGTGTTTTGCTATGCGGTTCTGGTGTAGGTGCAAATATCGCTGCCAACAAGATGAAGGGCGTTTACGCGGGCATTTGCCACGACACCTATTCCGCGCATCAGGGCGTTGAACACGACGATATGAATGTGCTCTGCCTCGGTTCGCGCATTATTGGCCCCGAACCTGCGAAAGAGATCGTCGCCGCCTTTTTGGGCGCGCGCTTTGTAGGGAATGATCCCGGCGAAGAACGGCATGCAAGACGTGTTGCGAAGGTTAGAAAATTAGAAGGATAATAAATTCTGAAACCGCTAATCATCGCTAATCTGCGCTAAACCATTTGTGAAAAATGGCGTGATTAGCGGTTTTTTATGTAGGAGTAAAAAATGAACCCCATTAAAGAATTAACATCCCTCGGCCAGTCCATCTGGTACGACAATATTCAACGCAAACTGCTGGAGAACGGCGAACTTGCCGCCATGATCGAACGCGGCGAGATTCGCGGCGTGACATCCAACCCAAGCATTTTCCAGAACGCCATCGCCAAAACGAACGATTACGACGATGCGCTTATCCCGCTCGCATGGGCAGGTTGGGATGCCGAAGCCATCTTCTGGCAGCTCGCCGTTGAAGATATTCAGGAAGCCTGCGATATTTTCACGCCGCTCTACGAAGAGAGCAAAGGGCAGGATGGCTACGTCTCACTCGAAGTTAGCCCCTATCTCGCCAACGACACCGAAGGCACTGTCAAACAGGCACAGGAGCTTTGGGAGCGTGTCAATCGCCCGAACCTGATGATCAAAATTCCTGCCACCAAAGCGGGACTGCCTGCCATTCGCCAGACTATCGCGGCAGGTATCAATGTCAATGTCACGTTGATCTTTTCCGTTGAGCGCTACCGTGAAGTCATGGACGCCTATCTTTCGGGGCTCGAAGACCGTGTCCTCGCTGAAAAGCGTGAAGACAGCATCGAGCACGTTCACTCGGTTGCATCTTTCTTCATTTCGCGTCTCGACTCCATCATCGATAAACAACTTCCCGCCGACTCTCCGCTACGCGGCAAGATCGCCATCGCCAACGCCAAAGTCGCCTACGAAGCCTTTCAGGAAGTTGCCAGCGACGTTCGCTTTGGCAAGCTCCAGCTTGCGCGCGCCAATTACCAGCGCCCACTCTGGGCCTCTACCAGCACCAAAGATCCCGCTTATCCCGACACGCTCTACATCGACGAGTTGATCGGCCCGGCCACCGTCAACACCGTTCCGCCTGCCACGCTCGAAGCCTTCAAGGAGCATGGTACGGCTGCCGCAACTCTGACTGCCGACCTCGACGCTGCTCACCAGGCCCTTGCCGACCTTGAAACCGCAGGAGTCTCATTGGCACAGGCTACACAGGATTTGGAAGATGCAGGCGTCAAATCTTTTGCGGATGCCTTCACCGACCTTTTGAATGTAGTGGATGAACGGCGTGCCGCCGCCGTAGCGCAGCTCGGACCTTTACAGGCTTCCGTCAAAGAGACGCTTGCCCAACTCGAAGCGGATTCCGTTGCAACACGCATCCAAGAACATGATGCCACACTCTGGACAGATGACCCCGACGGTCAAGCCGAAGTCAAAATCCGTCTCGGTTGGTTGGATCTCCCCGAAACCTCGCGTAACCTCGCCGAAGAAGCGACGGTTTTCGCACAAGAAGTCAAAGCCGCTGGTATCAAGAAGGTACTCTTACTTGGCATGGGCGGCTCATCCCTTGGCCCCGAAGTGATGGCTCGTACCTTCAACATCAGTCCCGAAACCTTCTCTATTCTTGATTCGACCGACCCCGCGCAAGTTGCCGAAACCGCCGCCAACTTCCCGCCGAGCGAAACGCTCTACATCGTCGCCAGTAAATCAGGTGGCACAGCAGAGACCATGTCCGCTTTCTACTACTTCTGGGAACAGAGCGGTGGGGACGGCTCTCATTTCGTTGCGATTACCGATCCTGGCTCGAATTTGGAGAAAATGGCGACGGAGCGAAGCTTCCGCAAAATATTCCGCGCTGACTCGAATGTTGGTGGGCGCTACTCGGCGTTAACCGCCTTTGGGCTGGTTCCCGCCGCATTGCAGGGCGTTGACCTGACCGAAGCCCTAAACCGTGCAGCCCGCGCCAATGGCGGGACGGCACTTGGTGCTGTGATGGGCACAGCTGCTCTCGCTGGGCGTGGCAAAGTTACCATCCTGACCGATGATGCCTTTTCGACCTTCGGCACTTGGGCGGAACAGCTTATTGCTGAGTCGACAGGTAAGGAAGGCAAAGGTATTTTGCCGATTGAAGGCGAGCCGGCTATGGATGCCAAGAAATATCGCGCCGACCGTCTCTTTGTCTATCTCCGTCAGGATGGCTCTCACGATGAATTTATTGCTCTACTTCGAGCAGCGGGGCGACCCGTGATCGAGATACCGACCTCTGACCACTATTCACTCTTTACAGAGTTCTACCGCTGGGAATATGCGACGGCAATAGCCTGTCATCTGCTCGGCGTGAACGCTTTCGACCAGCCAAATGTCGAATCAGCGAAGGTTATGGCGCGTGCGCAAATCGCTGCGTATAATCAAAATGGCACACTGGACGAAGGCATGCCGTTCTTGGAAACGGAAGCTGCCAAGGTCTACGCCAATGTCGAGATAACGGGAACAAGCCTAAAGTCCGCGTTCGAGGCGTTTTTGGCGCAGGCGTCGGCGAGTGACTATATTTCCATCCACGCCTATCTGCCACGGAACGCCGAGATGCAAACTGTCCTCGACAACTTGCGCCTGTCCATCCAGCAAAAAACGGGACTGACGACTACGCTCGGTTTTGGCCCGCGTTTCCTGCATTCGACCGGGCAGTTGCACAAGGGTGGGGCGAATAATGGGCTGTTTATCCAGATCACGACCGATGCTGCGAGCGACATTGAAATTCCCACACAGGGCATGAGTTTTGGTACGCTGGAGCGAGCCCAGGCTTTGGGTGATTACGCCGCGTTGGATGCGTCTGGACGCCGTGTGTTGCGTCTGCATGTGACTTCGATAAATTATTTGGGGGAACTGGATGCGGTTGGATAAATCTTTTCCGGCACTTGGCAAGCTGGTGCGCTCCTTTACCAATGTTGGTGACGTTGGTTTGGGAGCGCATCAATTGCCGGGAGCCAACCAAACAAAGGCTGATTGGCTCGATATTACAGAAATCCCCTTGACCTTGCCGCGCATGGACGCGGCTTTTTCAGGGTTTCGCGTAGCGCAAATTAGTGATATTCATCTTGGCGGGTGGATGTCAGGCGCGCGTCTGGCGCATGTAGTAGATGCTGTGTTGGCGCGAGAACCGGACCTGGTTGTGTTGACGGGGGATTTTCTATGTGAGCTGGTTGAGTCAAAACGACGTGAAACCTATGTGCAGGCTTTGATCTCGCAATTGGGGCGCATTTCTCCTGCGATTACGACATTGGCTGTGATGGGAAATCACGATTACTGGATTGATCCGCAGGCGCTTCAGCGGGTATTTGATGCGGCAGGGGTGATGAAACTCTCGAATGCCGTTTTCTCATTGACCCGCGACAATGCTGAACTGCATTTCTGTGGTCTTGATAACTTTTCTGAAAATCTTACTAATTTGAGCATGGTTCTGGAAAACCTGCCTGAAACTGGAGCTGCGATTGCCTTGGTGCATGAACCTGATTTTGCCAACTTTAGCGCTGCATCGGAGCGTTTTGATTTGCAGCTCTCGGGACATTCGCATGGGGGACAGATTGTTTTGCCCGGGCAGAAAATTCTTGCTTCTCCGCATCTTGCCTCTGATTACCCCTCGGGGTGGTATGACGTGAATGGGATGCAGCTTTACACCAATCGCGGTGTAGGGATGAGTATGTTTGCTCTACGCATAAATTGCCGCCCGGAAGTCACGATTTTTACGCTGGGAACGAAATAAAGAAGACGCGTGCAGGCCAAAAATAGGTCTGCACGTTTTTTCTTTTTTGCATTAAATCTTTTCCACAAAAAAGTCTTATTTTTAGGGGGGAGTTGGATAATGGAAATTTTAAGGTGGAAAAAACCATTTGTCCTCTTGTAGTTGATTTTTATTTGTGCTAGAATTTGCACCCATTGACCGCTAGATGTAACAGGCTAGAGAAGCGTGACCCCCATATCTGGCGTGAGACAAATGTTCTGTTATCCCTTTTTAGATGAAAGAGTAAAGCCTATGCGTTGTCCCTATTGCCAACATGATTCCTCCAAAGTTGTTGATACATCCCATGATAGTCAGGGAAATATTCGTCGTCGGCGAGAATGTTTGAGTTGTGGACAGCGATTTAGCAGCTACGAGCGTCCGATTTTGGCGACGCCGTTGATTGTTAAGCAGGATGGTGCGCGCGAGGATTTTGACCGCGAAAAGCTTAAGAATGGCATTCGTATTTCATGTGCAAAGCGTCCTGTTTCTGCGGCAGATATTGAGCGTTTGGTGGGGCAGGTTGAGAACGCTTTACAGAAGATGGGGAAATCGGAAGTTTCTTCACGTGTAATTGGGGATAAAGTGATCGGGGGGCTCAAAGAGCTGGATCAGATCGCATATATGCGCTATGCGATGGTCTATCTTCAGTTGGATGATCTGCATGCGCTACGCGCGGAGATTGACCGCCTCCTGGAGTAATTTTGCTGCCCTTTTGACATTTTAGGGGGCAAGTGACATAAAAACCATTTCAATTTTTAAGGAGAATATGATGACGAAAAAAGCTGCTGTAACTGTTAAGCAGGGATTATTAGCGACCCCACCTTTACCGAGCGATTTACCCAGTATTGATCTGACCGATAATTCGCGTCAGGTGTTGGAACGTCGCTATCTACGACGTGGCGAGGATGGCGAGCCAATCGAGAGCATTGATGAAATGTTCTGGCGTGTCTCGTATCATGTTGCCAAAGCTGAAGAAGCATGGGATGGAGACGTAATCAAACGTGCGCGCGAGTTCTATCATTTATTGGTGAGTAAGAAGTTTTTCCCGAATTCTCCGACGTTTACTGGCGCTGGCACGCCACTTGGGCAGTTGGCAGCCTGTTTTGTGTTGCCTGTCAACGATGATATGGGACGTGATGCAGCAGGTATCTTTCAGTCGCTGCGCGATGCGGCGTTGATCCAGCAGACGGGTGGTGGGAACGGTTTCTCCTTCTCGCGCTTGCGCCCGAAGGGGACGTTGGTCAACTCATCGGCGGGGCAGGCGACGGGACCGGTTGGTTTTTTGCGGGTTTATGACCATGCCTTTGGCGAGATCGCGCAGGGCGGCACACGACGTGGTGCCAATATGGGTGTGTTGCGCGTGGATCATCCCGATATTGAAGAGTTTATTAACTGTAAAACCGACGAGAATCAGATCACAAATTTCAATATTTCGGTGGGGATTACAGATGCCTTTATGCGCGCTGTCGAAAAAGATGATGAGTGGGCATTACGCTTCCCGGATGTGCTCTCGCCCCAATATCGAGGGTTCAGGGGGACGCTGGAGCAAGCCGAGGCAGCGGGCATCCCGATCAGGACATATCGAAAAGTCAAGGCACGGGCGCTTTACGAGAAAATCGTCCATCAGGCGCATCATAACGGTGAGCCGGGGATGCTCTTCCTCGACGCCGCGAATCGCGACAATCCTGTTCCGCATCTTTACTCGCTTGAGTCCACAAATCCCTGCGGCGAGCAGTGGCTGGGGCCCTATGAATCCTGTTGTTTGGGCTCGATCAATCTTGCCGAGCATTGTGCACCCGATGGCAATGTGGACTGGGAAGAAATCCGTAAGAGCACTGTTTTGGCGACCTACTTTCTTGATGATGTTGTCGATATAAATGCCTATGTGCCCGCCGTGCCGCAACTCAAAGAAGCCGCTACGAGCGCGCGCCGCATTGGGCTGGGTATTATGGGCTTGGCCGATATTATGTATCACGCGGGTGTGCGTTACGGCTCACGCACAGGCCAGGAATTTGGCGCGCAGTTGATGGAATTTGTGCGCTACCACGCCATGCAGACCAGCATCAGGATGGCGGAAGAGCGCGGTGCATTTTCTGTCATCGAGGGCAGTATTTACGACCCCGCGAGTTTCACCTGGAGAAAGCCTAAATCTGTTGTCTCTTATACCAAGAACTGGGATCGCCCGGAACTTGACTGGGATTCCGTTGTGGATGGAATTCGGCAGCACGGTATTCGTAACGCTGCCCAAACAACGGTCGCGCCCACCGGGACGATTGCTACCGTTGCCGGATGCGAAGGATACGGCTGTGAGCCGACGTTCGCACTCGCCTACATCCGCCATGTCAACGATAATGGACGTGATCTGCAACTGACCTACGCCAGCCCGCGCTTTGAGAATGCATTGGCAGAGGCTGGTTTGGCTGGTGAAGCGCGTCAGGAAATTTTCGAGAAGGTCATGGAAGATGGTACTTGTCAGAACGTCAGCGATGTGCCGCAAGCCATTCGGGACACCTTCGTCGTCTCGGCAGATATTAGCGCCGATGAACATGTGCGCATGCAGGCTGCGCTGCAAGCTTTCGTGGATAACTCACTCTCGAAGACTGTCAATTTTCCTGAGACAGCCACCGAAGAAGACGTTTCAGAAGCCTACAAACTGGCCTGGGAATTGGGCTGTAAAGGCATCACGGTCTATGTGACCGGCTCGCGTGACGCAGTTGTGCTGGAGACCAAAGCGACCGCCAAACAGAAGCAGCCTGAGCATGTCGATATGGCCGCTCTGAAACCGCTTTGGCGTGAGAGCAAGAAGCCGCGTCCGCGCGCGTTGATCGGTTGGACCTACAACGTTGAGACACCGCTCGGTAAAGCCTTCGTGACCGTCAATGAGAATGGCGGGCGGCAGCCCTTTGAAGTCTTTGTGAACACTTCCAAAGCCGGTTCTGAGACCGCTGCTGTCTCAGAAGCGATTGGCCGTTTGATCTCTTACGTGCTGCGTTTGGCATCGCCCGTTTCGCCGCGTGATCGTATCAAAGAGATCGTCCGGCAACTCGGCGGGATCGGTGGTGGTCGCTCGCTGGGATTTGGGCCCAACCGCGTGCGTTCGCTGGCCGATGGTGTTGGACAGGTCTTAGCCGAATACCTGCGTGAATCCAAGAGTATGATGCAGGAGTTGATCGCCTCCACACCTGCCGAGGCCGAAGCCGACCATGTGCGTGAAAGTGAAGCGTATCGCAAAAATGGCGGACAGGAAGTTGAAAAAGCCCCCACGATGACGAAGATTCCGCGCATCGGTGATCTTTGCCCGGAGTGCGGTGAAGCCGCTGTGGTAAACGAGGAAGGCTGCCGCAAGTGTTACGCCTGTAGTTTTAGCGAATGTTAGTGGCTTGTTTGGATGTTGGAAAGTTAAAGCCCAAAATCATCCGCTCTAAACGCAAAACCATTGCCCTCGTCGTTCAGCCGAATGGCGAGCTGCTTGTGCGCGCCCCGCAGCGTGCCACGCAGCGGCAGATCAGTGCCATGCTCAAAAAACACGCCGGCTGGATCGCTAAAAAGCAGGCAGAAGTTCAGGCAAGGCAGGCGGCATTTGCGCCGCGTCAATTTGTGGATGGAGAAGAATTTCTTTTTCTGGGAGAAATTTATGCTCTTAAAATTCTCAGTCAGCAAAAGCCTGCTCTTGAGTTGAAGCAAGATTTTCAACTTGCCAAGTCTGCGCAAGGTGCTGCAAAAGACATTTTCGAAAACTGGTACAAAAAAGAAGCGTGCCATATTTTTAACGAGCGCGTTGCCCATTACGCCGAGAAGCATGGCTTCGATGTCAAGCAGGTCAAACTTTCCTCTGCGCGCACGCGTTGGGGATCATGCAGTTCGAAGGGCTACATCAATCTCACCTGGCGGCTGGTGATGGCACCGCTCGAGATCATCGACTATGTGGTGGTGCACGAGCTTTGTCATCTGCGCGAGGCAAATCACTCCTCCGCTTTCTGGGCGCAGGTTGGCGCGATCATGCCGGATTACAAGTCCCGGCGCAGGTGGTTGAAGGAAAACGGCGGCCAATTTCACTGGCAATAAATGTTCATGAAGCGGGAGCAACTTCAGATCGAGGTTGCTCCCGTTTTTTCATCTGGGCGGTTATACAATTAAATCTATTATAGAACGGCTAAACGCTTTGATAGATGTGACGAGTAGAATCAAAAAGACCTTCGAGCCTAAAGCCGAAGGTCTTTTGCTTTTACTGAAAACCACTTACTTGTATTTTCTGACTACCATGACCGCATTATGCCCGCCAAAACCAAAGGCGTTGCTGATTGCCACATTCACCTCGGCATCGCGTGCCACGTTCGGTACATAGTCCAGATCACAATCGGGGTCGGGTGTTTCGTAGTGGATCGTTGGCGGCAGCACGCCCTCGCGGATCGCCTGCACGCAGAAGATCGCTTCCAGTGCGCCGGTTGCGCCCATCATGTGACCCGTCATGGATTTGGTCGAGGAGATCGGTGTTGTGTAGGCGTACTCTCCCAAAGCCGCTTTTACCGCTTTGGTCTCGGATGCGTCGTTTAGTGGCGTCGCCGTGCCGTGTGCGCTGATGTAGTCCACTTCGTCTGGATTAACTTGCGCCGAAACGAGCGCCTGTCGAATGGCTTCCGCGCCACCAGCACCTTCTGACGATGGGGCGGTGACGTGGTACGCATCCGCTGTGGCAGCGTATCCCGCTAACTCGGCCAGAATATTTGCCCCGCGCGCTTTGGCGTGACTTTCGGTTTCCATGATAAGAATGCCTGCACCTTCGCCCATCACCAAGCCATCACGGTTTTTGTCGAAGGGCGCCGGGGTCATCGCGTAGTCGTCGTTTCTGCGGGACAGGGCACCAATTCGATCGAATGCCCCCACACCAGTTTCGGTCAGGGTTGATTCGGATGCGCCTGTTACGGCGACGTCGATCATGCCGGAGCGCAACATCATCCATGCGAGACCGATTCCGTCGATCCCGGACGCACAAGCGGATGCGACCGACATAGCAGGACCTTTAAGACCGTGGTCGATGCCGATCAATCCGGCTGCGCCGTTTGCCATCAGCATTGGGATTAGAAAGGGACTGACGCGACGAGCGCCGTGGTCTTTGAGCGTGAAGATCGCATCTTGGAGTGATTTCAAACCGCCCATCGCCGATGAGACCAAAACGCCAATGCGACCGGCGTTTTCGGGCGTGACTTCCAGACCTGAGCTTTGAATGGCTTCGAGTGCGGCCGCCGAAGCAAATTGCTCGAAGATGTCGCGGCGGCGCGCTTCTTTGGCGGGCATATAATTGCTGGGATCGAAGTTTTTCACTTCGCAGGCGATCTGCGCCAGCCAATCGGATGCGTCGAAGCGTGTGATCGGGGCAACGCCCGAGGCGCCGTTCTTGATGTTTTTCCAGGTTTCTTCAACAGTCAGCCCGAGTGGGTTGACTGTTCCCATACCAGTAATAACGACTTTTTCCATAATTCCTCCGATAAGATTTTATCTACAAAAGAATAACCCCCGTGCGTGGAGTTCGTCACGGGGGAGTTTTTGTTATTGTGTAGGGGCCGGCCCTATGTGTCCGCTCGGGATTGTTGTGTAAAAAGGGCAGATACAGGGCTTAATCGTCTTTGGATGGGATATATTCGCCTTCAATCCATTCTTCGCCGTCGGGCATATATTCCTTTTTCCAAACGGGAACAATCTCTTTCAGGCGGTCGATGCCGTAGCGGGCAGCTTCGAAGACGCCCGTATCGCGATGAGATGCGGTGCAGGCGATCAGCACCGTCGGTGTGCGCGGATAGAGCTTCCCGATGCGCTGGACGATGGCGATGCCCTCGATGGTATCCCAGCGTTCGCGAATTTCATCGGCGACCTGTTTCATTTTTTCTTCCGCCATCGGGATATAGGCTTCGTATTCGAGATAGGTGGTCTCGTGTGGGGCGTAGTTGATGCCCTGTGCTTTGCCTTCGCGGGAGGTCTCGCCGCGCACCATGCCGGTAAAGATTGCCGCCGCGCCCGTGGATGTGAGCGTAATCTGTTCGACGAGTTCGTTGATGTCGATCTCGTCTTCGGTGATGGAGAAGATGGTGGGGAAGTTAGAGTTTGTCATAAGTTTTTTGATATGTCATTGTGAGCGAAGCGAAGCAATCTCCTTCTTGCGATGGAGACTGAAATGTTAGGCTAAAGCCTTCCTCGCAGTGACACTATCCTCCGCTTACAGGTGGGAACAATGCGACTTCCGCGCCTTCGGGGATGACTTCATCATCGAAGGCGAATTCGCGGTTGATGGAGACGAGTGTATGGTGCAGGGATGCTTCCAGTGCGGGGATTTCAGCTACCAACAAATCTTTGAGTTCGCCGACCGTCGCGTTGTCGTTGAGTTCAACTTCGAGCGATGAGCGTCCCGCGCGAGTGCGGAAGGTGGCGAAAAAGAGGACGTTTACTTTGTGCATGGGATATTCTCTAAATTTTCTCTACAATAAATTTCAGTCTCTGAGCGGAACGACGGATAGGGAGTGAAGTCGAAGAGCGGTGTTTCAGTAAGGCCGGCCTTCGACTGCGGACTTCGATACATCCTGTGGATTGCTCAGTCCTCCGCTCAGGAGCTATTACTCATTTACAACATCACCGCTTTGCCCGCCATGTTTCTCAACAAGACGAATGTTTTGGATGACCATCGTCTTTTCGGCGGCTTTGGCCATATCGTAGATCGTCAGGGCGGCGACGGAGACGGCTGTCAGGGCTTCCATCTCGACGCCGGTTTTGCCGCGCAGGCGCGCGGAGGCGGTGATCTGTACGCCGGGCAAAGATTCGTCCAGGCGGAGTTCGACCGAGATGTGTGTGAGCGGCAGGGGATGACATAACGGAATCAAGTTGGATGTCTGTTTCGCGCCGTTGATGCCTGCGATTTGGGCAACTGTCAAGACGTCGCCTTTTTTCATGTTGCCTGCGGCGATCAGGTCAAATGTCGTCTTTAGCATTTTTACTTCGCCACGCGCCACGGCGACGCGTTCGCTATCCGGTTTTGCGCCCACGTCTACCATGTGGGCTTTGCCTGTTTCGTCTATGTGGGTCAAATTTGTCATGTCGGCGATTATACCGTAGGTCGTATCTAAGTTGGACGATTTTGCGAGGCAGCTTTATCGTCGAAGCAATTTTTTGAAAATATGAGACCGCATCGTCGTAAAAGCACGCTCCTCGCGGAGGCATGTTCTGTTATAATCTCGCCTTATGACCATCAGTATTGCCGAAAACCAAACCAAAAAATATACCGTCAGTACGCCTGTTTTTGAAGGCCCACTTGACCTGTTGTTGAGCCTGATCGAGCACGCCGAACTCGACATCACGAGCGTCTCTTTGGCGTTGGTCACCGATCAGTATCTGGAGCGTATTCGCGGTTTGGAAGAGGAAATGGATGCCGAAGAGATTTCGGCGTTTTTGGTGATTGCGGCGAAACTGATCCAGATCAAATCGGAAGCGCTGCTACCGCGCCCGCCTGTGCGTGAAGCTGGCGAGGAAGATCCCGGCGAAGCGTTGGCGCGCCAGTTGCGATTGTATAAGAAGTTCAAGGAAATAGCGGGCTGGATGAAGGAGCGACAGGCGCAGGATTTGCGGACGTACCTGCGGATCGCTGCCCCGCCCAAGGTTGAAGCCCGTTTTGAGATGGGGGAAGTGACCTTGACGGATCTCGTTCATGCGGCCGAAAGAATTTTTGCCCGTGAAGCCGAAAAAGCCGAGCTGGGAACAGTGATCCGCGCGCCCAAAGTGACGATCCGCGAGAAGGTGCAGCATATTGTGCGCTTTTTGAGTAGTCAAGAGCGGACGACCTTCCGCAAAATGATCGACGGGGCGAATAGTCGTATTGAAGTGGCGGTCACCTTTTTAGCCATGTTGGAGTTGGTGAAACGTCATCGTCTGCATATACATCAGGATGGACTGTTTAGTGATATTGAGATCGAGCGAGTTGGGGAGTTTTCAGAAGACGAAGACTTCGAGCTGGAGTTTGAGTAGATAGGCTTTAGATTGTAGACGTTAGGTTTTAGTAGGGGCGGGTCTTGGACCCGCCCCTACTTTTTAATTCTTGAATTTCTTTTTTGCCCACAATAACCCCAAGCCAGCCCCAATAGAATCAATCCCCACATCCATCGCTGTCGAGCCACGCCCCGCGACGAATGACTGGTGAAACTCATCGGATGCGGCGTAGAGGATTGCCAGCAGCCAGATCAGTTTCCATTTGTCGAGCTTGCCGTCGAAGGCGCGTAGATACGAGAGTGCAAGCAGCGCGTATCCCAGCATGTGGGCGCCCTTTTTGATGATGAAATCTGCGGCATCGAAATTGGGCAGTCCGCTTGATGGGGTTGCGGAAAAGGCGAAGATGAGCGCCATCATCACAAGCGCGGGCAGCCATTTGGGGAGTTTGTCTAAAAAATTCATAGTTAAAAAATAGTGCGTATTGCGTAAGTTATTACGCAATACGCACTACGAAATACGTTACTTTTTATTCCGCTTCAAGGCGGATGCTGACGTTAGTCACGTCGCCCATCGGGAAACCTTGAACAACGATCGCTTTGCCGCTTGCATGCCCGTCAAAGACGAGATTTAAAGATGCATCTGTAATGACGGTCAGAATTTCACGTTCGGTGTAGTCCGGGAAGGCGAAACGGTAGAAGGTCACCACGTCGGGGATGCTGAGCGCGGTCTGGAAGTTGGTCACGCCATCGCCAAGGGCCATTACATTGCTGGCGTCATCAGGAAGCGGAAATTCTGACGTGGCAGCCGTTTCTTCTGCCGGTTCCTCGGCGGGCGCTTCAGCGGCTTCTTCCACTGGCGCTTCGGCTGCCGGTTCTTCGGCGGGAGCCTCGACAGGCGCTTCAGCGGGCGGAGCGGATGTTGCAGCGCCACCACCGCAGGCAGCCGTAAAGGCGAGCACGAAGATCATGATAATAAATAGGGCGTGTTTTGTTTTCATCTTTTCTCCTTTGGTACACAACATAGAATAATTTGGATTTGCGAGCGGAGCGACATACGCTCCCAAATGGAGGAAGCAATCTTGTTGTTGAGAATAAAAAACTGCTTTATCGGGGAGCCGACTTCCTCGCAGAATCAAGGGTGATAGTTTACATTAAATCTTTCATCGCTGCCAATAGCAATGTGATGTTTTCTCGGCGGCTCGAGTAGCCCATTAAGCCGATGCGCCAAACTTTATCTTTCAGTGCGCCAAATCCGCCTGCGATCTCGAGATTATAGTCATTCAGTAATTTTGCGCGTAATTCATGTGGTGCAATCCCCTCTGGGACAACAGCCGTTGTAAGTGGAGGCAGACGATATTCTGCGGGAATAAAGGGCGGTGCGCCGATTTCTTCCAATCCTGCCCAGAGCAGCTCTGCATTCGCGCGGTGACGGGCGTAGCGTGCCTCCAGACCCTCTTCGTAGGTGATGCGCAGGGCTTCACGCAGGGCATAGTGCAGAGTCGCTGATGCGGTGTGATGATAGCCGTGATTGATCCAATAATTGGCGTAGCTTTGCAAGTCAAAGTAAAAGCTCGAGACGGGTACCTTGCGTTTAGAGATTGCCTTGCGTGCGCGTGCGCTGACCGTGATTGGCGCTAGTCCAGAAGGCGCAGAAAGGCTCTTCTGGCTGGCGGAATAGGCGATGTCCACATCCCACTCATCGACGAGCACAGGGATGCTCCCGAGCGATGTGACCGTATCCAGCACGACCAGCGCGCCTTGCTCATGGGCGGCTTTGGCGATCTTGCCGATATGAAGCTGCTCAGCGCCCGTCGATGTTTCAGCGTGGACGATGCCGAAAACTTTGTAGGGTTTTACTTTCAGCGCAGCTTCTACTTCTTCCACACTCAAAATCTCACCCAACGGACGCTCGACCGTATCCACTTCGGCGCCCAAGCGCGAAGCGATCTCTGCCAGCCTCGTACCGAAATAGCCGATCACAGCTACCAGCACGGCATCGCCTGGTTCAACCAGATTCGCCATGGCCGCTTCCATTGCAGATGTGCCCGTGCCAGAGAGTGCAAAAGTCCACTCGTTTTTGGTGTTAAAGACATAGCGCAGCAACTCTTGTTCTTCGGTGTAAATCTTTAGCAGGGCAGGGTCAAGATGTCCCACCGGCGGAGTTGCCATGGTGCGAACCACGCGCGGCGATGCCATGCTTGGTCCCGGTCCCAGCAGCACGCGCTCGGTTGGGTTCAGGTCTTTGTATTCTTTCATGTTGGCTCCTGTTTTCGTCAAGATTCCCTATAGTGTACATCAAAATTGTTGTACAATCACCCCATGACCGAAACCGAAATGCTCACCAGTCGTAATAACTCGCTTGTCAAAGAATTTCGTGCCCTTAGCCAGGCCAAAGCTCGTAAAGAAAGCGGGCTTTTCCTCGTTGAGGGGATACACCATGTCGGTGCCGCGGTTGAAGCGGATTGGGATGTGGATACAATTCTCTACGCCCCCGATTTGCTGACCAGCGAGTACGCCCACGACCTTTTGCTTGCTTCCGCCAAAAAAGGCATTCGTTGCCAGTCGGCCTCTGCCGATATATTCCGCTCTCTGGCGGGTAAGGAAAACCCGCAAGGGATTCTCGCCTCCGTGCAGCAGCGCGTAACCACACTGGCAGGTCTGAAAAACTTCCGATATGGTGCAGCAGTGCTCGCGCCGCAAGACCCCGGCAATGTCGGGACGATCCTGCGTACACTTGACGCGGTCGGTGCGGATGCGTTGATCCTGCTTGATGGCGGGGTGGATATTTATCATCCCAAAGTGGTGCGGGCGAGTATGGGTGCGCTCTTCTGGAAGCCGGTTGTGCGCACATCCTTTGGCGATTTCGTTGGATGGACAGAGAAAAATGCGCTGCAACTTCTTGGCACTTCAGCACGTGGGACGAGTGATCTCGGCTCTCTAAATTTGGGTGAAAAAGGTTGGGTGCTATTGCTCGGCAGCGAGCAAAAGGGACTTTCTGCGGAGCAGATCGCAGCTTGTGATGAGTTGGTATCCTTACCAATGTGTGGGCGCGGTACATCGCTCAATTTGGGAGTGGCGGCAGGCATCTTTCTTTATGGATTAATGCAAAAAACGCCGCGCGAGTAGCGCGGCGTTTTTTTATTTAACGGTATCAAGCCCAAATTAAGGGTGTTGCACAGTTATTCTCTACCAATCGTCTTCGTCATCAGCGATGCTAACATCATCATCTATGTCAAGATCTTCAGTTTCCCAATTCTCGTAGTCGTCGTCATCTTCTTCCCAAGGTTCGTCGATGGCGTCTGCTTCGCCAATCGGGATATATGTGGCGCAACCCAAGTCCGGGTCGATTTCTACGGTGGATGCGGTGCAGTAATTGGCATCAAGAAAGTTACAGTCTATGTAGAGGCAGCGGATACGAGGCATGGGAGTCTCCTGTTTTTAGCCTTGCTCTTCCTTCAGGCGGAAGATCGATGCGATAAAGATGGCTGTAATCATGATAGCAGATAAGACACAATACGGGCACCAGGCGTGGATGACGTAAGCTTCAAGATAGGAAAGGTATGCAGAGTAGAACACACCAACCAAGCTGATGCCAAAAATTGCCAAAGTGCCGTTCTCTTCCAGAAATGAGCAGCGTGTTTCAGCAAGCAAAATGGTAATGATAATCAGGTAAGCGGCTAAACCAAAGAGGGCGATAGGAATGCCATAGACTTCAGAGTAGACACTGGTGTTAACGGTGAAACAGTCACCAAGACCGGGGGCGCAGAGTGTTTCGTTATGCGAGAGTTTTACCCACGCAAGGTAAATTGAATCGAGTGCGCCGATGATAGCGGCAATGAGTGAAATCAGGGTTGTCTTTTTCATAATATCCTATAAAGTGTTTGAATAAAAGAGTTTTAAGTGAGCATCCATAGATCAACTTCTGCGTTGATGGGTAGCGATTTTACCCCTGCGGGGATAATCAGTAAAGCATTCGCCTGCACCATTGAGAAGAGATTGCCTGAGCCTTGATGCCCGGTCAGATGGACACGTAATTCGCCGTTTTCGCGCTCGACTTTTGCGCGCAGGTAGCTTTCTCTGCCGTCGGATGTGAGTGGCTCGCTCAGGCGGGCGCGGATGAGTTGCTGGTCTTCCTGGTCGCTGCCGAGTAGCTTGGCGATGACGGGGCGCACAAAAACCATGAAGCCGACGAATGCTGAAACGGGGTTCCCTGCCAATCCGATGAAGGGCAGATTTTGATAATGCCCAAAGGTGAGTGGTTTGCCCGGTCGCATATTGATGCGCCAGAAGTCGAGCGCGCCATCGCTTTCGATGACGGTTTTGATGAAGTCGAAAGAGCCCATGCTAACGCCTGCTGATGAGAGAATAAAATCGGCATCTTTGGCTTTGGTGAGTGCGGCTTTGATAGCTTCGGGGGTGTCAGCGGCGACGCCAAGTGAAATGATCTCGCAGCCTTGCGCTTCGAGCAGTGCGCCGAGTGTGTAGGAGTTGACGTCGTAGATTTTTCCTGCTGTGATGGGTTGTCCGATGGGGGTTAATTCGTCTCCACTGGAGAGCAGGGCTACGCGCGGTTTGCGGTAGACGGGCACCTGGGCGATGCCGAACATGGCGAGCATCCCTAGGTCCTGTGCGCGCAGGCGTTGACCTGTGCAGAGGATGCTGGCGCCACCCAGCATATCGTCGCCGCGTTTGCGGATATTGGCCCCAAGCGTTGGGGCTTTGAAAATCTGTACCTTTTCGGGGAGTGTTGTGCCGGGGGCGCGGTTATTGAAGTCGGTTTTTTCGACGGGGACAACGGCATCTGCACCGGGGGGCAGGGGAGCGCCAGTCATGATGCGGGCGGCTTCACCTGTTTGAAGGTGATGCGTAGGCATCTTTCCTGCGGGAATATCGTCCACGACCGGTAAACTGATCGGCGTTGCCGAACCAGCCTGGGTCAGGTCTGCGGCGCGAACGGCGAAGCCGTCCATCGAGCTATTATCAAAAAGAGGCAGGTCGGTTGCTGCTGTGATTTCTTCCGCTAATACACGTCCAACCGCATCTTTGAGTGGCACGTGCACAATATCCAGTTTTTCAAAAGCGGCGAGAATGCGCTCACGCGCTTCGCTTACGGGGATGAGTGCCATTTTTTAGCCTTTAACCGGGTTTATTACGTCGCGCTTCGAGCACGTTGGGCAAGTTTTCGATACGTGCCAGCAGACGGGCGAGTTGTTTAATATCGCTGACTTCGATGATTAGGTGAATATCGGCAACCCCTTTGGTGACCTTTACGTTGGCGTCGATCATATTGATGCCATCGCTGGAAAGGATGTAGGTGATGTCGCCGATGAGCCCTTTACGATCGAAAGCGGTAATGCGAATGGGAACAGGATAGGTGCGGACGTTCGATCCCCACGTGACCTGTACGAGACGCTCTCGATCTGTAGCGCGGAGGATATTTGGGCAGTCGCTGCGGTGGATGCTTGCTCCACGCCCGCGCGTGATATAGCCGATAATTTCATCCCCGGGGGTGGGGTTACAGCATTTGGCGACGGTGGTCAACAGGCCCTTGAGCCCCACCACACGAATGGCCGTGTTCGCATCTGCGGCAGTGCCTGTGCCAATTGGAATGAGTTCTTCTTCTTGTTGCTTGTCTTCTTCAGCGAGTTGTGTGACAACGGAGTTGACTGAGAGATCGCCGTGCCCAATTGCGAGCGATAGATCGTCTGCAGTGCGGTATCCCATTTCGCGGGCAAGGTTATCGAAATTAGTCTTGTCTTTGACACCGATACGTTGTAATTCTTTTTCAAGCAGGGTGCGGCCCTGGGTGATATTTTGTTCGTGATCCTGTTTGCGAAACCAGACACGCATCTTTGACTTGGCACGCTGGGTCTTAACCAGACCGAGATTGGCATTCAGCCAGTCGCGGCTGGGGCCGCCGCGCTTTGCTGTCAGTATTTGAACTTGTTCGCCAGTTTTTAATTCATGGCTGAGTGTAACGAGTTTCCCGTTTACACGCGCGCCACGGCAGCGATGTCCTACATCGGTGTGGATATGGTAGGCAAAATCGATGGGGGTGGAGCCGGCGGGTAAGTCGATAATGTCACCATCTGGGGTAAAAACATAAACGCGATCCTGAAAAACGTCGGTTTTCATGCTCTCGACGAATTCGGTCGCGTCGTTTACGTCTGTGCGCCACTCCATCATACGGCGAATGCCGTCGATGCGTTCGTTATATGAGTCGTTTTGCCTGCCCCCTTCCTTATAGCGCCAGTGTGCGGCGATCCCATATTCCGCATTTTCGTGCATTTCGTGCGTGCGGATTTGCACCTCGAGCGGTTTCCCGTCGTCGTGGCGCACGGCGGTGTGCAAGGATTGGTAGAAATTATCTTTCGGTGCGGCAATATAATCGTCAAATTCATTCGGCAGCGGGCGCCAACGGGTGTGGATCAAGCCAAGGGTGGCGTAGCAAGCCGGAACGTCCGGCACGAGAATTCGCACAGCGCGCACGTCACGCACCATCTCAAAAGGTTTATTCTTCGCAGTCATTTTGCGATGAATTGAGTAAATATGTTTGGGGCGTCCTGACACTTCCGCGCTGATATTTTCCTGCTCCAACATTCTTCTCAAGTCATCTGTAATCAAACGAATTTGCTCTTCTCTGCCCTCTCGACGGGCAGCGAGATGTGAAGCAATATCTTTATACGCTTCCGGGTTGGTGTAACGGAAGCCGAGATCTTCCAATTCCCATTTGATCTGCCAGATACCCATCCGGTTTGCCAGCGGCGCAAAAATATCCATCGTCTGTTTGGCGATGCGTTTGCGCTTGTGGTCAGGCATATGTCCTAGAGTGCGCATATTATGGAGACGATCGGCAAGTTTGATCAACACCACGCGGACATCATCATCCATGGCGAGGAAGGTCTTGCGCAGCGTTTCGGATGCCATATCGGGACGGCGACCACGCAACGCAGCTTTCGTTGGCTTTTTTTCTTCTTGCGCCTCGCGCTCCTGTGCACTTGCTTCCGTTTCTTCATCGTCTTCTGTGCGAAGAAATTGATCGTCACGAGAGACACGTGGAAGGTTGGTCAGCTTCGTAACCCCATCCACAAGATTGGCGATTTCCCCGCCGAAATTTGTTTGCAGGTCGGCCAGTGTGACAGGCGTGTCTTCAACCGTATCATGCAATAACCCCGCAGCAACCACTGCCGCCGGGACTTGTAGCTCTGCCAGTATGGAAGCAACGGCTAAACAATGGGTAATATACGGCTCACCAGACGCACGTTTTTGCGGTCGATGCGCTTCTTCTGCCAGGTTATAAGCGCGTTTTATCAATTCCCTGTCGGCAAGTGAGTAATGATCTGGGCATTGTTCCAGCAGCCCTTCAAGCGTAATGGCAACCTTTGTACTTTTCATTCTGCATATTGTAGCCGATGCCACGAAGATGTCAATTCAGGGGATGATTCTTGGACGTGAAAATAAAAAGAGACGCCGGCGAGAACGTCTCTTTGTGTGGAGCAGGCTAATGATTGTTTCAGGCACATGGCGTTTTGCTTCGATTACTATTGTCGACCCCGACCCCGCTGAAAAGCCTGTTGTCGTTATCCATCAAGGTGATGGAAGCGCTCGAAGACACGTGTTTGCCGCTTCTGTGCAACCCCGATGCCTCATCGTGTACTGAATGCGCCGCCTCTTTTTCTTTGACAAGCACCCTGTCCCATGCTAAACTACGCCCGTCAATTCGGCGCGCTCAGACGAGCGCGCTTTTTTCGGGCAAATTGCCAAAATAAGGAAGAAAAATGGACATTTTACTCACAGGCTCAGTTGCCTACGATTACCTAATGACTTTTCCGGGAAAATTTGAAGAACAGATTTTGCCCGAACGCTTATCATCGATCAGCTTATCATTTCTCGTCGATTCAATGACCCGTGAACGCGGTGGCGTTGCACCAAATATCGCTTATACCCTCGCTTTACTTGGCGCAAAACCGCGCTTGATGGCTACCGTCGGCCAAGACTTTAGTGATTACCGCGCTTGGCTGGATGCTCAGGGTGTTGACACGGAATATGCCAAAGTCATCCCGGATGTCTTCACGGCATCCTTCTTCGCTACGACCGATCAGACCAGCGCTCAGATCGCCAGCTTTTCCCCCGGCGCAATGGGGCATGCGGCGATACAGTCCATCAAAGACGTCGACCAGAAACCTGACTTGGTTGTTATCTCCCCAAATGCCCCCGATGCAATGACCAAGTTTGCTGCTGAGTGCCGCGAGTTGGGCATCTCTTACCTTTATGATCCGAGCCAGCAGTTGCTCCGTCTCGAAGGCGAAGAGATCGCCCGCGACATGCAGGGTGCACACTTCCTCTTTGTCAACGATTATGAATTCGGCTTGATCTCCAAGAAGACCGGTCTTGACCTTGACGGGATGCTCGCACAGGTCAATCATATCGTCATCACGCGTGGCAAAGATGGTGCAGATATTTATGCGGATGGCAAAGAAATCCACATCCCGACCGTGCCGGAACAGGAGATTGCTGATCCCACCGGCGTCGGTGATGCTTTCCGTGGCGGCTTCCTTGCTGCATACGGCAGAGGTTTGGGCTGGGAACTCTGCGGACAGGTTGGCTCTTTGGCGGCTGTCTATGTCCTTGAACAGAGCGGCACACAGAATCACAGCTATACACGTGAAGAATTCGTTGCCCGCTTTCGTCAGCATTTTGATGACGCTGGGCAATTAGATCAATTATTTGAAAATTAGCTACCACATGACTATTTGTTTCAAATAGCGCTCGTTGGTTGAGTAGGCGATGCTTTTCGCCATATCAAAACCAACAAGTCGGTATAAATCGCTACGTTGCGTGGTTTCGATACGCTCTTTGCTTCGCTTGAGCTACTCAACCACCTTCAAAAATAAAAGTGTCATATCGTTAGAAAATTAAGTGTTTTGTTAGAGACTGCTTTAAATGAATTTGGCAAGTTAAAGAAAAAAGAGCGGAAGACTTCAAAAAGTCTTCCGCTCTTTTGCTTTACGACGATGTGTTGATTTAGTAGCGGTAGTGATCCGGTTTATACGGTCCTTCAACAGGAACCTTGATGTAGTCAGCTTGTTCTTCAGTAAGTTGGGTCAGTTTGACGCCAATTTTCTCAAGGTGTAAGCGAGCTACTTCTTCATCCAATTTCTTGGGCAGGGTGTAAACGCGATTTTCGTATTCGTCGTTATTTTGCCAAAGTTCCATCTGTGCTAAAACCTGATTGGTGAAGCTGTTCGACATCACAAAGCTGGGATGGCCGGTCGCGCAGCCCAGATTGACCAAACGACCTTTCGCCAACAGGGTGATTCTCTTCCCGTCAGGGAAGATGATCTGGTCGACTTGGGGTTTGACATTATCCCATTCGTACTGCTCAAGGCTGGCAACGTCAATTTCGTTATCGAAGTGACCAATATTGCAGACGATGGCTTCGTCTTTCATCTGACGCATGTGTTCATGTGTGATTACATGGTAATTGCCAGTCGCGGTGACGAAAATGTCAGCCTGACCAGCGACTTCGTCCATGCGCACGACGCGATAACCTTCCATGGCAGCCTGCAGGGCGTTAATCGGGTCAACTTCCGTAACCCAAACGGCTGCACCCAAACCACGCAAGGATTGTGCACTACCTTTGCCGACATCACCATAACCCAAGACAACGGCGATCTTGCCAGCGATCATCACATCGGTGGCGCGCTTGATGCCATCTACGAGGGATTCGCGGCAGCCGTACAAGTTGTCGAATTTCGATTTGGTGACTGAGTCATTAACGTTGAAAGCAGGGAAAGGCAGTTTGCCTTCTTCAAAAAGCTGATAAAGGCGGTGTACGCCGGTGGTGGTTTCTTCAGAAACACCCTGAATGGCTTCGCGACGTTCGCTGTACCAGCCGGGTTTTTCGCTCAAGCGTTTTTTGATGGCAGAGAAGAGGGCAACTTCTTCTTCACTCTTGGGATTGTCGAGGATAGAAGGATCTTTTTCAGCTTGTGAGCCAAGGATAACGAGCAAGGTGGCGTCGCCGCCATCGTCGAGTATCTGATTGGGGGTGCCGCCATCCGCCCATTCCATAATGCGGTGAGTGAATTCCCAGTATTCATCCAGGGTTTCGCCTTTGAACGCGAAAACAGGGATATCCAGGTCAGCGATGGCTGCTGCTGCATGATCTTGTGTGGAGTAGATGTTGCAGGAAGCCCAGCGGACCTCTGCGCCCAATTTGACGAGGGTTTTGATCAGCACAGCGGTCTGAATGGTCATGTGCAGGGAGCCAGCGATACGTGCACCGGCCAAAGGTTTGGATTCGCCATATTTTTCCTGCAAGGACATTAAGCCCGGCATTTCTTTTTCGGCCATGGCGATCTCTTTGTGACCCCATGCTGCCAATGACATATCTGCCACATAGTAATCGGCGGTTGTTTTTACAGTATCTAACATTTTTTCTCCTTAAAAACACAATCCCCAACGGAGGGAATCATGCGAATGAAAGTTTGAATAAGTTTGCATTTTTTAGATATTATATCGCTGATATAACATACACTCGAACAAGCGGATGTCTTTTTTAAGACGAAAGCCATTCTACTTGCGAGACACAAGATTGTCAAACATTGTGACGTTATCCGAATCTCACTATTCCCGTACTGCTGTAATTGTTATAACACCATTTTCGATACTTGAATCTATTTTGCTAAAGCCAGACTGCGATAATTGCTCGCAGACCCATGTTTCAGACAGTCGTAGCTTTCGATAGAAGCTTTTGGATAGCTTCCACACATCACCGGATTTTTGGTAGACAATATCATGAACTTTGACAGTCTCAGGCTCATATTCCAAAAAGCAAGTAAAGATAGTGTTTTCATCACTTCTAACAGGTAAAAATCTGTCAATTTCTTTTAGTTCATACATTAAATCTCGAAAAGTGATGATGAATTTTCCGCCGGCTTCAAGAGCTGCAAAAACTTTTGCAAAAAGAGAGACCACTTTTTCTCTTGATTCCAGATGGAGAATGGTATCTGTCATACAGACGATCAGCTCGGCATCGGCATTCAGAGATTTATCAAAATCCATTAAGTCGCCCTGAATGGTTTCAATCTCAAGCCCATCGGCGTTGTTTTTGAGTTCACTTAATAGTTTGGCATCAAAATCGATAGCAGTAACGGAATACCCAGCTTTAGCCAAAGGAATCGACTGAAAGCCGCATCCAGCCCCAAGATCAATCGCAATCCCGGAACCTTGAGGGCTTGGTTTCTCTTTGTTGAAAAATTCCGTATACTGTTGAATATTATTCTCAAATCCACCATACAACCATGAGTAAACATCTGAAAGAACTTCATCGTAATGCTGTTTAACTGTTGACATAATTACCTCATTTCGTCTGGAAATATTAGTTGTATAACGCTGGTGATTATACTTTGAAAAGTTTTTTATATTCTATATCCTCTAGGATAAAATATGTGTCATCATAACGAAAGCGATGGAAATAATATGAAAATTACCCCCGTAACTGAATTGACGGATGAAATTTACAAAGCCTTTCAGCGCCTGATCCCGCAGCTTTCCAGCGTCACACCGCCCAGGTGGGATGAACTCTCGGAGCTGGTTTTAGCGGATGCGACCACTCTTCTGGTAGCCCGTGAAGATAGCGGAAACCAGCCCATCGTCGGCGCGCTGACGTTGATTTGCTTCCGTGTCCCAACCGGATTGCGCAGCATCATAGAAGATATCGTTGTGGACGAGTCCGCCCGTGGACTTGGTATCGGCGAAAAGTTGACGCGCGAAGCCCTGCGCTTGGCGGAAGCCTACGGCGCGAAGGGCGTTATGCTGACGTCTAATCCGCGCCGTGAAGCAGCCAATCGGCTTTATCAGAAGATCGGTTTCAAATCTTGGCAGACCAATTTGTATTTCTATGAGTTTTAGCGGGGTTCTTTGACAGTTTCTTTGGTGGGGTATTGGGCTGTTTTGCGATAGGTTTTTGGCTTGTCGCTGAAAATATGACTGAGTTGCTCTGTCAGTTCTTCCAGCGCAAACGTACTGCCCTTTTTGAGCATGCTGTTCATGGCTGTGAGACGTTGGCAGAGTTCTTCGGCTTGTTGATGGAATTCGTCGATGATCTCAGGGCTGGGTTCGGCGCGGAGTTTGTTGCTGATGTGCTGCGTTTCGTCCACGGCTTGCATGGCATGTTGGATGTTTTCCAGAATTTCATTCCAGTCAGTCATCAGATTCTCCTTAGCAATTTGTGAACGGTTAAAGTTCCCTCTACTTAAACAATAGCAGGTTTGGGGATGAAATACAATTTGAGAGATATAAGAACTTAAAAAAAGGCTTCCGAAGTTTCTAAAACTTCGGAAGCCTTATCTTCTGTGATATGACATTATTGATAACGAATATATTTCAACTCTCTATCTATATCCGCATACGCACCGCGATACTCTTCTGGTAGCAGCTTCGCCAACTCGATCATCATCTCATCGACCATTTCCTGTCGTACTTGCTTGGTGACGCGCTCGCCGCCTGCGTCCAGCTTGAATGGCTTTCCCACGCGGATGTGAAAGTCTGTCCGTTTGAATTTCTTGACATTCTCGGGGAACTCCTCCGTACCGAAATGTGCGACGGGGATGAGTGGTGCGCCTGTTTTTAGTGCAATCGGCACGATACCGGGGTGTGCAGGGAGTAATTTCCCGTCACCACTACGTGTGCCTTCGGGGGAAATTCCGAAGATATAGCCATCATTGACCATTTTTATGGATTGGCGCATAGCGTCCATGTCCGCTTCGCCGCGTCGTACGGGGATCAGTTTCCAAACGTCGAAAAGCCAATTGAAAAACCAATTGTCCCAAGATTCGGCTTTTGCCATCGCAGTGACGGGACGTGGTTGAAGATAAGAAAAGATCAGGGGGACTTCGAGTTGACCGATATGATTGGCATAAGCGATCAGCGGACCTTCTTTGGGGACTTTAGCTAGTTCGGCTTTGTCGATCTTGCAAAGAATGCCGGTGCCAAATCGGACGATTCCTGTCATTAGGCGGTGCGTTAGGCTTTGTTTGATCATAGATTATCCAATAATTTCGAGCGCATCAGGGAGTAATTGAATTGTGGCTTCCTTGCTCTGCTGGCAGATAACCTCTCCATCAGTATGGATGGGCATCGTGCCTTTTAGTGCGCTTATTTTAAGCCCTTTTGCTTGTTTCATTTGAATTTCCGGCTGATTGATTTGCGTGCCTTTGAGAAAGAGAGGCAAAAGCGTGAGCATGCGTGGACGACTGACTTCTTCTGCGATGCAGATATCGAAAAGGCCATCATCGACGAGGGCGTTCGGGGCTGTCTGGAAGCCGCCTGCAACGCGACGTCCGTTCATCACCGAAACGAGCAGGGCGGGCATACTGATCTTTTCTTCGTTGATCAGCATTTCCAGTGTCGGGGCGCTGTAATAGAGAAAGATGTTTTGCAGGGCAGCAATCAAATAGGAGAGAAAGCCGCGCGGCCAGATGATCTTTTCTGCCAGCACGCCGCCCGCCGCGTCAAAACCAATCCCGAGGCCATTAGCAAAATAACGCCCGTCAGGCGCTTCGTCTGCGATAACATGACCGATGTCGATTTTGCGACGTTCGTTCTTGGCAATTAATGCGCAGGCGGGGTCAACACCCTGCTCTTGCCCCAATCCGGCGATGAAATCGTTGCCGGTGCCGATGCTGATGATGCCGAGCGTGGGTTGGTGTTTCTCCGTTTTGCGGGCGCGCATCAGCCCGTTGACGACTTCGTTAATCGTGCCATCCCCGCCGACGCCAATGACTACGTCGTAGCCGTCGGTGGCAGCCTGCGTAGCAAGCTGAATGGCGTGTCCAGCTTTTTGGGTGCGCACCAAGTCAAAATCAAGGGCGTATTCGCGCAGTCTCTGTTCGATCAATGGAATTTGCGTAGCAGCTTTTCCGCGTCTGCTGGTGGGGTTGGCAATGACGAGATATTTCATGAAGTGATAAATTCCAATGTTTGGGGAATGATCTCTATATCCAGTTGTTCGCCTTTATAACATAGGGTTTCGCCGTCACAGTGGGCGGGTAGGGTGCCCTTGATGGCCTTAATGCTGATCTTTTTTGTGCGTCCGGTTTTGATCTCGGGCTGCCCCGCTTGTGTGCCGCTCAAAAAGAAATTGATCAGTTGGAAGATGCGCAATTTTGGGGCTTCGCTGGCGATGCAGAGATCAAGCTCGCCGTCTGTGGGTGAGCCATTCGGCGCCATATAAAAACCGCCGCCCATGCGCTGGCCGTTCATAATCGAGACCATCAGGGATGGCTGGGTGAAGGTTTCGTCGTTGTAGGTGATCTCAACTGTCGGGGCTTTGTAGTACAGGAAAACCGTGCGCATGGCCGCGATGAGATAGGCCAACAAACCGCGTGTAAAACGTACTTTTTCGGCTTCGAACCCGACCGCCGCATCAAACCCGATCCCGACCCCGTTGCCAAAATACCGCCCCTCGGGAAAGTCACCACCGCGTACGATGCCGACATCCATTAGGATGCGTTTGTTCGCGGCTAGCGTGGCGCAGTTTTGACTGATTTCCTCGCCAACGCCCATGCCGTAGGCAAAATCGTTGCCCGTGCCGATAGGCAGTAATCCAAGCGCTGTTTTGTCGAAACCCGCTGCGCGGGCGCGCATCAAGCCGTTGAGTACCTCGTTGGCGGTGCCATCGCCGCTTGCCGCAACGACCACGTCCACGCCCTCACCCGCTGCCTTCTGAGCAAGTTCCGCCGCGTGCCAGGGACGCTCGGTGCGTTTGAGTTCAAAATCCACGCCGTGCGCGGTCAGGCATTCTTCAATCTGCGGGATGACGGTCTCGGCATAGCCGCGTCCGGATGTGGGATTAACAATGATTAGATATTTCATAAAAAAATCCTGATTTGCTGATTCTGCGAGGCAGCTTTACCGCCGCAGCAGTCTTCTGGTGGATGATGAGATTGCTTCGCCCGAAAAGCGTCGGGCTCGCAAATTCATACGATACGCACGCGGACTTTAGCTTGCTACCGCTCAATCAACTTTTGATACGCCTCAGGCGTGTCGACATCCAATAGCAGCCCCGAGTCATTCCAATGAATATACTTGGGCGGGAACTTCGAGAAAATTCCGCGCCCGCCGATGTCGCCTTTGAGTTGCATCAGCGCAGAGAATGTAACCCGGTCAAACAAGACAGGGTTCGCCCGTCGATCCTCGACCATCGGCGCAATGACGGGATGCAACGTCCGTGCATGTTCTTCGATGAGCGCGCGGATGACCGTCGGCGTGACGTGCGGCTGATCTGCCAGTAGGAAAAATGCGGACCCCGTATTTTTGTTTAAGTTTTTTACACCAACTTGAATGGATGAACTCTGCCCGTCTGCCCAGTTTGGGTTCTGAACGACGATCACAGGCAAGTCAGCAAGGACAGCGCTTATTTTATCGTGTTCTGCGCCCGTGACAACTACAATCGGATCGAGTTCTGCTTGCAATGCGGTTTCTGCCACGACGCGGATAAAAGGTTTGCCGTGATAATCCAGCAATTGTTTCGGCTCCCCAAAACGGGATGATGAGCCTGCGGCGAGGATGATCGCAGATGCGGGTTCGAAGGTTTGAAGGTTGAAAGGTGAAGGTTGGAGGCTTGCGACGATGGCGGCATCGTATCCCCATGTAGTGACGACTTCAGTCGTCAAAGGTGAAGGACTAAAGTCCTTACTACGAGGGGATATGAGTTCTTTGGCGATTTTTCCGCCGATGGCTTGCAGTTCTAGCGTATCCGCTTGGTTGAGTAGCGCTATTTTTCGTGCATTCTGCGGAATACTCTTTAGCCCGCCCTTGTCGTGCATCAAAACGCTTGCCAGCATCTCCGCCGTGACCAATTTCCGATTCCCAACTCCCAATTCTCCAAATGCCTCTGCATTATAAACAGCATCTTCCAGCTTCTGCCCAATTCCAGAAAGCCCCGCTACAACCACAACAGCATCCACAAATTCAGGGATGACCGGCTCATGCGCTTTCGGCGCTTTGAGCGGTCTGCCGCGTGCGCCGTCCGCTTCGATGAGCAGGGGCAGGGAATGGGATTCACAATACTCCGCCAGCCAATCAAGATCGTCATCGCTGAGTGATGTCAGGCGGTTTTTCTTTTCTGCGCCTGTGACCAAAACTACGCTTTTTTTTTGCGCGTAGCCAGAATGGTTTAGGCGATCTTGTATGGAATCATGCTCACCAACGACGATATGCTCATTCGCTTCAGCCGCCTGCCACGCGCCGAGATGCGTGGTCGTCGTGACGATGCAGGGAGCCAGCTCCCGCGCGGCTTGGAAGAGGGCGGTCGTCTTTCCACCCGCACCGACGAACGCCACGCGCGGGGCGGGGATTTGGTCAAGGCGCAGGGCTTTGGCGAGGGTGAGAGAGTGTTTTTTCATTTGGAGAAATTAAACACGAAGGTCACAAAGGGGCACGAAGTTTTTTCTTTTGTTTGGTTGAAAGACTTGCATTGCACTTGCAAAGTGCGTTGCAAGTCGGGTTTTCAAAAGATGATAGTTTGCAAGACCCGATGTGCAACGCATCTGGTAGATGCAATGCACATCTTCGTGCCCTTCGTGTTAAAGATTCGTCGAACCTTCAATAAACTTCGCCATATCATCCTTCAACTGCGCCAGCGATGGGATATGGACGTACATCATGTGCCCCGCTTCGTAGAAGGTCATCGTGTAATTGGCGCGCAGGCTTTCGTCGAGGTCCATGCCGTTGAAGGTGTAGCGGGTGGCGAAGTAGGGCGTTGCGAGGTCGTAGTAGCCGTTGGCGACGAAGACTTTCAGGAAGGTGTTCATCGACATGGCTTTGCGCAGGGTTTCGGCGACGTTCAGGTATTCGTTCTCGACGTTCTGGTAGCCCCAGGGATGCACACGGCGGGAGAGAATTTCGTAGGGCAGGTCGTTTTCGTAGCCGAGTTCGGTGCGCATATAGTCGTAAAACGTGGCGGTATAGGGTCCCATAATGGCACTCATGCTCGGGTCGTGTTCCCAGTACTCCCCTGCGGAATCACGGTCGATGCCCGTAAAACGGCTATCCAGCCGACCCGTCGTGCGTCGCGCATCCCGTTGGAGTTCCTTCGTAAAGCGGATGATCTCGGGGCGCAGATTCGTCTGCTCGATGTAATCCGTCGAAAGTCCAGTATAGCGGGCGAGCTTGGTGACGATATTGGCGCGTTCCTCGGCGCTCATCGAGTCGCCTTTGAGCAGGGCGGGGGCATATTCGTTGATGGCAAAATCTTCGGCTTCTTTGAGCGTGGCGCGCAGGTCTTTTTGGAGATCGGCATCCAGACGCTTGTGATACCAGGCGGTGGCGGCGTAGGAGGGGATGTAGACGATGTAGGGGAGGTCGTTGCCCGCGCGGAAAAGGATGGTCTGGAAGTTGAGGACGGAGGAGATGAGCAGGATGCCGTTGAAATACATCCCGTGACGCTCCTGTAAGTAGCCTGATAGCCCTGCCGAACGGGTGGTGCCGTACGATTCACCTGCCAAATACTTTGGCGAGACCCAGCGGTTGTAGCGCGTGGTGTACAGGCGGATGAAATCCCCAACGGATTCGATATCCTTTTTGAAGTTGTGGAACTGCTTGGGGTTTTCGCCCTCGACGGCGCGGCTGTAGCCCGTGGTGACGGGATCGATGAAAACCAGATCGGTGGTATCGAGCAGGGAGTAGTCGTTGTCGATCAGGCGATAGGGCGGCGGGGTGAGTGCGCCTGCGTCGCCCATCTCCACGCGGCGCGGACCGAGCACGCCGAGATGCAGCCAAACGGACGAGGAGCCTGGTCCGCCGTTGAAGGCGAAGGTGATCGGGCGGGTGCGGCGGTGTTCGGCGTCGGGGACGGATTCGTCACGCTCGAGGGTGTAGGCGGTGAAGAAGATCTCGGCTTTGGGTTTGTAGCCTTCGTTCTCGTTCTTGGCATCGCCGCCTTTATCCGATTCTTCCTTGAGCACCATCGTGCCTGTGGTGACGCTGTATTTGATCTCTTTCCCGCCAATGGTGACGCTGTGCTGGCTGGTGACGAGGTTGTCTTGCGGCTCTTTGCCGTTTTTCTCTTTCTTTTCTTCGGGTTTGGTTTCGTCGGTCATTTTTTCTCCTGTTTTTATTTTATTCCGAGAAATTAGAAATAGTTTGTTTCGCGTTGTATAATGGAGTTTAGCTTTTCAATATTAGGTGGCTGTCTAAAGCATAGTTGGGATAGTGAAGGAGCGAATATGGTTTTTGTAAATCTTGTGATTTTTATTTTTTTTGGTAGAGTGATTTTTGGGGCATATCATCACATTATATTTATAAAACAGATGCGTGGTAAAAGAAACTATAAAGGTGCGATTCTTGACATCACAGAAAAGGTGGTTCGTGAAGGGGAGGTTGATCTCTCCGCATGGATACTTATGATGATTTTAGAAATAGGGAGAGCATTAATAGGATTTTTACTATTATTTCTTTTATTTTTCAAACTAAGGGATAGCAACTTGATCCTTTATCCTAAAAACCTTTTATGGTTATTTGTATCTGTTTTCTTCTGTTTTTATGCTGTTTGGATTTCTGGATATCTGTTTGGTAAATTGATAGCTCGTCCCTTCGAAAACCTTTTTGCGAAAACACGATATGTGGCAATTGGGAAACAAGGTATTTATTTTGCAGGAAAACTCATTCCCTGGGGTTATTTTCGTGGTTATTACGCTTCGACTGAGAAGCGATACATTAATTTATTCTCAAAGAATTATCCAAATTGGGTTGGTTTTAGTTTTGTGCCGACTTCAATAGATGATTTTCATTTGCTGGTAGATGAAATAAAAAAGCACTTGCCAAGTTGTGATCTTGATTATTCTGAAGATAAGCATCTTTTATATGAAAATATTTATTTTCAGGCAGTGGTATTGTCTGTCGGTTTATTTTTGATTGGGCTTGCAAGTTTAAAATTGCCTGCGGAGTTCGGAATAATGCTTAATTCCTTATTGATGTATTTACAGCCTATGCTCGCATTAAAAATTATAAGACGCATCATTCCCGCAAGCCAACAACCGAATACTGAGATCGAATAAATATAAATAAGCTGTCTTTGGGTGACTTGCTATTTCCACAACTTTCTACGCATCTCATCCCGACTCAAAATCGCTTCAAGGACACTGCCGCCCAGCGCGAGGGATTTGTCGGAGATCATGACGCTGGCTGGCTGGTGACGAGGTTGTCTTGCGGCTCTTTGCCGTTCTTTTCTTTCTTTTCTTCGGGTTTGGTTTCTTCGGTCATTTTTTCTCCTAAACGGTATAAATTTACTGATTATCCCAATCTTGAAATTGCCCTTCTTCTTCCCACCATTTTTGTGCATCTAACACAATAAGAGTGATTCCTTGCTCATTCATTTCATACACTCCTCTGCCAGAATTAGAGAAATTCTCTCCTGTTATTGAGCTAATTGCTTCAGCAGCGTTGATGCCTAAAAAATCTTTTTCATAAATAAAAAGCATGTTTGCTAAATCGGGAACAGCAGTGGTGTCCCCAATAAATTCTAATGCAATAATAGCCTCTCTTTTTACATGAGACGAACGATCTTTTAAAAGGATTATTAAGTCTGGAACAGCAATATTGGCTTTAGAACCAAAGGTACCAAGAACATAAGCCGCTGCTTCACGAATGTCAGAATCATTTGATTTTAGATTTTCTATAAGCAGAGGAGTTACTTCATCAACATGCGAACTATAACTTTCTAATGCATAAATTGAGACGAGCCTAACGGCCATGTCTTCACTGGAAGCGCCACGAATGAGTTCAGACAAAGTAGAAGCTGGCGTTGGTAAATTTGAAGTTTCTATAACTGGGGTTGGAGTTGATGCTACTGGAGCAGGATTACATCCTGCAATTACGAACATGAAAACAAGGCAGGCTGTTGTCGCTAAAAAACGTACTCCTGACATACTATGCTCCAAGGTAATATTTCTCTCCAGAATTCAATCCCACAACTCTTTGCGTATCTCTTCCCGACTCAAAATCGCTTCAAGGGCGCTGCTGCCCAGCGCGAGGGATTTGTCGGGGATCATCGTGCAGTAGCAGCGTATGCGTTCTGTGAAAAAGAAAACGCATGACAAGAAAATCATGCGTTTCGGATAGAAATACTAAATGGCTTATGTTGTGCTAAATGTTATTGCGACTCTCGGCAAAATGCTAATGCGGCATCTACATTGTCAAAAAGTTTGATTGCAATTTTGTTGAATTTTTCGGTTCCCATACCGTCGGCTGCTAGTTTTAGTAAGCTGCTGGTTGTTACGTAGATCACCTGGCGAATATTGGGATGTTTATAAAGCGGATGCTCGCCTCTTGCCACCATACCTGCCCCGACGGAAAGGTCAGTTACAGTTAATGGCGCTACGCTTGCATCCACAATCCAGAAAACAGGCTCTTTGAAAGAACTCAATTCTTTTAGGTAGGTAGGCAGTGTTTTAGGGAGATCTGCCTTAAGATCATAGTCTTTTGGCAGCGTTACGATTACGATTGGTTCGTTAGGAAGTTTTTTGTAATTTGATGCCATAAAAATCTCCGTTTTTTCTCGTGCCGTTAATTTATTATACCCGCATATTTTTTTATTGCAGCATAGCGTATAGCATGTTTGGCAAGTCAATGAGAGTAGAAGTATACACTATTTTTATCGTTTTTTAGAAGCCCTGCGCTAAATCATTTCTACGTCTCAGTGCAAGAGTGGTGACGAGCTTGTCTTACGGCTCTTTGCCATTCTTTTCTTCGACGTTGGTTTTGTCGGTCTTTTTTTCTTCTGTTTTCAGTCGAGTTTTGTTGTTTGAACTGCTAATTTACGCTAATCTTCACGAATATTTTGGACACAGATTTCACGGATGGCAGGAGTTTTAGTTTTGTTAGCTTGTAGTATTAAAATCCGCTCCCCAAGCCAAGTGTTGAATTTCTCTTATTTGGTCATCTGCTTCATTTAGGATGTCGAGAATTTCACGCCTATCAGGAACATCGGATGTAGCATATTTCAAAAATGCTTTTAAGGCATCAATAACTAAATGGATAATAATGATGAATTGAGCATCTTGAGTACTAATTTCATGGTCTCTTGGATGAAATTTTCCGTTTTCATGCTCAAGATAGTTGAAAACTAGTTCGCTCCATGTGCCATGTACTGCATGTGAACCCATTCGCTGAATTGAAGTGTAAAGAACATCGCCATATTCAAGATCGTTACACATTGATGCGAAATCTTGAAGGGGTTTAGTATTATTTACTTCTTCTTTTGCTAATTCGCTTAAGTCAAGGACTTTATTGATAGATGTTAGCATTCGTTGTTCAATAACTAGAACATTGCCATCGCGGTTGTTGATATTTTGTTCGATTTGCTTTTTTAGCTTTAAATCTTGCTTTATGCCATTAGCAAGATAGCGTTGAAAGCGTTCGATGCTATCCTTATGACAAAGCCATTGAACCATAATGGCAGATTCTGAAATGCTTCGATCTAGCAACCTTGTTGTTTCACCATATCTGCCAGTGGAAGATAAGCGGGTGTTCGCTAACATCAGCCGTGAACATCTGTTAAGTAATCCAACTAATACAGCGAATTGCACCGATGGAATATCCCGTAAGGCTGGTGAATCTTGCGATATAGACGATATCTGAACACAGAATATGCCGATAAATTTGTACCATTCAAACAAAATCGGACGAAAATCGCCACCTTGCTTGCATTGTTCAATTAATTCATCTGAAAAAGTTGGAAGTTTGGATTGGAAAGTCTCGTCTTCAATATTCATGATTTGTAAATACGTTTGTTGATTAATCCCACAACTCTTTACGAATCTCTGCTCGACTCAAAATCGCTTCAAGGACGCTGCCGCCCAGTGCGAGGGATTTATCGGAGATCATGGTGCAGTAGCGCGGATCGTCGCGCGGGTCGAGGTCGCCGATTTTGAGTCCTTGCTTGACGTGCAAGCCCGGGCGGATCAGTCCGCGCAGGGAGCCGTTGAAGGGTGCTTTGAGCGGCACGCCACCTGCTTCACAGATGATGTCGCCTTTGTCAAAGTGGTCGCCGATCTCGCCGTGGGCGATCAGTTTGCCGTCGGCGGGGGCGCGCAGGACGCGTTCGGCGCGGATGCCGAGCACTTGTTCGGGGAGACGCGTATCTGCCATTGCTGTGCCTTGCCAGTAGACGCGCCCGAGGGTGTGCCCGCGGTTGGTTTCGATGACGGCGTACACGTCTTTGGCGGCGGTGAAGCCGGGGCCGAGACCGATGTTCAGTTTAACGGTATCAAGTGGAATATCTGGCGGACGTTTGCGGAGCGTGGCGTCCACGAGCACAGTGATCGGGAGATCGGTATCCAGTATCTTTAGCGAGGGATCAACGAGGACGGGAATCGCTCCTTCATCCAGAATAGAGAGAATGCTTTCTGGCGTGGCAAGACGGGCGGTAACGCCTTCGACAATAATTTCGCCATCGTAGACGGCTTCTGAAAAAGAGACTTTACGGCGCACGGAGAGCGGCTCGGTGATTTCGGTGATGAGCACCTTGAGACCGGCTTTGTGCAAGCGATAGGCGACGCCTGTGGCGAGATCGCCACCGCCGCGAATGAGAATGATGGATGACATGGGGTTTTCCTTTTAAATTGGCAGTTCCTGAGCGGAGTGATGACCGAAGGGAAGAACGTAGTCGAAGGACGGTTGGTACAAACGCCGCTCTTCGACTGCGGGTTTCGATACGCTTCGCTACTCAACCGCCGCTTATTTGATTTTTAATTCTGATTTTGTTCCTGCAAAAGGTGCCCGAAGGCATACAGGGTGAGATAGACGAATAAAAAGAAAATGGTAAAAAGGGCAGTGAAGCCAATGGCGCTTTTGTTCATATTGCGCAGGACGTGCCAGATATCGCGTACGATCGCAAAGTGGTCGTCGAGCAGGTCCCAACTATTCCAGCGCTCGAAACGCCCCAAATAAACGCCGACACTGCTCATGATGGAGACGCTGAAAACCAGCAGCCAGCCGATGAGTTTGCCGAACTCTTTTTTGACGATTTCCTGCATCAGGTAGAGTGATACAGCACCGAGCAGCAGCCCCGTCCACGAGAACCAGATCAACAGGATGACATCAAACCAGACAGGCGCTTCGCCAAAGCCTTCGCTCAGGTGTTGGAAGTCGGTGATGAGATACGGCGCATTCGGGAAGAAGGCCAGCCACAAAATGGCGAAAAGGGGCACGATCAGGTAAAGCAGGGCGCGTCTCCACGAAAAGGCGTAAGCAAGGTACGCCATCACAAAGGGGATCCATGCCAGAAAGAGATTCCAGATCATGTGGGTGTAACGGTCTGTGTCGCTGTAGGCAACGCGAGCGCCAACCAATACAATGCTGGAAACAGATGATGCTGCCAGGATGATGAAAATGGTCAGCTTGTAGCGGTGACGCAGGAGGGTTTGGGTTAGGTTTTTAAACATGATTTTGCGAGCCAGTTTTATCGCGACGTGTGCCCTGTAGGGTAAGCAATCTCCTGAACAATGAGACATCTTCGTCGCAACGGCGTGCTCCTCGTGGATTCAAGCTAATTTTTAAGGAAATTAAGGATGATTGGATTGACCTGATCCGCATCTTCGTAGTGGGGGATATGTCCACTATTTTCGATGGTGTGAAACCGCACGCCGGGTAGGCTGGTTACCACCTGTGAACTTTGTGCGTAGGGAACAGTTTGGTCGTCATGACCCCACACGAGCAGCGTCGGGATGCCCATCTCGCCGACTTTGCGATAGGTCGCAGATGAATCCTGTAGCGCATCACTCCGGATGGTTGACAGGATCGCGCGCCCAAAGCCCTGATAATCGAGCTGCGGCGCGTACATTTTTGTGAAATGGGAGATCAGTCTGGGATCGTAAAAATCTTCGGCAATAGCATCGACAAGAGTCTTCTTGCCGAAAAAGCCCATCAGCAGTTCGCCGAGCAGCGGGATTTCCATTAATCTTGTGATCGTTGAGCGTGGAATATTTTCCCCGCCTGCCGGGGCGAATAAGGCCAACTTTTTGACACGTTCAGGATGTTGGGTGGTGAATGTCGCAGTGATTGGCCCGCCCATTGAGAGACCAAAGAGATTGATCGGCTCTGTGATACCGAGTGCGTCGAGCAAATTGCGCAACTGTGTGGCAAAGAAATCGAGATCATACTTTGCCTTTGGACGGTCTGAGTAACCGCGACCAAAAAGATCGTAGCGCAAAACGCGGTAGCCAGCTTCTGTCAAAAAGCGAAAGGTCGGCTCCCAGATGAACATTGGCACCGAAAAGCCGTGTACGAGAACGACGGTCTCAGTAGCGTCCTCGTTACTTGTTTCATAGTGCGTATATCCAGAAGGGAGCGAGATAAAATCATCCCCAGAACCCTGGCTCACGCTTTGGCGCAGAGCGGGGTCGATTATCTTTTTTTCGTAAATGTAGGGGAATGGCATGAGAGGAAACGCGAAGCGTAAAGCGTGATGATTTTTTAAACTCACGTTTCACGCTTCACGTTTTAGGTTATTTTATTTTTCCCAGCCCACGCAGCACACGTTCGGGCGTGAGCGGAAATTCATCGAACCAGACACCAGTTGCATCGTGGACGGCGGCGGTGATCGCGGGGGCGGTGGGGACGGTCATCATCTCACCGACGCCGCGTGCGCCCCAAGGGCCGTTCGGGTCAGCGTATTCAACGATGACGGTTTTGAAGTTGACTGGAATATCCCAGACGGTCGGCACGAGATAAGTCGAAAGTTCCGATGTCTGCACATAGCCGTCCTTGTGGACGAAATCTTCCATCAGCGCGTAGCCGATGGTTTGAATAGTACCGCCTTCGATCTGCCCTTCGACCTGTTGCGGGTTGATCGCCTTGCCAAGATCGGATGTCGAGATCATGTTCAGGATGCGAATATGCCCGGTCTCGGTATCCACTTCAAGGTCGGCGACCTGGGCGCAATGCCCATAGGCCACATTCGGCGTTGATTTGCCTGTCTCCGGAGCGTAGGGCGTTGTTTTCGGTGCCAAGTACTTATACTCGGCAATCGCTGGACGTTCTTCGTTTTTCCACTTTTCAAGCGCCAACTCACCTGCGCCTTTGACGGCATTCAAAGCCATGAAGGTCATGCGTGATGCGGACGAACTGCCTGAATCGCCGCCAAGGTCGCTATCTTCGCCGACGAATTCGACTTGTTCAAAGTCCGCACCCGTCGCTTCGGCAGCGGCCTGCATGATGACGGTATGCGTCCCTTGTCCGACATCTGCTGCGCCGTGATGGACAACCACTTTTTCGATCTCGGTATCACCGTGGATTTCGACCTTTGCCCAGGAATTTTCCTGATATCCAAAGGAGAAACCGGTATTCTTGAAGCCGCAAGCGAACCCGATCCCGCGCTTGATATGCGGACGAGAGGCATCTACGGGCGGTTTGCTGATGAGGCGCCACTCGCCCTCGAGTTGCTCCCAGCCGCCTTCTTCAGCACAGCGTTCTGTAACCTTGTCGATGGTTGCGTTGCCTGTCAATGGGGTTTGGACGGACATCAACGAACCCTCATGTAGGATATTGCGCATACGGAATTCGATCGGGTCCATATTCAATGCTTCTGCCAACTTGTTGACCATTGTCTCGGCGGCAAAGGCACCTTGTGGCGCGCCAAATCCACGCAGTGCGCCGGTGGGGATGTTGTTTGTGTACGCGGAACGTGTATCCACTTTGACGTGCGGAATTTCGTAGGGCCCGCTGACCATCAGGGTCGCGTTGCCGAGTACCTTGTTGGATGTATACATATACGCGCCCGCATCGGAAACAGCATCCGATTGAGCGGCGACGATCTTGCCTTCTTTGGTCGCACCCCAGCGCATCTTAAAATAGAAGGGGTGCCGTTTTGAGTGCCCGATGATCGATTCTTCACGCGTCCAGATGATCTTGACAGGGCGATTAATGCCGCGCTCGTAGAGTCGCATTGTTGCCAGCGCAAGTACAATTTGCACTGAGATGTCTTCGCGCCCGCCAAATGCGCCACCAATTGCGGGATGAATCACACGCACTTTTTCCGGTGACAAGCCCAATGCATGAGCGATCTGGTGTTGTTCATCCTTGAGCCATTGTCCGGCTGCCATCACGGTGATGCGTTCATCTTCATCCACATAGGCAACGCCCGCTTCCGGTTGCAGATAGGCGTGTTCCTGGAAGGGCGTCTTCAACTCAGCTTCGATGATTACATCCGCCATTGCAAAACCAGCGTCAATATCGCCTTTGCGAATTTGGTGACTTTTGACGACGTTTGTGCCCTTGTCGGGATGCAATAACAGCGCACCCTCTTTGACCGATTCGCGTGGATCGGTGATGACGGGCAGGTCTTCGTACTCAACCACGATCAGGTCACGTGCTTTTGCTGCAATGAATTCAGTGTCCGCAACAACAAGCGCCACTTGATCGCCGACAAAACGAACACGGTCTGCGTAGGGAATATCTGAGCCAGTACCGCAAAGTACGGGCTGGTCGGGGATTTGGAGACCGTATTGATTAACAGGAACATCTTTTGCGGTGAAGACTGCGATTACGCCCTTGAGCGCTTCGGCGGCGCTGGTGTCAATGCTCTTGATGATCGCATGTGGACGACGCGCGAAGAGAATTTTCATATACGCCTGATTGGGCAAAGTGATGTCGCCGGGATATTGGGTTTCACCGGTTACTTTACCGCGGGCGTCAACACGGGGAAGGGATTTTCCTATTGAGTGTGTCATCGGTTGTATTTTTGCCTTTTGGATCGTTTTTGAGGCGGCGCATCAGTGGGGCCGTATTTTGATGGAGCTACCGCACGATACATGATGCCATAGACTACGCTGACGATCCCCGAAAGGATTAGTGTAATCACTGCGCCAAAGACCAGGTTTACGCCGAGGTTGTTGATTGAGCGCAGCCAATCCCAGAGTGGGGTCAATGATGTTATCCGCTTTAAAAGTGGATGAATCGGGATTGCTCCAAAAAGTCCTGGCATGGCGCGTACGAAAAATGAATGAATGCTATCTACATTCAATAATTCGATGGCCGCAAAATAGGAGACGACAGGAAAGATTACGATCAAAAAACAACCAATACCGCGCCAACCGGCAGGCATCTCTTTCTTTGGTTTCGGGGCTTCAAAACGATAACTCATAGCGCCTCACTTCACTTTGCTGGCATCTTCGATCGCGTCAACGATCTTGTAATAGCCCGTGCAGCGGCAGATATTGCCACTGATCGCTTCTTCGATTTGGTTGCGGGTTGGCTGTGGTTTTTCTTCGAGCAACTTTGCTGCCGACATAATAAATCCCGGTGTGCAGTAACCGCATTGCACGGCGCCATCGTGGATAAAGGCCTCTTGCACAGGGTGCAACTGCTCTTGGGCTGCATCTGCGATGCCCTCGATGGTCACGATCTCGGCGCCGTGCGCACGCGGTGCAGGCACTAAGCAGGACATGACCGCTTTGCCATCCAGATAGACGGTACAAGCGCCGCACTCGCCTTCGCCGCAGCCTTCTTTCGAGCCCATCATGCCCAATTCTTCACGCAGGAAGTCAAGCAGGGTCTTGTCGTGGCCGCGATCAATGACGTATTCTTTGCCGTTAATTGTCGTGATGATGGGATTGCCGGATTCATACGCAGCCGGTTGGGATTTAGGAGTCTTATCCTTGCCCCATAGCAAAACCGGATCGGACGGGAACCCAACTTGTTCCTGACCATCGCGCAGGGAGCGCAGTCCCCGGGCTGTGTTCACGCGAACCATCTCTTTGCGGTAGGCTGCCGACCCACGGACGTCATCGATGGGGTGGGCGTCGCTCATTGCCATCTCGGCGGCTTCGGCAATGACCTCTTCGGTCAACGTTTTGCCGACCAGATAATTCTCTGCCAACTCCGCGTGGATTATGGTTGGCGAGACCGCGCCTAAAGTGATGGTCGCCTTTTTAACGGTATCAGCTTCAAAGTCAAGGACGATGGCGACGTTAATCACGGAGATCGCCTGTGCGCGGCGTAATGCCAACTTGATAAAAGTCCCGCGCTGGGTTTTCGTCAAAGCAGGGAAGGAGATGTCTACAAGCATCTCGTCAGGTCGCATCACGGTTTTGCGCACGCCCTTGTAGAAATCTTTCAAAGGGATGGTGCGTTCGCCTTTAGTGGAGAGTAGCGTCACGCTCGCGTCGAGGGCCATCAGCGGGGTGATGGTGTCATTTGCGGGCGATGCCGTGACGAGATTGCCCGCCACCGTGGCGCGGTTACGAATCTGGTTTGCACCTACTTCCCAACTGGCACGCACGAGCGGATAGGCACGTTCCTGCAGGAGTTTTGAACCTGCAACATGATTGTGCGTGACCATTGCGCCGATGTGAATGAGATCGTCTTCGTCAAGCACGATCTGGTCAAGATCGGGGATGCGGGTCACGTCGATCAGGGTTTCTACGTCTTTGCGCACACCGCGTTCCAACTCGAGGATCAGGTCGGTGCCGCCAGCGAGAATGCGTGCGTTACTTTTTTGGGCTAAGATTTCAACAGCTTCTTGAGGGGATGAGGGGGTTATATATTCTTGCCACATAAGGTTTGGGTGGGCGGGGTTCTCCCGCCTGAATAAAAAGGAGGGGCAGCGATGCTGCCCCTATCGAGAAAAAGTTACGCCGCGTCTTCGCCGCTGGTGAATACTTCTGAGCGACGATTGAAGGCTTCGGTTGCTTCGCGTGCGAGGCTGGTTAGATGACGGATCGCTGCGGGGAGCGCGGCTTCATCGCCGAAACTGGCTTCGACGTTGTCCAGTGCTCGCCCAATTTCTTCGGCGGCAAGGAAGAATGCTGAGTCGAATTGATAGAGCTGGGTTAGCTCTTCTTCGTTAATCTTGACGGCGTCGAAAAGCCCTGAGTAGCCATAAGCAGCATGGCGGATCTTGTCGATGAAGGTGCGCATCTGAATAGCGGCACGCTCCATATCGTCAATGTAGCTAATTAAGCCTTCATTGACCATATCCGTTTGTAGTGCGGAAGCACGCTTCCATAGCGATTCGAAACGGTCAGCGACGGTCTCACGCAGCAATTTGTCGGCTGCGCGGCGGTTCTGGCGTTCAATATATCCGCCAAATCCGGGAATATAACTTGCTAATTTCTTGAAGGGGTCTTGGTCTTCGGTCACACGTTTTAATAGATCAGTCATTGGGTTCGTACCTCCTGACATTTATATACGCGGGAAAAACAATAAAGTATCGTCTGAGATTTCCCATTATAGCCTGTGTTTGTGGGTATAATCAAGTTCGTTGAAATTCACATGAAGTTTTAAGGATTTCATGGATATGCAGAATAATCTTTTATAGGAGACAAAAATGATTGTTACAACGAAAAAATTATTTGAAGCCGCGTATGGCAAATACGCCATTGGCGCGTACAATATTAATAATCTTGAGCAGTGTATGGGGTTGTTTCGAGGTTGTTTGGATAGCCAGGCGCCCTTTATCATTCAGATCAGCAAAGGCGCGCGTGCCTATACCGATAAGCTGATGCTCGAAGGTATGATCCGCTCTGCGAATGAAGTTTTTCCGGATGCGATCTTTGCCGTGCATCTCGATCATGGTGATGAAGAAACTGCGCTGGATTGTATAAACAGTGGTTTTTACAGCTCTGTCATGATCGATGCCAGCCATGCACCTTTTGATGAGAATATCGCTATTACCAAGCGCGTTGTGGATGCAGCGCACGCCAAAGGCATTGTGGTTGAAGCCGAGCTCGGTCAACTAGGCGGTGTAGAAGAGCATGTGCAGGTTGATGAAGCCGATGCGAAATTGACCAACCCTGCCGAGGCAAAAGAGTTTGTGGAGCGCTCCGGCTGCGATTCACTAGCCTGTGCGATTGGTACGAGTCATGGCGCGTTCAAATTCAGCGGCTCGCAGGGCTTGCATTTTGATGTGCTGGCAGATATTCAAAAGGAATTGCCCGATTTTCCACTCGTGATGCATGGCTCCAGCTCGGTGCCGCAAGAAGAAGTGAAACGCATCAATGAAGCTGGCGGCACGTTGATGGGCGCCAAAGGTGTGGATGCGGATCAGTTCAAACGTGCAGCCAAACTGGGTGTAACCAAAATTAACATCGACACTGATGGACGCTTGGTCTGGACCCGCGTACACCGCGAATTTTTCCGCGATCATCCCGAACAATTTGACCTGCGCCCGCCTGGAAAGATCTTCATGGCAGAGTATGCAAAATTCATCGCTGCGAAGAATGAGAAGCTCGGCAGCGCTGGACAACTGGATGAAGTTCGCAAGTTGATTGGCTAAATAAAGTTTTCTATGAATAACAAGTGACTGTCATTTCAAAAATGACAGTCACTTGTCTTTTAGAAAGGATGATTATGAAAATTCAACCAAAGAGCAAGGTGCTGATGATCGGTGACTCGATCACCGATTGTGGGCGAAACTATGATGCATCATATAGTGAAGAAGTATTAGGCGACGGCTATGTGCGATTTGTTTCTGATTCCTTAAAATCCACACATCCAGAATTGGGGATAGAAATTGTCAACAGAGGTGTTAGTGGGGATACAGTCCGTAATCTCAAGAAGCGTTGGCAGCGTGATGTTCTGAGTTTGAATCCGGATTGGCTTTCGATCATGATCGGGATTAACGATGTTTGGCAGCAGATCAACGATTCGCAGCCATCCGAAAATTGGGTTTTGATCGACGAATACGAGCAAACGATGGATGAGTTGGTTGCAATCGTCGTTTCATCTTTAAAAGGTTTGGTTTTGATGACACCCTATGTTCTTGAACTTGATAAATCTAATGAGATGCGTTCCAAGATGGATCGGTATGGGCAAGTTGTCCGCAAAATTGCCGCGAAATATGATGCGTTTTTTGTCGATACGCAAGCTGCTTTCGACGAAGTACTGCAGAAAATGGATGCCACGGAATTATCAGACGACCGCGTCCATATGAACGCGGTCGGGCATCAAGTTTTGGCGGATGTTTTTCTGAAAGTTGTGGAATAGGGTTAAGGATTTAAAATCACGCTTTGGCTGTGGATGAAAACTGAGCCGGTGAACTTCTCGTCCGCCTGGCGGATGATGAGGCGCGCAGGGGTAGTCTCATCTACATCATAGGGGATAGTTGTCTCAAAGGAGGCGCGTACACCGGCTTCCATATTGATCACACGCAACCCAAGGGTTTTTCCTTCTTCGCTGAGCAACTCAAATGTCACTTGGTTAGCGTTGAAGGGCTGAAACTCACCTATCAGCGGCAGTGTCCCACCATAGATTTCGCCCCCGTTTTTAGGATAGTAGAAGTTTGCTCGAGCGTATTCCCCGTCGCCAATATTGATATCATTTACGCCAACTGAAAGCAAAAGTAAGTGAACGCTGTGAGTTTCGAGCGGACGTCCAAATGCATCCAGGGTGCTGATCTGTAGGCGTCCCAACTCGGCAGCGGCGCGTGTCTCGAAGGGGATCTTGATGTTGGTGTAGACGCCTTCGGTCAGGTAGACCTGATGGCGGCGGACTTCACGGAAAAGCAGGCGACCGTCTTCGCCAAGCAGTTCAATTTGGTAGCGGTTATTTGCTCCGGGTTGAATATATGCTTTGAGCACAATCGGCGAGACGGCTTTAGACATTGGTCCCGGCGAAAGGATGCGGATGGGAGGTAGTGGCGCGTCCGGTCCCGGCGTGGGGGTTAGACTGGCAGTTGGAGTTGGGGAAGGTGTCAGGGTTGACGTGGGGGTAATTGTTGGGGTGATGGTTTCTGCTGCGGTGGACAGAGCAGGCACAGGACTTGCGAGCGATGCGGCTGTTAATGCAACGGCAGTCGGCAGGTAGTCATCCGGCATCAAGGTTGGCGGTGTTTCGCCCATCCGGTTGCAGCTAGTTAGAAAAATAAAAATGAGAATAAGTGCGCGTTTTTTGTTCATTGATTTAAACGAGGTGACAGCCACTTTGAGTGACTGTCACCTTTGATTTCATGAATATTTACAGCCCGTAAATATCGCTGTATTTGCCTTCGAGATAACGCAGGTAGGGTTCAGGGGTGATCTTGGAGCCGGTCACTTTTTGGACGAGTTCCTGCGGTTCGTATTTGCGTCCGTAGGTGTGGACGTTTTCACGCAGCCAGCCGAGCAGGGTGTCGAATTTTCCCTGACGGATCTGATCGTCGAGATTGGGGATGGCTTCGTTGATCTTTTCCCAGAGTTGGACGGAGATCAGGTTGCCGAGGGCATAGGTGGAGAAATAACCCAAGCCGCCGAATGACCAGTGAATATCCTGCAAGACGCCTTCTGCATCGTTGGTTGGGGTAATGCCGAGATATTCTTCAAATTTGCTGTTCCAGAGTTCGGGCAGGTCTTTGATGGCGACGCTGCCTTCGATCATGGCGATCTCAAGTTCAAGGCGCAGCATGATGTGCATGTTGTAGGTGGCTTCGTCGGCTTCGACGCGGATGAATGAAGGCTCAACCTTGTTGATGCCTTTGTAGAAGCTCTTCAGGTCAACATTGCCGAGTTGGGCAGGGAAGACTTCTTTCAGACGCGGGTAGAAGTGCTCCCAGAAGGGCATTGAACGTCCAACGAGATTTTCCCACATGCGCGATTGCGACTCGTGGATACCAAGTGATGCGCCGCCATTGAGCGGGGTGCGCTCATAGGCTTGGTTCACACCGAGTTCGTAAAGACCGTGTCCGGCTTCGTGCATGGTGCCGAAGAGTGCGGAGGGAAGGAAATCTTCCATGAAGCGCGTGGTGATGCGGACATCGTTGACGCCAAAGGAAGTGGTGAAGGGATGAACGGATTTATCCTGCCGGCCACGATTCCAGTCGTAACCAAATTTGGTGGCAGCTTCGACGCCAAAGTCCCATTGCGCTTTTTCAGGGTAGTGGACGTGCATAAAACTGTCATCGACCTGTTTGGCGTCGGCGATAGCTTTCAGCAGTTCAACCTGCTTGGTGCGCATTCCGCCGAAAATTTCCTGTACTTCTGCGGTCTTCATGCCCGGTTCATACTGATCAAGCAATGTGTCGTAGGGGTGGTCTTTTGGCGGGAAGAAGGTCACATACTCTTTTAGCATCTCAACGATTTCTTCAAGGTCGTTCTGGAAGATCGAAAAGTCAGATGCTTCGCGTGCCTTTGACCAGGATTCATGTCCGCGCGCGGTTAGTTGGGCGAATTTTGAAACATATTCAGCGGGGACTTTGGTCGCTTCATCATAGTCTTTTGATGCAACTTTGATGTAGCGTGCGTCATCCGAATCGGGATCGGCATCAGCCAGTTCTGCTTTTACATCTTCGATCAATTCGCCGATCTCAGGGGATGTAAATTTCTGGTGGGTCAGGCTGCCAAGGGTGGCAAGCTGATGGCCGCGGGCTTCTGCGCCGCCGGGGGGCATATAAGTCTGTTGATCCCAGCCGATCAAGGCTTGGGCTGCGTTTAGATCGGCAACTTCGCCGAGCAAAACTTTCAGTTTGTCAAATTGTTCACTCATTTGAGCTCCTTATTTGTTTTATTGCACTTCGTTTGGACTGTGCATAAGTCGAATAGCGTAAAATCCTTGCCTATTCTACTTCAAAATAACGAAGCTTTCGTCTTTTTCCGCTTTGCCAAGCTTGCCAAAACTTAATTTGAAGAGAATGTAGTCCAGTAAATTTCCAGATAAATTCCCAAAGCGAATTATTCGCAAAATAATGTGGATTGCATTTGCTTTTTCTTGTCCATACTCGTCCACCAAGCGTTTCAATGCAGCATCATCAGGTTGAGCATCGCTTTCCGCCCAGTGTTGCGCGTAGACTAGTGCCGGAATCTCTTCAGATGGGGCATTTTCAGGAATGTCACCTGCAAGCAAAACTTTCAACTCTTCATTTGAAATCCCGCTCTTGAGAGCTTCTTTGGCGTGAAAGCTGCTGCAATAGCGACAGCCGTTCACTTCAGTCACGACCATCATTAAACGTTCGCGAAACTCAGAAGAAATCAACTCACGCATTGCCTTGCGGATTAGCTCTCTTTGACTGGAGATATGACGAAAGTCCGTGCTGATTTCTCTGAGATTGCGGTAGTAACGCCGCGTGAATTTGGGTTTGTTCATCGTTAAATAAACAGGTCGGCGGTGTTTAGCGCCGACCTGTTTCCTCGTGTCTATAAACTATTTTTTTGTTTTTAGATACTTGTCGATCGCAAGGGCAGATTTTCGTCCGGCGACCATTGCTGTCACAACAAGGTCCGGCCCCGTGACACCATCACCGCCCGCGAAGATATTTTCGCGTGAAGTCTGACCGGTTTCAGAATCTTTTACGATGGTGAGCCCCCATTTATCAACTTCGTAATCAGGCGTTGTTTTGCCGATGATCTCGTCCGGCCAATAACCAAGCGCCTTTACTGCGGTTGTTGCAGGTACACTAAAATTCGATCCTTCAACGGGTACAGGACGGCGGCGTCCACTGCTATCGGGTTCGCCAAGTTTCATTTCGATGCATTCTACAGCCGCTAATTTTCCGTCTTCGCCAGCGATAAATTGTACAGGCTGTGTCAGGAAGCGGTATTTTGCACCCTCTTGCTTTGCCAGTTTTCGATCCTTGGCACTGCCGGGCATTTCAGCTTCGGTACGACGGTAGAGACATGTTACGTTCTCAATGCCCATGCGGACAGATGTGCGCAGACAGTCGGATGCGGTATCGCCGCCACCGATGACAACCACGTCATTGCCCAGGTCAGGAAGCGGTTCAGAATCCGCTGGCAAGATGTCATCACTGACATTGCCGCGGATAAGATAATCCGTTGCTTCGTAAACACCATCAAGGTCTTCACCTGGGATGTTCATCGGAGCATCGATCCCAGATCCTACACCGACGAACATGGCGTCAAAGCCATCAGCAAGGATTTCGTCAATGGTTTTGTCTCTGCCGACGTAGGTGTTCCCGACAAATTTTGCGCCGAGTTTTTCCATATCTTCCCAACGTTGGAAGAAGACTTCCTTTGACAGTTTAAAATTCGGGATGCCGTATACCAGCAAACCACCGGGAGCAGGTTTGGAGTCAAAGAGCGTTACGTCATGTCCCATTTTGAGTAGTTGATCTGCACATCCAAGACCGGCCGGTCCAGCACCAATGACGGCAACTTTCTTGCCTGTTTTCGGGGCGACTTCCGGAACATAAGGTTCGCTATCGCGTTCCTGGGCGAGCGCAAAGACTTCTAATTGACCAGTGATGACTGGCTCGCCGGTTTTGTTGAGCACACAGGAACCCTCGCAAAGTTGTTCGTGCGGGCAAACTCGTCCGCAAACTTCGGGCAGGGAACTGGTGTTGTGATAAAGTTTGGCAGCGTCTGCGAAGCGACCTTGTTCGATTAGCCACATTGCCGAAGGAATATCATTGTGAGTGGGGCATGCGAGCATGCAAGGGGCAGGATCGGGGCAGTGGATGCAGCGGGCTGCTTCCACTTGGGCTTGTTCAGGAGTGAAACCAATAACAACTTCATTGAAATCGCAAACCCGCTCTTCAGCAGGGCGTAAGTCTAATTCGAGAAATGGCTCTTGGGCGCGCTTTTTGCGGTTAATAGCCAAAAATTCGCTTGGAACAGCTTGCATAAATACCTCCGGTAGACGTCGTAAAGTGGCAGGGTGATGATACCTAAACTTTACTAAAGGACACAGGTTTTTATGTCACCAAATCGGGCGACAATGGTCACATTCAAAAAATGAATACTCGCGCTGGAGAAAATCGCTGGTTTTAATATTTCTTGCAACCTTTTTGTTACGAATTCCGTAATTCTCATTATGCCCCCCATTCATTTTCTTGGGGTTTTGTTAGGAGTCGATTTAGAAGGAGAAAATCAAAGTAAGGCTGCTTGACAAATCTGTTTTTTTACATATAGTTAAGCGCGCTTAACTAAAAAGAAGGCTTAACATTGACTGTCTGGTTTTGATGATTATTGCCTGTGCGGATTAATAGAGTTCATACAATCTTTTGCAAGTCTTCGGCGTATAATACCTGCGCTAAATCTAAAGGTGTGCGTTCTAAAAAGGGGCATGCCCCTTTTCTAAAAAAATATTTTGTACATTCATGAAGAGATAGTTCTCTTCATTGCTCATTCTGTTGGAGGTTTTTCCTTATGAAGATCAGTAAAAAAACATGGATCACACTTGCTGTTGTGGTAGTTGTGATTTTGGCAGGTGTTTTTGTTTTAGGCTCGCGTGCCAAGAACTCTGTAGTCAGCGAGTTTCAGACCGCAAAGATCGGTCGAGGTAATTTGATTGCGACTGTTGGCGCGACGGGAACCGTACGTACAAATCAGAGTGCACTTTTGAGTTGGCAAACCAGCGGAACAGTCGATGAAGTCTTTGTTCAAGTTGGTGATCGGGTTAGCGCAGGCGCTATTATGGCGGTGCTGGAAAAAACATCTTTGTCTCAAAATGTAATTCTGGCGCAGGCAGACCTTGTTAGTGCAGAAAAGGCACTTGAAGACCTTATTCAATCAAATACTGCGGCCGCACAGGCCGAGATTGCTTTGCGTAATGCGACGGAGAAGCTTGACAAGGCACAGAATTATCGCAACACTCTTGATGAGCCTTATGAATATGATGAGATTGTTTATGTCAATTATGGCTCTCGCAAAGTTCCAACCATAAAAAGGCGTAAGGTAGATGAAGCTGACGATCAAACCAAAGCAGAAGCCGATCAGGACTTGGCTTTAGCACAGGCAGAATATGATGACGCTTTGCGTGCCTGGGAGCGTGTTGCAGATGGCCCAAATCCCTCCGATGTGCAGGCTGCACAAGCGCGCGTTGATGCGGCGAGTGCTACGATCAATATGGCGCAACTAACATCGCCTTTTGAGGGCACTGTTACCAGTGTTGAGAATCTGACCGGGGATCAGGTTGCGGCTGGAACGACTGCTTTCCGTGTTGATGACATGAGTCGCTTGCTTGTCGACGTAGAGCTTTCGGAGATCGACATCAATAGTGTTTCTTTGGGGCAGGATGTCCTGGTCTCTTTTGACGCTATTTTAAATAAAGAGTACAACGGCGAAGTGGTTGAAGTCGGGCAGGTTGGCACCGATGTAGCGGGCGCAGTCAACTTTAAGGTAACGGTTGAATTAACGGATGCAGACGAACTTGTGCGTCCCGGTATGACCGCAGCGGTCAACATTGTTGTTGATGAGATTCAGGATGCAATCTTAATCCCTAATCGTGCAGTACGTCTCGTGGACGGTCAGCGTGTTGTTTATTTGATGACAAACGGCTTCCCTGAAATGGTTGAAATTCGACTTGGCGCTTCAGCAGATGCGATGAGTGTTCTGGTTTCCGACAACCTTGAAGAAGGTGCTGAAATCATCCTTAATCCGCCTAGTAATTTCGGTATGGCGGGTGGGCCTCCCCAGGGCGCGCATCCAGGAGGTAACTAAGTGGACGATCCGGTTATTATTGCACGCGATTTAAAGAAAACCTACATCATGGGCGAAATGGAAGTTCACGCCCTGCGCGGCTTGTCCCTCGAAATCTATCGTGGTGAAGTTGTCGCTATTATGGGACCATCAGGCTCCGGTAAATCCACCCTGATGAATACCCTCGGCTGTCTCGATCAACCGACCAGTGGTGAATATATTCTGGATGGTGAAACCGTAGCCGACTTAAGTGAAGATGAGCTTGCCGATATTCGCAATCGCAAAGTCGGATTCGTCTTCCAAAGTTTCAACTTGTTACCGCGTTCCTCGGCATTGGCTAACGTTGAGTTGCCTCTCCGCTACTCCGGCGTGAAAAGCGGACGCAAGGAAAGGGCGCGTCTGTCTCTTGAATCTGTTGGGCTCGGCGACCGTATTAATCATCGCCCGACAGAGCTTTCTGGTGGACAGCAGCAGCGTGTGGCAATTGCCCGGGCTTTGGTAAACGACCCGGCTATCGTGATGGCTGATGAGCCAACGGGCAACCTGGATTCAAAAGTTGGACAAGAGATCATGGATCTTTTGCTTAATCTGAACAAAGAACGCGGCACTACTCTGGTCATCATCACCCATGATCCCAGAATCGCTGCACAGGCACAACGTACCATTCACCTCCATGATGGGCGTGTGCGAGAAGAAGAGGCAATAGCATGAATGTTTGGCAATCTGTGATAGAAGCTCTGGAAAGCCTGAATGCCAATAAGATGCGTTCGGGCCTGACTATTTTGGGGATCGTAATTGGTGTTGCGGCGGTTATCGCCATGCTTGCGCTGGGTGCAGGCGCACAAGATACTATTCTCGGTTCGTTGAGTGGGATCGGCACGAACCTGCTCTTTGTTTTTCGCGGTGGGGAAGACGATTCTATTCGTAATCCTGAGCCGCTGACCATGGGCGATGCAGATGCTTTGGCAGATGCTTTTGCCGCACCATCTATTGAAGCGGTTGCGCCTGTTTTACAGGGGAATGCAGAAGTCGCGGCGAATGGTGAAGTGAGTACCGTTACATTGACCGGTGTTACGCCTGAGTATTTTCCGGTGCGCAACTATGCTGTTGCTGAAGGTGAAATAGTCACAGAAGAACATATCTTGGGGCGCGCTTCTGTTGTATTGCTCGGCGTTGAAGTAGCCGATACACTTTTTGGACGACGAGATGGGTTGATTGGTGAAACTGTACGTGTTGAGGGTCAACCCTTCCGCGTGATCGGCGTTTTAGAGGAACGCGGTGGCGGTATGATGGGGAGTCAGGATAATGAAATTCTGATCCCGTTTAGTACAGCCCAGATGCGCATTCTTCATCGCAGTCCGGCAGATAGAGTCGACGTGATCTTTGTTCAAGCTGTTGATGCGGATTCTGTTCTCATGGCAGAAGACGAGATCTCGCAAATTATTTCTCAACGGCATCGCACTGAAGTGGGCAAAAATGACTTTACGATTTTCTCCCAACAAGATATGGTTGATACCGCTTCCTCGATCACGGGGATTTTGACGACCTTCATCGGCGGTATCGCTGCGATTTCCCTCCTTGTTGGCGGCATCGGGATTATGAATATCATGCTCGTCTCGGTCACTGAACGGACGCGCGAGATTGGTTTGCGGAAAGCGCTTGGCGCACGCAAACGCGATATTTTGACTCAGTTCCTGACCGAATCATCATTGTTGAGTTTGGTGGGAGGGTTAATCGGCATTGGGTTGGGCTGGGCGATCGGTTTTGTTGTCGGGGTTGTTTCCACACGATCCGGCACACCGTTCGAGCCAGCCGTTAGTGTGAATGCGATTTTGCTCGCAACGATCTTCTCTACGGTGATCGGCCTTTTCTTTGGGATATATCCCGCTAATCGGGCGGCGAATCTGGTGCCAGTCGAGGCGTTACGATACGAGTAGGTTTATCTGAATCGATAAGGAGAGCTGAGTTTAAAAACTCGGCTCTCTTGCTTTAAGGGAGGGGTTTAGGTGCGCTGCGCAATTGATGGGGATGAGCAGTCTGTTTGTGCGGGGTAAGCAAGTTTGAATGGCGAGCGGTGCGGTTTTTCATTAAACAAAAAAGAGCCGTTCGTTACGAACGGCTCTTTGATTTGGCTGTGATTTACTCGTAGCCGGGACCACCATCAAAGTAGTCATAGTTGGCTTGGATGTCATCGGTGAAATCGACTTCTTCGCCAGCTTCGAGCTGCTTGGCAGTCTCAAGGACGACAGGGTCGCCGTGGTGATTGGTGTTTTCGTAGTGACCGCTGAGGCCGACTTTGGAGATGTATTCGCCGCCTTCAGCAACGTACGGTGCGGGGACTTCATCTTCAGGGAAGATGGCTGCGTAAGGGCATTCGGGGACGCAAGCGCCGCAGTCAATGCAGGTATCCGGATCAATGTAGAAAAGCGGATATTCTTCCTGGGGGGTGCCAGGAACGATGCATTCTACGGGGCAAACTTCCACACAGCCGCTGTCGCGTAAGCATAAACTGGTAATAATGTGGGTCATATTTACTCCTCTTTTGAGATGATTATTTCAGACGAACACTTGTATTCTACCGCATTTTGAAAGGCTTGTTTGGGTGAGTTTTTCATACATTGGTATGAATATTTTCATATGTGCAGGGGTGAAGTGTATGAGAAGTGTAATATTTTTTATGAATTTGTTGACAAAATTTATCTTTATTAGTATCATTTAGACATGTGTTGGGGTAACCCGGCATAAGAAATTATTAAGCACGAACCCAGTAAAAGGAGAAAATAATGTTTTACCATTTGTTTGAAAATCTTGATAAAAAGATGAATTTTGAGCGTGCTCAAGCTCACTGCGATGTCCCTTGCGGTATTTATGATCCCAGCACAGCTCAGATCGCTGCGCTGACCGTCGTCCGCATGATGGATTTGATGGCTGCTGAAAGCCACGAAGGCGTTGAGCATGAAAACAGCATGGGGCGCTACATCGAAGTAAAAGAAGAACACGCTGAGAAAGCAAAGCACGAAATTCGCGTGATCTGGGGTGATTACTTCAAAAAAGATAAACACCCGAATGTTGATGATTTGGTTCACAAGATCATGCAGCTTGGCTCGAAATGCCGACAGACCGCTGATCGCGAAGCCGGTGTTGCTTTCGTTGCTGCGATTAATGAGTTTGCTGCCATCTTCTGGGAAACCAAAGGTGTTACCACCAAGAAAGCGAATGCGCCTTACGCACCCGCTTTGGAAATGGTTTACCCGGACCTCTAAACAGACGAACAGGAAAGGGTTTTTCCTCCTCTCTCAACCCTTTCTTCTCGGTAAAATAAATGACTGCCATTTTCAAAATGGCAGTCATTTTACTTATAGGGTACTTTTATGTTTCAGATTTTACGTATTCAAGGACAGAGCATGACGCCCGAATACCAGGATGGTGATTTTGCGCTGATCGTTGGTGTTAAAAAACCAAAGGTGGGTGATGCGATCGTTTTTCACAATCAGCTTTACGGCACGCTGATTAAGCGCATCGAAAAGATCACTGACCAGGGGTTTTACGTCATCGGGACGGGCGAAAACAGTCTCGACAGCCGCCGTCTGGGGCCGATCAGCCCCGACAAGGTGCAGGGGAAAGTGATTTGGCATATAAAAAAATAGTTTAAAAGGATAGGACGATGAAATTTGGTATAAGCCTGACTCAATTTGTTCGCATCGCTCTCTTCTTTGTTTTGTTTCTCGTTGGTGGCTGTGTGCCCGCTGACGAACCTGATCCCGTCAACCCGCCCGTGGATGCGACTCTCGTCCCCGCCACACCAAGCCCCTCGCCGAATCTCCCGCCTTTTGCCAGCCAACCAGCCGAAATATGGGTGCGTCCCGCCGACGGGATGGTGATGGCATACATCCCCGCAGGCGAATTCATCATGGGCAGCGACGATGGCGAAAATAACGAGCGTCCCGCCCATCCCGTTTATCTCGATGCTTACTGGATCGACCAAACCGAAGTCACGAGCACGATGTATCTGGCTTGTCTGGAAGCTGGAGATTGCGTAACGCCGCCCGAAAGAACATATCTTGACGACCCCGCTTATGCCAATCATCCCGTCGTTTATCTGGATTGGGATGCCGCCCAAGACTATTGCCAACAAATCGGCGGACGCCTGCCAACCGAAGCTGAATGGGAAAAAGCCGCGCGCGGTCCTTCGACAGGCTCAGGAACCGGGCGCACCTATCCTTGGGGCGAAGAGATTGACTGCGATAAAGCCAATTACGGCCGTTGCATGGATGACACCACGCCCGTTGGCAGTTACGAAGCTGGCCGCAGCCCTTATGGTCTTTACGACATGGCGGGCAATGTCTGGGAGTGGACGGCGGATTGGTACAGCGTCCACTATTACGAAACATCGCCTGTGAAAAACCCAACAGGCGCAGAAAGCGGACTCTTTCACACGCTACGCGGCGGCTCATGGCATACCGGTGATTGGAACGCTCGCACCACGGATCGTTATGTCGATGACGTGCCCATCTTGCGCAACCAGATCGGCTTTCGGTGTGTCATTTCTGTGAATGAGTAGGCATAGCAACAGGTATAATATTTCTATTAATTTCATTGAAACGAAGTTCATCGAAGGATAAGGGCAAAATGAGTCATATCTTCATCAGCTACAGCCACAAAGATAAAGACTACGTCGAAAAACTGGAAAAGAAACTGATCAGCGAAGGGTTCGATCTTTGGGTCGATCATCGCATTGATTATGGTTCACGCTGGACAAAAGAGATCGAGAAAGCGATTGACACCTGCGATGCCTATATCATCGTGATGTCGAAAAACTCTGCGGAGTCACAGTGGGTGGAACGTGAACGTATCCATGCCGAGAAACGCCGAAAACCTTTCTTTCCTCTTTTGTTGAAGGGCGAACGTTGGTTTTCACTGGCGGATATCCAATTTGTGGATGTAACTAGTGGTGAATTGCCGCCAGTTGGATTTTACGAAAAACTTAATAAGGAAATTAAAATAGGTACGCCGAACAAGGATATTGTTGTTACTCAAGAAAAATTAGTGAGTGATATAAACAAAGCATCTTTGCCTGAATTAAGTTCGTGTATCAGAATAGATGAGAAAGAAAATCCTAATAAGAAATACTTGTTTGATATCAATGAATTCATACAATCCGTTCCCATTGAAGCTCTAGCAGAAGATATAAAAGAATGGGGAACTTTTTTTTCGAAAATGTGTGCGATTGTAGTTGATGATGTATATCCTCATATCGCGACGCGAAAGTTTAGAATTGCCTTTGAGCATATTTGGGCCTCTTATTACGATTCTGAGAGTGATCATTACTCGGAAAGAGAGCAACTTCGAAAAGACAGGCTTTTACTTTTTTATGAATTGGCGGGAAAAAAATTTCAGGAAATGGAATTTAGTATAGACGACGCTGCGTTTAAGGATATTCGTCACCTGTATGTTGAAATTGTATTTCACATTGTCACAGAATTAACTGAAACGGATTTGCAGAAATATTATTCTCTTGATAGATTAGTTCCTCGATTAGTGCGGTCATGGGAACAACTATTGAAAAAAGCAACCGAGGATGAGCAAATAGCCTCTGTGAAGAGATCTATACAAGATGAATATAATGCATGGAAAGACTGGGGAAAAAGGGTGGAAGATATTGTGAGGGCTTGGATTAAAAGTAATGTTGATGAAGCTTATGAAGAAAGTTATAGAATTTCTAGCTCTCTTATGCCCTTTTTTCGAATTTGAATAATAAAATATTCTCTAGTACTCACGCGGCTCACGTGTTAAAGATCTATTATATTGATTTGCCTTCTGATAAAGCCAAAGGAAACCAACCATGTCCCAAACCTACGACACCCTTATCATCGGCTCAGGCGCAGGCGGGCTGACCGCCGCTGTCGCGCTCGCGCAGGCGGGGCAGAAAGTTCTTGTCTGCGAGCAGCATACCAAGCCGGGTGGCTGGACGCACTCCTTCACCCTCAGCGGTTACCGTTTTAGCCCGGGTGTCCACTACATCGGTGGGATCGAAGAAGGCGGCTCGCTCAATCGTATTTATCGTGGTTTGGGCGTCTCGAAGTATCTCCAATTCGTCGAACTCAACCCCGATGGCTACGATCACATCGTCATCGGCGATAAGCAGTACGACTTCCCCAAGGGCAAAGAGAATCTCAAGGCCAAACTGATCGAATACTTCCCGCACGAAGCCGATGGTATCGAAGGCTATATCGAGATGGTCGACACGATGGTCACGGGACTGAACCTTTTGGGAAAGGTCAAGAATCCTGTTGATGCGGTCAAGGCTGCTGGCGGGACGATGTCGCTTATGCGCTGGGCGGTCAAATCGGGGCAGGATCTGATCGAGCATTTCATCAGCGACCCCACGCTGCGTGGCATTCTCGCCGGGCAGTCGGGCGACCATGGCATGCCGCCATCGCAGGTCTCCGCTTTTGTGCAGGCGGGCATCATGCACCATTATTTCAACGGCGGCTATTATCCGCTTGGCGGGGCATTTTCCATTCCTCGGGCATTTCTCCACGAGCTGAAGCAAGCCGGGGGCGAGATTCGTCTTAAAACATCCGTAGAAAAAATCCTGATTGAAGATGGCAAGGTGATCGGGATTCGTCTATCCGACGGAGAAATTATCCACGCGAAAAATGTAATATCCAATGCGGATCCGGAGATCACCTTCGGTAAATTAATTGGACGCGAATTCCTGAGCAAAAAGCTAATCAACAAATTGGATCGCGTGACGTATTCGGTCTCCGCCTTGAGCTTGTTCTTTGCAGTCGATATGGATCTGCGCAAAGCCGGGTTGGATTCCGGTAACTTCTGGCTTTACGACAATGCCGATGTGGACGGGCAGTACAAGCTCGGGCTGACCGACCACGCCCTAACCGCCGATGAACCTGCGATGATGTTCCTGACTGTCACGACGCTCAAAGACCCATCGAAGATGCACGTTGCCGGGGACGGCGCGGGACATCACACCTGCGAAGCCTTTACCTTTGTCGATTACACTGCCTTTGAAAAATGGTCAGGCTCAACACATGGTTCTCGTCCCGCTGATTACGAAGCCGAGAAGGAAGAATTGGCGTGGAAGCTCTTCAAGAAACTCGAAAAGCATGTGCCGGGCATCAGCAAGCATATCGCCTACTGGAGCTTGGCGACCCCGCTGACGAACGAACATTACATCAACGCCACACAGGGCAACCAATACGGGATTTCGAAATCCATGCGACAGGTCGGGCCGGGTGCATTCCCCATCAAAACTGAGATCGAAGGTTTGTATATGTGCGGGGCTAGCACGCTCAGTCATGGCGTGGCAGGTGCGACCTCCTCAGGTTTGGCTGCCGCAAAAAGCATCTTGGGTTGCAAAACATCTGATCTCTTCACGCAGGATGGCCCAGAAATTGAGATTTATCCATCTGAAGATGTTTCGGTGTGGCCTGAGCATTTGCAGGAGAAGATCGCACGATGCATGGAGCAGGGCTCGGTTTCTGAAGATTAGGAAGATGTTCTCAAACACATGCAGGGGCGACCCGCAGGTCGCTCCTGCTCTTTAAATAAAATCTGCCAAATTCGTGCAATCCGTGTTCTATTTTTGATGCCTTTATCCGCTCAAATTAGTTGAAAATGTGATGTGCTATAATAGAACAAGATCACTCATTATCTTTAGGAGAATTCTAAGAAGCTAGTCATCAACTTGAAATTGAAAGAAAGGCGAAAATAGATATGTCGCTCGGGGGAGTTGACTAGAATAAACGCAGAGTTTGTTTATCGGAAGAACTTCTTGGGATTTGGTGTAGTTTAGCCAAATCTTTTTGTATTTAACGATACATCTTTCTTCTAATGGATAAGAGAAATTTTAAGAAAATTTTGAAAAGGAGGTTTTTGTTTTGTCTAAAGTAGTTTTGAAAAACGGAGAATCGCAGGAGAAGTTGTTACGGCGTTTTAGGAAAGTTGTGATGAGGAGCGGTAAGCTGGGGGAAGTGCGAAAGAGGCGTTGGTTTATTTCCAAGCGCGAGCAGCGCAGGATAGAAAAGAAGAAAACGATACGACGTTTAAAGCGAAAAAATATGAAGCGCAGAGAAAGAGGCTGGTGAGTGCGTCTCAAGTTAGAGCATTTAACGTTAATCTCGTAACCAAGTCTAAACGTAAAAAATATGAAAGGATGTATATGCGTAGCGAAGAAATGAGTTTGCAGGATGCGGAAAGTTTACAAAAAGGCGATTGGATTGTTCATCAGCGATACGGTGTTGGGGAGATTAGGGCAATTGATAAAAAGAAACTTGGCGGCAAGGAAAGAAAATATTTTCGGGTGAAAACACAAAAGGGCGCAACATATTGGCTTCCGATCAATAAAAAACCGGATTATATTCGTTTTATTTCGCCACGTTCTAAGATTGAAAAAACGTTGAGCCTAATTAGCCAAGCGCCGGAACCTTTACCGAAGAATTACAAATCTCGAAATGCATATATTGCCGAAGAATTAAGTGAAGCAGATATTTACACAAAAGGGGCGGTTATTCGTGATTTGTATGCACGTGGTTCACATGAAGATGTGAAATTGACCATATTTGATAGTCGCAGATTGGATAAGCTTAAGGGGCAACTCCTGCGTGAGATGATTATTGCTTTAGATGTTGATATGGATGAAGCTGAAGCAATGCTTGATAAAGCCTTAGAAAAAAGTATATCTTTTATCCGTTGATATTGGGCGGCTGCTTTCACGCAAATTTACAAATTCTCTTTCTCCCCGTTCTATAAAATGCGATAAAATCAGCCCCTATGAAAATCTTCCTTGATTCCATTGGCTGCCGACTTAATCAGGCAGAAATCGAGCGTATTGCCCGTCAATTTCGCGCAGCGGGACATGAGATCGTTGGCGAAGCTAAAAGTGCGGATTTGGCGGTCGTCAATACTTGCACGGTCACATCGCAGGCTGCGGCTGATTCCCGTAAAGTGATTCGGCGTGCCAAACGCGCGGGCGTGGACGAGATCGTTGCCACTGGATGTTGGGTAACGATGGAGCCCGAAAAAGCTGCCGAACTATCAAATAAAGTGGTGCTCAACACCCAAAAAGAAACCCTCGTTCCTGACCTTTTAAACCTGCAACCTGAAACCTTCGACCTTGAGCCCCTGGAGCGTGTTCCTTTGCCGGGGCTGCGTTCGCGTACGCGCGCTTTCATCAAGGTGCAGGATGGCTGTGACAACGAATGCACCTTCTGCATCACGACTGTTGCGCGCGGAGCAGGGCATTCCCGCTCGATCAAGAATATTCTCGCTGATGTCCAATCTGCGTTGGGTGGCGGGGCGCAGGAAATCGTTTTGACGGGGGTGCATCTTGGCTCGTGGCGGGAACAAGAAGACAAGGGATACTCCCAAATCTCGGTCTTGATTCGTGCCATTTTGGATGAAACATCCACTCCCCGATTGCGGCTCTCCTCCCTCGAGCCGTGGGAGTTGGAACCCGAACTTTTCGAACTCTGGCGTGACCCGCGCCTGATGCGCCATCTCCACCTGCCTTTGCAGGCAGGTAGTGACTCGGTCTTACGCAGGATGCGCCGTAATACCACCCGAGAAGAATTCCGTGTCTTAGTTTCCGCTGCCCGCGACGTAATGCCGGATGTTGCCATCACAACGGATGTCATCGCGGGTTTCCCCGGTGAGACCGAAGCCGAGTTCAACGAGACGCTCGAATATGTACAGCAGATCGGCTTTGCGGATGGGCATATCTTCACCTACTCGCCGCGTCAAGGAACGCCCGCGGCGCGCATGAAGGGGCAGGTCGATAAGTCAACGCGCAAGGCGCGCAATGCTGCTTTGCGAGATGTCTTCGCTGAGATGGGTGCCAGTTATCGGGAGAAGTTTATCGGCGAGACAATGTCCGTTTTATGGGAATCAAATAAAAGCATGAGCGACGCGGGCTGGACAATGCAGGGGTTGACGGGGAATTATCTGCGTGTCCAGGCTGTCGCATCCGAGCCGAGATGGAATCAGATTGATCAGGTTAGATTGTTGAAAGTTGATGGGGATGTAGTTTTGGGTGAAATTCTTTAAAAAATACTGCTGCAATATTCCCGCAAATCCGATTTCAAAATTTGTTCTAACTCACCAAAATTTTTTGCTAGCGTTTGCGTGAACAGAAATCCAAAAACGGGGAATTTCTTGTAGTCCAGCTTGCGCAACTCCAACGGATGCTCAAAAGTTGCCAGCAGGGCATCGTAATCAAAGGTCTTGATCTCTTCGGCGCTGTAGCCAGTGGAATTGTCGAGAACGATCAAACCGTAGAGCAACCCCTCGCGTGTAGCGAAGATTTCATCCCAGTTGGGGCGTTTGTTCTCAAAATAGTAGACGTAGGGATTGAAATCATATGCCGCAGCGCTGAGATCAGCGGTGGTGCACCAGCCGCCAAAGCGCAATGGATTGACTTCAATGGGCACGATCTCGCCCGTAGCCGTGCGGCGCACCTCTACATGGACGGGGAAATTGTGCACGTTAGCCAACTTGCCAATTTCACCGAGCCAGTTGGTGAAGTCAGCCAAATTCTCGCGGATGATCTCGGCTGATGTGATGTAAATGCGATCACTGACGTCATCTGCGGAGGAGAAGTGATGATGATAGACGTCGAGAATGACAGGCTCGGCATTTTCGTCAAAGTAGGCGTCGAAAGCAAATTCTTCACCCTCGATCATCTCTTCGATGATGAAGCTGGTTGTATTTAAAACTTCGTCAGGATATATATCGTCCCGTGCCGTGACTTCAGCTTGGATTGCAACTTTGACTTTCTGCCAATCATTGGCATTATTCACTTTATGCACACCGATGCTGAAAAAGCCGACATTTGGTTTGATAATAAATGGCAGGGGGATGGTGCTGACATCGAGCGTATCCAGTTCGGTGAAGGGGACTTCCAGAAAATAGAAGTCGGGCAGCATTGGGCGCATCAATTCGCGGAATTTGGCTTTGTTTTTGAAGACTTCGATCTTTTCGGGCAAGTCTGTGAATGCTAGATTCTCTGCGATCCAGCCGATGGCATTCTCGGATGTGGTGTAGATACGGGCGTCGGGGTTGGTGCGTAGGTGGGCAATCACTTGTTTTTCAGGCACCAAGTTGTCGTCAGCAGCCAAATCGAATTCACGGGCGATGCGCGTATCCACAATGGGGAGATTGTATTTTTTGCTGGTTTCTTTCAAGAAATCTGAAACATAGGGTTTATCGATGAAAATCATGCTTGCTCCTGCAATGGGTGTTTAGACGCTTAGATAATGATGCCAGAGAATGCGAGCGGCGACTGAGCGCCAGGGTTTCCATGCCTCAGCGATGTTCAATTGCTGATCGTTATTTGGTCTTGTATCCAGTTTTTTGACTTGCTGCATAGCTTTTGCCAGAGCAATATCGCCGGGCGGCCATATATCTGGTCGGCGCAGTGCCATCAATAAATAGATATTGGCTGTCCACGGCCCGATGCCTGTAAGCTTTGTCAGTTCTTGATGGACGTTTTCATCATCGAGTGTTTTGAGCGCGTTAAGATCGAATTCGCCGCTCAAAATTGCTTCAGATAATATCCGACCATAGCGTGTCTTTTGGCGGCTGAAGCCAAAGCCTTTTAGCTCCGTGTCGTTGAACTTCAAAAAAGCTTGCGGGGTGATTTCATCTACTGCGTTGTTTAGTTTGGCGTAGGTTGCTTGCGCCGAGGCCAGTGAAACCTGCTGTTCCAAAATAATTTTCAGCAAGGTCCCAAAGTCTGGCTCACGCGCCCATAAAGGCGGCTCACCGAATCTCAGAACGACCTCTTTCAGGTCGCTGTCGATCTCGCAGAGTGCAGCAACACCGTCGGATAAACTTTTTTCATCAAGGGTTATCTTCATCTTAGTTTTAACGCGAAAAGCAAGTCAGCGAACTTCGCAAATATGAAATTATTCGTGTTTCGTTTTAGTTTTTTGGTCTTTCGCCAAAATACTGGTAATACTTCACCTCAATCGCCCCGTTGAAGAGCTTTCGCACACGGCTTGGCTGCGCCCGTTTGAAATAATCGGGAAATTTCTTATCAGCGGTCAGTACATAAATCGACCAGCCCAGCTTCTTGCGAAAAGTCTTGTGGAAAGAAATATAAATATTATTCAACTCCCGATAATCGCCCATCTTCACGCCATACGGGAAATTGGAGATCAAAATGCCGTGCTCCTGATCGATCCACAGATCACGGATATCCTTCTTTTCAAACTGGATGTCTTTCGCCACGCCCGCTGCTTTCGCGTTGGATTTGGATGCGAAGATCATCTCTTCGTCAGCATCGTAGCCGAAAAGCTGCAATTCAATATCGGGTCGAATAACGGATCGCGCCTCGCTTCGGGCTTGTTCCCACGCAACGAACGGGATACGCTCCCAATCTTCGGCTGCGAACGAACGATTTAATCCCGGAGCAATATTCCGCCCGATCATTGCCGCTTCGATCAGAATTGTTCCTGACCCGCACATGGGGTCAATGAGTAGGCGTTCCTTATTCCAAAAACTGAGTTGCACGAGCGCTGCCGCCAGCGTCTCTTTGAGTGGTGCCATCCCGGCATGGATGCGATATCCGCGCCTCGTCAGCCCCGAACCGGATGTGTCGAGCGTGAGTGTTGCAATATCTTTATGGATAGAAACCTTGATCGGAAAGACCGCGCCGGTCTCTGGCAGCCATTTTGTGCCATATTCTTCACTTAGCTTTTCGACGATGGCTTTTTTTACAATGGATTGACAGGCGGGCACACTCTCTAGTTGCGATTTGACCGATACACCGTTAACGGGAAATTCACCGTCCTCGTGGATCCAGCCATCCCAGGGAAGGACTTTGGTGCTCTCGAAAAGGGTGTCGAAATCTTTGGCTTCGAATTCGCCCATTTTGACCAGTACACGGTCAGCGGATCGCAGCCATAAGTTGACAGTGGGAATATCTTTGAGGACAGCATCGAATTCAACTTTTCCGTCCGATACGCGTAGGCTTTGGAAGCCTAAGGCTTGTAATTCGCGTTTTACAATAGCTTCCAATCCGAAGGTGGTGGTGGCAATTAGGGTAATCTTGTCCATAGGAGGGTATTGTACCTTAGAGAGGGCTAAAAAGTCTTTTTTACCTGATGATTACAGTTTCCCATCTCTGTTTGTGCGCGTTGCCGCATCTTTCTCAAGTATAATAATTTCATAGCTTCTTTCTTCCTGTGTGGAAATAGATTTATGAAACCCAATAGAATTCAACTTCTCGGCATTCTTGTCTTTACCCTACTTTTTCCAGTTCTTGCTTCGTTAGTTCAGTATATTCCGAACCCAATGGTGCCTGGCGCTATTATTAGTTTAAATATGATTCTGCCTATTTTAGCGGGTTACTTCTTTGGTCCGTTTAGCGGCCTGATAGTAGGAAGCACGGGAATATTATTGGCTGCTTTGTTGCAGGCTGATAAATTCTATATTACAGGTGTTTATTCGCTAGCGCTTGCTGGCGCACTGGCGGGTTGGATTGGCAGAAAACGCCGTCTTCATTTTTTTTCAGCTGCAACGATATTTATTGCTCATACTATGAATATCTTGGTTTTGTTGCGTATGGGCATGTTAGACATTCCTTCAGATCGAATTGGTGTAACCATTCTGGGGCTGGTAACAGAATCGGTTATTGATATCATTGCTGTTCTGCTAATTATTGAACTTCTTTGGCGCTGGTTGTACCAAACAGAGCGATGGTAAATAGCCAGGATAAATATAAAGGGCTGATTATTACAGGGGTTTTGCTTTGGCTTGGAGCAGCGGGAGTGGGGATTCTATCAAACCGCTCTGCTCCAGGACCTCTTACTGAAATGATAGCTTATTCCTTGTTCGTCCCTATTTTGGCGGCAGCCTTTTTATACGGACGAGGCTTTGGGTTATTGGTAGCATTACTAGCAAGTCTTGTCAGCGCTTCTTTGGCAGTTGGTCAGCCTGATGTTCTTAATTCCCCCCTTGTGCAGCGAGTGCTATTTCAGATCATCTTTTTTAATGTCGTAGCATCGGTTGTCAGCAGTCTTGTGGAGTGGGAACGGGAATCTACAACGAAGCTAGAGACAGTTCTAGGTTCGGCGCTTTTTGGGGGGATGCTTGTGGATGCTAAAACACATACACTTGTAGATATTAATCAGTATGCAGCTGACCTTATTGGTTTACCGCGCGAGCAATTGATTGGTCAGTCATGCTTTATGTTCGTCTGCTCTCAGTATGGGGGGGAATGCCCAATCACTGACCTAAAACAACCTTTGGACGATACAGAACGGGAACTTCAAAGGGTTGATGGGACGACAGTGCCAATTCTTAAAACAGCTACGCTGATTAATTTGAGTGGTGACGAATACCTGGTTGAAACCTTCCTCAACCTCACCGAACGTAAAAGAGTAGAACGGGAACTGCTCAGAAGCGAAAGAAGATTCCGGCGATTGGCAGAGAGCTTTCGCGATGCATTGATTATTTATAATTGGGTGGATAAAAAAGTTGCCTATTTTAACCCGGCTACATCCAAAATACTTGGTATATCAATGGATGTATTAGCCGACCAAGGCGTAACAGAAATTGTGCAAAAATTGATTCACCCGGACGATCTTCCTGCCTTACAGGAGGCAAGCCGGATATCGACGCAGGCTCGAGAACGTGGAGATATGAGTACTGTGGACTTGGAGTTTCGCATCTACCGACCAGATGGGGAGCTGCGTTGGCTTTACCAAAGCAGTTACCCTGGGCAAAAGTATGATACACCCTCAAAGCGCGTTTACATGGTGCTTTCTGATATTACGGAGCGCAAACAGGCTGAAACGACAATCCAGCGACAATTCCAACGCCTGAACGCTTTGCATAAAATCGATATTTCCATCACTTCCGGTAAGGGGATGGGGAATGTTCTGGACACGGTTCTCGACCATGTGACGACCCAACTAAAAGTGGATGCGGCTGCCATTTTGCTCTACGATCAGCAAAAGCTTGAGCTTGAGTACGCTGCAAGCCATGGATTTGACATAAATGTGCTTCAACTCCCGAGCGTAGGCCTGGATGAAGAGTACGCCGGACGCGCGGTGATGGAACAACGGATCATCCATGTTTCTGGCTTGCAAGAACATAAAAATGTATCACCCCGCCTTCGTCTTCTCATGGACAATGGTTTTGAAACCTATTTCGGCATACCGCTCATTGCAAAGGGGCTGGTTAAAGGTGTGCTGGAGATTTTCCATCTATCCCCTTTTGAGCCGGATTCAGAATGGTTTTCTTTTTTGGAAACCTTGGCAGTTCAGACGGCGATTGGCATTGATAATATTTCTCTCTTTGAAGATTTGCAAGGCGCAAATAACGAGTTGATTTCGGCTTACCATGCCACTTTGGAAGGATGGGCACGCGCATTGGAACTGCGTGATAAAGAAACCTTGGGGCATACACAACGCGTTGTGAAATTGGCTTTGAAACTCGCCCTTGCCCTGGGTATGCCTAATAGCGAATTAGAACATTTGCGGCGGGGAGCATTGGTGCATGATATTGGGAAAATGGCTATTTCGGATACTATTTTACTCAAACCCGGCCCTCTTACCCGCGAAGAGCGGAATTTGATGTATATGCATCCAGACTATGCATTAAAAATGCTTTCGCCGATAGAGTTCTTGCAACCTGCACTGGATATCCCCTATTGTCATCATGAAAAATGGGATGGAAGTGGCTATCCACGAGGGTTGAAGGGGGAGGAGATTCCTTTTTCCGCGCGTATCTTCGCGGTCGTTGATGTCTGGGATGCGTTGACTTCTGATCGTCCTTACCGCAAAGCTTGGCCGGAAGATAGGGTTATTGCTTACATCCAAGAGCAAAGCGGCAAGCATTTTGACCCACGGGTCGTTAAGTTTTTCTTGAAGATTGTCGAGGATGTTCGTAAAATTCATAGGCAAACTCAAGCAAACCAGTAGACAAGTTTTTTTATCTGTCGCTCTGGAAATGGTTTTGTGTTACCAAATATAAAATGGGGGGCGGAAGATGCTTACAAGTGGTAGCAAGTTAAAATCACGTGCGATGCGGACAAATGTCAGACATTTCTTTATCACCTCTATACTTCTTAAATATTCTGTTATATAATCCAAGTTGTCTGACAAATTTAACTTCCCCTTGTAAAAATTTCACATTTTAGGAGACATCAAATGGCTAAAATTGACCTGACCGTCATGAAAGAACGACGTGAACGTGCTGTGCAGCGTGCCCGCGAGCGTAATATTATTCTTCCGACCCTTGCACAGATGAAAGACCCGACCCTGATCCCCGACAAGATCAAAGAACAACTGAAAGAAGTGGGGCTGTGGGATATCAACCCCTTGAATTTATTCCGTATTACCTGGAAAAACGAAGCTACCGAGAGTGGTGGTCAGTTTGGCGATGTCAATTATCTTGAGTTGCCCAAAGAGTTGACTGGCGTGGATGCGCGTATCGTTGTGTTGGTAGGAAAATGGTTCCCGACCGGCGCGCATAAAGTTGGTGCCGCTTACGGTTGTTTGGCACCACGTTTGGTGACGGGACAATTTGACCCGACTACACAAAAAGCAGTTTGGCCCTCCACTGGGAACTACTGCCGTGGCGGTGCGTATGACTCTGCGTTGTTGGCTTGCGAATCGATCGCTATTTTGCCCGAAGAAATGTCGAAAGAGCGTTTTGATTGGCTGGCTGATGTGGCTGGCGAGACCATTAAAACCCCTGGCAGTGAATCGAATGTGAAAGAAATTTTCGACAAATGCTGGGAACTGCGTGAATCTGGTCAGGATCTGATGATCTTCAATCAGTTCGACGAATTTGGCAACTATCTCTGGCACTACACAGTCACCGGTCATGCGCTGAAAGAGATTTTGGACATGGTTATGGGCCCCGAAGATACCTATCGCGGTATGGCTTCCGCGACCGGGTCTGCTGGCACGATTGCCAGCGGCGACTACCTGAAACAGCTTTATCCTGAAAGCAAGATCGTAGCCAGTGAAGCCTTGCAATGCCCGACTTTGCTCAATAATGGCTTTGGCGCACACCGCATTGAGGGCATCGGTGATAAGCACGTCCCGTGGATTCACAACTCGAAGAATACAGACATGGTTGTTGCAATTGACGATAATGCCGTTGTCAGCCTGAGCCGCCTCTTCAACGAAAAAACGGGTCAGGAATATTTGAAGAAACAGGGCGTTTCCGAAGAGGTTATTGCCCAGCTCAACTTGATGGGCTTCTCCGGTATTTCCAACGTTCTTTCTGCCATCAAGGCAGCTAAATACTACGAAATGGGCGAAAACGACATCATGCTCACTGTTCTGACCGACTCGATGGAACTTTACCAATCCCGTCTGGAAGAAATGCACGAAGAGCACGGTGAATACACCGAAGCTGATGCCGCTGCCGACTACGCACGTTGGCTGATCGGTCAGTCTACCGATAACATGGAAGAGCTCCGCTATACTGATCGCCGCCGCATCCACAACTTGAAGTACTACACTTGGGTGGAGCAGCAGGGCAAAACCTATGAGGAAATTCAGGCGCAGTGGTATGACAAGGACTACTTCACCGATATCCAGACGCAGGCAGATGAGATCGACAAGCTCATCACCGAATTCAACAAGGATGTTGGTCTGCTCTAAACGAATTTGCAAACTTCCGAAGTCTTCAAGGCTTCGGAAGTTTTTTCTTTAAGATAGAATAAGGATATGCTTTCCTTGACAGATTTGATCCTGGTTTGTGTCATGCCCTCTCCTCGAGATATGGAGATCGCTCGCCTTTTGGGTTGGTACCGTATCCCCCTGCGGACTGCCCCAAAAGTAATTCCCGTCGATTATCTTGCCTTTTATCAGCCTTCCGCCTTCGGACAGCGTGGCGGGCAAATAGAGTTTGTCGCCCCTGTGCATGGACACGAACTCCTTACTCGTGCCGAACTTATCCGCGATGAAGCAGACCATCCCCGCGCCCACGAAGAGTATTATAAAATTCAACTTGGCGCGCTCGAAAGACTACCCAACCCTATCAAAGCGACCAAATGGAAACGCCTGACTTTCCTCTACACGACTGGCGAATATCTGCTCCAAGCCCAAACCCTGAACGATCTTGTCGTCAAAGACGATGAGCGTAAACTGCTCTGGCAGTCCCTGCGTGAGCGAGCGCAGAACGCTGATTTGTATAAGGTTGAATTGCCCGAAGCAGATATTGATCCGAATTTGTTGATTGCTTTATTAGGCATCAAGGAATTGAGAGCATAAAAAATGACTGAGCCAACGACGCCTTCCCCCGACGAGCCCGTCTGGACCTATCGCGGCTACGAACTCCACGCTGGTGAATTCAACACGGCAATGGTGCATCTCTTCCGCGCAGAAGTCTCACGCGCAAATGTCTGGCGTCAGCGGTTGGATACAACCACAAACTGGGCGGTTGTTACCACCGGGGCCGTTATCTCGCTGGCATTTACCAAAAATATCACCAGCCATTTGGTGATATTGCTCAACCTGCTTTTGCTAAGCATCTTCCTTGTTACGGAGGCGCGTCGTTATCGTTATTACGAGCTTTGGTCATCGCGTGTGCGCATGATGGAAACGGATTTTTTCGCCGCAATGCTGGTACCGCCCTTCAAGCCCGCTGTTGATTGGGCAGAGGGAATGGCGGAGAGTTTGCTGCATCCCCAGTTCCCGATCTCGGAATTGGAAGCGCTTGGACGGCGTCTGCGGCGCAATTATCTTTGGATTTACATCGTCGTGGGGATTGCCTGGATCGGGCGCTTGGCACTCTATCCAGAGTTGGCGCATTCATTTGATGATATTGTTATGCATGCCACGCTTGACAACCTGCCTGGCGAGGTTGTTTTCACTATCGTTGGTATTTTTTATTTGCTTTTATTCCTGCTGACCTTTGCTACGATAGGCATGCGCAGTGCTTCTGGTGAAGTACTGGCTCGTTACGATATGCTGGGGCTTGACGCAGAAAAGAATTTTTCCGAAGAAAAAGCCTGGTTCCGGCAAACACGTCGACGTCAGCAGGTGGTCGCTTTGATTGTTACCGACGATACTGACACCATGTCTGATCGTATTATCGCCGAGATGCGGCGTGGCGCGACCATCCTTTCTGGCGAGGGGGCGTACACACACGAGAAACATGCCGTATTAATGGTTGCTCTTACCGTGACAGAAATTTCCCATCTTAAAGCGATTGTGGCGGATGTTTCGCCCGCATCGTTTGTTGTTACAATGCCTGCAAAAGATGTTTTTGGCAAGGGGTTTATGCCCTTGAAGGAGAAATAAGATTGAAGTCTTGGGGGAGTTGGAAAATGTTCAGTCCGGGCAGATGTATCTTAAATGGAGACAAGCCCAAATTCTGGCGAGATGCGGTTTTTGTCCCCGCAGAGTTTTGTTCTTATACGGCCCACATAAAATGCAATTCCAACAAAATACTTAGCATGAGGATCAAGGTCAATGCCCAGCCGACACGCGCAAAGTCTTTGTAAGCGTAGCCGCCTGCGCCCATGACGAGTAAGTTCACCGGATGTCCGATGGGTGTCAGAAATGCCAGCGACGATCCCAGCCCAATTGCCATCAGGATCATGCGTGGGTCGCTGTGGGTAGCGCTGGCAACGACCAAGCCAATTGGTGCCAACACAATCGGCGCGGCAGACTGCCCGGCGATGACGTTGGTGAGCAGCATGGTGACAAAAAGCAGAATGGCAACGAAAATCAGGGGGCTAACGCTGTGCGAGATGTTCAGCAAGCTCGCAGCGATGGCGTCGCTTAAACCGCTGCTTTGGATTGCTGCGCCGAGGGGCCACATACCGGCAATCAAAAAAATGGCTTTCCATTCGATTGCTTGATAGGCGTTATTCATGCTCAGGCATCCTGTCAGGATCATGGTAACTGCGCCCGCCATACTGACCAGCGCAATCGGAAAATAGCCTGTGATGGCGAGAATGAGTGTGATCAGACCAATTGCTGCTGCGATGGGCGCTTTTTGAGGGTGAATTGCCGCGTTGGGGTCCTCTTCGAGAACGATGAAATCCCGTTCCTGGCGCAAAAAATGTAGTTTGGCGGGCGTGCCCTGCACGAGCAGGCCGTCACCTGCCTGCAGGGGGAGAGGGGCAAAGCCTGTGTGAAGCGGTTTGCCTGCTCGCCAGAGTGACATGACGGTCAGGTTATATTTTTCTCGAAAGTTGATTCCGTGCAGACTTTTGCCGATTAGTTCTGAGCGCGGGGCTACGATGATCTCGCCGAAGCAATTTTCAAGATTTGGGTCTTCCGCGAGATGTGGCGTGTCAGGCAGGAGTTCTATGCCATAATCTATTAGTTTTTCTTCAGATGGCTCCCCTTGTGCGAGAAGCAGATCTCCTTCTTGGATGGTGATATTTGAGTCAAGTGCAGAGATAAATTTCTCGTCTCGGGTGATGCCGAGGATGTTCAGGCGTAAAACTGTACGCCAGTGTCCTGCTCGAATGCTGAGCCCTGCCATCGCAGAGCCAAAGCGGACCCGAACCTGCCATAGTGACCCAGCCATCCGGTACGCCTGAAGGAGGTCTTCCTGCGAGTGGATTTCCTGCGAAGGGGAGTTGTCTGCTTCGCTTGTGCGGAGCAGATTTTTTCCGATCGTGAGCATGTACAAGATGGTTAGGAGTAATAGAGGTGCGCCGACTTTGAAGAAGTCGATCATTCCCAGAGATGGGAAGCCAGCTTCGCTCAGGGTGCCGCTCACAATCAGGTTGGATGTGGTGAAGATGGTTGCCATCCCGCCTGCGATTACGCCAAAAGCGAGCGGCATCAAGAGCTGTGAAAGCGGAATTTTCTTTTGGCGGGATAGGCCTTTGGTCGCAGGTAGCAGGACTGCCATTGCGGCGATATTGTTCATAAAGAGCGAGAGCGTGCCGCCTGCCAGCATGATAATCACCAGAAGGCGAGTTTTTCCCTCACCGGCGAGCACCTTCATTTTTTGTCCAAGCCAGTGGCTGATGCCGGTTTGCTGAAGTCCCTCGGTCATGATCGAGATTGCCAACAGCGTAATGACCGCCGAGCTACTGAAGCCGACCAGTGCGTCATCAAGAGAGACCAGGCGGGTTAATCCCAGTGTGACCAGAACCAACAGTGCGACCAGATCAGCACGAAAGCGATTACTGAGGAGCAGAATGGTCGTGAGAAGAATGATGGCTAAGGTTGTCCAAGCTGAAGGCGGCATGAGTGCGATTATACCGTTTCTGAGAACAGAAAATGGAGTACACTTAACAAGGAAGAGCTAAAATTTTGTTGTTAAATGTTTAATTTATCCGTTTCCTGCTGGATAGCAGGAGAACCAATAGATTTTCTTTTTGACGGAGAGATGCCATGTTACTGATCGAATCTGGAACGATTATCACTGCCTCTGAGACTTTTCAAGCGGATATTCTCGTCGACGGCGAGCAGATTGTTGCGATTGGACAGAATTTGCACGCCCCCAACGCGGAGCGGATCGACGCGACGGGGAAATTGATACTCCCTGGGGGCGTGGATCCACACACACACTTTGATCTGCCAATGTTTGGCACGGTCTCATCCGATGACCATTACACGGGTCACAAAGCCGCCGCGTTTGGTGGCACGACGACCGTCATCGACTTTATCAATCAGGATTACGATGACCTGCGTCAATGTGTGGATGCGTGGCACAAAAAAGCCGACGATAAAGCTGCCATCGACTTTTCTTTCCACATGAATATGGTGCGCTTTAATGAAAAAGTGGCAAAACAGTTCTCCGTTTTGCTTGAAGAAGGCATTACAACCTTAAAAACATTTACTGCCTATAACGGTGTTCTACGCATTGACGACAAGGGCATCTTTAACGTCTTGCGCACAGCCGCCGAGCATGGAATGTTGACCATGCTCCACGCAGAAAATGGGGATGTTATCGAGCAGTTGGTTGGTGACGCACTTGCTGCGGGACACACATCCACCGAATGGCATGCGTTAACGAGACCCGCTTGGGGCGCAGGTGAATCCATTTTAAGGGTGGCAGGTATGGCGCAAGCAGCGGATGCGCCGCTTTACATCGTTCACATGAATACTGCCATCGGTGCTGATATGCTCAAGTATTCCCGCGAGCGCGGTGTCAAAGTCATGGGCGAAACCTGCCCACAATATCTCTTCTTCACCATTGACAATATGCGCCAACCTGACGGCGCGAAATGGGTCTGCTCACCGCCGATGCGCAGCAAAGCGGACAATGAGCGTCTCTGGCAGGCCATTGAACGGGGTGAGATGCAGGTGATGGCGACCGATCATTGCCCCTTCTATTTTGACGGTACGACGCCGATTGAGTATGAAGGCGAGCTGATCGCCATCCCCGGCAAGGAGCTCGGCGTGGAAGACTTCACCAAAACCCCGAATGGATTACCGGCTGTCGGCGACCGTTTGCCCGTCATGTGGACAGAGGCTGTCGTGAAAGGGCGCATCTCGCCGAATGAATTTGTGGCGCTGAATTGCACCAATCCCGCCAAGATATTCGGCATGTACCCCAAGAAAGGCGCCTTGCTGCCCGGCTCCGATGCAGATATTGTCATCTGGGACCCCGAGCGCAAGGTCAAACACGGCGTAGCGATGTCGCACCAGCGCACGGATTACAATCTCTTCGAAGGCTGGGATTTAGTCGGTTACCCCGAAAAGGTCTTCCTGCGCGGCGAGTTGATCGTCGATGGTAACCAATGGCTTGGCAAGCGCGGTGGCGGTCAATTTATCAAACGTAAAGAAGGCGAAGTGCTGTAAAATCCTTGCTTGCAAAATAAAGAAAAAGGACTATTATTCTGGCTCGTGCATTTTTCCGCACAAGCTTTTTTTTATTTAAGACCTTTGGAGATTGAAATGCCACGACGTTCCCTTAAAAAAATATATCAAGATGAGTTTTCTGGTTATAGCCTTTCCAAATTTCAACAAGATTTGCTGGCAGGGATGACCGTTGCTGCCGTTGCCTTGCCGCTGGCATTAGCCTTTGGTGTTGCATCCGGCGCCAGTGCTGCGGCGGGTTTGGTGACAGCGGTCATCGCCGGACTGGTGATTGGTGCTTTGTCCGGCGCCCCTTATCAGGTTAGCGGGCCTACAGGTGCAATGAGCGCTGTGCTGATTGTATTGGCGCAGCGTTATGGCTTACAAGGCGTTTTTATCGCGGGTTTTCTTTCGGGACTTTTCCTCTTGGTAATTGGCTTGCTTAAGCTGGGACGGTTTATTGCCTTCATCCCCGCCCCTGTGATTACGGGTTTTACATCAGGGATTGCGCTGATTATTTTTATCGGGCAAATTGATAGTTTCCTGGGGGTGACCACGCCCGCTTTTGACGCTGCTCTCTTCAAGTTTTTAGGGTATTTCAAGGGTGGATTTTCTCCTGATTGGCATGTTGTCATCATTGGAATGGTGGCAATAGCGACGATGCTTTTCTGGCCTCCCAAATGGAATGCTCGTTTCCCGTCTTCGCTCTTGGCGATCATTGTGGCAACGGTTCTTAACTGGATTTTGAACTGGGGTGTCGCGTCTGTGCATGATATTCCGCAGACGATCATCTTGGCAGAGCGCTTTTCATTAGTAAATTTCTCCTGGAGCCAGCTTTCAGTTTATGTTGCCCCTGCATTGACGATCACAGCCCTTGGCGCAATCGAGAGTTTGCTCTGCGGTGCAGTTGCCTCGAATATGACGGGTATCCGTTTGCAAGCTAATCAGGAATTGGTGGCGCAAGGTGTCGGGAACATGCTCCTACCCTTCTTTGGTGGTGTTCCGGCAACAGCCGCGATTGCGCGCTCTAGCGTGGGGATCAAATCGGGTGGACAAACGCGCCTGACTGGCATCACCCATGCGATTTTTATTTTGCTCTCGATGTTTATTTTGGCACCTGTGATAAGCCGTATCCCTTTGGCAGCTTTGGCGGGCGTCTTGATGGTGACTGCCTGGCGCATGAATGAATGGGCAAATATTCGCTTTCTCTTTGGCAAGCGATTTAAAACCGACATCATTGCCTTTAGTCTTACGCTCCTGGCAACCATTGCCCTTGATCTGACACAAGCCATCCTTGTTGGGTCGTTTTTTGCCGGGGCTTTGTTTTTAAATAAAATTGCAAATATTGAGATCAATGTCCAAAAAGTGGATCCGGAAAGATTGCGCCAAAAAGGTGTTGAAGTTAAGGAAGGTTGCTCGCATGTGCAGGTAGCTTACTTAACAGGGCCTCTTTTCTTTGCCGCAAGTGGTGTATTTAATGAAAGTTTCGCTTCGTTGGAGGATACACGCGTGCTGATCTTGTCCATGCGAGGCGTCCCCTTGATTGATACGGCTGGCTTGGAAGTGATTCATCGTTTGCACGAAAAACTCAAGGCGCAGGGAGGGGTGTTGATGCTTTCCGGGGTTCACGACAAGGTACGTCAGATGTTAGTGCGCGCTGGTTTGGAAGAAAGCATTGGCGCAGAAAATTTCTTTTGGTCTTCCGATCAGGCAATTGTAGAACTTCAGCGTCGCGGAGATTGTTCTGATCAACATTAAGTCCCTGCTCTTTTTGGGAGATGGGCAGATTGAGGGCATGAGCAGACTATTTTGACAAGGTGTTCAAAATCTTTTCACTCCCGTATAATCCAACCCATGCTTGATCGTTTTTTGCAGGGCCTAAATTCCCTTTTTCTTATCCTTATCCTTTCAGTTGTGCTGGGGGGCGGCGCAGTGCGTTACGATGTCGAAATCGACTATTATGACGATTATACGCGCGGCATCCGCTTTGATTACGTCAAGTGGGTTGCAGATGCGTCTTGGATTAAACTCCAGCAAGCAGCCATTGGTAGTCCCTATTATCTTGACCGTGTCGACCGCAAGGTCGTTGTGATGGGTTACTTGCGCAATATGGATCGCGTGCTCAATACTGAGTGGCAGCTGAGTCAGATTTATGCCGACCCTCATATTGACGACCCTGAGCTTGCTTCGCTTGAGTTGCGCGCCTATCTCGACGAACTTTATGCGGAACAACGCCAATTGGCACCTTTTGCCGAATCCGTGCTTGAGGAGCAGGTCAGCGCTGTTTTGGCGGAAGCAGGTCTCACATCCGTGGGGCAGCCGTTGCCGCGCCCGCTCTATCACGTCTCGCCGCTGCCGATGGCGCTCATCGTCTCGCCGCGCGATGCCATCTATCAGGAAGAAAATATTTCTTTGCTTGCCGATCTGCCTGTTGATGAGCAGGCAGCCCTCGAAGAGCAAATCGCCAGAGAACAGAATAAATCCGCGCTGGTGGTTGCGATTGGCGGCGTGGGGATTTATCCAACGATGGGCATGCGTTCAACCAATCTGCCCTGGATCGTGGATACGCTCGCGCACGAATGGTCGCATAATTATCTCAGCCTGCACCCGCTGGGGATCAATTATGGGACAACGCCTGAACTGCGTACGATTAATGAGACGGTGGCCTCAATCGTCGGTGGGGAGATCGGACAGAGGGTTATCGAGCGCTATTATCCTGAAATACTTGCGGCGGAACGCCCGCCTGTTGACTTGCTCTCGTCTGTCGACGGGATGCCCGACCCTGAGGACACTCCCTTTGACTACCGCGCCGAGATGCGTGAAACGCGCCTGCAAGTGGACGCGCTCCTCGCTGATGGCAAGATCGAAGAAGCCGAAGCCTATATGGAAGCACGTCGGCAGGTCTTCTGGGAGAATGGCTACGCCATCCGTAAACTGAATCAGGCGTACTTCGCCTTTTACGGCGCCTATGCGGACAGCCCCGGTGGCGCGGCAGGTGAAGACCCTGTCGGGCCTGCTGTGCGTGCCCTGCGCGAGCAAAGCACCTCGCTGGAAGAGTTCGTTGAGCGCATCCGCTGGGTGGATTCGTTTAGTGAGTTATTGGGGATGATCGAAGAATAGATGATTGAGAAACCTATGATGCTGAAAAGAATATTTTTTTTGCTTTTGGCGGCGCTTTTCATAAATGCTTGTGCGTCCACAACCAACCCAACTCCGACGCCTGTCCCAACGAGGACACCACTCCCGCTGCCGACGGCAACGCAGCAGCTTCTGAGCGAGTGCTTTGCGATGAACAGTATGCCAACCCCCTCAGCGCAGGAAGATTCGCTCTTTCCTCCTGTGGGGGGAGATGATCGTATTTTGGGTGAAGAAGATGCCGCTGTGACTTTTATCGAATACAGCGACTTTCAATGCCTCGGCTGTGCAGCTTTCGCGCCGAACTTGATGGCGCTGTACGAAGAGTTCCCGCAGGATGTACGCATTGTTTATCGCGACTTTCCACTGGTCACCAACGCCGGACATGAGTTGGCGGGCTTGGCGGCACAGGCTGTCCATGCGGCGGCGTTGCAGGGCGGTGATTGGGCCTTACAGGAGCTTCTATTTGCCGACCAAGCTGCTTGGGGCGAGTTAACAGAATCCGCTTTTGAGACGTGGGTGGCCGATCAAGCCTCCACGCTCGGCATGGATGGAGCGCAACTCGTTGCTGATCTGCGATCCGATGCGCTTGCGGAGCAAGTATCACAATCCTTCACAGAAGGTATTGAGATTGGCATCCCTGGAATCCCCTTTTTGCTCATCAATGGGCAGATTTATTCAGGCCCGCTTGATTTGGCGAGTTTGCGCCAGATCACAGCGCTGATCGTTTTGGGCGAAAAACAGTTCACATCCTGCCCGCCGATGGTGATCGACCTGAGCAAGGAGTATCTGGCGCATTTGGAGACTGAGTACGGCGAAGTGGTGATCCAGTTTTACACACAGCAGGCACCCGTGGCGGTGAATAATTTTGTCTTTTTGGCGCAGCAGGGTTGGTACGACGGGATCACTTTTCACCGTGTAATCCCCGGTTTTGTGGCGCAGGCAGGCGACCCAAGCGGAACAGGGCAGGGGACTCCAGGCTATTTCTTTGCCGACGAGATCGATGAAGCGTTGACCTTTGATCGCGCCGGTGTGGTGGGGATGGCGAACCTGGGCGAGAATACAAATGGCAGCCAATTTTTTATTACCTATGATGCTCAACCGGACTTGAACGGAATCTATACGGTCTTTGGGCAGGTCATTAGCGGTATGGATGTGCTTGAGCAGCTTGTGCCGCGCGACCAGCAAATTGGCGAGATTCTACCGCCGGGTGATCCTTTGTTGCATGTGTGGATTGAAGAACGCTAATATGGTGTATAATCGCCCGCTGTTACCTTAATCAACAGAAAAGTGAGTAAAAAATGGATCTTCTAACACAATTTGTCGATATTTTTATCCATCTGGATGTTTACCTAAGCGACATCATTACCCAATACGGTACGTGGACTTACGCGATCCTTTTTGTGGTGATCTTTATCGAGACGGGCCTAGTTGTAATGCCTTTCCTGCCCGGTGATTCTTTGCTCTTTGCGGCAGGGACTTTCGCCGCGCTCGGCGCCCTTAATATTTACACGTTGGTTGGTCTTTTGATGGTTGCCGCCATTTTAGGGGATACCGCCAACTATTGGATCGGTCATTCTCTTGGCGAGAGAGCCTATGATAGCAAATGGGTCAAGAAGGAATATCTCGATAAAACCCATGAGTTTTTTGAAAAGCACGGCGGCAAGACGATCTTCCTCGCTCGTTTCGTGCCGATTATTCGTACCTTTGCGCCTTTCGTGGCCGGCGTAGGGCAGATGTCTTATAAATATTTCTTCTCCTACAATGTCTTCGGTGGCTTGATCTGGGTTCCGCTTTTTGCCTTTGCCGGCTATTTCTTCGGCAATATCGACTTTGTGAAGCATAACTTCTCGATTGTGATTTTGGCGATCATTGTGATCTCCTTGGTGCCGGTTTTCATTGAAGCCTGGAAGGCGCGCAAAGAGAGCAACGCAAAAACAGAAGCTGCATAAAGCTTATAAAATATCCTTTTGAAGACCTTGTAAAAGACAAGGTCTTCTTTTTTTATCCGCTTTCTGATAATCTTAAGGCTGTCTAAGGTTCTATCCAAAAGATCTTTTGTAGTATCTTCTGTCTAAATAAAACGAGGAAAAGATGACCATTGAAAACTTTGAAGAGAAGCTGAAAAAATATGCAGAACTGATCGTTAAGGTCGGTTTGAATGTGCAAGAAGGGCAAAAAGTTGTTGTGCGCGCCGGACATAATACCGCGCCGCTCGTGCGTGAAATTGTTACCGCTGCCTATCAGGTTGGCAGCCCATTGGTGACAGTAGTCTGGCTGGATGAACAACTCAACAAGATTCGTCACCAGTACGCGCCGCGCGATTCCTTTGATCGTGCTGCCGCATGGATGTACGCAGGCATCGCCCAGGAAATTCAAGAGGGCGCCGCTTATTTGCAGGTTTCCGGCGCCGATCCGGAACTGCTCAAAGGCATGGATCCTGAATCGGTTTCCACCAGTCGGCAAACAACTGCGAAACACTATCGCCCGATCGGTGAATTACAGGGACAAAGCATCACGCAGTGGAATCTGGTCTGCCCGCCTACGCCAGATTGGGCGAAGCGTGTCTTCCCTGATCTGAGTGTTGAAGAAGCCGAAGAAAAGCTTTGGAATAAAGTTTTCACCCTTTGTCGCCTTGATAACGATGATCCTGTTGCTGTTTGGCAAGAGCATCTCGCTGAACTCAAACTTCGCCGCGAAGCACTGACTGCCAAGCAGTACGCATCCTTGCATTTGCGTTCCCCCGGCACTGATCTCAAAGTCGGTTTGCCCCAAGGACATATTTGGATGGGCGGCGGCAGCGCTTCTGCTGACAAAACGCCCTATGTTGCCAATATCCCCACAGAAGAAGTTTTCACCCTGCCACATAAAGACCAAACCGAAGGCACGGTCGCATCTACGAAGCCGCTCAGTTACTACGGCAGCATGATCGAGAATTTCAGCCTGACCTTTGAAAAAGGTAAAGTTGTTGCGCTCTCTGCTGAAAAAGGCGAAGATGCCCTGCGTGAAATGATCAACACGGATGAGCAGGCTGGCGCCCTTGGCGAAGTTGCGCTCGTCCCCTTCATGTCGCCGATCTCACAGTCAAATGTTGTTTTCCTGAACACGCTCTATGACGAGAACGCCTCCTGTCATCTTGCGCTTGGTCGCGCCTATAAGTTCAATCTCGAAGGCGGTCCCGCCATGTCGAATGATGAGTTCTTCGCTGCGGGCGGCAATAACAGCAATATCCACGTCGATTTCATGTTTGGCTCAGGCGAGCTCGACGTGGACGGTATCAAAGCCGACGGCAGCATAGAGCCTGTTATGCGCGGCGGTGAATGGGCGTTTGAAGTCTAGTTCGCCCTGCTGAAAAATATAGTTCCCCTCGTCTGAACGGGCGGGGGGATTTTAATTTATGAAACTGAAGTGGTTGAGTGCGTTTCTTGTCGTTTTTGTGATCGCGATCGCGATTTTGGCAGATCTGGATGTGTTGCCGGAGCTTTTTTATGACCTGTATGATTTCCCGTACGGAGATAAGTTGGGTCATTTTCTGCTGATGGGATTAGTCAGCTTTGTGCTGAGTTGGACAGTGTACGCCTCGCACGCGGAACCGAAACCCGCTTCCGTTATCTGGAAAGTGTGCCTGCTTTTTGCTTTCTTCGTGACCCTCGAAGAGTTCGCCCAGCGGTTCTTTCCGAGTCGCACATTTTCTTTGCTTGATCTAGGGTGTAGCTATGCGGGAATTGCTCTTGCTGCCTTTTTTGTTTATCGACTAAAGCGACATGTATAGCCCCCATTCTTATGAAACCCCTATCAAAACCTACACAAACCTCTGTGTAGGTTTTTTCTTTTTTTCGGTAGAATGCGTCCTGTTATGTCAAAGCAATCCATAGGTATTTTACTGATCAATACAGGGACGCCAGATGCGCCAACGCCCAAAGCGGTACGACGCTATCTGGCGCAATTTTTGTCAGATGCAGATGTGATCGAATTTCCGCGCTGGTTGTGGTTGCCGCTTTTGCATGGCATCATTTTGCGGGTGCGCCCACGCCGCTCGGCACGGCTCTATCAGCGGGTTTGGGATGAACGGGGTTCACCACTTCTCTGTCACACGCAGGATTTGGCGACAAAGCTTCAAGATGCGCTCCGCGATCAGATAACGGAATCCAGTGTCCATATCGCGGTCGGGATGCGCTACGGCAACCCGTCGATTAAATCTGCTTTGGCGGAATTGCGCGAGAGGGGTGCAACGCATCTTTTTGTCCTCCCGATTTTTCCCCAATACACGAACACGACCAGCGGAACGATCATCAAGGCTGTTTTCGCTGAGCTTGAAGAATGGCGTTGGATGCCCTCGGTGCAGGTTTTGAGCGATTATCATGAAAGCGATGCGTATATCCACTCTGTTGCAAAGAGTATGCGGACCTATTGGACGAAAAATGGACGTGCTGAGAAGCTGCTTTTTTCGTTTCATGGTATCCCGCAGGAGTATGTGGAGAAGGGTGACCCCTATCAGGCGCAATGTTTGCGTAGTGCGGCATTGATCGCGAATGAACTGGGGCTAACAGAGGGGCAGTGGTTGGCGACTTTTCAGTCCCGTTTTGGGCCGCAGAAATGGTTGCAACCTTATACGGATGAAGCACTAAAAGAGCTGGGTCGCGAGAAGCTGGCGAGCTTGGATGTGGTTTGTCCGGGCTTTGCGGTCGATTGTTTGGAAACGGTTGATGAGATCGGGCACGAGGGGCGCAAGGCATTTCAGGAAGCAGGCGGTGGTGTGTTTGCTTATATTCCGGCTTTGAATGCGACTGACTTGCATGTGCAGGCATTGAGTGAAATTATTTTGGAGAATTTATGTCAAAAGTGATCGTGATCGGTGGTGGGATTACAGGCTTGAGCGCTGCCTGGGCGTTACAGAAAGCAGGCGTGGAATATGCGCTGCTCGAAAAGAGTGAACGCTGGGGCGGCAAGATGCATACCAAGATCGTTGATCTGCCCGAAGGCAAGGCGATCATCGACGGTGGGCCCGAATCGTTTTTGACCCGCAAAACGGCTGCTTGGGATTTAGCGGGAGAACTAGGGATTCAAGATCAGGTCATCGATCCGGGTGGTGAAACACGTCATATGTTTATCCTTGATGGTGGGACGCCCATGGAAGTGCCGCTTGCTCCCGTTAAATTTATCAAATCCCCGCTGATGAGTGGACGCGGCAAACTGCGTATGTTAGCAGAGCCCTTCCAGCCCCCAAAAGGCGACGATGGCGACGAATCTCTTGCTGATTTTGTCACTCGCCGTCTGGGACGTGAAGCGTTGGATAAGTTCATCGGTCCTATTTTGGGCGGCATCTATAACACCGATCCTGAAAAGCAGAGCATTTTGGTCTCTTCGCCGATCATGCGCGAGATGGAAGCCGAGTACGGCGGTTTGGTGAAAGCCGTTATCGGGCGGATGTTTGGGAAGAATAAACCAAAGCGCGACCCGAACAGTCCGCGCTTTGGGGCCTTTGCGAATGGTATAGAAGAAATGGTTACGGAACTCATTGCGCAGTTGACGGGCGACTTACGCTTGAATGTGGAAATTGCCAAAGTTGCAAAAGTAGATGCTGTCTACAACGTAATGCTCACAACCGGTGAAACGCTGACTGCGGATGCACTTATCTTTGCTACGCCCGCGAACGTCGCTGCTAAGTTGCTTTCAGACATTGCTCCTGAATCTGCCGAAAAGTTGGCGACGATCCGCCATTCGAATATTGGCACAGTCACCTTGATCTACAAAGCCGAAGATGCGCAGACCAAAGAGCGCATTCACGGGCTGATGATTCCGCGCCGCGAGAAGCGCGCGATTGATGCGATCACCTTCACGTCGTTGAAGATGCCAAGTCGCTCGCCAAAAGAATATATTATGCTGCGGGTTTTCTTTGGCGGGAGTATGCCCGGCGTGGTCGAAATGTCAGATGCAGATTTGATGGAAACGGTTCGGGCCGAATTAAAGTCTCTAATCGGTATCACAGCCGAGCCGGTCGCGAGCGTTCCTTTCCGCTGGCTGGCAAGCTTCCCGCAGGCGGATGTCGGTCATCTGGCAAAGGTCGCTGAGATCGAATCTATGCTGCCAGACGGGGTTTATGTGACGGGCAGTTCTTATCGCGGTATTGGTGTGCCGGATTGCATTCAGCAGGCGAATGATACTGTGCAGAAAGTTAGAACGCGGATTTAACGGATTAGGCGGGTTTTCGCGGATAAAACAAAAAGAAAAATCCGCGAAAACCTTTAAATCTGTGTAATCCGCATTCTATTAAATCTCCGCTTGGCGTTCTGGTCGTCTGGTGGTTCAAAAAAAGGATGTCTTATGAAAAAAGTTGGTCGTATTCTCAATAATATCCGTCTGGGATTTTTCCCTATCGCCTATGGAGTCAGTGGTGCGCTGATCGGTGGCACGCTTAACCGTGTCATGATCGCCGAGATGGAAATGCCCGCTTCTCTGGTTGGGCTTTTCTTTGCCGTGCCGCTGCTGGTCTCGCCTGCGCGTGTCTGGTTTGGCTACCGCTCAGATGGCTTCATGATTTTTGGCAAAAGACGCGAACCCTATATCATGCTCGGCGCGTTGCTGATCGGGTTAGGCATTATCTCGATTGTGGCCCTGTCCATCAATCTGGCCGGCACAGCGATGCTCGCCATCGGCGGCTTGATCGCATTCCTGCTTTACGGCGTTGGGCGCAACTTGGGGCATAACACCTTCCAGGCACTGGTCGCTGACCGCTTTACGGACGAAGCATCACGTGGGCGCGCCGTGACGATGTACGAAGTCGCCACCCTGTTGGGTTTGATCGCTGGCGCAGGTGGCTTGGGTGCCGCTCTCGAAGATTATGACCCCGCCCGCCTGACGAGTGTCGCGCTCGGCGTTGGGATTATTGTGCTTGTCTTGGCGATTTTTGCATCCATCGGTCAGGAAACCCGCAATGATGAAGCCGCAGCAGTTGCCGAAACCGCGCGAAAAATGCCCTTCAAACAGGTTTTGCAGGAAGTTGTTCTGCCCGACCGCCAGATCCGCGCTTTCTTCATCCTTGTGCTCTTCACCTTTCTCGGCACCCTCGCGCAGGACGTCCTGCTTGAACCCTACGGCGCCCTTGTGTTGGATATGTCCGTCGGTGATACCACTCGTTTGACCATGTATTGGGGCATTGGCGTGATGTTGGCAATGATCCTTTCCGGCAATGCGCTCATCCCCTGGCTTGGTTATATGAAGGTCATGCGTGCAGGGATTATTTCGAGCGCTCTGGTTTTCGTTGCCTTAATTGTGCTCGGCTTGAGTGGGAACGCTGGCGCATTCAAAGGGATCGTCTTTGTGATGGGCTTGGGTACCGGTATGGCAGGCGCGGGGATGCTGACAGGCATTATCTCGTTTACGACTCCACTCCGTGCAGGGATGCTGATGGGTGTCTGGGGGATGGCCAATATGGTTGGTCACGCCCTTGGCAGCCTGATCGGCGGCACGATCGTGGATGTGGTCCGTAATTTGTTGGGCGGAAGTGCTTTTGCGGCGTATTCATCCGTCTTTGCAATGGAAGTGGTTATGTTGAGCCTTGCCCTATGGTTATCCACACGCTTGGATATGTCCGCTTCCAAGGCGAAATTGGAAGAAGAAGCTTTGCTGACCTAAAACCAAGTACGATGCCTCTCTAAGGCGGGTCGTGCTTATGGTTTTGCTTGACGAAAGCCCATTGACGGGCTAAAATAACGCCCGTCTTTGAAACTGTCGCCTCCGCAGGGAGGCGCATTTTTTGTCTGTAGCCGGAATGGAGTTTTCCATGAACGACCAGGTACCTGAAGAATCAAATAGCCCGCAAGTTGTGAACATGAACAACTCTGGTGCAGAGACTGTTAAAGCCGGAATGGTGCGTATGAACCAATCCGGTGCAAATAGTGTTTTCGCAGATGAAGTTGGCATGACGCAAAGTGGTTCCGTTGCGATGAAAGCGCATACTGTTTCGGCGCATGAAAGCGGTGTTGTCGCGTTGAAAGCGGACGAAGTCAACATGGCGCATAGTGGCGCGGTTGTCATTCAGGCGGAGGAAGTTCATCTGCAAGGGAATGCTGGCTTGGTTGTCGGTGACGAGATTACGCTGAATAATGGCTATGCCATAACGGTAGCCGGTCGTGATGTCCGGGCGGAGCGGATCGAAGCGCTCCTTTTCCTCGGCCAGAATGTTGAAGGCGAAGTCCACACGATGATCGATACTCGTGGTGCCATCCTGGCAGGCACATTAGGCGGTCTTTTTTCGGGACTGGTTCTATTGTTGGGCTCGTTGCTCTTCCGTCGTAAAAAATAGTCAAACCCCTCGGCTTGCCCGAGATAATGAAAAAGAGTGTGGTAATCTCGATATGGTTCGAGGTGAGAGGCGCTCGAGGATCGAAAAATGGATAAGATTGTATTAGAAGCTGTAAAAAGAGAAGTGATCGGCAAGAAGGTCAAGGTGCTGCGCCGTGAAGGTAAGTTGCCCGCTATCGTATATGGTTATGGCGTTGACTCGATTCCGATTGTTTTGGATCACAAATCATCCAGCCGCATTTTGGCAAACGCTGAATCATCCAGCTTGATTATGATTAATTTGGATGGCAAAGAATACCCGACTTTGGTACGTGAAAAGCAGTGGGACTATATCCGCCGCTCTTTGACCCATGTTGATTTTCAGGTTGTTTCGATGACCGAGATGATCGCTGCTCAGGTTCGTATTGAGTTGGTTGGCGATGCTCCTGCAGTAGCCGACTTCGCCGCTATTTTGGTCACTGGCTTGACTGAATTCGAAGTAGAAGCGCTCCCTGCTGATTTGCCGGATAGCATCGAAGTTGATATTTCTGTGCTTGCGAATATCGGTGACGGTATCTTCGTTCGCGATATTGCTACTGGTGATAAGATCTCCATTCTTGATGATCCGGACGCCATGATTGTTGTTGCTTCCGCTCCGATGGCTGAAGAGGTTGAAGAGGCTGATGCTCTCGATGAAATGCTCGAAGGTGAAGAAGCCGAAGAAACTGAAGAAACAGACGAAGAGTAAGCTTGATTATCTGAATAAAAAAACGGCGTGGCAATTGCCACGCCGTTTTTGCTTTAAGTTCGTTTTTTACAAAAGAGAGAGTGTTGTTAGAAAATTCTGTACGATGCGCGCTGTTGCGCCCCAGAGCAATTCGCCATCAAAGGGGTGATAGGCAATGGTCGGGTGGTTGGCGCGCGGATGCTGAAATTGCCAATAATTATGTGGGTTTGCCAGCCAGTTTAATGGCATCGTAAAAACGCGACCTACTTCAACGGTTGAAACGAAGAAAGAATACGGGAAACGAAAAACACCCACTACCGGTGTGATCTCGTAATGCGTGACGGTGACCACTTCGTTCACGCGCCCTAAAAGTTGCACATCATGGCGCAGCAAACCGATTTCTTCCTCGGCTTCGCGTAGCGCGGTCTCTTCGTGATTTTCGTCTTCGGGGTCGCACTGTCCGCCGGGGAATGAAACCTGTCCGCTGTGGTCGTTCAGCGTTTCAGTGCGGCGTGTGAAAAGCAGATGCCACTCGTTCGCGTAGAAAGTCAGCGGAACCAAAACCGCCGCGCATTTTAGAGTCCCGTTCTTTTTGCGGATATGTCCGTCGGTTGCGGGGAGATCGATGGTTCGATAGGATTGCCGTAAGCGCTCGGCGATTTGGGTTTGCGTGATGGTCTCGATCTTAATCTTCCCCCTGAACCGGATTGCCGCAATAAGCACATTCGGCAGTTTTTTTGTCGATCCATTCCACTTCATCCGGACGCAACGGCGCACCGCAACCTGGGCAGTTGGTTGGCAGACTGGAGCGACTTTCTTCCTGATGAACTGTTGCATTTTCGGGCAGGATTTTTGCGAGATAGATGCCGATCTCATCCGCTTCTGCGTAGAGGCCTGCTTCGGTTAATTCCGCAACAGTGCGTTGACTGAGACGTTGTAAGGCCGCCCAATCTTTTCTTTTGGCAATGATACTCAAGCCTTCTTTGAGTAGCGATACCCCTTTTAGGCTTTCTCCAGCGAGAGCGTAAGCTTGTCCCGCGCGCAGAAAGAAGATTGGTGCGCGGGGGCCGCGTCGGGCGGCGCTGCGGCGCGCAATCTTCTCAAAGGCAACAGCAGCTTGTGCGTGGGAGCCTGTTTCCCTGAGTTCGTTGGCGCGGCGCAATTCAGGCGGAACGCTTCTTGGAGCGGCTCGCCGAAATCCACGTCGGAAGGGTCCACGTCTAGGCATTAGTCTCTCCTTTTTGAAGACGCTCGCTTGCTGGATGTTTCGTTGAAGACATCGTCGTCAATTTCTTCCACGCGGCGACCGAAGACCAAAAAGCCGGTGTGCGCCACCATACGGTCGGTGGGGCGCAGGCGGGCGGGCTGTGGCTTCATATAGCGCAGAAAGATCTCGCAGGCTTCGACAAAAGCAAAATTATTTTGATTCAAGGTTAAGATAAGATTTTGCACTTGATTAAAGGTCGGTACAAGGCTGGCAAAAAAGCCGCCGGGCTTGAGTGCTGCACGCACCTGCTGAATATAGTCATGCGGGGCTTGGACATCGAGAAAGAGCACGTCGATGTTTTCTTCTTCAAAACCTTCTTCGATGTCACGCAGTTTGAAATCCACGCGATGATCCAGCCCGAGACGGCGTAAATTCTTTTTGGCGAGCTTTTGCATTGGCTCGCGCACTTCATAGCTATAAACCTTGCCCATATCTCCAACGGCATATGCCAGAGCTGTGGTCATCGATCCGGAGCCGGTACCCGCTTCAAGCACGCGCGATCCGGGCCCAACACCTGTCGTCATGAAGATGAATCCAATATCCTTGGGATATAAAATTTGCGTATTGCGCGGCATTTCCCGTAAAACATCTGCCAGTGAAGGTTGGAAAACATAAAAGGGATTATCGAGATGACTGCGTAGTTTTGTCCCCCAAGGTTTGCCGATCATGTCATCGTGCTGGAGCACGCCGCGGTGGGTTTGAAAATCCATGCCCGCTTTCAGGGTGATGATGTAATGCTTATGGCGCTGTCCAACGAGCAGGACAAGATCGCCGTCTTGAATGTGGGTGGTGTTTATATTCCAGGTCATGGCGTTATTGTACTACGATGCCCAGATAAAGCTGATAAAGTCCGAATACGCTGAGCGCAATGGATGCGAAAAGCAGCAGACCGCGCCGAATGCGTCCGCCAATTTGACTTGCTAGCCCCACCAGAATAATGAGCACGATATTCAACGAGATCATGGTTCCGTAAAATGCGATCATGAAACCGATACCGCGCGAGGTGGCTTCGCTCAGCCCCTTAAGAAAGATCGGCCCACTAACCAGGCTCCAGAAAATATATGGCCCCGGGCTAATGAAGTTCATCGTGGCCGCTTTCCAGAGATTTTGCGTTGTAGGTGCTTCTTCAGCGTTTTCGTCGAAATTGCGCCACTGCTGAATAGATGCCCATGCCAAATAAAGGATGAACAGCCCACCCGCGACATAGAGCCCGCGCTGCAGGGATTGCGGCATTTGTTTGAGCGCGAATAAGGTGACGAGAATGATCGGCCCATCGCTGATCAACGGCGCAAAGGCGGCGATAAGTGTTTTGCGCCAACCATTGGCGAGACTTTGGGTAATCAGGTAGGTTTGGAAGGGCCCTGGCTGGGCGCCAGCCGCAAACCCGAGGGTGAGACCTTGTAGGATGTAGGAGAGCATGGCATTTCTCTTTTCGTTAAAATTTTTGTAGTTATAGATTGTTTTGCGTAAAAGGGCAATGGGGGAGTTTGCGTGAAAGTGAATGCCGTTCTTGACAACCCATTCCTTTTTCTGTATACTCAATGAGTGTTACCCGATAATTTGCATACATGGGTAATGCGTCCTGGAGCATTACTGTATCCTTATTTCCCCCTGAGAGAAAATTATGAATGCTATTGAAGTTAATCACCTGAAAAGAATTTATCGTGCCCATATTGGCGTGATCCGTCGTTCGGTCAAGGAAGTTGTCGCTGTCGATGATGTTTCCTTTGCTATCAAAGAAGGTGAGTTGTTTGGCTTGCTCGGTCCAAATGGGGCAGGGAAGACGACAACCGTAAAAGTCTTGGCGACCTTGCTTATTCCTAATGCTGGTGAAGTACGCGTTAAAGGCTTGGATATTGTCAAAGATGCCAATGAAATCCGAAAGCATATTGGCTTCATCTTCGGCGGCGAGCGCGGGCTTTATTGGCGGCTTTCAGCCATTGATAATTTGCGTTATTTTGCCAGTCTTTACCATGTTGATCCTGAAGTCTCGAAAAAACGCATTCCCTATTTGCTGGATATGGTTGGGTTAAACGGGCGCGGTGATGAACGCGTGCAAGGATATTCACGCGGGATGAAGCAACGCCTTCATGTAGCGCGAACCTTGCTCCACGATCCCGATATTCTCTTCCTTGATGAGCCGACCATTGGTCTTGATCCCGTTGGCGCGCGCGAGTTCCGTGAAGTCATCCGCAACCTGCAATCGGAAAAGAAAACGATCTTGCTAACGACACACTATATGTTTGAAGCAGATTCGCTTTGTGAGCGTGTCGCCGTTATTGATAAGGGCACGATCGTAGCTCTAGATACCCCTTCGGCATTGAAAAAGCACGTCAGCGATCTCTCCGTCGTCGAAGTGGAAACCTTTGGTGTTCCCGAAAATGTGGTTGAAGTCATTCGAAATTTATCCTTTGTCGATGCACTCTCGGTACAAGAGCAAGGCCAGCGTCAATCATTGCACGTGCAAACCAAGTTAGGTGCAGAAGCTGTCCCGGATGTGATGGCTGCCCTTGAAGGAATGAGAGTAGGACGCGTGACTGTCCGCGAACCAACCCTTGAAGACGCCTATGTCAGGTTGGTGGGAGGCCAGGCATGAATTTCAAAAATCTCTTCGTCTATTGGCGCACAGTTTTGACAGTGGCCGAGATCACTTTGCGCCACCAGTGGAACGATAGCTTTATCCTTTTTGCAATCCTTGTCCAACCGATGATTATTGCTGTGCTCGCTCTTTTCATGTTGCGCGGTCTGGGTGGTGACTATGCCATGTTTGTTGTCGTTGGCAGCGGCCTGACAGGGTTGTGGAGCAGCCTACTATTCATCTCTGGCAACAGCATCAACGCGGAACGCTGGCAAGGCACACTTGAATCTTTGGTTGCCATCCCAACACCTTTCGAAGTGATCATTTTCGGCAAGAATCTTGCAAATGTCGTTCAATCGCTGATCTCGATGACCTCCTCTTATTTGCTGGCTGCGCTTCTTTTTGGCTATACATTAAAAATGGTCGAGCCGCTGCTTTTCATCGGCTCAGTCTTATTAAGTGTTTTCGCTTTTATCAGTTTTGGCCTGGTCATTGCACCGCTTTTCATCATGTATCGCGGTATTCAGCAGTGGCAAAACGCGATGGAATTTCCCGTTTATATTTTGGCGGGCTTCCTTTTTCCGATCGCCTTATTGCCAAACTGGACAACTCCCATTAGCTACATCCTGCCGCCATACTGGGCTGCGCGTGCACTTCACGAAACCTCAACTGGGGCGGGGGATGTCCAAAAAGTGATGCTGGCCTGGGGTCTGATGCTGATTTTTAGCATCATCGACCTTTTCATTGCCAGTAAATTATTCAAAGTCATGCTCTATAAAGCCCGCGTAGACGCAACTTTGGAAACGGAGTAAGCCATGAGAACGATTACAAATAATCTGAGACTTTTCTGGCGCGGCACGCTGCTTTCTTACGTTGCGCTCTTCGCTTGGCTCCGACCGACGACGTATGCCGCCTCCAAGATTTTGATGCCTCTCGCGCAGATTCTCTTCTTCACCTTTTTGGGGACTTATGCCACAGGCGCATCAAGCGTGGATTTTTACGTGATCGGCAATGCCATACAGATTACTGCCGTCAGCGGGATATTTGGCGTGACGATGAGCATTGGCGGTGACCGATGGGCAGGTACGCTGCCCTATCTTTTCGGTACCCCCGCCAACCGCCTGATGATGTTCTTTGGGCGGGCTTTCATGCACATCATTGATGGCGCTTTAGGTGTAGTTATCGCCTTGGTCTGGGGCGCACTGCTTTTTGGGGTTGATTTCTCACAGACAAATCTGTCTGCGTTGGGCTTGACCATTCTTGTAACAACCATCAGCACCTGCGGACTTGGCCTCTTGATGGGCTGCCTGAGCCTGATCACCGCAAATGTGATGTTCGTTAATAACACGGTCTACTTTTTGCTCCTGATCTTTTCCGGTGCGAATGTTGCGCTGGACACACTGCCCAACTGGATGCAGATATTCTCACAATTCTTGCCGCTCACACGCGGAATTGCATCGGCACGTATTTTGATTGCCGGTGGAAGTTTTGCAGAAGTTTCTCCGATATTGCTGAGTGAAATAGGCATTGGGTTTATTTATGGTTGGTTGGGCTACATGCTCTTTAAATGGTTTGAGCTTCAGTCCAAACGAAAGGGCACACTGGAAACCGTTTAGCGGTTTCTGTTTGGAGAAAAATGAATAATTTTATAGCGAATGCGAAAAAGACATTCAACGAATACCCGCGAGCCTTCTGGACTTACAACGTTATCGTATTCATCGACCTTCTGGGCGGGTTCATGCTCTATCCCTTTTTTGCACTCTACCTGACTCAGAAATTTGACATCAACATGGCCACCGTTGGCATCTTGTTTGCCATCTTCTCCATCACAGGGTTTGTTGGCAGCGCCCTTGGCGGTGCCCTCACAGACCGTATGGGCCGCAAAGGTGTCATTATCGGAAGTCTCATCCTTTCATCGGTCAGCGCCCTTGGGATGGGTTTTGCCCCTTCAATTGGATGGTTTGTTGCTGTCACAGTAATTGTTGGCACCATGTCCAGTATCGGAGGCCCTGCACGGGAAGCGGTTGTCGCGGATCTTCTTCCAGAGGAGAAGCGTGCCCAGGGTTATGGCATCAACCGTGTTGTCTTCAACCTTGCTGTCATCATTGCACCACCGATCGCGGGTTTGCTCATCGCAAACTCCTATCTCACGCTCTTCATCGTGGATGCTGTCATCAGTGTGATTGCTGCAGCTGTTGTGCTCGTCGCCTTGCCTGAGACAAAACCCGCAGCAGACCCAAATACTGTTCCTGAAACGATGAAACAGTCTTTCTCTGGCTACAAGGAAGTATTCAAAAATACGCCTTTTCTTCTATTTATTGGCGTAACTATTCTGATGACGCTCGTTTATATGAACATGAACTCAACCCTCGGCGTATTCCTGCGCGACTATCGCGGCATACCGGAGATCGGATTTGGCACATTGCTTAGCATTAACGCTTTCATTGTCGTGGCGCTACAGTTCTGGGTAACACGCAGACTTGAGCGATTTAAACCGCTCGCCATGATGGCTGTCGGCTCCTTCCTGTACGCAATTGGTTTCGCAATGTACGGCTTTGTTGAAGGTATGACGCTTTTTATTACGGCCATGGTTATCATCACCATTGGGGAAATGGTCGTCGCGCCCTTCCAACAAGCATTGGTGGCAAGCTTTGCGCCCGAAGAGATGCGCGGACGTTATATGGCAGTTGCGGGCTCTACCTGGGGGATTGCTTTCATGGTCGGCCCATACTTTGCAGGCTTGCTCCTCGATGGCCCCAACGCAAATATGCTTTGGTATATAAGCGGCTTTATCGGCTTGCTTGCGACAATTGGCTTTGTTGGCCTCAATAAAATGCATACTCCTGTTCTTCCTGTGGTGGAAGCATCTGCTGCTGATTAGGTTTTTTCAACAATAAAAACTGCTCCGATAGTTTATTAATCGGAGCAGTTTTTATTTAAAGATGCATTCACGTGTAACTTTGAGATAAAATATTCCTAAGGAGAAATCATTATGACAAAACATTTAGTCGTTGTTGCCGGCAATATCGGTGTTGGAAAAACCTCGCTCACAGAACGGATGGGTGACCGTCTTGGTTGGCGCACAGATTTCGAATCTGTCTCCGACAATCCCTACCTTTCAGAGTTTTATGGCGATATGCGCAAGTGGTCCTTCCATCTGCAAGTTTTCTTTCTGGGGCATCGTGCCGAGCAATATCTCAAAGCTGCAAATGATTCGCGCTCTGCGATTCTTGATCGCAGTATTTATGAAGATAGCTATATTTTTGCGCGTGCGTTGCATCACCTCGACAATATTAACGAGCGCGACTATCAATCTTATCGCCGTCTTTTTAATCTTGTTGTTAAAGGTTTGCCAAAACCTGATTTGCTGGTTTATCTCAGAGCGCCTGTAAGTGTCCTGATGGAACGTATTGAAAAGCGTGCGCGCGGCATGGAGACGGGCATCACTGCCGAGTATCTCTCCTTGCTTGATTCTTTCTACGATGAGTGGTTGGAGAATTTCGATCTTTGTCCGGTGCTAACCATCCGTACGGATAATCTTGATTACGTCAACCAGCCAAAGGCGCTGGAGATCGTTACCGACCGTATCCGTGAAAAGCTGGCAGGTAAAGATGTGGTTGATCTGCGTGGGCAGGAATAGGTTTGGGTAGTTTTGCATAATTTGATCTGGAGGAAGTATGTCTGGTGGAAGTTCTGATAATAAAGCAGCGATATTAGTGCCGGTCATTGTCGCGGTTGTGGGACTGATTGGTGTCATTATGAACGCAGAATGGTTTTCGGCGCGGATGATGCCTCCCACACCGACGTTGCCACCTACCGCCACGGTAACGGTAGCAAGCGTCCCTACGAGCGAGCCGACTGAAACATCTTTGCCGTCAACAGCAACGGATATCCCGCCTACGGCCACAGAAACGCCGATCCCCTTGCCCTTGGAAGAGGTTTTTCCACAAGCAAATCTGGGCAATGCTTTCGTTTTTGTCAATAATCCGGCCGTCTTTACGGCCGATTTTGTGCGCGATGCCTGTGTGCACAGCGGCGTGTATGGCTTGAAGATGGCGTATGACGTCAATAATTCGGGGAATGGGGGCTGGGGCGTGCAGTGGGAGAAATCGCCTGACGGTTATATTGATCTGACGGAGTATTCTGTGCTCGAATTCTGGGTGAAGGCGGGGACGGGCAGCGAGCGTTTTCAGATCGGTATCAAGGATGATTTGAAACGTGAGCAAAAGATTGAATCGGTTGATTTGGTTGTGCTCACAAAAGACTGGCAATTGGTACGTGTACCTCTGAATCGTTTCCGTGATGTGAACCTGGGCTTTATCAATAATATTAATTTTGGCTTCAATACCAATCATTCGAACGGCGTATTGTGTGTTGATGATATTTCTTTTGAAAAATAAGGTGATACGATGTTGGAAAATATGAAAAAACTCTCGCAATCTTTAGGTTTACACCCCTTGGTGGGATTTGGCATGTTCGCTGTCGACATGATGCTCTTTGGCACAGAAGTGCTGACTTTCGAGTTGACTTGGCCGATTGCGGTTGCCGTTGGAGCGGCGCTGACCATCCCCAGTATTCTGATCCAGAAACATAGCTTTGGGGATAGTTGGGGTGCTGCCGTCGGAAAAGGGACGTTGATCGGTGTTTTGACGGCTATCCCAACACCGTTGCCCGCCATTGTTCCGCTTTTGGGCGGGGCACTTGGCACGCTGCAATTGCTGAAAGGGAATGAAGAAGCCCCAAAGGTAATTGAAGCTGAAGTGGTGAATGAGCCGCCTGCGCTGGAAGCAAATAATCAGGAATAAATAAAAAAAGCCGAGAGATTAATCTCTCGGCTTTTTTTATCAAGTAAGTATTATAGGGGCTATTTCACATCAAATCTTCAATCAGGCTCATTGGCAAGATTGCTACGCCGACAATGCCTGGTCCTGTATGTACACCTAAGGCAGGCGAGATGCGAATAACATCCATTTTGGCTATTGTCAGACGTTCGCTTAGCGCTGCTTTCATTTGGTCTGCGCCCTGTTGAAAGCGTCCGTGCAAAACAGTCGTCCACAGAGGGGTAGTATTGCCGTACATTTCAGAAAGATGATCAACCATTGTGGCGATATTCTTTTTAATGGTACGTCCTTTGCCAACCGTGTTGTATTTCCCGTCGTTGCGGTCAACGCGGATAATTGGCTTGATATTTAGCAATGATCCAGCCAAAGCCTGTACGCGTCCAATGCGTCCACCGCGTGCCAAATACTCGAGTGTTTCAAGCGTGTAGATCACTTCGGTCTTGGCGCGGATCGCATCCAGACGTTCTTTGATCGCGTCCATATTCCATCCAGCTTTCGCAGCTTGTGCAGCTGCTAAAACCTGAAAGCGCTGCCCGCCTGAAAGCGTCAGCGTATCGACGGTGGAGACAACTTTCTCTTTCAATTGGGCAGCCCCGTTGATCGCCGAGTTGATCGTGCCGCTCAAACCGGAAGAGATATGGATGGAAAGAATTTGCTCTTTGGTCTCTGCCAGCTTTTCATATAAACCCTGAAATATTCCAGCTGAGGGCTGTGAAGTCGTCGGGAGCGCTGGGCGCATTGCCTCCATACGGTTATAAAATTCATCAGGAGTAATATCCGATGCGTTCACCTCCCCCTCAGGGAACTGAATATAAAGCGGAGCCTCCACAACGCCGAATTCTTCTTTCTCTTGCGGCGAAAGGTCCGCTGCGCTATCGGTAACGATTTTCATTTTTTTATCCTTTTTCTTGGTATGTATTTGCGCACGAAGCAGAGTCACACAAAGGAGCTCTCTCGACGCAGGTGTATGCAATACATTGTTGCATTCATCACAAATTAAATTATACCTGATTCGGCTGATAAAATAACGAGATGAAAAGCCCAAAGGTTTCTGTCGTTCTGCCTTGTTATAACGCTGCCGCAACGCTTGAAGAGTCCCTCTTGAGCCTTGCATCTCAGAGCTTGCGAGACTTTGAAGTCATCGCAGTGGATGATGGTTCAAAAGATGATACGGGACGTATACTGGATGCTTGGCGAAAAAAGGATGCGCGTTTCAAAGTCATCTCCCAAGTCCATAGCGGAGTCATCTCCGCCGCGAACGCCGGGATGCTTGCTTCCGTTTCCCCCTACATCGCCCGCCTGGACGCAGATGACCGTGCTCACCCGCAGCGTCTCGAAAAGCAGGTTGCTTTCCTTGAAGAGAATCCTGACTACGCTCTCGTGAGTTCACTTGTCAAAGCTTTCCCTGATGGTGACGTGGGCGGTGGCTTTCTGGTCTACATTGATTGGCTCAACACGCTGGTTACCGATGAAGAAATTAAACGCGAGATTTTCGTTGAAAGCCCGTTGCCAAATCCCAGTGTTATGTTTCGACGGGATTGGCTGCTCAAAATGGGAGGCTATGAAGAGCGCGGTTTCCCCGAAGATTACGATCTTTATTTGCGGATGTATCTGGCAGGCGCAAAATTTGCTAAAATCCCTGAAGTGTTGCACGAATGGCGCGAACACCCTGAACGAATTACGCATACCGACAGCCGCTACTCACTCGAAAACTTCCTGCGCGCAAAAGCCTATTATCTCGCGCGTGGTCCCCTCAAGGGACGAGACGCGGTCATCATCTGGGGCTCAGGGATGATGGGGCGCAGGCTCGCCAAGCAACTCGAACGGCAGGATGTGCCCCTCGTCGCCTTTGTGGATATCGATCCGCAGAAGATCGGGCGTACAAGACGCGGCAAACCGATCATTGCGCCGGATGCGCTGGGGGATATTTGGGCGCGGCACCAAAATCCTGCGCTGCTGGCAAGTGTGGGCGCGCGCGGTGCGCGGCTTCTCATCCGCGAGAAATTGGTTGATATGGGATATATTGAAGGGGAAGATTGGTGGGCCGCAGCCTAAGCTTGGCTAGCGTGCCAGCAACTCTTTCAAACGCGGATACTCCGCATAAAAACCACGATTTTTCTCCGGGATGAGCGCAGCGATCTGACACATGATCTCGTCGGTATACGCTTGTAAAACCTCGTCTCGATTTTTGCGTGGCAGGGCTGCCAAGGTGAAAGCATCTCCGATCGTGATTTGAATTTCTGTGCGCTTGAGCTTCTTCAAGTTACCAAAAAAGATGCGATCTTCTGTGCCGGCCAACCCGACCGGGATGACTGGAAATTGCGACTTCGACGCCAGATAGCTAACCCCGGGCTTCCCCTCTGCCATTTTTTCGCTGCGACTACGCGTTCCTTCCGGTGCGATGACCAGCACCTCGCCGCGCTCCATCCTTTTTAGAATTTCACGCAGCGCATGAATATCGGGATTGAAGCGGTCGATAAAAATAAAATTCAGATGCTTGCCCAACCAGCGCAAAAAGGCATTCTCTGCCCATTTTTCAGCGACGGGGATAAAGAAATCCCAGCGGTCGAGAACGTAGTAAGCCAGAAAAGCATCCAGAATGCCGAGATGGTTGGTCGCAAAGACATAACTGCCTGTAGCAGGTAGTTTTTCGCGATGGAGTATTTCTACTTTTGCAATGCGGTTTACAAAAAAGCGAATAAGGGTGCGGAGAATATTTTTGGTCAGCATGAGTGCGATTTTAGGCGAAAGTAGGCGATGTTGCAATAAAAAGAGAAAGAGCCCCGAAAGGGGCTCTTTCTACCACCAGCGTTTGCTGCGTGATGGCGTTGTTTTTGAGTCGTACCTTGATTTCTCTGAACCGTATTTTTCAAGAACGCGCACAAAAATATCACGATCTTCGTTGTCCATAGCGGTCAGGTGAAATCCTACATTGTAGACAAAAGGATCAATTGGGTCGGCTTTGCACCACTTGCTGCGCGCCCGAAAGATCATATAAGACTTGGACGCAACCTCGGGTGATAATGCCAAGTGAAAGTCAAAATCTTTATTCGGCGCAATCGGGTTTTCAGAATCAAGTTTGAAACCACCCGTGCTGATATCAGATAAATGCCCAATAACTTCTTTTGTTACGGCGTTTTGTAATTGCATGTAATAAGAAAAATTTTTGCGGCTTTCACGTCTTTTGTCGCTATTGCTTTCTTTTTTGGATTTGAACATGACAAGGCACCTCCTTTTATGCTCCTAGTATAGAAGAAAAAGAGACTCGATACAATGGCTAAAATCTAAATTTTTCGCAAAATATGGGTCAAGATACTTGCGCCAGAACCACCGATATTTTGCGCCATACCGATTTTTGCTTTCTCAACCTGTGTTTCACCACATTCGCCTCGCAATTGCTGGACGGATTCGATGATTTGGTACATGCCGGTCGCGCCAACGGGATGCCCGCGAGCCTTCAAACCGCCGCGTGTGCAAATCGGGATGCGTCCGCCTTTTGGCGTGATCTCGTTATCTAATGCCAGTCTCGGCCCCTGACCCTGTTCCGCGAAACCGCAGGCCTCGAGCGAGAGCGCCGACATGATTGAGAATGCATCGTGTAACTCGAAGAAGTCGATCTCATCGGCTGTGACGCCTGCCTGTTTGTAGGCCTGTTGCGCAGAGAGATAAGCTGCCTGTAGAAAGAGCGGCGTCTTTCGTGAGTGAACGCTGATCGTATCGGTAGCAGACCCACTTCCCAGCACTTGTATCGCTCGCTTCTCGTTGCGTACCCTATCAAGGGGCACAATCAACGCCGCGGCCGCCCCGTCGCCGACTGGCGAAGCATCCATCAAATTGATCGGTGCAGCAATCATGCTGGCGTTTAAATACTGCTTTTGCGTGATCGCAAAGGGTAAGCGAGCATTGGGGTTATGTGCGGCGTTGGCATGTGCATTCAATGAGAAAGGTGCAAAATCTGCATGTTTCCAGCCATATTCGTGCATATAGCGGCGCATGATGAGCGCGTTTAGCCCGACAAAGGAAACGCCTTGCTCCAACTCCCAATCGGAGTCGGCAGCCGTCGCCAAAGCGGATGTGATGTCTGTTGGGGCTGAGTCAGTCATTTTCTCGACGCCGACGACCATCGCGGAATCAATTTCGCCCGATGCAACAGCGATGATTCCGGCTCGAAATGCAGATGCCCCTGAAGAGCAGGCCGATTCCACTTTGACGGATTCGCCTTTGAAACCAACCCAATCAGCAATGACAGAGCCGAGATTGTTTTGCTGGTCGATCAAGCCTGAAAGCATATTGCCGCTGAAAAGCGCGTCGAATTCTTCCTGCTGTGCATCTTGCAATGTATTGGCAATTGCCTCACCCGCTAAATCACGAATGGAGCGTTCCCAATGTTCGTCTACTTTTGTTTGACCGATGCCAAGGATGGCGACTTCACGCATAAAAATACCTCTTCTGTGTTGTATACTTAAGCTCTATTCTAACCGAGTGTGCTATCAGGGTCTATCAAAATGGATAAAATTTGGCGCGAAACTCTTTTCGATACACTAGCGCAGGTAAGTGATCTGGGTAAAGAGACCGTTGAGTATATTCGCGCGCATCAGGTGCGTTTGCGTTTTCGCAAATATTCAAAGAGCACAGGTGCGCGTTGGTTTCTCTTTCGCAATATCTCTTTGAATAAGCGCTATTATTCGACGGAGAGCAAACTGGATGATCCGAAACTGCTGAGTTTGCTCGTGCATGAAGTACATCATCTCAAACAAGGCATGTGGACAGCCCTCTCGGTGTATGGGGAATTGGATGCCTGGCAGGTCGAATATCGCTTCTATAAAAGTATCAGCTCGAGGCCCTTGCACTCAGCTTTGGAAGAGATTTTGACACTGCCGCTTAATTTTGATCGTGAGAATCTGCGCCATGCAGTCAAATTGATGCAAGCTTATGCGGGGAAAGGCTATCATGTGAACTGGCTGCCGCTTCGCCCAGTGGGGTATTGGTTCAAGAGCGAAAAAACCAACTAAGCAAAGGTTAGGTAGATTGTGCGTATGCTCAAACCAACAATCACCAAGCCGACCATGCCCATTAGCGCTCGAGCGGGTAGCTTTTTCGTGGCGTATGCGCCCAGTGGAGCCGCAATTACGCCTCCGATCAGTAATCCAGCAACGACGTTCCATGCGACTCCTTGCAGAAGCAGGGCAAAGGTCAGTGATTCTGCGAGCGTGACGGCAAATTCTGTCAAGTTGACGGAGCCGATAGTGAAGCGCGGGGTTTCTCCATTGGCGACCAGTGTGGTGGTGACAATCGGCCCCCAACCACCGCCGCCAACAGCGTCAAAGAACCCGCCGATGACACCAAGGGAGATTAATTTTTTCGATGAGAGGGGTGTTGGTTTATGGTCGTGTCTCTCGATGACCTTTTTGAGAATGACGAGACCCATTACGAGCAAGTAAGCTGAAACAAGTGGCTTAATGATGTCTGTTGGAATTGATGTCAGAATATAAGCCCCTGCAATCCCGCCCAGTACGCCAGGAAGGAGTAGCTTTTTGACAATTTCCTTGTCCACATTGCCCAGTTTCCAATGCGACAACCCTGAAACTGCGGTTGTGAAGATCTCTGAAAGATGAACGCTTGCGCTAGCTAAGGCGGGTGGCACGCCCACTCCAAGCAGAAAGGTCGTTGAACTAACACCGTAAGCCATGCCCAATGAGCCATCGATTATTTGGGCAAGAAAGCCAATGGCAATGAAGGTAAAAAGAGTGGCATCCATTTTATTGGCTAATCTCCTATAGGAATTATATAGTTTTAAGGCAAATAAAAAGAGTTTTGCTCTTTCTATTCATTCTCTTCAGTGCGTTTCAGGGTGTCAGCGAGAGTTGTGTTGTCGAGAATGGCGGCAATTGCATTGCGCACATCCAGCATGACCAGGCGTAGACCGCACTTTTCTTCATCGGGACAGTCGCAAGGCTCGTAGGATGTTTCGCTAACACAGTTGATTGGTGCAAGGGGGCCATCCAAAATTCTCACAATTTGTCCAATAACGATCTGATCGATGGGTTTGCCGAGATAGTAACCGCCACCGCGTCCGCTCTTGCTGTGGAGCAAGCCTGCATTTTTGAGCGCGAGAAAAATCTGCTCAAGAAACTTGAGTGGAATATTCTCTTCTTTGGCGATCTCTTTCAGGCTGACAAGGTCATCCTGGTTATGGGTAGCTAACTTGAGCATGGCACGAATGCCGTATTCACTGCGTTTTGATAGTCTCATTCTCTAGTAATCCTGTAGGTTTATTGTATATTCTATTTTTATAAAAAGCAAGAGGTTGATTGTTGACTTTTTAGCCTGTTTGAGGAGCTTACGTTCATTTTTTAATGAAAGAGGAAATTATGGTTGGAGAAGTCGGGCTTGAAGCCGAGCGCGGTGAAGCGGCGTTAGAGGATGTCTTCCGGTCACTGGTGAAAGAGTGATTAAAAAATGAAACTTCCGAAGTTTTCAAAACTTCGGAAGTTTCGTTATAGCGTATTCTGAAACACCCTTATAGTAGTGACTATAATTGCTCTGAACGGCTGAAGTCGTTACTACAAGGGTGTTTTTTGATAGAGGGCTAAATAGTTTCGGCAGGCTTCTGGGGGATGACTATCATCATGATCAGGTAGGCGATGAAGATGCCGGGTCCCGTCATGAAGAAGGCCAGCACGAAGAGCAGGCGAATGAGGGTGGGGTCGAGCTCTGCGTAGTCTGCCAGTCCGCTGCAGACGCCAGCTAGCATGGTGTCGGTGGTGCTGCGGTACAATCGTTTAATATTTTCAGTCATTTGATTCTCCTTTGTATTTCACTTATCTTTTTACGCAGGGAGTTGGCGAAAGTTGCAATAACTCCAAGTTTCGGTATTGACAAGCAAAAGTCCGGATGCTTTTGACTTTGTGTTTAGGTTGTCGTGAAGATGGCAAAGGAGGTAGGGAGAAGGTGATGAAGTTGGAACCAGTGCGTTTTATTGGGGAGCAAGTCGAGGTCGTGTTTGATTCGCCGCCGCCTTTGGAGAAAACACCTCCGTGCCCGGATGCCTTCATTTGGCAGGAAGAGCGCTTTCGGGTTATTGAGTTATTGAGCGAGCAACGGGATTTTGAACGACGAGGGCGTATGGGGCGGAATATGCGTCCGAGCCACGCGGCGGCGGCATCCACACGCGGATCGCGCGGCGTAGGCAGATTTCATTTCCGCGTGCGCGCGGAGGGTGGTCGGGTTTTCGATCTATATTATGACCGTGAAGTGAAGAGCGTTGACGATAAAAAGGGAAGCTGGTTTTTGTACCGCGAAATGGGTTAGTTTGTGAAGAAAGCGGTGAAAGTGCGTCCCAACCAGACAGCTGCAAGACCGAGCACAACGCTCGCGCCGATGTTTAAGTAAGAGAGCAGATTTTGCCCGTTGCGCATGAGATTGACGCTCTCAGAGCTAAAGGTGGAAAAGGTGGTGAAGGCTCCCAGAAAGCCGAGAAAGACAAGCGAGCTTGTTTCAGGGGTGAAAATATCACGTGATTCAGCTAGTTGTGCTAAAGCGCCAATTAACAGGCAACCAATCAGGTTGACGACCAGTGTTCCAAATGGGAATTGAGAAAACTTCGACCAGTTTTGCACAAAGTTGCTGAGTGCATAGCGCATGATTGCGCCCAGAAAGCCCCCAAGTCCAATAAAAAGAAAATTGCCCATAGGCTCCTCTTCGTGATGCGGATTTGCGTGAAGGGTTCGCCCAAGGGCAACTCACAACGCTTAATGTCGGCTATTGTACAAGTGCCTGCGTTTGAAGGCAAGGGTGGTTTATTTTTTGAGCTGCTTGCGGTAAAAGCTCATTTGGAAGCCTAGAAAAATGATGCCAACGATCCCTGCGATGGCGGGGGATAGAATTGGGTGAAGGGATAGTGTTTTTGGGAAGGCCCTCATTGCATAATAAACAGATGCGCCGATGGTGATAGCTCCCAGCAATGCAACTTGTTGTGCTAATAAATAAGCTACATTCCCGGGTTTATAGGGTGGAGGGAGTGTTTTGGATTGCCAGCGAAAAGCTGCGCTTATTTCGCTATTTTTGCTAATTAGAAAATCTTTAATCTGATTCATGGCCTTTGCAGATTCAAACCATGCCTTACGGAGCACGATGAGCTGCCTGAGTGTAATAAACCCAAAATAGGATAAAAAGAAGAATAGCCCTGAGAAGCCTAGATAAGCGAGTGTTGTCACTTTTTCGTCGCTGAAATTGGTGCTAAAAAAAGCGCCGAACAAACTTCCCAGACTGACGATATAGAAGGATGTGACTCGCGCACGATCTTCTTGTGCCTGAAAAGCGGTTTGGGCGATATATTCGTACTCGGCAGCAATAATTTCTTCAAATTTTAATGGAGCTACGTCTAGTTTTTTTTCGGTCATTTTTATTTCTTAGCCTCTTTGACCGGGTGACGGATAATCGTACGCTCTTTGTCAGGGTGTTCATGGCGCGGGTCGCTGATGTAGATTTCATGGTAGGCGCCAGAGAGTTCGTAGCCTTTGTGTTTAGCGTAGTCTTGCATGCGTTCAAAGGTCATCGGTATCAGTTCTTGGGAGCCGACGTGCATGATCTGAATAGCCAAGCTTTCGTGAAGGTTTGTGTAGCGTATCAATCCCAACGCAGGAACTTCGCCTTGTTTTTTGCGTAAACTTTCGACCGCATTATTGACCATTTCGTCGGTGATGTGTTTTGGTTGCATTGCCATAAGAGTCCATTGCCAGCCGCCGCGATTGATAAGGTCACCTTGATCGCCGATTTGCCATAATGCCTCCATGGGCATGATGTTGTAATCGATAGGTTTCTTTCGGTTAAGCTTGGACATAAACTTCAGTGTAAACGAAATACCGCTAATGACATTAAGCGCTTCCTGAAAAGACTCAGAAGTTTTAAGATTTTGCTCTTCTTCAATTCTGCCGTCGATCATCAGGAATTTTAATTCGGGAACATCAACGGTTGAGATGTAACGCGCAGAAGGCGCGTATAATCTCGAGACTTTTTCATCTAAAACTAGCTTGGTCATGAGGGACTCCCAATTTTTAATTCGCAATATCCCTCTTATTATAATGCCCCTTTCATTTTATTTTTGTTGAAAAACAACGAGCAACCTGACAATTTTGTTTTTGATGTGGTTGAGTAGCCTTGAACGCATTTAGAGTACCTATAGAAGCGCATAATGTGAGTTTGGTTTCAATACGGCGTCCCCCAGTATTTAATGGTCGTCTTGAAATCAGACTGTCTTTTTGGTTGACTTCCCTTTCGCTTGTGCTATAATATTGCGCGTTAAGTCCCCGTCATTCTTTTGCGGGGGCAAATTTATGTCACACCCCAAACTTTCCCGCACTCAGGCGTTGGGCAAAGAGCCTCGCAGGATCTGCGGAGAAGTGAAGATTGGAGAAACTATGAAATATGCAATTGTGGAAAGTGGCGGTAAGCAGTATAAAGCCGTCGAAGGCGGAATGATCGATGTGGATCGTCTCGCTGTGGAAGAAGGCGCTTCGATTGATCTCGAACGTGTCTTGATGGTTGTGGACGGTGAAGAATATACCGTTGGCACACCCGAAGTGGCTGGTGTGAAGGTCAAAGCTACTGTGGCTTCGCACTTTAAAGGTCCGAAGATCATTATTTTCAAGTATCACCCCAAGAAACGTTATCGCTTGAAAAAAGGTCATCGTCAACAGTACACCCGCTTGGCGATTGAAAAGATCGGTTAAGAAAGAGAGTAAATCATGGCACATAAAAAAGGTGGCGGCTCTAGCCGCAACGGTCGCGATAGTAAATCAAAACGCTTAGGCGTAAAGAAATATGCTGGTGAAATTGTTATCTCTGGTAATATTTTAGTTCGTCAGCGCGGCACCAAGATCAAACCCGGTTTGAATGTCGGTGTTGGTAAAGATCATACTCTCTTTGCGGTTGCTGACGGCGAGGTGATGTTCGATGTCACTAAAGGTCGCAAGCGTGTGAATGTTGTTCCGGTCCAGAGCTAGGTACCGGACAAAAGGATAGAAAATGAAACCCGATATTCATCCCACTTATTACCCTGAAGCCACAGTGACCTGTGTCTGCGGGAACACTTGGACAACCGGTTCGACGAAGCCTGAGATTCGTACTGAAATCTGCTCAAATTGCCACCCTTTCTACACTGGTGATTTGCAACGCATCGTTGATACTGAAGGTCAAGTTGATCGCTTCTACAAGCGTTTGCAGGCTCGCGAAGAATACGTTAAAGAAAAAACAGCCAAAGAAAATGCTCGCACTTCCCCGGGGCGTGATATTGCTGAACTCGAACTTGGTAAGCGCGCAACCGATTCCTTGCTGAAGGTTGGTATTACCAATGTTGGCGAATTCATGAAGAAATATGAAGAAGGCGAAAAAGCCGTCTTAGCGATTGCTGGCTTTGGTCAGAAATCCTTGATCGATGCGAAAAAAGCATTGCGTGCAATGGGGTATGAACTTCCCGAAGCCTAAAGGCTTGCGCACAGAATAAACTCAGGTACACTTAATGGGCAGAGGCATAACAGCATCTGCCCATTTTTTATAAATGTAAGGAGTACAATGAAGCATACAAAGGGATCTATAGAAGTTGTCACTGGCTCGATGTTTTGTGGTAAAACCGATGAGCTAATCCGCCGCTTGCGCCGTGCTACAATTGCCCGTCAAAAGGTGCAGGTTTTCAAACCCGCCGTCGATGTTCGCTACGCAGTTGAAAAAGTAACATCTCACGCTGGAGCAGAGTTTGATGCCTTGCCAGTTGAAGAAAGCGCTGAAATCTGGAAACATCTCAAAGGTGACGTGACCGTTGTCGCCATCGACGAAACGCAGTTTTTTGATGAAGGTATTATTGATGTTGCCAAACAGTTGGCGGAGCGCGGCATTCGCGTTATTGTTGCCGGTCTCGATATGGATTTTCGCGCTGAGCCTTTCGGCCCAATGCCCGCATTAATGGCTCAAGCCGAAGAAGTCAGTAAATTACGCGCTATTTGTATGGTTTGTGGCGAAGAAGCCAGCCGCAGCCAGCGTCTCGTCAATGGCCAGCCCGCCCGCTATGATGATCCGATTGTCATCGTTGGGGCAGATGAACTCTATGAAGCGCGCTGCCGTGACCATCATGAAGTGCCGCGCTAGGAGAAATAATGATCGAAGATTATAAAAACTTCCTCAAAGAAATTTTGATAGATCGCGACGAATTACAAGCGCGCATAGCGGAACTTGGCGAAGAAATCAGTCGCGATTATGCAGGTAAAGAATTGCTCATGGTCTGCATATTGCGCGGCGGCGTCTTCTTTACTGTTGATTTGATGAAGTGTGTCGATATTCCGCATATGGTTGAATTTATGGCGATTTCCTCCTATGGCGCTGGCGCGCGCGAATCTACCGGCGATGTGCGCATCACCTTCGATTTACAGACCAACATTCGTGGCAAACACGTTTTGCTTGTCGAAGATATTATCGATAGCGGGCACACCCTCGCTTCAGTTATCGAGCGCCTGAGTGTGCAGGGTCCCGCTTCACTCGAAATTTGCACTTTGCTTGACAAAGCATCTCGCCGTGAAGTCGACGTCCCTATTAGGTATCGTGGCTTCAATATTGAAGACAAATTTGTTTTTGGCTACGGCCTGGATATTGACGAGTATTTTCGCGGCTTGCCCTTTATTGGTGTCGTAGACCTGGATAAATACAAACCGGAAGACTAACGATGAGCGCGCAGCCTTCAACGTCCACGGAAGAGCAGGGGAAGCAAAACTCTCCCTATGCTGGACGCTGGGTTGCGCGTTTACGCGGTAAAATCATTGCACACGGTGGCACGCCCGAACAGGCACGCCGTGCTGCGCAACGCTCTCGCCACAAAGAAAGCCCCACGATTGACTATATGCCTCCTGCCAAGTCTTTGATCCTTTCCCCTCTACTTGATAAAGTTTTGGATGCCCTGCCCGCAGAGCAGCCGCTCTATTTGATTGGCGGCGCAGTTCGTGATGCACTGCTGGGACGAGTCAGTCACGACCTTGATTTTGGCTTGCCTCGCTCCAAAAAACGGGATGCCGATCCCATGCGAGTTGCCCGCTACATCGCCAACGAGATTGGTGCTGCCTATTATCCTCTCGACAGCGAACGTGGCGCTGCGCGCCTTGTCATCATCCATGAAGATGGCACACGCGACACCCTCGACTTCGCCACCTTCCGTGGCGACACCCTTGAAGACGATCTGCGTGGGCGTGACTTCACTCTCAACGCCATTGCACTCGATGTGCGTACCCAGCAGCTTTATGACCCCCTTTCAGGGGCGAGTGATTTGCGTGCCAAAACCTTGCGCATGTGCGCCCTCACCAGCATCAGCAACGACCCTATCCGCATTTTACGCGCTATTCGCCTTGCGGCATCATACGGCTTTCACATCCTGCCTGAAACCCGTCAGGCGATGAGAGCCGCCGCCCCCGCACTTTCCGCTACGTCAGCTGAGCGCCGCCGCGATGAGCTTTTCCGTATTTTGGATGGTGCGCAGCCCGCCACGGCTTTTCGTGCACTTGAAATGCTCGGGGTACTGCCCGAAATCTTGCCCGAATTGCCCGCTCTGAAAGGTGTTGCTCAACCTACGCCGCATGTGGACGATGTCTGGTCGCACACCCTCAACGTCTTACGCCATCTCGAAGCTATTCTTGCTGCACTTTCGCCAAAATATGATGAGAGCACAGCTGCCGAGTTTTATAATGGTTTGCTGGTCATGCGTCTGGGACGTTATCGTGAGCAGTTTGCTGCACATTTTTCCGAGAGTTTGATCCCTGATCGCTCGCTCTATGGTCTGCTCTTTTTTGCAGCTCTCTATCACGATGTGGCCAAGCCACTCAAAAGCGAAATCGGCGACGATGGGCGCATCCGCTTTTGGGGACATGATGCTGAAGGGGCATTAATGGCCGCCGACCGGATGCGCGCCCTCCATCTGAGCAATGACGAGATTGATCGGGTGCAGCGAGTTATTCGCCACCACATGCGTATCCACTCGATGACGAATCGACTGTTTGGGGAACAGAAGCAACCTTCCCGGCGAGCGATCTACCGCTTTTTCCGTGATACCCGCGAAGCGGGCGTCGATCTTGTCATCCTGTCATTAGCTGATCTACGCGCCACATATGAGCATACCCTCCCTGAAGCGCTCTGGGTCAGCGCACTGGATGTTTGCCGTATCCTGCTTGAAAACCTGTGGGAACGTCCTGCGGATGTCGTCAAGCCGCCCAGCCTTCTGGACGGTCACGAAGTAATGGATGCCTTTGCCTTGACGCCCAGTCCACTGGTGGGGCAGTTGTTGGAGGCAATTCGCGAGGCGCAGGCAATGGGTGAAATTTCGAGCAAAGAGGAAGCGCTTATCTTTGGGCAAGCGTGGTTGGACGCGCAAAATTAAGTATGGATATTCAAGCAGGTATTCGGACAGCTATTTTTCTTTCGATTATTGGCGCTATCTTTGGGGTTTGGGTTGGGCTAAACCAGATCCGCTCGGCGCGCAGCCTAAGTTTTTATCGCTTGCGTCAGCGTCAAATGACGCGTGGCTGGCGACTGCTTTCGAGTGCTGGGTTGTTGATTGTTTTGGCGATTGTTTTGGGGCGTTATGGCGAACCGGTTATCTATAAATATTATCCGCCTACGCCAACGATTGCTCCCACGCCTACAATTACGCTGACACCTACGATTACCCTCACTCCCACAATTACACTTACGCCGACGATCACAAATACGCCTTCCGTCACGGATACCCCTACGCCGACTTCGACACCTTTTGTGCCGCCGGTAATCGAAGCCTTATTTGAATCAGAAGTAACCCCTAACCCGGATGCAGTTTTTAGCCCTTTACAATTTTCCACGAAGATGGAAAATTATCAGGCCGTTAGCCCTGCAACTCTTTTTGTGAATCCCATCCGTGATCTTTTTGCAGTCTATTCCTATAATAATATGATCCCCGGCGTGCAGGTGACCGAGCTTTGGTTCCATGAAGGAAAGATGGTGCATTACAACACCTTCCCTTGGGATGGCACAACTGGTGGATTGGGTTTTGCCGAATGTAATTACACGCTGTGCGATGGCTGGCAACCCGGTGATTACCAGGTGCAGGTTTTTGTTGGTAATGACTGGAAAGTAGTTGGACTCTTTTCGATCGAAGGCGAGCCGCTGACGGCCACGCCAACATTTATTCCCTCGCCAACGATCGAAGCAACCGCCACACCAGACAATTAGAAAATTCATTTACAGACTTTAAATCTTTCCAACGCTTTTGGAGTCTTCTTTTTATCTATTACGAGGTATCCCATGTCTGAAAAATCCTTCCAAGATTACTACCCCGAACATACCGCTCACTGCTATGGATGCGGACATCTGAATGAGTTGGGGCACCAGCTCAAATCCTATTGGGATGGCGACGAAAGCGTCGCCCGCTTCACCCCGCGCCCGGAGCATATTGCCATCCCGGGCTATGTCTACGGTGGTTTACTTGCTTCACTCATCGACTGCCACGGAACGGGTACCGCGTCCGCAGCAGCCTACCGCGCCGAAGGGCGTGAAATGGACACCGAACCCTCGCATCGCTTCCTGACAGGCTCCCTACATGTCGACTTTCTGAAACCAACCCCACTTGGGATCGAATTAGAAGTGCGCGGCAGGGTCAAGGAAGTCAAAGGGCGCAAGGTTGTCATCGAAGAATGGATCGTCGCCAACGGGGAGATCACCGTGCGCGGCGAGGTGGTCGCCGTCGAAGTGCCGGATAAGTTGGTACTGGAATTGTTGGAGAAAGCGAAAAAGTAAATTAAGATAGAAAAAGCCCCTCTCACGAGGGGCTTTTGCGTTTCTTTTGAATCCGCCCCAGGATTACGGTACCCAGGCTTTGAGCACATAGAGCAGGAGCATAAAAAACTGAACGAGAAATTGTATTCCGATGACCAGGGCTTGTTGCCAGCGCTTTTTTAATGCAAAAGCCAAGCCGATGAAGACAGGAACCGCGATGAATAAATGTCTTGGTAAGCTGAAATACACACCAGATATGCCTGTCGACATACTGAAGCTAACGAAGGTGATTGCAAGGCTGTAGAGACGGTCAGCAGGTCGCAAATATTTCCAACTAATAAGTAGCAGAACAAGAAACCAGACCCCCAGCATAACACTCATAAAATCACCAATTTGCGGACTCTCAGCAAGCTGACGAACTCCTTCAGAAAACGCTTTCCACGGAAGCATTAATGTTTGATCTGGAACAACTTTCTTTGCGTGTGGTGACAATAGTGCTGAGTAGAAAAAACTTTGTAGGCTTGTTGTTTCTATTGTTCCTTCGTGTAAGAAAAAAACTCGATAAAGAGTCCATGTGAATAACCCGGCAGGGGCTGTGAACGCTGCAAGCCAGCCTTTATAATTCTTGAACGTATTTTTTATACTCCCTTCGGCTTCATCCCAGACATGCCAGATGATCGGGATGAACAGAAAAATGCCTTGTTGGCGTGTTAGGGATGCGAGAAAGGTTGCGAGTGCAGTTAATAGCCATTTGCGTTCGCGCATAAAATATAGCGACAGAGTGGAAAAAAATAAGAAAAGGCTTTCGGTGTACGGTGCAAAGAGAATAAAAGATACGGGAAAAGTTGCCAACAAGACAACTGCAAGCAAGCTCTTTCTATGCCCGGTATCAAGACGTGCCAGCTTGTACAAAGCCCAGAAAAAAAGCAATCCGGCGAGCGAGCTAGTGAGCATTAAGCTGAATAAGGGTGAGATGCCTAATTGATGTGGTATTGTGCTAAATAATAGGTAAAGAGGGTGGAAGGATGTTGTCCCGTCTCCTGCTTTATATCCTGTTGTTAGTATTTGAACATACCAGTTTGCATCCCAGCGAAGCCAAGGTGCCAGGAATGCCCTTTGAAGCCAAAGTTGTAGATTTGTTGGTGGCCAGAGAGCAGTGCTTTTTTCGAGTGCGGTATAAGGGCGGATTCCTGAAAAAAAAGCAGCCGCAATAAATGTGAGTAAACGTAAAAATGCCCATAAGCCAAAATAGGCAGGAAAGGTTTTGCTTTTTTTCATTTTTTTTGTGCTGCTAGATATGTTTTTTCTGTTTGCTGTTCACCATCACCTTTGCGATCTTCGCCGCCAGCATGGCGTTGTTATGCAGCAATACCAAATTCGATTGTAGGGACTTGCCGCCGCTGAGTTTATTGATGCGTGCCAACAGATAGGGCGTCAGTGCTTGCCCGTGGATGCCTTTTTCTTTTGCATCTGCGGATGCTTGCTCAATAATTGGGTTGATGAATTCATCGTCCAGCGAATGCTCCGCGGGGATTGGGTTGGTGACCAAGATAGCGCTCTTCATGCCCAAATCCCAGTGCGCTTTGGCGAAGGTGGCGATTTCTTCAGGACTATCGAGGCGTACGCTCACGTTCAGGCCGCTGTGGCGCGAGAAGAAAGCGGGAAATTCATCTGTCCCATAGCCGACGACGGGCACGGCCATCGTTTCGAGATATTCGAGCGTGGCAGGTAAATCCAGTATGGATTTTGCGCCCGCGCAGACCACGATCATCGGGGTATCGGCGAGGGCTTGCAGGTCGGTCGAGATGTCGAGATAGCTCTCGCGGTGTACGCCACCGATCCCGCCAGTGGCGAAGACTTTGATTCCCGCCTTCTGGGACGCCAGCATTGTCCCGGCGACGGTTGTGCCGCCGTCCAGTTTTTTGACGATTACTTTGGCAAAATCGCGCCGTGATACTTTGACAGGGTCTTTGGTGTAGGCGAGACGCTTTAGTTCGGATTCGTTAATTCCCACGCGAATCTGCCCATCGAGCAAGGCCACAGTTGCCGGGATCGCGTCCTCTGCGCGCACATTTGCTTCCATAGCGAGAGCAAGTTCCATATTCTGGGGCGTTGGCAAGCCATGTGTAATTACGGTCGATTCTAGGGCGACGATCGGCGTATTCAATTCGCGCGCGCGCTGTACTTCATCTGAAATCTGAAACATTTTATTGTCCTTTAAGAGAGAGTATTTGTAGTGTGAGCAACTGTGTTTCTGCCACGTCGCTCAAACTGGTATTGTTGGTCTCTAAGTTTAACGCTTTTTCTTTCTGACTGAGGATGTAAACTGAATTGATTTCAGTCAGTTGCAGCACTTCATCCCAACTGCCGTAAGGCTGCATAGCTGCGTGCAGCACAATGACTTTCGCGTATTCATTAGGTTGCCATTCCAAACCAAAGGGCGTGTTGAGCACCTCGCGATGTAGAATTTGCGGTGCCCACTCTTCGAGTGCCTGATTGCCGACCACCAAAACCTGTGCGTTTGGCGGGAGATTCGCGCGCAAGGTGTCTAACTCGGCGATCTCTGCTGCGCTGATTTTCCATTCTTCATCGTTAATTAGGGTTTGAGTTGCGGCAGTTGTATTGATCGAAAGACTTACAAAGATTAGCAACCCGATGGCTGTCACGAAGCGTAGACGTACCTTTTTTGATGGCAGGCTCTTCAAGCCTGTGTTCAACAGTGGCAGGGCGACCTTTACCAGCCCCGCTCCAGCAAAAATTGAGGTCACCAGTGCGGTCAGCCAAACGCTCTCTCGCGGGATTAATGCTAGTGCGATGAAGAGCTGTGGTAGAAAATGTTTTCGCCGAAAAATGTACCAGAAAAGCCCCAGAATAATTAGCATATTCCACAGAATGGCGTAATCCCCCCCCGCATAATTAAAGGTAAAAAAGGATTGGATGAAGCGTACCAGCCACGAGCCTGTTTCGACGTGCTCAAATTGCCCGGACATCGGCGTGGCGAATATCGCTATGCCGTGATTACGGATGACTGTTAGCCAATAAGGGGCGGATGTAAGAAATCCGATTATGCCGACGAGTACGAGCTTGATGGTGAGCTTGCTTCCGTTTAAAAGCATCTTCCCAAAGAAAAGCAGCGATACCGCCACTGCCCCTAATGCGCTCCCGGGGCTGGATGCGACGCTCGCTGCCAAAAAAATCCCCGCCCCGACGATACTTTGCCATTTCCCGTCTTTTTTTGCACTCAAAAGCTGATGCGCGTACCAAATCAGGCTTAAGGTTCCAAAGGCTTCCGCTAATCCCGCCGCTTCAATTTGGTTCGTGAATGCAGCAGGCATTAGTGCGTAAGCAAAGAGTGCCCCCAATATGAGATTCTTATCGTCTGTTAGTTTGCGAAGCAGGAAATAAAAGGATGGTACCGCCAATGCCGCGACGAGCGGTGGCAGCCAATTCACTGTCCAGAAGCGCGGCGGCGAAAAAAGATCAATGATGAATGCCTGTACATAAAACCCTAGTGGCGGGTACGCAAAAGGAATCCCGCCCGCCGAGTAAAAGGGGATCGTCTTCGGCAAGGCATAGCCATTTGCGATGATTTGCTGCGAGAACTCGTAGAATAGCCCGCCAAGGCGGAAGGGGGCGTCTGCCGGAATACGGGCGAGGTGGCTTAGGCGTAGGTAGATGCCGAGAACAATAAAGATTAGCGGGAGAAATTCCGTGTTTTTTTTTTGCATAATATAGTATTTATCAGTTATCTTGAAGCAATTGGTCGATGGTGTTTTCTATCTGGGTTTTTAGGGAAGAGTTAGGAGATTTTTCTTTTTCATGCACAATTAGACGAATCATCGCATTCTTGTCCCCTGAGACTTTTGTTAAAAGGTTGCGCACCAGTTTAATGATATCAGGATTTTTTTCTACTTTTATTGCTTTTTCTAGAGCTTTTTTGATTTCTTCAAAATTAGTGTCTGTTGTTGTGGTTTTTGGTTTGTCGCCCACCCAATGTGCGTGCATGGTTTTGTATATTTTTTTTGATGCATCAGCCAGAATAATACTGTCAATATCTTTGTAGTCGTCTTCGTACGTATCTGCGATGAGCCAAGCATTCTTGATTAATTCTATATAGTTTTCCAGGGTTTCTCTGATTAAAGTTTCGCGTAATGAACTCGATGCATAAGAGAACTTCGCTGCCTGCAAAGGGACTTGTCGAATTAGTCGTAACAATTCATCGCGTTTTGCTTTGTCTTCTGTTTTGTTGAGTGATTTTGGTGAGCCGTTTTTTACGTTTTCTTTTGTTAGTTTTTGCGCCTCTTTATTTTTATTGATAACGGTTTCTACTGGAACAACCCAGGTGCCTGTGCCTAGCCAATACAGGACAACACCTTTTTTTCGATTGTTGATAGAGAATTCATCTGCGAATTCTGTAAAAAGTGGGTTGGCTTCACTACGTGGTGAAAAGTCAGGTATGCTAAATTTATTGTCTGAAAAGTCAAGCGTTTTTTGGGGTATTCTGTCGAGTTGGTCTTTTTCATCTTGGTATTCTTGTGCTCGTTTTTTTAGATATTCCTTTTCTGGTTCGCCGGCAGAAGTAAGAAATTCACTCAGTGAATGTTGTGAAATAAAGCTACCAAGCGCTGCGCTGACAATTCCCTGCATGGGGTCAATAGGTGAGATCGTACAACGACCTTTGTGAATTGAAGATACTGTACAGCTTGCATCATAGAAGAAGCTTGGGATAGCTTCCTTCCGATAGGGATAGATCGCTTTTAATTCTTCGTCTGATGGATTGCCACGCCAAATGCTGTAAACAAGCCGTACATCTTTTGCGATAACGGGAATGCCATCACGTGTGCGCGAAGCAACTTCAATTGGGACGAGCGCTTCATCGTGTAAGTTTTTTGCAAATCTGAAACGCTCGAAACCTTCAATGACCTTTTCGTCTATGGAAGGCTTTTCAGTTTTTGGCATTTTCTTCTTAAGATCGGAGAATAACTTTTCTGTGGATTTAAGTTTTTTGAAGGGCGGCTTGTATACAGGTCCGATTACATGTGGACGCCCATTGGGTTTCTCGAACAGGGCGGCGCTGCATAAGTCGACGTTGATGATACCGGGGCCGCCGATTCTAATGATGGGGGAATTCTGATCTTTGTCAGCTATTTTTCCTTCGACGATTGATATGGAGTCATACTCGCTGGCGAATGCTGCTTGCCAAATAAACTTTGCTGCGATGTCTTGATCTTCTAACTCGTAAATATCGGAAAGATACTGGACTGCTGCATGATATGCAAGAAGGAACGGAGCCAGTATAATGGTGAAAAAGAAAGCGGTCATGGGACCAATCTCTTTTACAAGAAGATTCACCAACTCAATAATTGGATTATCTGGAGGGGGAGGCGATACCAAGAGATACTGGAAGGATTTTCCTAACAGGCTTACAAAGCCTGTCTTGTATAGCAGGATTAAACTTAACATTGACCATGCGATAAAAAGGGTAAGTTGAATAGTTTTTTTTCTGACCCCGGCTCCCTTTGTGTCAAGAATAAAGAAGTAGGTGGAGAGAGAACCTCTCAGCTTTTTGACGTTTTCGCGGAACTCTTGTTTTGCTTCACTGAGATCGCATGGTCTTCGTTTATCCAAGTGGTTGCCCCCCTCTGTCAACCCAATGAAGAAGGTCGGTTAATTGCTCTATCTCTTTTTCAGCTTCTTTGTGCAGGGCTGGGTTTCGGATAATCTCGCGGCGTGTAGTCTTCAGTAAATTTTTTAACGCTTCTTCTGGTTTATGTGGGGTTTCTTTCACTAATCCCTTGCTAAGAGCATTAGTATATTCTATGAGTGCTTTTTCCTTACCTCGCGTTTTTCGAATTAGAATTTGTTTTTCAATGTAGGCTTGATCTTCTTTGGCATTTTTCAACCAAGTGCTAGACCAACCATCGATCATTTCTTTTTCTAGCTTGTTACTAAAGCGCAAATTGCTCACGCCAATGCTAATGACGCGAATCCCGCGTTCCTTAAGAAAATGATATTCAGGGCTGTTAGGTTTTTCACCTTCAGTCTCTATTGGTTTCCCATATCGATCTACAGGCGTATAAAATGGTTCTTTTAGCCGTTGTGACATATAGCGCTTAATACTTTGTAAAGCCGTTTCTTTAGTTGGTTGCTCTTTTTTAGCAATGCTGGGAGTTTTAATGCTTTTTTCTTCTTCTTGAATTGGAGGCGATATTCGGTCATCAACATTTTTGATCTTTTTCCCAAGCCAGACATTGATATCCAAAAGGATGTCGCAAAGAATACCTTGCCATTGATATTCATAGTGGGGTGGTGGAGATGAATGAGTGGGGGCGGATGTTTTTGCTTCGGCGTCTTTTTTTTCTGTTTCCTTTTTGATTTCCTGCTCAGCTTTAAATAATTCTTCAAAGCGGTACTTTTCTAGATATTCACGCCAGAGATCGGCAGCTAAGTTTATGGGTAGTTGATTCCAGTAGATGTTTTTATTGTCGCTTTTATGGTCAGTCGTAGTGTGCCAGATTGCCTTGCGAACAGCGTCTGCGTTATAGCCAAAGCGAGATCCGTCCTCGTTCCCTGTGGCGGGGTCAGCATCGATCTTGAATATAATATTGATGTTTGGGACAATTTCCACAGCGTCACGTGTTAGCCCACTGGTCTCGTAGCGACGGCGTTGTGTAGCTGTATAACTTTCAATATCTTTGTGAGTACTCTTTGGAGCAAATGGGTCTTCATCTCCCCTCGGGCCAATAGAGTCTTTCAGTTTTTGAAGAGGAACAGGTACCTCAGCGATGGTCTCGCCCTTGTCGGTGAAGAGAACCCCGGGGCCCGCTGTTTTTGTATATTTATCGGGTTTCTTCATTACCACTGCACTGGCGCTGTCTAAAACTATAACACCATCGCCACTTTTTTTGCTTTCCCCTTCTGATTCAATGAGTTTGCCATCTTTGATAAACAAGGCTGCTCCGCCTGAATTTTGTATCAAGCGCTCATATATTTTTTTTCGATCAGTTTTTGTACGAACAGGTAGGATAAATTGGGAAAAAAAGTAGTACCACCAAGAGCGCAGGATAAAGAATAAAATTATATGAAAAAAGATGCGAAGGATGCTAGTTGCTTTCAGCGTTAATCCGCCAGAAAACCACATAGCCGTGACGTATATCCCGCCCAAGGCAAGTCCCCAGAGAGTAGAGGAAAGTTTAGAGTTTTGCGATTGAGTTTTCTCACCCATATAAGAAAAATTATATCATTTAGAGTCGCCCTTTTCCTCTTGAAATGCTAGAATTGCCTCATGCTCTTTCGCACCGAATTCCACTGCCACACCATCCACTCAAAAGACTCCCTCGTCCGCCCTGCGGACTTGGTTGCCGCCTGCCGTCGAAAAGGTATCGGGCGCGTTATCATCAGCGACCACAATAGCATTGAAGGTGCGCTTGAAGCGCAAGCCATTGCTCCTGAATTGGTTATTGTCGGTGAAGAGATTATGACCACGCAGGGAGAAATTCTGGCAGCCTTTGTTACTCAAGAAATCCCAGCAGGATTGACACCACAGGAGACGATCAGGCGGTTGAGAGAACAAGATGCCTTTATCAGCATCTCGCACCCTTTTGACTATACCCGCAGCGGACATTGGCAGGAAGCTGATTTGCTCGAAATTCTACCGCTGGTGGATGCCATCGAGACCTTTAATGCCCGCTGTCTGTTACCGAGCATGAATCGCAAGGCAGCGGAGTTTGCCGAAAGGCACGGCATTCCGTCGACGGTGGGGTCTGACGCGCACACACTTTGGGAGCTGGGCAGAGCCACTTTGACGCTGCCCAACTTTAACTCCGCGAGCGAGCTGCGGGGGGTTATCCGCCAGGGTGTCCCCCATCTTCGCAGCACAGGCATCCACGCTCGGCTGGCATCCCGCTATGCCGCCCTCTCCAAAAAGCTATGCAAAAACGAATTCTAATTTTTATTGTTTTGCTCGTACTCATTCCGCAGACCGTTCACGCCCATCCTGCGGATATGTATTTTCACACGCATACCGTTATTTTGTCGGCGCAGGGCGTGCAGATTTTGTGGGAATTGGTACCGGGACCGATGGTGACGCACGTTGTCTGGCACGATGCGGATACGGACGGGGATGATCTGGTCTCGGATGCTGAAGCGCTGGCGTGGGTGACGCCCTTGTTGGTGAGTTTTTCGGCGGAATTGGACGGGACGCCCCTGCATCTTGAACTTGCTTCCGTGCAATGGGCGGATGACCTGCCCTCGCTGCGGACGGGCGACTCGCCGATCGTGATCGAACTGTGGGGCGATTGGGCTGGGCTGGACGTGTCGGTCGGGCACGACTTGCTTTTGCTGAACGATTACAACGCCTCGAATAGTCTGAGTTGGTATACGCTCAATGCCGACGGGCTGGGATTGACCGAACCCGAACAGGATAACGGCTTGCTGCGGGTGCATTTTGGCTTACAAGGTGCAGCGACTTGGGAGAGTGGGATGCCATCGATCCCGCCAGTGGTTGAAGCGCTCGGCTTGGGCGATGCTGCTGAAGAAGCCGTACAGCAGGCGGAAAACAAGCAGGGCATTCTGGCAATCTTGGAAGGTTTTTTGCGCACACCTGAGATCTCGCCTTTGCTTTTTTTAGCCGCTTTTGCGATTGCGCTGATCTTGGGCGCTTTGCACGCTCTCAGTCCAGGGCATGGAAAAACGATTGTGGCAGCCTATTTGGTCGGCTCGCAAGGGAAAACCTATCATGCGGTAGCGTTGGGCGCATTGGTCACGTTGACGCATACTGGCTCGGTCTTTTTGCTCGGCTTGGCGACTTTATCGCTCTCCCAACACATCATGCCGACGCAGCTTTTTCCGATGCTTGAGTTGGTCTCTGGTTTGTTGATCGTGATTTTAGGTTTGGCGCTACTCGTGCCCCGCTTAAGGGTCTGGCTGGATGAGCGCCGCCGCCAAAAAGAGCCTACAGTGGCAAAAAAGATTGAGAAAACTGAAAAAAGCACTCGCCTGACCATTCAGCAGGAAATTAAAGAGACGGGGCCCGAGCACAGCCATAACCCCGAAGATTTTGGCGCAATTCCGCTTCCAAGTGGCGTGGCTGCGCTGCGGGAAAACCCGCTTGAAGGCATCAGTTGGCGTTCGTTAATCGCGCTGGGTATCAGCGGCGGTCTCGTCCCCTGTCCCGATGCAATTGCGATTTTGCTGATTGCCATTACCATCAACCGCATTGCTTTTGGGCTATCATTGATCGTTTCGTTCAGCCTCGGCTTGGCGGTCGTCCTGATTGCCATTGGCATTGTCATGGTGCAGTCCAAGCAGATTTTTGCCCGCCTGCAGTGGTTCAGCAGGGCATCTTTTGTTGTGCCTGTGATCAGTTCGTTGGTTGTACTGGGCCTGGGTGCGGCGTTGAGCATTAGTGCCGTCAATAAATTCCCTGCTGGTTTTTCTCTCTCTGGTGACCCGAATGTTTTCTCGCTCAAAAAAGCATCCGTCGTTTATCTCGCCATCGACGCAGACTATCACAAGCAGCTTTATCTTGTCCCTGCACGCGGCAGGGAATCTGAACAGATCACAAACGGCGACACGGGTGTCTGGAATTACACTGTTTCGCCTGACCGTAACAGCCTGATCTACTCGATCCCTGATGGCGGGCGTGGTTCTGATCTCTGGTATTGGGATGCGGGCATCGACGCCCCTGAATTACTCCTTAATTGTCCCGACTCCTCTTGCTCGGATGCGCTCTGGTCGCCTGGCAGCGGGCGAATTCTCTACAGCCGTCTCGACTTCGCCAACGAACAAGCCTATCTTGGCATCCCGTCGATGTGGTGGCTTGATCTTGAGACCAAAGAAACCCAACCCGCCTTTCAGGATGCTCAATTGCCCGGATATAATCCGCGTTGGTCGTATGACAGCGTTTGGCTCAGCTACACCTCCGCCAGCCCGCAGGCTATTCAGGTCTACAATCTGCAAAGTGGCGAGCGCCAATCGCTCTCGACCGAGATCGGCTCGGCGGCGGTCTGGGCGCCGAATGCGCAGACCTTTCTGATCTCCGACTTGCAATTTTTTGGCGATAAATATCTCAACAAGCTCTCGCTCTATGATGTCGCTAGTGGTACACTCACGCCGTTACCGAGCGAAGAGAACTTCGATGACAACACGCCGACCTGGTCACCTGACGGCGAGTGGATTGCCTTTGCACGTGGTGAGTGGACGATAGACCGAGCCTCGAACGGCGACCAAATATGGATCAGCCGCCCTAATGGCAGCGAATCCCGTGCCCTGACCGATGACGTCGAAACCACGCATGGACCTGCGGCTTGGTCGCCCGATGGACGCTATTTACTGTTCCGCAGCTATTCTGTCTCCAACGTCGACGCCCCGTCGCAAATTCATATCCTGGATTTGGAAACTGGCGAAGAGAGCGTCGTCGTCGAAGCGGGTGAAAGCCCGAGTTGGTTTATTCCATAAAGTTTCATTCTGATTTTGCGAGAAGCATGCACTCGTGACAAAGCAATCTTCTCGAACATGGAGCAAGCAAAATTCCACAGGACTGCTTCGGCGGTGAAGCTGCCTCGCAGAATCATGCTAACTTACTTATGTCATCACAAATCAAAGCTATTATTTTTGACTTCGGCGGTGTCCTTATCGACTGGAGTCCCTATAATCTCTATCAAGATTATTTCCCTGACAAAGCAGCGATCGACGCTTTTCTCGAAGAAGTTGATTTCTATAATTGGAACGCACTTCAAGACAAAGGGCGCCCTTTTGCGGAAGCAGTTGCGATTCAATCGAAGAAATTCCCACATCGAGCAGAGCTGATCGCTGCTTACGCCGATAACTGGATCAACTCGATCACAGGTATGAATGCTGGCACGGTCGATTTGCTTTATCGCCTGAAAGGGAAGGGGTATCCCGTTTATGGCTTGAGCAATTGGTCAGCCGAGACCTTTCCTCTAGTACGAGATGAGTTCACTTTTTTGAAGGATTTAGATGAAGTTGTGCTTTCTGGAGCAGTGAAGATGATTAAGCCTGAGCCAGAGATATTTCACTGCCTGCTTGAGCGTATTCCCGAAGACGCGGAAGAATGTCTTTTCATCGACGATTCGCTGGCGAATGTTGAAGTGGCGCAAAGGCTGGGGTTTCAGACTGTCCATTTCAAATCAGCGGATGGCTTGGAAAAGGTGTTGAAAGACAACCAGCTTCTTTAAATGCAAAGAGCCTGAGATAGGCTCTTTTTCGTTAACCAGACCACAAAAGCCTCAAAGGCTTTTGTGGTCTGGTTGTGTTAGCGGTAAATGTTTAGGCAGTAGCGGTAGCGGTGTTTTCGTTATTGTTGGTTTCGATGTTCATAATCGCCGAATTGAAGGTCGCTGCGACAGCCATAAGCACACAGATTGAGCCGCCGAAAAGGAACCAGAAACGGATTCCAACCAAATCGGAGAGCGGTCCGGCGATCATCAAGCCGATGGGCATCATGGCTGTTGCCCCGGCACCCAGCAGGGAAAAGACGCGTCCCTGCATCTCCGGTGCAACGGAGGCTTGAAAGATGGCATTCAGGGGGCCGTTTGCGAAGACTTGCGCAAATCCCACGAAAAAGTTTGCTACGAGAAGCAAATAGAACATATTGGCAGGCACCAAACCAACGGCGGTAACTGAAATCCCGATCCCGACGATACCCAGAAATGATGTGATGATGCGTCGTTTGAAGCCGCCCCAGATGCTGAGTAGGATACCTGCTATGATTATGCCAACGCCAAAGGTCGATTCGACCCAGCCCAATTCCAGCGCGCCACCGCCGAAGATCTTCGTGATGACCAGCGGTAGCAGCGCCGAGGTCGGCCCGAGCAGGAAGTTGAGCATCATCGCCAAAAGGATCAGCCAAAAAAGCCCCTTCCACTGGCGCACATAGCGAAAGCCCGCGCGCAGATCTTGCCAGTAGGACGTTTTTTCGCGTGAGCCGTTCGCTTGTTCGACCTGGTTTTGCGGTTGCGGGATGGAAATGAAGAAGAGGGGGAGCACGGCTACGAGCGCGGTAAAGACGTCAATCAGAAGTACGTTTTGGGTTGAGATCGTTTCGATTAAAAGGGCCCCTAAAGGTGGCGCTGCAATGGTGATGATGCCCTGTAAAGTCTGGTTGGCACCTGCAACGCGCGCTAGATGTTTTTCTGGCACCATCAGTGATGTGGATGCGGTCATGGCGGGACTGTGGAATGCGCCGCCCATCGAACGGATCGCCATGATAACGTAAATATGCCAGACTTCGATACGGCCGCTGGCGAAGAGCCACACCAGACCCAAAGTTGCTACCGCTATGGACGAATCTGCCACGATCATGATGATGCGCCGGCTCCAGCGGTCGACCAGGGCGCCGATGAAGGGACCGAGCACGATCTGCGGCAAAAGGGCGGCGAGTGTTGCGGTTGCCAGCACGGTTGCGGAGCCGGTCTCTTTGGTGAGATACCAGACCAATGCAAATTGGACCAGTGAACTGCCTAAAAGTGAAACGGCTTGACCTGTCCAGATAGTGAAAAAGCGGGCAGCCCAGTTTGTGGGCAAAGGTGGTTGTTGTGATTGGATTTCCATTTAGCCTCGATTTCTTAGTGCTTTCATTAAGAAATTTTATTCAATCTTTTGAAATATTAAAGGTATTATACGTAAAAATAAATACATGTCAATAAATATTAATGTTTATTGACATGTATTTAGATTGGATTGAAGAATATTGATTTCTAATGGAGATTGTTGGAATGGATTTTGCATCATGACCTCGTAAGCTTGAGTTTTAGAACGCTATGACTATAGGCGGCCTAAGGTCATGTTTTGCAGTGCTGGAGGTCATGTGTGGGGTCATATATAAAAAAGGGGCGGGTCTCAGACCCGCCCCCACAAAAGAGCAAAAATTATTCTGGCTGGTAATTGCCATCCGGCAGTATGCTTGGTTGATGGTACTGCGGATCAGTGAGCAGCGCGTAGATGGTTGGATCACCACTCTGGAGCTTTTCGGGCGTGTTCAGCTTCCATTCTTGACCTATCTCGTCGAAGCGACCGGAGTAATCCTGTCCGCCCATCAGGGAGGTGATCGCCCAATAGTGGTATTCGGAGATCATGCAATTGTATTCGCAGGTTTCGTCATCGTAGGTGAACCAGGCTCCGGCGGGGTATGATCCGGGGATGTTTTCGAAGTAGCCGCCGCGGGCTGCATCCATCGCATTGGCAATGGCGCTGCCCGGCTCTTCGCCAAAGATGTCGGGATAGACTGTTGCGTAACCCGTATTCGAAATGAGATGGAATATCTCTTCCAGGGATGCATCAAATTCGCCCATCGCCGCGCCGTTGGGAACGATCTCTTCGCCATAGCAGGGTTGCAGGGCGAGCTTGCCGCTTTCGAGTTGATCGATGATCGCATCGAAGAAGTCTCCTTCTGCGCGGCTGTCGGGACGCGGGAAGATGAAGATAGCTGCGCGTTTGGCCTGCAGGGCGCGGACAACCTCGGGGTCGTCAGGGTGGCCGTCTTCGTCATTGTCGAGATATTGGGCCATCACCCCTGCGGCGTGGAGTACTTTGTTCTCGGGAATATCGCCAGTGGCATAGATGCCGACGCCGAAGACATCCACATATTGGCTGAAGATTTCAAAGGCGGGATCAGCCCACTCGGGGATGGATTCAATACTCAGATTGGCATCCCCAAATTGCTCTTCGAATGCTTCCGATTCAGCTGTTTCGATTTCTTCTGCCACGGCCTCCTCTTCTGCATATCCTTCATCTACGTAGGATTCTGCATCATCGGGTGCATCGTTGTAATATTCATCATCATAAAAGGCTTCTTCAAAAAAGCTGCAGGCGAAAAGCAAAAAGCTCGCCAAAACAAGGAGGAAGGTGATCTGTCGTTTGCTCATCATGGCGTGATTTTATCTGAATTTTCAGAATAAGCGAAATGTGTTTCAAGTATAATTCTTTTGTTCTAAACAATAAAAAGCGGAGGTAATTATGAATAATGAAAAAGTCATTGATTCCGATCAAGGTAATAAAAAAAATAAGAATTCTCTTTTGTTTTTTGTATTATTGGGAGTTGCGTTGTTGATTTGTGTTTTTTGTATAGGTGCTTTCTTCTTTGCAAGAGCTACGATGCAAAGAGAGCTGGCGCCAGACATAATTAGCCCAAGAGTCTCTGATATAGATGGGATGACTATGGTTTATGTTCCTGTTGGTGAATTTCAAATGGGAAGCCATGATTATTTGTCTGATGAAGAGCCAGTTCACATGGTTTATCTTGATGCTTTTTGGATTGACCAAACGGAAGTAACGAACGAAATGTTTTCTCAGTTTGTTCTTGAAACAGGATATGAAACGGATGCAGAAATAACTGGTGTTTCAGAAGTGTATGAAGACTTTTTATGGCAAAAAATTGAAGGGGCAAATTGGAAACATCCATTTGGGCCTGATAGCAATATATTGGATAGGATGCAACACCCGGTAATCCATGTTTCTTGGAATGATGCGAATGCGTATTGTGAATGGTCTGGACGACGCTTGCCAACTGAAGCGGAATGGGAAAAAGCTGCGAGTTGGGATCCAGATGTTGAGCGGCAAAGAGTTTATCCATGGGGTAATGTAATTGATGAATCTTATGCCAACTATAAGGAATATAAAGACTTTGAAAATTTTGTTGGTGATACAGTTCCCGTTGGTAGTTATGAAAAAGGCGAAAGTTTTTATGGTGCCCAAGATATGGCGGGGAATGTTTTGGAATGGGTAGCAGATTGGTATGACAGGGGATACTATGCGGAATCTCCGCTTACTAACCCTCTTGGCCCTTTGTCTGGAGAATCTCGTGTTCAACGGGGTGGATCGTGGGCTGAAAGATCCCACTATTTAGAAGCGCGCAATCGCTTTGCTTCTCATCCAGGCGTTGCTGAAAATACGGTTGGATTTCGTTGTGCGGTCAGTGCAGATGTTCCATAGTAAAAAACTTCCGAAGTTTTCAAAACTTCGGAAGTTTTTGTTTTTTAAAAAGCAGACGCCTAAACGCTAGCGACTATTTTCCCAACTTCGCTTTCATCGCTTCATTCAGCGCGGGGACGATGTCGAAGAGATCACCGACCACGCCGTAGCGGGCGGCTTTGAAGATCGGGGCATCGAGGTCTTTGTTGATCACAACGATGACTCTTAATCAAAAACCTGACAGGTCTCCAAGACCTGTCAGGTTTACTTTTTTCTAATCCCTAATCAACGAAAACTATTTTCCCAACTTCGCTTTCATCGCTTCATTTAGCGCGGGGACGATGTCAAATAGATCGCCAACCACGCCGTAGCGGGCGGCTTTGAAGATCGGGGCGTCGGCGTCTTTATTGATCGCGACGATGACCTTTGAGTTGCGCATTCCGGCGAGATGCTGGATGGCGCCCGAGATGCCGTTGGCAATATAAAGATCGGGGCTAACGACTTTGCCGGTCTGTCCAACCTGATTGGCGTAGGGGATGTAATTCGCATCCACGGCGGCACGCGAAGCGCCGACCGCTGCGCCGAGGGTTGATGCCAGATCGGTGATGAGCGCAAAACCTTGCTGGGCGCGCCAGACTTCGGCTTCTTCGTCGCTCATGCCAGCGGGGGCTTCGAGATCGGGGCGGTTGGAAACGCCACGTCCACCAGAAACGATCACGGCAGCGTCGGTCAGGCTGACGCCACCACCGGCTTCGGCATAGCCTTCGACGGTTGATTTTTCATCGCCGACGGTCACGTCCACTTTGGTGAGGGTGCCTGTAGCGCCTGCGGTAGCTTCGGGTTTTGCGAAAGCGCGTCCACGCAGGGTGACGATCTGCGGGCTGGCGTTGCAGACGGTTTTCTGGAGCAATTTGCCAGCATAGATCGGGCGCGTGGCAACGACTTTATCGCCATCCATTTCGAGGGCGGTCACATCTACCAAAACACCCGTATTCAGGTCGATGGCGGTCATGCCCGCAAGTTCACGTGCTCGGGATGTGGTGGGGAAGAGAAGCAAGCCGGGGGCTGCGTCCGATACGAGCGCGGAGAGCGCGGTTGCATAATTTTCTACACGGAAATCTACCAGCGCAGCGTTGTCGCCCAGGACGACTTCATCCGCGCCATATTCAAATGCGGCATTCGCAAGGGCTTCTACGCCAGCGCCGAGGACAACGGCAGTAACGTCGCCGCCGAGCGCTTTGGCAGCACTGATGGCTTCCCAAGATGCGGCGACAGCTTCGCCTTTGAAGTGGTCAACATATACCCAGGTTTTCATAAGATTTTCTCCGCCATGATCTTGTCGGCAAGTTTTTCTGCGATCTCGGCGGGGCTGCCACCTTCGATCATCTCCACGCTCACGTCGCGCGCGGGCGGGTTGTCAATGCCGGTCACTGCAACAACGGGGGCGGGAGCTTCGATGCCGAGGTCTGCCAGCGTCCAAACGGGGACGGTGGCACGGGAGGCTTTGCGGATGCCCATGAAGGAGGGATAGCGCGGTTCGCCATACTCCTTGACCAGGCTGAAGACAGCGGGAAGCTCGGCGCTGACAGTCTGACGACCTTCTTCGACGGCACGCTCGACTGTCACCTTGCTACCGTCAACATTAACGGATGCCGCAAGAGTGAGTGCGGACCAGCCAAGCACGCGCGCAGTTTGCGCAGGCGTGATGCCCGCATCGCCGTCGATGGCTTGTTTGCCGAAGAATGCCATATCGACATCGCCAACTTTTTGGATGGCAGCGGCGAGCACTTTGGCGGCGCCCTGTGTATCCATATCTGCGAGCGCGGGGTCAGAGATGATGATGGCTTCCTTGCAGCCCATGGCAAGGGCATGCTTGGTGGCTTCTTTGGCCGTTTCATCGCCGATGGTGATGACGGTGACATCGCCACCGACATTGAGCGCTGCCTCAACAGCATACTCGTCCCAGGGATTGATGACCAATGGTGCATCGCCCCAGGAGGCTTGTCCATTCTCTGCGCTGAGGGTAGCAGCAGAGTCTGGCACTACTTTGACACATACTACGATTTTCAAGGTGCTCCTCCTTTATTGGTTGGAAAGTTAGAATGTTTTAACGTTGAAAGGTTAAAACATGGATGTTTGTTTTTCGTCGCTGCTGAAATACCCTGTGTCGTGTTTGAGATTTTTCGATCTCGCCGCAACATTGGCGAGTTGATCGCAGCGTTCGTTGTTGGCATCGGTGAAATGCCCGCGCACCCAGCGGAATTCGACTTTGTGTTCATCGCAGAGCGTGAGCAGTTCTTTCCATAAATCGATGTTGGCGATCTTTTTACGGTCACTTTTGAGCCAACGGTTGGCTTTCCAGCGGTCGGCGCTGCCTTTGGTGACCGCATCAACGATATATTTCGAGTCGCTGAAGATGACCACGTCGCTATTTTTTTTGAGCGACTTTAAGGCGACGATACAAGCCATCATTTCCATGCGGTTGTTGGTTGTTTCAAAATAACCGGCTGAAAGCTCACTGATTTGATCGTCGTTGCGGATAACCACGCCGTAACCGCCTTTGCCTGGATTGCCAAGCGAACTGCCATCCGTGTAGATGACGACCTTGCCTTGGTCGAGCAGGGCTTGGACGGGGTCCGCTGTGCTTTTAGTAGGTGCATTTTCAAGGTGCAGAAGTAGATTGGGGGCGTAGGTGCGTAGTTTTTCAGGGCCTAACTCTCGAAGCCAGTCGGTGGCTTGTTCCAGTGTGTAAAAGCCTTTGTAAAGTGCCTGTGGGTAAGCTTCGACTTGTTTTGCAGCACCATCGTCGCCGAACCAGGTTTTATACAGACCGGGTGAGTGTCCTTTGACGACGACATAGTACTGCTTTTTCTGCTTTTTACCCATATGCGTGATTATATCGTAAAACGCAAAATCTACCAACCGTTCGGTAGGGAAATGTCTCCAAGGTTACTGCAGAAAGCTTTTTATCGCAGGTGTAATATCAGCCAAGTTTTTCAAATCATCCCCTGTAAACTTTTTTCTCGTTTCTTTTTTCCCCAATAACAAACAGGGCACTTTCACATCTGTGTGTCTTCGTGTGCCGAGGTCTTCCATATTTCCATGATCAGATGTGATTAGGACGAGCAGGTCATCGGGCATGGTATCGAGCAAGCCTTTTAGAACACCATCGAGGGTTTTGAGTTGGGAGATTGCCCAATCCATATCTTGTTTATGACCGGCATAGTCGCTGGCCCAGTATTCGAAGAAGGAAAAGTCATATTGGCAAGCAAGTTTGGCCAGTTTTGCGCCTGCTTCTTCGGGGGAGTAGAGGGGCGCTTTCTCGTCTTTGAGCATCTCGCGCCAGGCCTTGCCCGTAAAGCCTGCGGAGAGGGCGCGTCCGGCATAGATATCTTCTGCGGTAAAAAGGGGAAAGCCTGCCTGTGTGACCGCAAGGGGGATAGCTGAGTAAATCCGTTTCCTGGAGTTGATGCCTTTGAAATAGCCGTCCGGGTAGGCGCTCAGGAGGGCGGCGCTTTTGTTTTTTGCGCGTATCCATGAGAAGATGGTTTCGCCCAGCCCATTTTCTCCCTTCGATAAAAAGCGTCGAACATCGGCATTCGGTTTGGGGCCGTAGTGATAGCCGATTTCATTTGGGACATTGATGCCCGTTAGCAGTGTCGCTTGTCCTGTCGCGGATTGGGGCATCCCGTCTACACCGAGGGTGGCGTCGAGCGCTAAAAGGCTGGCGTGCTCGCCGTGATAGGGGGGCGTGTCGGCGACGAGGGGTTGGTCGCCGAGTAAGGTGCGCAGGGTTGGCATTTCCGCGCGCGCGAAGGGATTAATTTCGGGGTCATTGGCGCCGAGACCGACGCCGTCGAGGAAGAGGAAGAGTAGGGGCATGAATATGTACCGATAAAGAGGTAGACAACAAAAGTCTTTAAGACTTTTGTTGTCTGGTAGCGGGGGTAGTTATTTCTTTTGAAATAGCGCCCAAACTGAATCGCGACCGATTTTGTCTAGCGAGTCTTTGCGCCAGATGAGATTAAATCGGGATCGGGCAGATTCTAGATCAGCGGGAGCAAGCCCATGGGTGGCGGGTGTCCCGTCAGCGGGGAGTAGGTGAGCGTAGAGGAGCCAGTATCCGCCTGGGGTCAGGATTTCGTCCAGTCGGGCGAGATAATCCTGCTGTTTCTCAAAAAGATTGTGAAAGCAGCCCATATCGAGGGCAAGGTCAAATGGGCCGCGTATGCCACGCAGCTTGCTAACATCACGGAGTTTGAATTGTGCTTGGACGTTGGCCACTTTCGCTTTCTGGCGGGCTTTTCGGAGTGCCAGGAAGGCGACATCCACGCCGGTTGTGTCCCAGCCGTGTTGGGCGAGGGTGAGCACGTTTGTGCCTGTGCCACAACCGAGATCAATGGCGCGCCCGGCAGGATGTTGGGCGATGAACTCGAGTAATTCCGGCGGGGTTTTGCCACTGTCCCAAGGTGGTTTACCGAGGTATTTTAGGTTGCTGGTAAAGTGATTCATGAAGTTTAAACGGGGGGGAATAGGTGAGAATGAAAGGGTAGAAGATGACATTCCGCACTTTGACATTTCAACCGTATTCTCTTACAATCATGCGGTCTGTTTTACATCCCAAACCTAAGAAGGGTCCAATTAGATGAAAGAGTATACCACCGAGTTTATCCGCAATATTGCTTTGATTGGTCATGGTAGCACTGGCAAAACGATGATGGCTGAAGCGTTTTTACATTTCAGTGGTGCCACAACCCGTCTGGGGAAGGTTGAAGACGGCACAACCGCCTCAGATTTTGATGATGAAGAAATTCGCCGTAAACTTTCGCTATACACCAGCGTTCTCCCGATTGAACATAAAAACAACAAGCTGAATATTCTTGATGCTCCAGGCTACACTGACTTTGTCGGTGAAGTAATTTCTGCCTTAAGTGTTTCTGATGGCGCGGCTGTCTTGTTGGATTCTGTTGCCGGTGTTGAAGTTGGTACTGAGATCGCATGGCGTTATTGTGATGCATTCAAGTTGCCGCGTTTTGTTATCGTCAACAAAATGGATCGTGATAATGCGAACTTTGAAAAGGTGCTGGCATCCATTGAAGCTCTTTCTGAAGCTCGTTTGATCAAGTTGCAGCTCCCGTGGGGCGAGCGCGGCGATTTCAAAGGTGTGATTGATCTTCTGGGCAATAAAGCTTATGAAGGCGATGGTAAAACAGCCGTTGATATTCCGGCTGAATACGCAGATGCTGCTGAAGAAGCACGTATGGAATTGATCGAAGCTGCTGCCGAAGGTGATGACGCGCTGCTCGAAAAATATTTCGAAGGCGAAGAGTTGAGTGATGCCGAAATCGCCCGTGGATTGAAGAAGACGATTCTGGCTGGAGATTTTGTGCCCGTCCTCGTCGCGGCGACCGGTAACGAAATTGCAGTGGGGCCCGTTTTGGACGCATTTGTGAAGCTGATGCCTTCTCCTGCTGAATGTCCTGCCGTTGTGGCGCAGGGCGCGAAAGGTGAAGAAGAACTGACGGCTTCTGATACTGGCCCGTTGGCTGCGTATGTCTGGAAGACCACTGCTGATCCCTTCGTTGGTAAGCAGACATTCTTCCGTGTTTACTCCGGTAGTATCTCGGCTGATAGCCGTATTTGGAACCAAAACAAAAATATCGAAGAACGCTTTGGTTCTGTGAATATACCCAGAGGTAAAGATCAGATTGGTGTTGGTGTTATTCACGCTGGTGATATTGCTAATGTGCCGAAGCTGAGTGAAACTGCTACTGGTGACACTTTCTGCTCCAACGGTCATCCGCTGACTTTACCCGTACCGGAATATCCGACAGGTCTTTATCGCGTTGCTATCATTCCAAAGACGCAGGCTGACGCTGCAAAAATCTCTCCGACGCTGACCCGTCTCTGCGAAGAAGACATGACTCTTGATTGGTACAACGAGAAAGCTACTCGCCAAACCATTTTGAAGGGCATGGGCAACCAACACATCGATGTGGCGATCCGTCGCGCAGAATCAAAATTGCAAGTTGGTTTGGATACTGAAGAGCCGCGCGTACCTTATCGTGAAGGTATCACCAAGAAAGCAACTGCTTCTTATCGCCACAAAAAACAGAGTGGTGGCTCCGGACAATTTGGCGAAGTCCATATCACTATCGATAATTACCCGGAAGGTGATTTTGAGTTGAGTTGGGATGTTTTTGGTGGCGCAGTTTCTCAGTCATATGAGCCAGCTATTCGCAAAGGTATCTTGAGTGTGATGAAAGACGGTGCAATTGCGGGTTATCCGATGCAGAATATTAAAGTTTCTGTTTTTGATGGTAAGGAACATCCTGTTGATTCCAAGCCAGTTGCTTTTGAATCTGCTGCGCGCGGCGCTTTCAAAGCTGCGGTTAAAGACGCAGGCCCCGTACTCTTTGAGCCGATCATGCGTGCGCGCATCTCCATTCCCGATGCGAATATGGGCGATGTGATGGGCGATCTCAGCACCCGCCGTGGACGTGTTCAAGGGACTGAATCGGAGCGTGGCTCCACCGTTGTTATTGCTACGGTGCCTTTGGCGGAGATGATGAACTATACTAGTCAGCTTCGCTCCATCACTGGTGGTCGTGGCTACTTTACAATGGAGTTCGACGCCTACGATGTTGTGCCTTCGCATGTTGCCGAGCAGGTTATCGCTGCTGCGAAATCTGCTGAAGAAGAAGAGTAAGTTGGATTAATAAAAAGTAAAAGCCGCGCTGTGAAGCGCGGCTTTTTTGTCTTAATGGTAACCTGCTTTTTTTAGATAAACACGATTTGTGCGCCGTCGGTCATATCCATGAAGTCGGAGGCGGTAACGACTGCATCTACTTGGGGAATAAAGTCATCCTCTTTCAAACCGAACATATCAACGGTCATCTTGCAGCCATACAATTTTGCGCCAGCATCTGAGAGCATTTCAAGGTATTCTCGCACAGGAGGAACATCCAAGTCTACTTCGATCTTCTTTTTCATGAACTTGCTGGTGAAGGCGGTCATTCCAGGTAGACCACCCATGAAGTTCGGAATACCCCAGTTCCCAGTAGGAAGGCCCATCAAGCGCATTTTCAAGCTGGTATTTGCCAAGGGGGCAAGCTCCAGTTTATCAACACGATCATCTGTGATCATGTCCAGTCCCCAGAAAGTGAAAAAGATGGTTACGTCGATGCCATCGCCGAGGGCGGCCCAGCCCATGATGAGAGCGGGATAGGCCATGTCGAGGTTGCCTTTGGAGCAAATGAACGCAATATGTCGATTCTTTTCTTCAGTCATTTTGTTTGTTATCCTTTTTTATTTCTTCCTTTTGATCAGCAAAAAGAAAATTTGGATGAAGTGCGATTAGACGCAACCTTCCGGTTTGCCAAGACCAGCGATCTTGGCAACTTTTTTGGCGGGGCCTTTAGGGAAGAGCTGGAAAAGTTCTTTGGTGGGGATGCCGGCACCTTTGGTGATCTGACGCAGGGTGGGTGCAGCACCAGATTCGGCGGCAGCTTCACGGCAGAAGTTGATCACGGCCCAGTGCGCGTCGGTGAGGGTGATGCCTTCTTGTTCAGCGAGTGCAACAGCGAGGTCTTTGTTCCAGACAGCGGGATCGGTCAGGAAGCCTTCGTCGTTGAGTGCAACATTTTCTAATACGGTCATTTTCGTTCTCCTTATTAATAAGTATGGTTAGGCGGGTGTCTCGCCCATTGCTTTGAGTAAATTGAGCATTCGGGACATACCGCGCTTCACTTGCGGGCTGCCCATTTCTTTTATGAGCTTGAAGGCGGAAATGTTGTCGCCTTCATCCGGCGTTTCGCGAATGGCATCTACGCTTTGATTAGCAATTGCCATGATCTCGGGTTGGGTCATATTGCGGACGGTCTTCAAGATGACGACAATATTGTCGGCGAGTGCGCGAACATCTTCTTCGTCGAATTCGGTGACAACTCGTTCTACAATTTGCCAGCCTTCACGCGCAAAGGCAAAATAGCCTTCGCGTTCTAGCCGATCTAATTCTTGGACGCCTTGATTGAAGATTTGCTTACCTATTACTTGCATATCTTCGCTGAGTTCCATTACGTTTTCGAGTTGGTCAAGCAGTTTTGATAGTAGGTGTGTGTCGCGAAGAACACGTTTTATTAAGAAAAACAGGTCTTCAGCTTGAAAATCAGAGCCGATTTCGGCTAGCTCATCAATGGCTAACTTGAAGATGTGATTGCCAATGGGAATTAGATCGCGTTGCAGTTCTTCCATCTCTTGCTGACGGCGTTGTTGCGCTGCCATGTGGCTTTCGATGCGATCCATTTTTTCCATGAGCAGGGTGAATTGCTCTTGGGTGATGGCCGTTTCAGTCATCGTTTTCTCCTATTCCCATTTTCCAGCCATGCTCATCTGGGATTCAAAAGGCATTTCTCCGCCTTTGAGCAGGATATTCCAGTACATCCAACGGAACATCATCTTGCCCCAGTGATTGGCATGGGATTCTTTGAGTAGGGAGAATGGGCCGAAGCCGGGCAGCGGGAATTTGCCCGGAAGCGGTTCAACGTCATAGTTAAAATCGATCAAGACGCCTTTTTCAAAACCAGATTCGATGTAGCAGTTGGCGTGTCCGTCGAATTTCGGAAGCGGATCCAGTCCTTCCATGTGGCGGTGGATATTCTCGATCAGTACATCAAGCATAAAGTGCGCCACCGAACCGGCCTTGGACGCAGGCACGTTTCCGGCATCTCCAATGATCCACACGTTTTCCCATTTGTCGCTCTGTAGGGTGTGCTTGTTTGTGGGGACAAAGTTGAGATCGTCTCCCATTTGAGAGTTACCGATAACTTCCGACCCCATATTGGTTGGGATGGTCACGAGTAGATCGTATCCCAATTCGACTTCATCGTATGACCGAATGACTTGCTTGGCGTGGTCAACCTCCATAATGTTGAAGTCAGGTTGCAGGTTAATGCCTTTATCGTCAAGCATCCCGCCCAAGATAGCGGATGCACGCGGCTTGGTGAACGCTCCGGGAAGCGGTGTCGCGAAAATGATTTCAACCTTGTCGCGCATCCCGCGTTCGTGGAAGAACCAATCTGCCAGAAAGAGAAATTCCAGCGGTGCAACGGGGCATTTAATCGGCATTTCGGCAACATTCAATACGAGCCGTCCGCCTTTCCAGAACTTCAGGAAATTGCCTAGCTTAGTAGCGCCTTCAAGCGTGTAGAAGGGAAAGACGTTTTTCATCCAGGCGGCTTCGTCGTCCAACCCCGGGGTTTCTTCGGGATGAATATGGCTGCCGGTGGAGATGACGAGATAGTCGTAGTTGATAGTCTTTTTTGCTTTTCCTAGTGTGACGCGGTTTTTATCTGGTTCGATCAACTCGATGTCTGAGAAGATGACTTCCACTTGCGGTGGCAGGAAGTTGCGCTTTGGTTTGACGACATCAGCAGGGGAGTAGGTACCGAAAGGAATAAAGAGGAAGCCCGGTTGGTAGTAATGTGTCTCGTCGCGGTCAACGATGATGATGTGCCACTCTTGAGTGTCGAGTATTTCTGCCATTTTATTGGCGACCATCGTGCCGCCCGTACCTGCCCCTAGAATGAGAAAGGTTTTCATGCAAAGCTCCTATAAAGTAGATTGATTTGCCTGTGTTGCCGCGATTGCGATTTGTGCTTGGTCTTTGAGATTGTCTGCCATGATAGCGCGTAAAATATCCAGAGCGTTGATTACGCGTTTATCGGCAAGCGCGTAGTGAATATATTGAGCATCACGCTGGGATGTAACAAGACCGCGCTCGCGCAAAGTTTTGAGATGGCGAGAAACAGTGGATTGAGGGAGTTTAAGTTCTTCTGCTAACTCATTGACATGACAGGTTTTTTCAGCAAGCGAATAGAGGATAAGAATACGTGCAGGGTCTGCCAGGCCACTACAAAGCTGTGCATGTAATTGGTGGACTTCCTCTTGCAAGTTTGTAGCAATCATACGGTCTCTCCTTTTTGTATATGTGCTTTTGTGAATATGTGAACAAACTTGTTCTACTATAGCATTTGAGCAGGTTGCACCATAGTATTTTTTGTCACAAGCTAAGCTAATAAATGTCATGCGCCAAAAACGGTAATGAATGTCCTAATAATATAAATGTAGAATTTAATACTTGTCAATGTCTTTCTTGTGCGCATAAAAACAAAAAGGCGATGCTGATAAGCATCGCCTTTTTGTGCGTGGAGAGAGAAATTTATCCGCAGCCGCCGCTTGTGGGGGCGCGTTTTAGCTCCATCTTGATCTTGGGTTCGTATTCAAGGTCTTCAAAATGTTCCGGTTCGGGGTAGGCAGCGGGGCAGGAAGCGCCGAGTGCTGCTGTGAATTGGAAGCGGAGTTCTTCATCTGCGAAGACTTCTTTTTCGCCAGCACAGAAATCTTCTTCGTATTCTGTAGCAAAAGTTGAAAGCCATTGATTGATACCGCCTTCAAGGATGTAGACGTTCGGAACAGATTCGGCGACAAGATATTTCCAGGCGGCAGTGGCATTTGTCTCGTCATTGCTGACGACGACGAAGAGAGTGTTTGCAGGCTCGAGATGGAATTCGCTGATGTGCTCAGGCATTTCCTCGATGCGAATATTTTCAGAGCCGAGAATATGGAAGATATTGAAGTCGCTTTCAGAGCGAACATCCAGCACAATTAGATTGAGTTTGTGTTCGTGGAAGTTGTGCAATAGTTCGGCGGGATGTATCTGGTATTGTCGCGCATCAAGCTCTGGCTGCTTGACGGGGGAAATTAAATTCCAGCGATCTTCAGATGTGGGCTGGCCTACCATGGCGATCACAGCAGCAACGGCAACCAATACGGCTGCGCCAATGTAGCGACCTTTGGGTTCAGAGTTAGCAGCTTTGCCACCGATACTCTTTTCAAGTTGTTCGCCGCCCCAGAGCATGAAAATTGCGATCAAGGTGACTAATACGACAACCGCTCCTGTGGAGATATCGAAGACATCCATGAGCGTTAGACGACCAAAATAGCTGCCATTGAAAAAGTAGGTGATTTTATGTTCGGTCTCACCGAAAATGAAGACGCCGACTAAACCGCCAAGTACGAAGAGAATGCCGTCGATCTTCAAGGTGGCAAATGCGACTAGTGATGTGCCTGGGCAGAAACCGCCAAGAATGAAGCCGACACCCATAATCAAGCCGCCGACAATGCCAGACCACAGGTAGGTGGGATTGACCCAAATCAGGTTGTAGTCAAGCAAACCGATTGCGGCTGCGCCGAAAACGAGCAGCATACCGACGACGATTGCGGTAAAGAAGACTTTGAAAACGCGCAGATCACGGAAGTAGAACTGCTTTGCCAGCAAAGTTGATTTATTGAAGCCAGAGCTTTCGAGTACGAAACCGAAGCCGAAACCAATCAGCAGGAAGACCAGATAAGCGATCACCTTGCCGTAAGTAGGTTCAAGTGTTAGAGGAAAAGGAATCATGGTTTAGCTCCTCTTAGATCCAAAGTCTGCGGACGAAATAGGCAAGGGCGTAAGCGCCGCCAAATATGGCGAACATTACTACCCAGCTACCCGCAGATAAAGTTGCGCCGCCAGAAAGGGCTTGCCCAGATGTACATCCGCGGGCTAGACGTGCGCCGTAGGTGAAGAGCATGCCGCCAAAGAAGGCAACAACCCAACGTGTACGGTTGGAGATATTCGGGCCCTTATTCGTTTCGAATTTGGCACGCCCGTTGATGACACCGGAGACGAATCCGCCGATGATGACACCGGTAGTGACCAGAACAATCCAGTTGTCCAGCGGGTTGAGCGGGCCGCCTGCCATCTTAATCAGGTAAGGAACGCGGTTAACGTGGTCAGGAGCAACCAGATCGGTTAGGTAAGCTACATAGCGGCTCAGTCCGCCTGAAGCTCCCAGCCCGTTTCCTGTCAAAAAGAATGACAAGAAAAGGACTATGCCGAGGAATACGCCGCCCACATAAGAATTCCAATACTCTTTGGAAGGGCGTCCGAAAAGTTTTTTGAAAAAGGGAACTTTTCCTTGTGTAGTTGTTTCAGTCGTCATATTAGGATTCCTCCTGAGAGTGGGAGTGTACTTCAACTTCATCCCATCCCATAATCATGGACTTGATACCAGCCATGGGGGTGTGCCCGGTGGTGGTCAAGTAAACGTGCATTACGATAAAGGAGCCGAATGTCCATGCAACCAGTGTGTGGAAGGGTGCCAGGAAGGGCAGTCCGCCCAATTTGGCAGCCAGCTCAGGCCAGCGTTGCGCGCCCCAGATCATGATGCCTGTGATCCCTTGCAGGGGCAGCAATACGTTCAGAATGCCGAAGTAAGTGATCTGCTGGAGCGGATTCAGCTTGCGTTTTGTGGTCTTCTCGAAGGGGTGTTCTGCGCCCTTGAAAATACCGTCGATATAGAATTTTGCCTGTGTAAAGGTCTGGTCAAAGAAGCCGCGCGGACGGGGTAGGTATTGCTGGATTTCGCCGCTCACAAGATGATAGAAGAGCGAGAGCGCGGCATTTACAGCCAGAATAGTCGCCAAAATATTGTGGACGATCACAACGCCATCGAAGCCAAAGATGCCGAAGGTGTCAGGCTTGTGGATGACTAGGCCGGTAAAGAGCAGGAGGACGATGGCGGCTGTCTGCAGCCAGTGCCACAAGCGCTCATAGACCGAATACATGTAGACTTCTTTCGTCTCATGCGCGGGTTGCGGCGTGCGTATTGCAGAATAAACGCGGAGCCCGCCGTGAGCAACTACCCCTAACAAGACCCCGATGAACATGATGATGCCGACCCAGTCGATCCAGCCAATTGAGTCGTGACCAAGAACGTAGATATCCTGGTTGAGGCTGGCGGGTTTGTAGTAAAGAGCACCATTTTCAGCAGTATAGATTTCGCCAGAGAAGGAGATGTTGGTGTCCTTGACGAATTCGGGTGTTTTTCCGCCAGGGGTGTAACTGGCGATTTGGAGCGGTGCTGTCACACGGGATTCTTCGCCGTGACAGGTTGTGCAGTCTTTCGTTGCCCAGTCACCACCGGCAACATCATGACTAACGGTGTAGGGTTGTACTTCACCGACGATGCGCGGGTTATCCAGCCCAAGCAAGGTCAGGCGGTTGGCGACAAAGTTTTCTTTCTCCGGCGTGTCGATGCGTAACTCGGTGTTGGAGAGTGTACCGTCTTCGTTGGCGTCAAAGCGGAGCATAATGCCCGGGTGGTACTCACCATTTTCGAGATAAGCCGCTTCTAGGTCAGTCAAACGCACGGGGCGCTCGGGATTTCCATAGACCCAGTACCAAGTTGTAATCAGGTTGTGAGGCGCGAGGCTTGTCGATCCATCTGCATTTTCACGGGGTAAGAGAACAGGTTCGTAACCAGTGATGAGCGTACCAATCTCGCCGACGTCACCGCCTTCAGTACCGCGACATTGAGTGGGGGCGTTGCTTTCGAGTGTGATGACGGTCCAGTCGTGCTGTTCGTTCGCGGAGGAGTAAAGCTGCGGGATATGGCAGGATTCGCAACTGAGAGCACTCATGTGGCGATCTTGATAGGGTAGCCAGTCATGAGTTTGGGCGGCATCATGGCATGAGTCGCAGCGACGCATGGTGTTTTCGAGATTTGGGGCGATGGTGCCCTGTGCGCTGTTGCCGCGCGCGAACTGGTGCAGCGGGCGCAGGAGGTATTCACCAATATCGACACGGCGCGGATCGAAGAGTAAGTGGGTCGGACGAAGGGCGTTATTCTCTTCGTAGTAGGTAGGATTGTTGACCGAGTAGTGACAGTCGGTGCATTGCAGCAGACGTTCTGCGTGCACGTCCCACGGGCGGGAGAGTTCTTCTTTGTTGGCGAGGTTCATGCCAGAGTCAGAAAGACGTTGCGGTGAAATGATCTGCCCAGTGGTAATGGTGCTCCAGCGGTCTGGTGTACAACCAGCAAGGATGAGTGGATCTTCAATGTCTGCATGAACGAGGCCATGGCAGAGACCACAATTGTCGTTGCTCGGTCCCTGAATTTCAACGAAATCAGCAATCACTTCGCCAGTTTCTGTGAAGGCTTCTGTGTTCCAGGTGTAGCCGCTGGCGTTGCTTTCAATTAATCCGGTGTTGAGTAGTGTTGCGGAGTTTGCCCAGCCAAATTCGCCTTCATTCAAAGCCTCGATGCGGGCATCGTTGTTTGGCTCAGGAATGTGGCAAAGGAAGCAGTTCATTTCCACAATGCCAGATTGATCCCAGTCCCATTTGACGAGTTTGCCGGTTTTTGGGTCTACGATGCTGGTTTCAGGATCGTTTGCGCGAACGGGCAGATCTGTGAGCAGCGTTTCCCCGTCGCGTGCGTAGACGGCAGGCCCACCGCCGATATGGCGCGCACCGTAGAATTGGACCCATCCGGCTGTGGTCAGATCGATGATCTCATCGCCTGTGGGGGATAGGTAACGATAGGTGAGCGGATTCCACTTGCCAAAGAAGCCCGGAGATGTGTCCCACGCGCGTTCGCTGGGGGTGTTTCCTGCGGCAGTAAGCTCGTTTAAGCCCATGTTGGCGTGATAGCTGTGATTTTCGATGAACTCAGTGTCGTGGCATTCGCCACAGGTGTTCATCGTAGAGACAGGTTGGCCGCTTTCCAGCACGTTGACGCCATCTGCATCCAGGAAGGTGATGGAGGGATGCAGAGGGGATTTTTGCTCTGCAGGGGCGTTAGCCTTGTCTGCAAAAACGCTTTGGCTGGTAATTGCGATGCCCACGACCAGAAAAGCAAGGGCGAGTACGCCAAGAATTTGGCGGTAGTTGGGGGTGTGTTTTTTAGGCATATTACATTCTTTCCTCAATGATTTTGGTGACTACTGGACGTTTTCGCGGAAGCGTCCACCCCAATCGATGGGGTCACCGTAATAGCCGAGGGCTTCCCAATCCATGCGACCATCTTCGCCGTGGCAGTAATCGCAGGTGAGTGCTTTCTCTGCGGGGCGTACGGTGTGCGTAACAGGCCAGTACATCCAAGTCTCGGCAAAGCCGTATTCTCCGCTGTAGTCCAAGCCAACAATATCGGAGCCGATCTCCAGCGCAGATTCCCAGTCGAAGGTTGTCCAGAAACCATCATCGCGGGCGGTGAGTGGTTGCAACAGGATATTGTTTACGCTGTCATAGGGTTGGTTGGCAATATGAACTTTGAAGGGGAAGATCAAAGCGGTTGGATCGTCAATATCGCCAGCCGGAAGGTTAATCATGGTTGGTTTGCTGGGATCCATCTTGTCACCAAGCAGGTAACGGTATTCAAGATTGCCGTTGAACCAAGCGTAAGTCGGGGTGAAGTTGGTGTCGTATTCAAACGAACCCTTGATCTTCAGATAAGTGTAATGATTTTCAGGAATATCATCGCTGCCAGCGGTTGACCAGTCCCAGTAGACTTTGGTAGGTTCTTGTGTGCCAATGTCGGGGATATGGCAGGTTTGGCAGGCAACTGTCCGCGTATGCGCGTTGACGCGTTCATCGTCGTGTAGATCGAGGTCGTGGCAGTTTGTGCAGTAAACCTGTTCCTCTGCGTTGACCTGATAGTTATCCGGCACCAAGCGTCCCAAGATTTCGTGATTTTCTGTCAGATGGCAATCGGTGCATTGGAAATCCATGCCGCCCATGTGGACGTCAAGATTTTCTTCGGGGTAGTAAAGATGTTCGTTCAATTCACCATGTTTGACCGCGTTTCCGCCGCCGCCATCAAAGTGGCAGGCACCGCAGTTTTCACGGGTTGGGTTGCGGACGCTCTTGGCTGCCGCCAGCAGGTCAACACCTTCAAGGGGATAGCCGTATTCGCCTTTGGTATACAGATTCATATCTGCATGACAGGCTAAACAGTCAACATTGGTCGGTTCCTGAAAATCGAAATTTGCATCCTCCCAGCCATAACCAACGTGGCAGGTGGTGCATTTCTTCTGATTGCCTTGCGTGCCGATACAGAAGTTGTTGATCTGGTTTTTCTTACCGATCGTGAAGGTGCCTTCACGCCACGGAACTTCAACGGGGTCGCTTTCCCAGGTCCAGTGGCTGGTGCCCATAATCTCATAGGCGGCATCTTCATGGCACTCCATGCAGGCGCGAGTAACTTCTGCGCCTGTCTCGAAAGGGCCTTGGATAATCGCAGAGTGATCTGTGTGGGGCAGATGTAAGGGGAGCTCTTCCCAAGGATCGCTCTTTTGGGCTTCTGCATTCTTCGGCATGAAGAATATAATCGGAATTGCAATAATCGCGACTGTGACAAGAAGCCCGATAACCCAAATGCGTTTGCTATTTCTTATCTTTTCCATATTTTGTCTTTATCCTCTTCGTTAAGAGTTTTTATGACCATCTACCAGGCTGGCTCGGTAGGTTAGACGGTCGCTTAAAATTTTGCGAAGCAAGTTAAGAGCTTCGATAATTCTTTCATCAGCAAGCCGGTAGTAGATAAAAAGTCCGTCGCGCTGCCCAATAACAAGACTTTGCTGGCGCAACAATTTCAAATGCCGCGATGTCGTCGACTGTGGCAAGTTCAGATATTCTGAAAGCTCGTTCACATTGCGGGGGGCTTCCGCAAGGGCATAGAGCAATAGGATGCGTGCAGGGTCTGCTAAACCGCTGCAAATGCCTGCGTGCAATTCTGTAATCTCTTCGCGAAAGTTATCTGTCATATCAACCTTTTGTGTATTTCTGTATATCCAAGTATTCGAATATATTGCAGGACTAATGTAGCATTAAGCTTTAAGCCCCCATAGTGAGAATTGTCACAGGTGTTATGGTGCAATGTAACCAAACAAACATGACCATTTAACGCATGTTCGAAAATGTTTATGTGACATTAAGCGCAGGGTTTCTAGGGGAGCTTTTTTGCTGTATAATGTCGCCATGTTTAACCAAGATTTACGCCCAGAACTGATCTCTCGCCGCGGAGAAGGCACCGCCTGGACACTCACCCTTGTTGTTTCTGTGACAATGGCGTTGTTGAAGTGGCGTTTGGCAACTATTCCCACCGCAGCTTGGGTCTTTTGGGGATTTCTGGTCTTTGCTGCATTAAGCACGTCGTTAGGGAATTGGATGGACCGAAGAACGGTACTCCGCACGGATGGAGACGGGGTCTCGTTTGTGAATGGGGTGCGCCACGTCAGCTTTGGGTGGGATGATATTCAGAAAGTAAACGTGATTCCGTTAAGGTGGGGGAAATCTGTCCAGGTGATCGGTGACGGAGCCCATTTCGAGTTTCGCACATTGGGCGAGGTGCAGTATCAAGGTGAAGTCCGTGGGCGGCTCGGCTTTGCCGAAGGCGAAGCTGTCCTGAATCATATTTTAAAGTCAACGGGCTTGTCTTTATCTAATGAAGAAAAGGGACGCTATTATTACGCTAACGAGTAATTATTCTACGTTTCGTGAGTTTCGCATCACGCAAACGCTAGCGTGATGCGATTTTTTTTGTCTAAGGAAGGTGAATGATGAATATTGATGAACAAGTTGAACTCTTAATGCAAGGTACAGAATATGGCGACGATGCGCTCAAAGAGGCAATGACCAAAGAGTTGCGCGAACGTCTTATCTTGGCGGAGAAGGAAAATCGCCCGCTGCGCGTCTATTGCGGTTATGACCCAACTTCCACTGACCTGCATTTGGGACATACGATTTCCATGCGCAAGCTGCGCCAGTTTCAGGATTTAGGACACGAAGTGACCTTCCTGATCGGTAGCTATACGGCGCTGGTTGGCGACCCTTCCGATAAAAATAAAGCCCGCCCGGTGCTGACGCAAGAGCAGGTGATGGCGAACGCTACCACTTACTCTGAGCAGGCTTTCCGTGTGCTGGATAAAGAAAAGACCATTGTGCGCTACAACGGCGAATGGCTTTCAAAGCTGACATTGGTTGATTTAATTAAGTTAGGCCAGGTTTTCACCGTGCAGCAATTTTTGGTGCGCGAGAATTTTGCCAAACGTATGGAAGCTGGCGAGCCCATCTACCTGCATGAAACTTTTTACCCGCTGATGCAGGGGTACGATGCAGTTGCAATGGAAACCGATGTACAGATCGGCGGCACGGATCAACTCTTCAACATCCTGTCTGGCGGTCGTAAGTTGCAGGAAGCGCACGGGCAGAAACCGCTCGTAGGTGTGATCTGCGGCATTTTGCCCGGTACAGATGGCGTCCAACGCATGTCAAAGTCGACCGGCAATATTGTGCCGATCAACACTGGTGCGGAGGATATGTTTGGTAAAGTGATGTCGATCCCTGATAGCGCAATGGAGACTTACTTCCGCCTGGTGAGCCGTTACACGCCTGCTGAGATTGATGCGTTGCTTGCGAAGGTTGCTTCCGGCGAGATGCACCCGCGTGATGCAAAAATGGAACTTGGGCGTGAGATCGTCGGCATTTTCTATGGCGAAGAAGCTGCCCAACCTGCACAAGACGCTTTCATTGCTCTCTTCCAGAAGAAGGATATTCCTGATGATATGCCGGAATATGCACTTGAAGATGGACAGACGGTGCTAGATGTGATGATCGCGGCTGGTTTGGTAAAAAGTAAATCGGATGGCCGGCGCATGGTGGATCAGGGCGCGGTAAAGCTGGATGGTGAAAAAATTGAACGCGCGGGGGATGTTTTCCCTAATCCCGGTGTCCTACAGGTTGGCAAACGGAAGTTTGTTCGCGTGAAATAAAATTTGTTAAAAATGAAAGGCCAGCTTCTCAGAAGCTGGCCTTTTTTATGCAAAGTGGGGAGATTGCTCATCCTCTTGGGATACCAATTCAATAAAGGCCTCAACAACTTTCGGGTCGAAGCGCGTTCCGCTTTCGTTTTGGATGTAATCAATAGCAACCTGCTTCGGCCATGATTCTCGATAGGGGCGATCTGTGAGTAGCGCGTCCCAGACATCAACAACAGAGAAGATACGTGCGCCAAGAGGAATGTCGGTGCCTTTGAGGCCACGTGGGTAACCTGAACCATCCCAGCGCTCATGGTGGCAATAGGGAATATCAGCGGCTGGCAGCAGATATGATATTTGCGAGATCATATCGTAAGCAAATCTGGGATGTTGACGCATAATCTTCCACTCGTCTTTTGTAAGCGGTCCCGGTTTGTGGAGGATGCTGTCAGGGATGCCCATCTTGCCAATATCATGTAAGAGCGCTCCACGATAAATGTGGAGTAGATCGGCTTCGGGGATTTTCATGCTTCGTGCAAGTTTGAGCGTTAACTCTGTGACACTGATAGTGTGCCCTTGCGTTTCTTTATCTCGTAATTCAAGAGCTTTTCCCCAGCCTTCAAGAGTGGTGTCGTAGGCGCGTGCAAGATCGTCGTTGCTTTGTTTGAGATTTTTAATGAGGGCGTGGTTGTCTATTGCAATAGCTGCCTGCCCTGCTAACGATTTGAGAAAATTCTGCCATTCAGGGGGCGTGTTTAGCGATTCGCGATGGAAAATTTCAAGAACACCGAGCGTATTACCTTTCACGGTAAGTGGTACGCAATAGTAGCAACGAACCTTTTCCTCTTTAAACCAGTTCTTTCGAATGATGCTGCTTTCCTCGTTAATTTCATTGGATAGATATAGGTTGCGCTCTTGGATGGCTTTGCTGGGTAATCCTTCTCCTGCACGCAGATTCGTTTGTTTGAAACCGGGGTATCTAAACCCGCTCCCGACATAGTATTTCAGGTTTTGTGTGGGGTGCTCGGCGAGTAGAATGCAGGCTGCATCGACGTCCAATTGGGCGATGGTATGCTCAATCAAAAGTTGTAGCGTGATGTGCAGTGCTGAGTGAGAGCTGATCGAGATATCGATATTACGGAGTGCAGTTAGGCGTTTGAGTTGTTGTTCTGTGCGCAAGTGCAGGCGTGCGCGGTGGAAAGCGTTGCCTGCGATTTCTGCCAGAATGCTTAAAATTTGTAAATCGCTTTTATCGAATTTGCGTGGTGCTTCTGCCATGACGCCGATTACGCCAGTAATGGCGTGGCTTGCACGGATTGGCACCCATGCGCCTGTCCAATTTGGAAGCAAAAGGTCATGGCGGCTGCTTTTGATATAAGGATCTTCGCTAATATCATCTGATATGTATTGCTCGCCTTGTTTATAGATACGTCCGATAATGCCGGTATTATTTTTTTGCCGCTTAGGTGAAATCTCAGCCATCCATCCGCGCGCAATGGCCAGATAAACTTCGTCCGAGTTGGGATCACTCAACCAGATCGTGCAAACATCGACGTGCAGCGAGTGGCTGAGTTCGTCGAGCAAAATCGGTAACATGTCTTCGGGGGTTTCGGTTGTGCGTAAGGCCGTGGAAAGATGGTTGATGGCTTCCAACTCAGCAAGGCGTGTCGTGATCTGTTCAAACTGACGTGCGCTGTGAAGAGCGCTCGCCAGTTGCGCCGCGAAAAGAACCATGATGCGTTCATCGTCTTCGCTGAAGTGATATGACTTCGGGGTAGTTTCAAATAGAGACAGAACCCCTAACAGATTTCCGCTATAGATCATTGGGATCTCTATAACAGATGTGAAGGAAATTTTCCCGTCATATTGTGGGCTTTTCTTTTCCCAGCTTTGGTAATCATCTACTCGCAGCGCAGAGAGAGACTTTGCGACTTGCCCAGCCATGCCCTCGCCCATCTTAAGTCGAATGCTCATGAGTTCACTCTCGGATGCTGGATCTAAACCATAGAATGTGTTGACAACGAGTTCGTTGGTCCTTTCTTCATAGATATAAACGCCTCCTGAGGAAACACCGATTAATTTGGTAGCACGCTCAAGCATTGTTTCCAGGAGGGCGTGAATATCTTGAGTGGTAATTAAATCTTGTGTGATTTTGTAAAGCTCGGCAAACTCTTTCCCGTGTCGCTCGGTCTCAGCAAAGAGACGTGCGTTTTCGATTGCGGCAGCTGCATGTGACGCAAGCATTTCCAGTAGGATTTTCTCTTCTTCGGCATGGGCGCTTGGGGTATAGCTTTGCGCGGAGATGGCGCCTATCAACTTCTCTCCAATATACATAGGGGAAACCAGCATTGAGCGAGTTTTTTTCTTGTTGCCAAAGTGGCTGTGTTTGCCTTCTATACTGAGTTGAGTTGTTGAAATATCTTGTACAATAAACGATCCCATTTTTTGCTCTGCGAGCGTGATAATGCTTCCCTCACGAGGTATAAGTCTTTCTGGGTATCGCTTGCCTTCGTCTATCAAGTAAACGCCTATATCTTGTTCGTCTTCGCGCTCATTGCGAAGCGAGATTACAAACGCATCACAAGCCATTAATGCTTTTGCCGCGAGGTATATTGCTTGATAAGTTTCATCGGGAGATTGAATACCGCGAGAAATATCCTGGCTAACGCGGTGCAACACCGCGCTGCGTTCCGTCGCTTGTAATGCATCTCGGTAGAGGCGCGCATTTTCAATGGCCGCCGCTGCTTGATGGGTAAATATCTGTGCTAGCTCTGCATGTTTTTCATGGTAGGCGTTGGGCTCTAGGCTGTCGAGTGTGATATATCCGATTACGTTGCCACGCACAATTAAGGGAATACCCATCCAGCCGCGCACATAATCAGTCTCCGCCCATTTGTTGAAGTCAGGGCTTTCCTGAGCGTCTGGAAGAATTAGCGGGTGTCCAGTTTCAATCAGTTTCGTGAAGAGAGCATCTTTAGCAGGGAAAGTCTTCCCTATCTGTTCCTGCATATTTGGTAAGTTATAGCCACTGGTTATCTGGACATGATTATTGGTGCGCAACATGACCGCTGCGCTATGAAAGGGGACAACACGTTTGATGGATGCGAGTATCGTGCGCAGCACCTCATCCAGATCAAGCGAAGATGAGATTGTAAGCGCAGCTTGGCGTAGCGTTTCCGCTTCCTGACGTCGGGTTTGCTCGGCGTTATATAGGCGTGCATTCTCAACTGCGATAGCCGCATGTGAGACTAACCCTTGAATTAGACTGACTTCCTCTTCCGAATACGTATTCCGATCACTATCGGCATGCTCATAGAGCTTGATTAAGCCGATCGTTTTGTTTCCCGCTATCATCGGGAGTAAGAGAAGAATGCTAATTTTTCTCTCTTCCATCAGGACTATTTCTTCGATGTCTGCGCTGGTATCGTTGCGTTGAATAACCGTAGTTTGATTCTGTTCCAAGATTTTGCGGGAGAGAGGGTAATTGGCTAACTTGTACTCTTTACCAGGCTGATCCGCGCTAGATGGAGACAGTCGGTTATAGTCCACTAAGGTATATAAACAGTCTTTCTCTTTATTCCAGCCCAAGATTGCGCAGCCGGTTGCATTGATCGCGCCTGTCATTTGCTTGGCAACCGTCTCAAGGACAACGTCCAGTGAAAGGGCGGAGTTGATGGTTATTGCGGCTTGCCGTAAGGTTTCAGCTTCTTCGAGGCGCTTGCGTGCCGTATCAAAGAGACGTGCATTTTCGATGGCGATCGCCGCTTGATGAGCAAATGCTTGTGCGATGGCGGCACTTTCTTTGTTGAAATACCCTTTTTGTTTACTGTCTACTGCCAACATTCCAATTACGTTGTCGCGGAAGATGAGGGGCACACCCATCCAGGAAAAAATGTAGTTGTGCGGATACCTGCTGAAAGGCGTATATTTCCGCCGTGGATCATCGAGAATGACAACTTGACGTTCTGTGATCACCTTGGTGTTGGGATTGTCTCCCGGAATAGGGATGCGCATCTTCATAATAGCTTCCGGGTCACTCCATCCGCGCCCGCCGAGGTTGATGATAATTCCGTCCTGTAGTAATTGGACGCCGGCGCTGTCGTATGGGAGAACGCGTGAAAGTTGCTCAAGGATTTGTTGGATAGCTTGGTCAAGATTTAGGGATGATGTGACAGCAAGTGCTGTTTCGCGCAGTGTTTCTGCTTCCTCACGGCGTTTTTGTTCGGCTTCAAAGAGTTGTGCGTTTTCAAGAACGATCGCTGCATGATGTGCAAAGGACGTGACCGTTTGAGCATCTTCTTGGGTGAAATGGCCTATTTCGTTACTGTCAAAGGTTAATAATCCAATCGGGCGTTCGTTTGTTATCAATGGAATGCCCAGCCAGGATTTTATGGAGGGCATCTCTTTAAAATCTTCGTAGGAGGCTTGCGCATCATTAATGATATAGGGCTGTAAGGTTTGTAATACAACGGTGTTGGGGTTGTCTCCAGGGTAAGAGAAGGTGCGGTTTTTTTCAATTTCAAGTACAAGAGCCCCGTGCCCACCAACAATTTCGAGGTAGTCATCGCGTAGTAGTTGCACTGATGCGCTCGTGAATTCAATAACGGAACGTAGCTCTGTTAGGATTTGCTCGATTGCTGTTTTTGGGTTTAATGCTGTGGTAATCGCGGCCGCAACCCGCTGAAGGGTTTCGGCAATTTGGCGGCGTTTTTGCTCTGTTTTCAGCGATTCTAGTTTTTGGATTGCCGTGGCGACCTGACTGGCAATGATGCCGAGCAAGCGTTCATCTGCTTTGCTGAAAAAGGCCGGCTTGGTACTCTCAAGGTTGATAACGCCCAATAACTTTGATGCAACCTTAATCGGAACGCAAAGCTCCGATCTGATTGATGGGCTTGATGCGATATAAGCGTCGCTTTCTCGGATGTCCTCAATCAGAAGCGATTTTTGGCTCGCGGCAACCATCCCTGTAATTCCATTTGGCAACTGAATGGTTTGGGTATCTTTATTTTCATCTATAAAATCGTAAGATGGGTGAGGTGTGAGTGCATTTCTTTCTTCGTCTAGCAGAAGAAAGCCGTAGATGTCCGGGTAGAGGGTGTTTCCGATAATATTGGTGATTTGCCGAATTAGCTCGTCAATATTGTCTGCTTGGGAGCAGGTAAAGGCAGTCGCTTGCAGCACATTTAGATCATTAACCTTTTGTTTAAGTTCTTCTTCTGCTTTTTTTAAGTCGCTGATATCTTGGGACGAAACAATAATACGCTGCCAAGTTTCTTCGCTCCCTGAAACGACTTTCCATTGAACCTGTTGAGGAAACTTTTCTCCGGTAATCCTTTTTGCGATGGTCTCTGTTTGATATACATTTTTTCCATTAATCAAGCTGATAAGCGCCTCAGCGAAGGCTGCCAAAGTTTCGGTGCTAAGGATTTTAGGTAAGCCAGCCTGAAGTAAACTGTTTTTATCTGGCGCATTGTGTATTGTCACTGCTGCCTGGTTAACATCAATAATGCGTACAAGCTGCATACATTTTTTTAGTACATCTGTGTTGCGTCGAAAATAGGTTGTAAAGTCGCTTACGCCCTCTTTTTTGAGTTGCTCAATTAAGTTTCGGACTTCTGAAAAATCTTCTTCCCAAATCGAGAAAGGTGCGCTTTCGAAGAAGCCGCGATAACGCGCTTCACTCTCAATAAGGGCTGCTTGTGTTTTTTTCTTTTCACGAAGATCGCGGGCAATCAGTAGTATCTCAATGGAATGACCGTCTTCTGTATTGATTGGGGATGAGTGAATTTCTACAGGAATTCTTTCGCCGTTCTTTGCTACTAATTCCAGTTCATAGGTGTAGGCACTAATATCCCCTTTTTTACGACGTTGATTGCGGGTTTTGCCTTCAGCGAGATATTCAGGGGCAACAAAGGCGGATGTGGGTTTGCCGATTGTTTCTTCATTTGAATATCCTGTTGCGCTGACCCAGGCGTGATTTACATAGGCCATTTTACGATCAAGATCGTGGACCATGACGATATCCAGAGAGCGTTCTGCTAACAGGCGGTAATGAATATCCCGTGTTCCGTTGTTGGTTATGGGAGTAGATGCACTTTCAGGGGGTGTCTTTTTTTCTGTCGCTGAACTCATTTTTCGCCCGGGTGAATTTTATACTCGCAAGGATAGATGTTTGTCTGTATTTTACCCCTATCCAAGATGCTTCTGGCTATCAATGACATAACAGATTAAAAGAATTGCGCCATGTTTCTATGCATGGCGCAATCTCTGCTTCCTATGGATGTAATGATGAGAGTCTTTTTGTTATTGTTGTCCGCCGTGACCTTTCCCGCCACCACCGTTGCCTCCCTGACCTCCTTGCCCTTGGGCTGCGCCGCCGGTGTTGAGGGAGAAGGTTTCACCAGTTGCATCGAGGGTGACTTGCATTGGGGTGAAGGTGGTTTCGTCCAGCCAGTTACCGCTGATGGTCATGCCATCGCCGATGTTGAGGGCTAATCCGAGGGCTGTGGGGTCGAGGTTGACGGCTAATACTTGTCCGTCATCCGCTGTAAAGGTAAGGGTAGCAAGCCCAATATCCGTGAGTGTACCGTGGATGTTGACATGTGCAGCTGCGTTACTTCCGCTGCCTGCTGTCCAGTCTGTGTTGCGTCCGCCGCGATATCCATTTCCACCGCCGGTGCCTTGCTGGCCCTGTCCTTGACCTTGGCCTTGGCCTTGTCCTTGACCTGTTGCAGCTTGATTGCCAAGAGGATTGGTTGTTTGTGCTTCTTCTTCTGTTTGCGATTGGACAATATTGTCCACAAGGTCTGTGATGAAGTTACCGTTTTCGGCTTTTTCTGCTGAAACAACGGTGGTTTTGTTGACTGCGTTGTATGCGCTGACACTGGCTGCGCCAAGTACGAAGGTTGCGAGGGTGCCAATTAAGATTTTCTTGAACATAATTATCTCCTTGATAGAGGGTATTTTTAGTTATACTTTCATTCTACAAGGGCTTTGTAAAGTTTCTTTAAAGAAAGCTAAAGTGTTTTGTAAATAAGTTTGCGGGCAAAAAGCCTTTAATGAGTGTTTATTTCAACTTTACACAGTCTTCACATAGTTTTTGATAATTAGGGCATAGTTCTTTCAAATCTGTATTGAGGAATATTTTATGAAGAAACAAGAGAATACTGAAAATACATTTTTCAAACGTGTTGTGTCGCGTTTGAAGCCCAGCAGTCCGCCAACCGATGATCGTGGACGAATGCTGATGGTGGTAAACAATCTTATTTTGCATCTGCATCCATCCAAAGTGGATGTGCGGACGCTTAAGTGGGCATACACCTGGGGTTTGGGTGGTTTGGCTGCCCTGTTGATGGTCTTGCTCGGCTTAACCGGCGTTTTATTGCAGGCCAATTACACGCCCAGCGCTCCCGATGCTTACCTTAATATATTGGCACTCAACTCGAATGTCTGGTTTGGTGCGCTGATCCGTAATGTTCACCATTGGTCAGCAAACTTGATGATCCTGGTCTCCGCGTTGCATCTCTTGCGCGTTTTCTTTACTGGCGCCTACCGTCCGCCGCGCGAGACGAATTGGCTGATTGGTGTTGGAATGTTGCTGCTCGTGCTTTTTGGTAACTTTACCGGATATTTACTGCCGTGGGATCAGCTTGCTTTTTGGGCGATCACAGTTGGGACGAGTGTGCTTTCCTATGTTCCGCTGATCGGGGACGCTCTCAGCCGACTCTTGCTCGGTGGCCCCGAGGTGGGTGCCCCGACCTTGCTTAAGTTCTACTCACTGCATATCTCCTTCGTTCCGTTGGGCATCTTCGGCTTGGCATCCTTCCATTTTTGGCGTATCCGCAAAGATGGCGGTTTGAGCATTCCCCGTAAAATTAAAGATGATTCCCCAAAGAAACCTGTGCGCGTGACGACGATCCCATACTTAATTCGTCGCGAGACGATTTGGGCGCTTTTCTGGATCGCCGCATTGCTGCTCTTCTCGATGTTTGTGAACGCGCCCCTCGAAGGGATTGCCAACCCCGACATCAGTCCGAATCCTGCCAAGGCACCGTGGTACTTCCTCGGCTTACAGGAGCTATTGCTGCATTTCCATCCCTTGGTTGGGGCGATCATTATTCCGAGCATCTTCTTCATCGCTTTGGCAATGCTGCCTTTTTATGATGTAAACACCGAGAATGTCGGCATTTATTTCCGCTCGAAGCGCGGGCGTTGGTTGACGGTACTTGCTGCGGGCATATCGCTCGTCTCCACGCCGCTCTGGGTTGTGCTGGATGAGTTCGTCATCCATTGGGATGCTTGGCTGCCAACCTGGGATAGCTTGATCTCGAACGGTTTTGTCCCGCTTGCGGTGATTGCTCTTGGTTTGATTATGATGGATGAATGGGTGAAGAATAAATTCAAAGCTTCGACAGAAGAACGCGTGCTCTTCCTCTTTATCTTTATCTTTGTAGCAATCTTGATCTTGACTATTATCGGTATCTATTTCCGGGGCCCCGGAATGGGCTTGTATTGGCCTTGGGATATGCCCCTTGCACACTAAGACTTTGGATATGAGATTTTGCATCAGCTAAAGACAATATCTAAGTCCTAAAGTCTACATAAGGAACGAATTATGAATTCAAAAACAACACCAATACCTGAGAATATTTCTCGCCGTGACTTCCTCAGCTTTATCTGGAAAGGTTTGGGCGGGCTGGCACTTCTGGAGTTCGGCGGCGTCTTTCTGGCCTATCTCCAACCCCGTTTGGCGGAAGGCGAATTTGGCAGCGTTATCACCGTTGGCGCAGTGGATGATTTCCCGGCTGGTTCAGTGACGCACATCACCAACGGACGTCTCTATCTCGTTCGTCTCGATGATGGGGGCTTCATGGCGCTCTACCATCGCTGTACCCACCTTGGGTGCACGGTTCCGTGGGACCAAGCCGCCAACCAGTTTATCTGCCCGTGCCACAACTCCCAATTTGATATGGCGGGCGAAGTCCTGAATCCGCCCGCGCCGCGCCCACTTGATCTTTTCCCCGTCGCATTTGTGGACGGAAATGTCGTCGTCGACACGGGTAATCCCACGACACGCCAAACTTTCAATTCATCACAGGTGGTGTACGCATGAACGAGAAAAAACAAAAATGGGTTCGCCTTGTCGAAATTTTCCTTGGCATTCTGGCAACCGAAGCGATTGTTTTCGCGATTCTTTTTTACGCTGTAAAAGAGCCCGAACGTCTTGATTCTGCACAGAATGAAATTCTGGCTACACAGCTTGACGATGCCATGACGCTCTATGCTGAGAATTGCGCTGTTTGTCATGGCTTAACGGCTGAAGGCCTTGGCGCGACGCCCTCGCTCGACAATGACGGTCTGCGCTCGATGGATTATGATGAACTGCTCAAAATCATCAATCGTGGACGTTACGATACCGCCATGCCCGCCTGGAATAAGAGTGACGGTGGCCCGTTGAGTGATTATCAGGTCGAAGAATTGGCTGCTTTGATCCAATATGGTGATTGGCAGCAGGTGCAGGATCGCGTCGTCAATCTGGGATTGGCTCCGCTCGTGCCGTTCTCCACCGAGCCTGATCCCGTTATTTATGCAGCTCTTGCCGACCTTGAGAACGGTGCCGTTTTACAGCAGGCTATTACCATCTACGCTACTCAATGTGTTGCCTGCCATGGCGCGGATGGTTTAGGCTCGACGCTTGCCCCGCCGCTTAATGATGCCCTTTTGCGTGAGACCGCTCCTGATGAGTTGAACCGTATCATCAGCCTTGGTGTCTCCGGTACGCTCATGGCAGGCTGGAACAGCGCTCTCGCTCCCGAAGAAATCGACGCGATGGTGACTCTTATTCAACGCTGGGATGAAGTTGGCGTTGGCGCTATTCCACAACCGGATATGCCTATCGTTACCACGCAAGAGTCGCTGGCGCTGGGTGAAGCGCTCTACACATCAATTTGTTCGCTGTGTCACGGCGCCGATGGTGAAGGGACACGTCGAGCCCCATCTCTCAACGTGAAAGGTTTCCTGACAGACACGCCCGATCTTGCTATTCAACAAATCATTACGCAGGGTGTGCCCGGCACGGCCATGCCCGCTTGGGGTGACCGCATCAGCGAATCGGATATTCAAGCCATTGTAGGTTTCATCCGTCAATGGGAAGCGACTGCGCCCGAAGTAGCGACACCTTCCAATACCGGCGGTGGCGGCCCACCCTGGCTGCGTGATGACAACTGGGTTCCGCCCGGACAACAGGCCCAGCTTAACGCTGGCGCAACCCAGGAAGAATTGGATGCTCTCCGTGCCGCTGAGCAAGCCGCTGGTACGCATGAGGGTGCCGGGCCGCCCGAAGGGGCGGGTCAGGGGCAAGGGCATACCACAGGCGAGACAGGAAATCCCAGCTGGGCACAAACCCTTGATGAGCCTGCCTGGTGGGAAACCCTCGATGTGCGCATCTGGACGCTGGTTCTCGGCGCTACAGCTATCGCTTTGCTCTTGATCGTGGTTGGTTACGTGGCTTTGCGGCGCTCGCCGCCGATTGAAGACCCCGCTCCTGAAGAAGATGATGTAGAATAAAAGAAAAAGGTTCGCAGAATAAACTGCGAACCTTTTTGAAATCTTAAATGGAGTTGCTTGAATGAATAACCCGACCCTGGACTTAATCCATGCGCACGGTTCCGTACGCCGCTACAAACCCGACCCTGTGCCTGCTTCCGTTGTGGAGGCGATTGTTGCCGCCGGACAGCGTGCCTCCACTTCGTCCAACATGCAGACCTACAGCGTCGTCGCGGTGACTGCTAAAGAGGCGCGTGCTCAGCTTGCCGAGCTTTGTGGTGGACAGCAGCATGTCGCCGAAGCGCCTGTTTTTCTAGCGTGGTGCGCTGATCGCTATCGGCTGGAACAACTTAATCAGATGCGCGGCTATGAACACAATGCAGAATATCTCGAAAACTTCCTGGTCGCCGCGGTGGATGCGTCCCTTGCGGCGCAAAACGCCGCCCTTGCCGCCGAATCGTTGGGGCTGGGCATCTGCTATATTGGCGGAATCAGGAATAATTCCGCGAGCGTAATCGAGCTTTTGGGGTTGCCTACACATGTCTTCCCGATCACAGGAATGACGCTTGGTTACCCTGATCAGAGTCCCGGCGTCCGTCCACGTTTGCCGCAGGAAGCGATTTTGCACTGGGAACAGTACAATCCCGAACAAGAATCCGCGCTTCACGCTTACGATAAGACGATGGTTGAGACCGGCATCTACAATGGGCGTCAGGTCGATATTCCAGGCAGCGATGGGCAGATGGAAGACTATGGCTGGCTGGAGCATATTGCGCGACGCACGTCGCAGCCCAAGCGTAAGGACTTGCTTTCGGTTGTACAGTCGCAAGGTTTTGGTATGAAGTAAAAGAAAAACTCCCTGAAAACAGGGAGTTTGTTTTTGGACTAACGCTCTTCGGTAGTTTGGCAATCTTGGTCATAAAAAACGACTTTAGACCCATAACTTTGCGCCATCAGCTTTCGCTGATTTTACCTGTTCGGCACTCTAGCTATCTTATCCATTTACTAAAAGAAGCACTGGTGAAGATACTAGAATTTGCGTCCCAAATTTTCATTTGGATAGCCTTTTCGGTGGCCTTTTTGCCATAACCTTTTCAGATCGTAGGCTAGAGACTCTGCTTTACAAGCTTTCACTTGAATCGCTTTTTCGGAGCGTTAAACTATTATTGCAAATTTTGCAACAAACTTCAAGTACCAATTTTCACAAACTGGCGTTTTACTCAGTCAAATTGAAGGAGAATTTTTCTGGGCGCAGTAAAAGCATAGGGGCCTGGATGTGCATTTTGGGCATGTTCGGCGTGGAGATTGCTGTGTCGTAAAGTGAAATCCAGGAACTTCGACTAACTTCAAGAGTTGCGCTAAATTCAGTTTGGGTGGAAACACGAGTTTCACCGACGAAGGTTAAGAAGGATGGTCCGATCACTTTTAAGGGCGCCATACGACGATTTGGCTCGTTTTCATTATAGTCTAATTCGATTTCAATATCGGGGGCAGCATGATAGGCAACGACCTGGTCGATGGGTATGAATAATTCGTCGAACTTTGCGCTATACCCATTGCCGGTTAGGGAGATCATTTGGGTGTTCAGGAGTTGGGCATATTTTGGGGCATTATCTGAGCGCAACCAAATATTGACCCGGATGATTTTTGTGGTCACTACCTCGCCGTGAAATAAGGCATCGGATGTGTAAAACATAGCCGGTGTTGTCTTTTCGTTTTCCTTTAATGTATACATAAGGGAGCCTCCACTTAAAATTATACGGTAGAAAGGAGCGAAAAGAGCTTGCAGATTTGTTTTTTTGATTGCTTTTTAAAGTATACTCACGCATTATGACATGGCGAAAAACTCAAATAAACCGCAATGATTTGGCTATAGCTGTAGGTCTCTTTATTTGGGCATTGTTTTTATATGTGCGCACCTTAGCCCCTTCATTGCTAACAGCAGATGCTGCTGAATTCCAAACATTATCCTACACGCTGGGAATGACGCACTCAAGCGGTTATCCGACTTATATTTTTCTGGGACGTCTTTTTACGCTTATCCCAATCCATAACATAGCTTAATACATGTCTTGCAGAGAGAGTGCTCAGAAAGATTGAAGATGATGCAATTGTCTTTGCCATCTGGGATCGACTATACTCATATGTCTACACAGCCCATATTGAGCAAGGGCGCACATCTATCAGGTTTCATGAAGTTTGGCCCAGCCTTGGGGAAACAACGTTGCAATATATTGCCGAAAATATAGACGAGCACCCGATTTATTTTACAACCCTACACCCTGAAATTTCTGTTTATTATGATCTTGAACAAGTCGGGGATCAACTTTACCGTTTGAAAAAGAAGGAATGATGCAAACACGCTGGCAAATTCAACCCTTACTGACACCCGAAGCCGATCAGGCACTCGAAAAATTTCCTCCCGTACTAAGACAACTTCTCTTCAATCGTGGCTATGCCACCGATGCCGATGCGCGCGCCTTCCTGAAGGCCGCACCTGCGCATGATATGTCGCCGTGGGGATTGAAGGGAATGGACATCGCTATTCCCCGCATCTTGCAGGCGCTCGATAACGCCGAGAAGATCGTCATTTATGGCGATTATGATGTTGATGGCGTCACGTCCACAGCCTTACTTGTGCAGGTTTTGCATGCGCTGAATGCAGATGTGGAAGCCTACATTCCGAATCGTTTTGACGAAGGCTATGGGCTGAATCTGGACGCGCTCTCCCAACTTTCGCAAAATGGCGTGGATTTGGTCATCACGGTTGATTGCGGTATTCGCTCTGTGGATGAAGTCGCGCACGCTCGCGACCTTGGGCTTGATCTCATTATTACAGACCATCACCACCCGGGCGAGGTGCTGCCACCTGCGCTCACGGTCATTAATCCTAAACAAGAAGGTGATATCTATCAAGAAAAGATGCTGGCTGGCGTTGGTATCGCCTATAAGATCGCTCAAGCCTTGCTCGAAAAACGTCCTGTCAGGGGGCTGACACCCGACCATCTGCTCGATTTGGTCGCCCTCGGCACAGTCGCTGACCTTGCGCCGCTCAGTGGGGAGAATCATGCTCTCGTGCGCAAAGGCTTACGCGTGATGCGCAACGTTCAACGGCAGGGCCTGGTCTCTCTTGCGGGCGTGGCAAGCGTGAATATCAAAGAAGTAAATGCGATGAATATCGGCTTCAGCCTCGGCCCACGCCTGAATGCGGCGGGGCGTTTGGATTCGGCATTGGCCGCTTACGAGTTGCTAATGGAGACTGACTTCATGCGTGCAGGCAATATGGCGCAAGAGTTAGAGATGCAAAATCAGGAGCGGCAGAAGATCACGCGTGATATGCAGGAAGTTGCTGAAACAATCGCGTTAGCTGCCGAAGACGAAGCCTTTTTGCTCTTCGCTGCATCGCCTGAGTTTAACGAAGGGGTGGTCGGCTTGGCAGCTTCACGCCTTGTGGAGAAATATTATCGTCCCGCCATCGTTGGCAAAGTGGACGAGGAAACCACCGTTTGCTCGTGCCGCTCAATTGCGGAATTCCACATTACGGATGCGCTTGACCAATGCGCCGACTTGCTCGTGCGTCACGGCGGTCACGCCGCGGCAGCGGGATTTACTGTCCGCAATGAGAATGTCGGGGAGTTGGTTAAACGTCTAAAGGCGATTGCGGCGGAAGAACTTTCCGGGGCAGACTTACGTCCGGTCGTGGTCGCAGATATGGAACTTGCGCTCGATGCGCTCAGTTTTGAAATGCACGAACATCTTCAATATCTTGAGCCGACCGGGTACGGCAATCCGCAGCCGGTCTTTGTATCCCGCAATGTGCAAATCGTTAGCTCGCGCACGGTCGGACGCGACCAATCCCATTTGAAATTAACGGTCGCGGATGGAGGTGCGAAACTGGATGCCATCGCCTTTCGTCTGGGGCATCTTAAACCGGATTTACCCGCCAGAGTGGATTTGCTCTACAGCTTTGAAATCAACGAGTGGCAGGGGCGCAGATCACTGCAATTGAACGTAAAGGATATTCAGTTTTAGGAAATCGACACCGGGAGTTTGAAAAGCTCTCGGTGTTTGATTTTTGGAACTATATGATCTTTGTCAGGATAGCTTTGGTGCTGTAGATAAATTGCTTTTCAAGCCGTTTTGCTGTATATTCTTTCGTATGATGGATAATGTAGACAAGATTATTCTGCAAGAGTTGCAGGGGAATGCACGTATCAGCAATGCCGATCTGGCACGCCGTGCAGGGCTTTCTCCCTCTGCAATCCTGACGCGGGTGAAGCGGCTTGAGGAGCAGGGCTATATTAGTCAATACGCTGCACAGCTTAATCGCCAAATGGTTGGTTACGATATGCTTTGTTTTGTGGGGGTTAGCCTGCAGCGTCATGAACTGGCGCAGGTGACTGAGTTTGACGAAGCGATTCAGAATATTCCTGAAGTTTTGGAGTGTCATCACGTCACGGGTGATTACGACTACTTGCTCAAGATCGTTGCGAAAAACACGGCTGATCTTGAGCAATTTTTAATCCACGTGCTTACGCCTGTGCGGGGTGTGGCTCGCATCCATACGAGCGTTGTTTTGAGCGAAGTGAAAGCATCTGCTTCGCTTCCCCTTTCCTAGTTTTGTTGGAGACTTTATGACTGAAGAACTTGTAAAACGCCTTCTTTCTGGTAACGAGGCTCTTGCGCGCGGCGCATGGGAAGCCGGTGTGGAAGTTGCTTCCGGCTACCCAGGCACGCCAAGCACTGAAATTCTTGAAACCTTGGCAAAAATGCCCGGCGTTTATGCTGAGTGGGCGCCGAACGAAAAGGTCGCCTTGGATGTTGCCATTGGCGCGGCTTATGCTGGAAAACGCGCCCTTGCCACGATGAAGCACGTCGGCGTGAATGTGGCAGCCGACTCGCTCTTTTATTCTGCGTTTACAGGCATGGAAGCGGGTTTGGTAATCATCTCTGCCGACGATCCCTCGATGCACTCCTCGCAGAATGAGCAGGATAACCGTAATTACGCCAAGTTTGCGCGCATTCCCTGTCTTGATCCTGCGGATAGCCAGGATGCCAAAGATATGATGTTGGCAGGTTTCGAGATTAGTGAAAGGTTTGATACACCTGTTTTCTTGCGCCCGACCACGCGTGTTTGTCATACGAGTGCACTTGTCGAAGCCAGCCCTGATCGTTATCAAGGCGCTGAGCCGGGGAAGTATCCGCGTAATCACGCAAAATACGTCATGGTGCCTGCCAATGCACGCGGCCGTCATCCCCTCGTTGAGGAGCGTCTCGAAAAACTGGCCGAGTTTGCCGAAACCTTTGAACTCAATCGCGTTGAAATGCGCGGCACCGAGCTCGGTATCATTGCCAACGGCATTGCGTATCAGTACGCTCGCGAAGTCTTCCCTGAAGCCAGCGTGCTGAAACTCGGTATGTCTTATCCGCTGCCCAAGAATATGATCCGAGATTTTGCGGCGCAAGTGGACAAGCTGATCGTGCTCGAAGAACTTGATCCCTTCATCGAAGAGCAGGTTCTGCTGATGGGCGTTGATCTCTATAAACCGGATGGCTGGGAGGTAAATCCATATCCGCACTTCAAGTCGATCTTCCCTATGGTCGGCGAATTGAATCCGAAGATCGTCCGGACGCACGCCATTCGGGCTGGGTTGCTGCCCGAGGAAACAGGTGCCAAGCCTAATGTGGAGAGCGCTACAGCTGCTTCCACAACGGCGTCAATTCGATTGGAGTTACCGACCCTTTTGGCGGAGAATTTGCCAAATCGTCCTCCCGTCCTTTGCCCGGGATGTCCGCACCGCAGCACTTTCTACATCCTGAATAAGCTCAAACGCCCGATCAACGGCGATATTGGTTGTTATACCCTTGGTGTTGTGCCGCCTCTCAGTGCAATGGATACCTGTGGTTGCATGGGCGCAAGCACGGCCGTTGCGCATGGCGCGATTATGGCGGGAGATAAGGAACGTCACTTCGCCGTAATTGGCGACTCGACCTTTATGCACTCTGGCGTTCAGGCGTTGATGAATGTGGTTTACAACCAGTCCAACGTTATCACCATCATCATGGATAATCGCATCACTAGCATGACGGGGCAGCAGGATAATCCCGGCTCCGGGATGACCCTGCAAGGGAAACCCACCAACGAAATTGATATTGAGATGCTTGTGCGTGCTGTTGGCGTGAAGAATGTTAAGCGCGTGGAAGCCTATGATGTTGCCGCTATCGAGAGTACGCTGAAGGAATGGCTCAAAATCGACGAGCCGGCTGTGCTCATCACCGACCATGCCTGTGTTTTGGTGCCGGAAGAACGCAAGAAGTACATGACCCTTGATGTTAATGATAATTGCAACGGTTGTACGCTCTGCTTCCGCATTGGTTGTCCCGCAATTCTGAAGTCTGATGAGCTTGATGAGAAAACTCAACGTCCGTTGGCAGAGATTGATCCGCTGCTCTGCACGGGTTGCGAAATTTGCGCACAGGTTTGCCCGCGGGACGCAATTCTTTTCCGTGACCAGATGGTTGAATTGAAGATGGTATAGGACATGACAATGAAAAAAACACGTTTTCTTTTAGCTGGTGTTGGTGGACAGGGCACGATCCTGGCCAGCAACGTGCTTGCAGAATTGGGCATTGCCCTAGGCTACGATGCAAAAAAAGCAGAAGTACACGGCATGTCGCAACGTGGCGGCAGTGTGGTCTCGCATGTCAGTTGGGGGGAGCAGGTTTTCTCGCCTGTCATCCCTGAAGGCGAAGCCGATATTTTGATCGCGTTTGAGAAGCTCGAAGCAATTCGTTTTTTGGATAGCATCCATGCCGATGCCATGGTGCTGGTCAACGATCACGAGATCGTGCCGATCACAGTCAGTTCAGGGACGGGCAAATACCCGTCAGATGAAGAAATGAAAGCCGCCTTCGCGCCGGTGACAAAAAACGTTCATTGGGTAAAAGGCGTGGAGATTGCCGAAGAACTGGGCAATGCCAAAGCCGCGAACGTGGTGCTTTTAGGTGCGCTGTCGAAGTTGCTCAAACACGATGCCGAGCCGTGGCTGAAAGTCATCGAAGCGCGTGTGCCACCGAAATTCTTGGCGTTGAATCGCAAGGCTTTTCAAGCTGGGCGGGATGCGGTTGCATAAAGCTTCTATTGTGTAAGAAATGTAGAATCAAAAACGTCCCTTACGAGGGACGTTTTTCTTTAAGGCGATTATACTTATTTGAGCCAACAGTGGGATTCGAACCCACGACCTGGCGCTTACGAAGCGTCTGCTCTACCAACTGAGCTATGTTGGCTTGCCTTACAGCGGCAGGATTATACCAGCACCTTTTCTAACTGCCAAGAAAATACAGGAAAGAATATGCTAAGAATTGCAATGCTCTCATACCACACCTGTCCCTTAGCAACTTTGGGGGGCAAAGACACTGGCGGGATGAATGTCTACGTCCGTGATTTGACGCTCCAGTTGGGGCGGATGGGGATTCATGTGGATGTCTTTACCCGTTCGCAGGACGAACATGTCCCGCACGTGCTGCATGACCTTGGATTTGGGAACCGGGTCGTACACATTCCGGCGGGACCAGAACACCCACTCCCCAAGCAGGAGTTGACAGAACATATCCCGGAATTTGTTGCCGGAATCCAAGCCTTTGCGGCCGAGAAAGATATTCACTACGATTTGATCCATTCGCATTACTGGATGTCAGGTATCGCGGCAGGGATGTTGAAGGATATCTGGGATGTACCGATTGTACACATGTTCCATACGCTCGGGGCGATGAAAAATCGGATCGCGCGTAATGCCGAGGAGCGTGAGGGACAGTATCGTGTCAATGGTGAGAAGCAAGTTCTCGCACGCGCGGATCGGATCATCGTCGCCACGCCTGCGGAGCGATCCCAGCTTCAGTTTTTATATCAGGCGGATACGGGGAAAATGGTCATCATCCCGCCGGGGGTGGATACGAGTCGTTTTTATCCCATCCCGGAAGATGAAGCGCGCGCTTATGTTGGTGTCGCGCCGGAAGATTGTATGGCGCTTTTTGTGGGGCGGATCGAGCCACTAAAGGGGATTGATACGTTGATGAAGGCTGTCGCACTTTTAGGAATGCATGATGCTCAGCATCCCTTTTATGTGGCGATTATCGGCGGCGACCCGGATGCCGAGCCTGAAGAGATGACCGAGGAAATGGCGCGTTTACAGGGCATGTGCGACGAGTTGTGTCTGGGGCGGATGGCGCTCTTTTTGGGCAAGCGTGCGCAGGATACGCTGCCTTATTATTACTCGGCGGCGGAGGTGCTGGTGATGCCTTCGCATTATGAGTCTTTTGGCATGGTTGCACTCGAAGCGATGGCGTGTGGCACACCGGTGATTGCTTCGCAAGTGGGAGGCTTGGCGTATCTGATCAAAGATGGTGAGACAGGCTATCACGTCCCTTATGATTCTCCTGAAGTTTTGAGCGAGAAGTTGGGCGCGTTGCTGAGTAATGGTGCTTTGCGGAAGAGCATGGGGGAGGAGGCTGCTAACTATGCACGCGAATACGCCTGGGAAAAGATCGCTGAGAAAATTAGCGCGGTTTACAGGGCTGAAATTGAGAAGAAGGTGGGCGCAGAGGTAGCGGCTTGATTTTTTGTTGAAGCTGTATGTGATAAAAAAGAGCTAGCGTCAGCTAGCTCTTTTTTATGGTCAGTTACTCTTTTAGTTTGATATGAAACAACGTTGTGCCATTGCTCTCTTGCGTGCGCAATTCAAAATATTTTGGATATTTGCCGATTAGACGTGAAAGTTGGCTGTGTCCATATGTGCGCGGATCAAAGCTAGGATCAATCTGATAGAGCGCATTGCCCATCATTGCCATCGAAGCCCAACCGTCTTCGCGCACAGCCACTTCAAAGGCTTGTTTAAGCAACGGAATTGGTTCCGGTTCTGCTTTTGGCGCTCTTGTTGTTTTCGTTGTTTTGCTGCGTGATGAACGTGCAGGTTTGGTTTTTGGGGCCAGATTTTCGGTATAGACGAACATGTCGCAGGCATTTACAAAAGGCTTGGGTGTTTTCTTTTCACCAATGCCCATCACAAAAATCCCGGCTTCTCGAATACGGGTCGCTAAACGGGTGTAATCGCTGTCGCTGGAGACCAGACAAAAACCGCTTACATCGCCAGAATGGAGAATATCCATTGCGTCGATAATCATCGCGCTGTCGGTTGCGTTCTTCCCAACGGTATAACGGAACTGTTGTACAGGTTGCACGGCATGGTTATTCAAAGTGCCTTTCCATGAATTCATGCTTGCGGTTGTCCAATCCCCGTAAATGCGTCGTATCGTCACCTGCCCATATTTACTGGCTTCTACCAGCATCTGCGGAAGCAGGCTGGCTTGTGCGTTGTCGCCATCGATCAGCATGCTGATTCTGCGACGGATAATGTTTTCTTCAGTCATACCCTTATTATACACGCCTTATTCCCTCTCTTTACCAAAACTTCATAAATCCTTTACGTCTTTTTTGAGTTCCTTTGTCACAATTTATCCGCTACAATAAAGCAAAACAACACGGGAGTTTCTTATGGCAAATGCAAAAATTCTGGTCGTCGATGACGAACCAAGTATTCTCAATCTGGTCACAGCCTATCTAAAACCGGAAGGCTACGAAGTTTATACGGCCGCAGATGGCCCTTCGGGATTAAAAGCGGCGCGCAGCTTTAAACCGGATTTAATCGTCCTCGATGTGATGTTACCCGGAATGGATGGTGTCGAGGTGCTCGCAAGGTTGCGCCGCGAATCGGACGTGTACGTCATCTTGCTCACTGCGAAAACAGAGGAAACCGACCGAGTCGTGGGACTGACCATCGGCGCCGACGATTATGTCACCAAACCCTTTAGTCCGCGCGAACTTGTCGCGCGTATCAAAGCAGCCTTGCGTCGTTTGCAAATAAACCCCGAGACGAATAGCGAAGTGCTCTCCTTCAAGCACGTCCGCATTGATGTTGCAGCTCACCTTGTCAGCGTGGATGATACGCCTGTCGAGTTGACCGCGATTGAATTTGACTTGCTCAAGTCACTTGCTGAAAATCGGGGGCGGGTACTCACGCGCGAGCAATTACTTGAAAAAGTTTGGGGTGGTTCTTACTATGGCGAAATGCGCGTTGTTGACGTCCATCTCGGACATGTGCGCCAAAAACTCGGCGGGGATGGTTTTATTGCCACCGTGCGTGGGGTTGGCTATCGTTTCGAGGATGAAACCCTGTGATCCAGTATTTGCGTAGCCACTTGGGGACAAAGCTCTTTCTCTCCTATGCTGCGGTAATCGGTATCGGTGCCTTGATCCTTTTCGCGGCTACTAAATTGACCTTGCCGACAGCTTTTGAGCGTCATCTGGGTGCGGGGGCTCAACAGGCGGTGTCTGCACAGGCTACCGCAACAGCCGCTGCAGCGGCAGGTGAAGAAACTGTTCTCGTTCAGCCAGGCAATGGCGGTAAGGGCCCTGGCGGGGGAGGCGGAGGCCCTCGCTATGGAGAAGCCGGTGGCGGTTATGCTCAAACCCTTTTTGAAGACTTTAAGGCCTCTTTCAACGAGGCGTTGATCTATGCTGGTATCGCGGCTTTGATCGCCGGTTTGTTTGCAAGCTGGCTTTTCAGTCGCGGCATTGTCGCCCCCGTGCAGGCAATGACGTTTGCGAGTCACCGTATTGCTGAAGGAAAGTATGAAGAACGTGTTAGTAATCAACGCTCCGATGAGCTAGGTCAGCTTGCGCAGTCTTTCGATCAGATGGCCGAAAAGCTGGAGCAGGTCGAAGCAATGCGTCGGCAATTGATCGGCGATGTTTCGCACGAGTTGCGTACCCCGTTGACAGCCATTAAAGGCTCAATGGAAGGGCTGATGGATGGCGTTCTTCCTGCCGATGACGAGACCTATCAGATGGTGCATCAGGAAGCTGGTCGGCTTAGTCGGTTAGTGGATGATCTTCAGGAGTTGAGTCGTGTCGAAGCGGGAGCCTATCAAATGCAGGTGCGTCCCGTGGCGTTGCCCCTTGTTGTGGAAACTGTTGCTAAACGGCTATCCTTCCAGTTTGATGAAAAAGGCGTCGCCCTTGTCCCGAACTTGCCAACAGATCTTTCGCCTGTTCTCGCCGATGAAGATCGTCTGATTCAAATCCTGACCAATCTGCTTGGAAATGCTCTCCGACATACTCCTGCCAAGGGCAGCGTACGCATCCTTGCCGCACGGCGGGCTGATTTTGTACAGGTCTCTGTTGTGGATACGGGTGTGGGGATCGCTCCTGAACATTTGGAACATATCTTTACGCGTTTTTACCGTGTCGATAAGTCGCGTTCACGTCAAAGTGGCGGTGGGAGCGGTATCGGTCTTACGGTAGCAAAGCACCTTGTCGAAGCGCAAGGTGGTGAAATCTGGGTTGAGAGTGAAGGCAAGGGAAAGGGTGCAAGCTTTTCTTTTACTTTGCCAGTTTCTTAGTTTTTGTTGGATTGAGCTTGCTTTTTGAACGACTTTATGACAAAATAAGGTTGTCCATAGTTGGGTGCCCCCCTCACCCAGCTATGGGCATTTTTTATAAAATACTTAGGACGGAAATATAATGCGCAGCGGCTGCCAGAATGACAAAAATGTGCCAGACTTCGTGAAAACCGAAAATCCCAGGGCGAAAGTCGAGCTTTTTTGTGATGTAAATGATGGCCCCGAGTGTATAGATGACCCCGCCGACGATTAGCCAGGTTATTGTAAAGGGCGAGAGTGTGTTGAGCATTTCGCCTATAGCCCCGATTACCAACCAGCCCATCAATAGATAAACGCCTGCGTTCACCCAGCGTGGTGCCCGAATGATGAAGACTTTGATGCCCACCCCAACCAATGCCAATGTCCAGATGATGATGAGCAAGCCCCATTTCCAGAATCCGCTAAAGGCATTGATGCAATAGGGTGTATACGTCCCGGCAATGAGCAGATAAATTGCCGAGTGATCCACTTTGCGTAAAATCTCAATCACCTTTGGGCTGGAGATGGTCATGTGGTAAGTGGCGCTGGCTGCAAACATCAGGATCAAGCTGATGCCGTAGATCAGCATGGATGTAACTTTTGCTGTTTCTCCCCAAGCGATGATAAGCAGCGCGATCAAGCCAAAAAAAGCCAGAATTGCAGCGCCAAGATGCGTGAGGCCGCTAATGGGGTCGCGTAACTTGTCTTTGAGCATTTCTTTTCCTTAAACCAGACAAAAAAGAAGGGCTTGCCGAATGGACAAACCCTTGAGTAACTTTCTTGATGATGCTTAGGCAGTAGCGTCGTCAGCAGCTTTTTTAGGCAGTTTTGTTTTAGCGGTTTCCACAACCTCTTTGCCTTTGGTTTTTGCTGTTTCGACAGCTTCTTTCCCTTTTACCTTGGCCGTTTCGACGGTCTCTTTGCCGCGGTCGACTACGACCTGTCCACGGTCCTTGAGTTCTTTTGCAAGCTCATCGGCACGAGCGCGTGCTTCAGCGGCGGCGGCTTCTGCGCGAGCGACAGCTTCTTCTGCGGTTTGTGCGGCCTTGTCTTTTATTTCGATTCCGCGTTCTTTCAGCAAGGTGCGTGTTTCTTCACCAGATTGCGGGGCGAAAAGCAGGGCTGCAACTGCGCCAGTAAGACCACCGACAATGAATCCAACTAAAAATGCTCCAAATTCGTCACGATCAGACATGGTTATCTCCTTTTGATTGACTATTTTCTTTTAATGCCAAGTAATTCCATGAACCGTTGTAAACCTGCCAGATTGGCATTCAATTTCATAACAGGTTCAACCATATTTTCGCTGAGAAAGGCTGTTGTCCCGCGCAGCGTGTTGACGGTCTCGTTGGTGGCGTCCATAATGGGTTTAATCTCATTTTGGAGCAAGTTCATTAGGCTGGCAATTTGTATGATTAAAATTACAAGCGCTGCTCCAATTACGAGTGATTCAAAAGCCATAATGATGATGAAAATATCACGCACTTTAGCTGTTTGGGTTGGTTCAGCAACGATTAAACTTACGAGACCCCAGATAAATAAGCCAACAAGAACGAGAACAGCGATAACAATCCCAATAATGGCACCACGTTTCTCTTTGTCAGTCATGGTTTCTTTTTTATCAGCAAGTTCTATTTTTTCTTCAGCCATGCTTACATTATAGCATAAGGAAAGATTTATGCGCATACTCTGTGACGAGGAGCAGGAGATCAAATATGGCGTTTTCTTTGTGTCTTGGTTTTGTTTTTAAAGGGTGATGATATTCTAATTGTGCGTGATAAGGTGATTGCTTGTGGTTGATTAATGGAGCAAAATCTATGGTCGGCTTCTGCGAGTTTTCAATTGCGACCAATCTTATCTTATGGTAGGATAAGGTAAATTATTTAAGGAATCTCTTATGGATCTATATGCAAAAAATGCAGTTTCAGTAAATGTTGGTTCTCGTTTGCGCTCTTTGCGCGAAGATCGAAAAACTTCCATTCGGGGCTTGGCGCGTAAAAGCGGATTGTCCGCTAATGCGTTGAGCATGATCGAGCGTGGGAAAACTTCTCCTTCAGTTAGTACGCTTTACAAATTAGCGGACGCCTTGGAAATCCCCATTACAGCTTTCTTTGGTGAAGAGGTTGAAAAGAATGCAGTCGTTTTTCTTAAAGCAGATGAACGAACACGCGTCCCTTTTCAGCGTGGTACGTGGGAAGGCTTGGGCGGTGAGAATTTTATTGGACGCTTGGAGCCTTTTGTTCTTACGCTTGAGAGCGGTGCAAATAGTGGCATGCATACAATGATCCATACAGGTCACGAGTTTGTATTTTGTCTGCGGGGACAACTGGAGTATCAAATTGAAGATGAGTTCTATATTCTTGATCCGGGCGATAGCCTGATTTTTTCAGCCCACTTGCGTCATCGTTGGCGTAATTCATGCAGTTGTGTCACTAATGTTCTTTTCCTGCTCTCGGGCTTTGCAGAAGGTGAGCACCCCTTGGGAGCGCATCTGGGAAAGAAAAAGAAGCCAGAAGCTGACGCTGAATAAAAATAAAAAAAGAGCGAGTGAACACTCGCTCTTTTTAGTTGCGGGGGAGAATGTCTTTTAGCTGTACATGCCCCAATCCAATGCGGAAGGATCTTCCATCATGGAGAAGTCCCAAGGTTCCATACCCATCTCAACCAGCGCGGGTTGCTCAATCGCTTTTTGTGTGGCGTTTTTCGTTGCCTCGATCATTGCGGGAGCGTAAGGGCAGAAGGGAGTAGTCAGGATCATGTAGACTTTTGTTTTGTTGTCTTCGATCTGAATGTTGCGGATTAGGCCGAGCTGGATTACATTCATGCCGATCTCTGGGTCAACTACTTTTGAGAGTTCTGTCCGCAGCGGCTCTACGTATTCAGGGTGGGTTTCATGGACTTTCCACGTAACTACATTTAAGGCATTTTCTTCAGTCATTTTTAGTTTCCTATCGCAGGTTTAACAACATAAGTGCACCGGTCATCGCCGCTTAGAATACATTCCACTTTCTCGGCGGGGACAGCCAGCATTTGCGAGATCAAGGTCTGATCCATTGAACAGATTTCGGGATGGCTTTGTCCAACTTTGTGATAAGGGCAAGATATCTCATGGATATGATAGTCATTGCCTTCTTTTTCCCAATCGACCGTAAAGCCTTCGCTTGCTAAAAGGTCCTTGATTAATTCAAGACGTTCTTCGATGGGGAGGTCTTCAAGCTGCTCTGCGTATTCATCAGCAAGGTTAAGTGCAACTTGGCTAAACAGCTCCTTGACCATTGGGTTGGGGAGCGTTTCCTTAAGTTGATTCAATAAACGAGTGGTGAGCCGCAAATAGCGTGTAGGGAATTTTTCGGAACCTTCTTCAGTAAGTGCGTACACCAAACGTGGGCGCCCAACACCGTGCCGTTCCTCTTCAGCCGCGATTAATCCGCTGACTTGTAAGCTGGTGAGATGGTGGCGTACCGAGATTGGGTTAATGCCAACAGTCTCCGCCAGCTCGTTGGTTGTAGAGCCGGGTTTTCTTAGCAGTGCTTGCAGAATTTTATCACGGGTTTTTGTCATAGTTTTTGCTCTGATTTCGCTGGGAGTATACCTGTCTCAGGGATTTTTGTCAATATATAAGATAAATATAATAAATATTGACTTTTTATATTCGCCATGCTATAATCCCGCTCGTTGAAAACCTAAAGATTACACAAATATTTTTCGCCGCAAGGCGTTTTTTACAGGAGTGATAATGTCTGAACTGATCGTCAGAAACTTGCATGTCAGTATTGAAGATAAAGAGATTTTGAAAGGTCTTAATCTCGAAATAAAACCCGGTGAAGTCCATGCCATCATGGGCCCAAACGGCACCGGTAAATCAACTTTGGCGTATTCGTTGATGGGGCACCCGTCCTATGAAGTGACGGATGGTGAAATCATTTTTGATGGTGAAGATGTTTTGGATATGGGACCGGATGAACGCTCACGGGCTGGGATGTTTCTCGCATTTCAGTACCCTGTCTCCATTCCGGGCGTGACCGTGGCAAATTTCCTGCGAACGGCGCTCAATGCTCGTCGCCGCGCTGAAAATCCGGACGACAAGGGTATTCCCATCCTTGAGTTCCGCAAGATTCTCAAAGAGAAAATGGACATGCTAAAAATGGACCATGCTTTTGCTGGTCGTTATCTGAATGAAGGCTTCTCTGGCGGTGAGAAGAAACGCGCTGAGATTTTGCAAATGGCAACACTGAAACCGAAGATTGCTGTTTTGGATGAAACTGACTCCGGTTTGGATATTGATGCCTTGCGTATCGTTTCTGAAGGTGTGAACGCGCTTTCCGGGCCTGATTTGGGCGTTCTGGTGATTACGCATTATCAGCGTCTGCTCAATTATATTAAGCCCGACTTTGTTCACATTATGTACGGCGGCCGAATTGTTGAATCGGGTGGCCCCGAATTGGCATTGCAACTGGAAGCTGAAGGGTATGACTGGATTCGTGAAAAATACGAAGATAAAGTTGCCGCCTAGTTTATTGGTAGATAGGAGTTCTAATGTCTGATGCACAAGTATTAGAAAAAATAGGCGGGCAGGATAAATACGATTTTAAAGACACGGAAGAACATTACGTTTTCAAAGCTGAAAAAGGCTTGAGTGAAGAGGTAGTACGCAATCTTTCCGCGATGAAGGAAGAGCCGGAGTGGATGCTTGAGTTCCGCTTGAAGGCTTTGGCGCATTACGAAAAACGTGCCATCCCGACCTGGGGCCCTGATCTGATGAAGCTCGACCTTGATGATATTTACTACTATGTCAAGCCGACCCAAGGACAGGAAAAAGATTGGGACGATGTTCCCGATGACATCAAAAACACTTTTGATAAATTGGGTATTCCCGAAGCCGAGCAGAAGTTTCTCTCGGGCGTGGGTGCGCAATACGAATCGGAGATGGTTTACCATTCCATTTTGGAGCATCTCGAAGAGCAAGGCGTCATCTTCTTGAGTATTGAAGATGGTCTGCGCCAGCACCCCGATATTTTCAAAGAATATTTCGGTACCGTTGTGCCGATTGAAGATAATAAGTTCGCTGCGCTGAATGGCGCCGTTTGGTCTGGTGGTTCGTTTGTTTATGTCCCCAAAGGCGTCAAAGTGGATCTGCCTTTACAGGCATATTTCCGCTTGAATAGCGCCAATATCGGGCAGTTCGAGCGTACGCTCATCATCGCTGAAGAAGATGCACAGGTACATTATGTTGAAGGTTGTACAGCCCCGACCTATACAAATGATGCGCTCCACAGTGGCGTGATCGAAATTATCGTCAAGCGTGGGGCACGTGTCCGTTACTCGACCATCCAGAACTGGTCGAAGAATGTCTACAACCTGGTTACGCAGCGTGCCAAAGTTTATGGCAACGCCACCATGGAATGGGTTGACTCAAACCTTGGTTCGAAAGTCACCATGAAATACCCATCCTGCTATTTGATGGAGCCGGGCGCACATGGCGAGATCCTTTCGATGGCATTCGCTGGCGAAGGACAAATTCAGGATGCGGGCGGGAAGATGGTGCATTTTGCGCCAGATACCAGCAGCAAGATCACTTCCAAATCGATTAGCAAGGGCAGCGGACAAGCCTCTTATCGCGGCTTGGTTAAGGTCCACGAAGGTGCACGCAACGTCAAAAACAGCGTTGTCTGCGACGCGCTATTGCTTAATCACGATTCACGTACAGATACCTTCCCCTATATCGAAGTTGAAGAAGATGATGTCAGCATCGGTCACGAGGCCTCGGTCTCGAAGGTCGGTGAAGAGCAGCTTTTCTATCTCCAGTCGCGCGGTCTCACGGAAGAAGAAGCCACCACAATGGTCGTCTCCGGTTTCATCGAGCCGCTCGTCAAAGAGCTGCCGATGGAATACGCCGTCGAAATGAACCGTCTTATCCAGCTTCAAATGGAAGGGTCGGTAGGATAGTCCCATGGTAGATAAAAAAATAGTTATCAAGACTGGACGCCGCTCAGCCGCGCCCAAAGAATTCAATTTCAATCGTGAAATGGTGGATAGCGCCAATTCCGTACTCGGAAACTACCGTGCGGAGGCTTGGTCAGCGTTTGAAAGTATGGATATGCCAACCATACAGGATGAGGCATGGCGGCGCACCGATCTGCGCAAGATGCCCATTGACCGTTTCCGCATTCCCGCCGCAGGTGCTTTCAACGACCTGCCTGCTGTGCCCGAAGAACTGCTCAAACCGCTCGTCGGCGAAGCGCATGGTGGACAAGTGACCTTGCTCCCCGGTGGTGCAGAAATTTCGCTCGCCTCTGAGTTGGCAGAAAAGGGTGTTGTCTTCACTGATTTTCAGACTGCTGAAAAAGAGCATCCCGAATTACTTGCCAAGCTGATCGGCAACATCGTCCGCGCAGAAGATGGCAAGTTCGCTGCGTTGGCAGCCGCGCTCTCGCAAAACGGTGTTTTGCTCTATGTGCCGCGTAATGTTCAAGTTGAAGCGCCGCTGCATAGCGTCCTTTGGGGACCTGGTGCAGATTTGGCGCATTTCTCGCACGTTATTGTGCATATTGAAGAAAACGCTTCCGTAACCTACGTTCATGAATCCGCTTCTCCTGACGAAGATGGTTCTGATACCATGCATGCCGGTCTTGTCGAGATCAACCTTGGCGATGGTGCTAATCTGCGCTTTGTCGAGTTGCAGTCTTGGGGCAAGCATGTTTGGAACTTTAGTCACGAGCGCGTTAGCGTTGGGCGAGATGCCAATCTCGATTGGATCTTTGGCGCTGTCGGCAGCCGATTAACGAAAAACTTCTCGGATCTCGACCTTGTTGGAAAAGGGGCATCAGGCCGAATGTCCGGGTTTTACTTCGCCGACGGCACCCAGCACCTCGACCACGACACCCAGCAAAATCACCTTGTGCCGAACACATCCAGTGATCTGCTCTTCAAAGGGGCTTTAAAAGACGAAAGTCGCTCCGTTTGGCAGGGTATGATCCATGTTGCGCCCGGGGCCCAAAAAACCGATGGCTATCAGGCAAACCGCAATCTCATCCTGAGTGAAGACGCGCGTGCCGATTCAATTCCTGGTCTCGAAATCTCTGCCGACGATGTGCGTTGTACACATGGCGCTACGATTGGTAAAATAGACCCGGAACCACTTTTTTATCTGCTCAGCCGCGGCATCCCCAAAGAAGATGCCGAGCGCCTTGTAGTGGAAGGTTTCTTTGATCCCATTATGCAGCGCATCCCCTTCGAAGGGGTACGCGAACGTTTCCAGCAAGCGATCAAAGATAAACTAGACTAAACAAAAGTGTGGCGCAAACGATGCGCCACACAAATTATATTTGCGGGAGGTTTTTCAATGGCTTTTATGCGAAGTCCAGAGAAAGTGCACGAATATCAGGTTGCAGACCGAGTAGAGGTCTTTTGCGACCACGATGATAAAGAAGATGAGCGCATCCGGGGCTGGTTACGGGGAGTAGTTGCGCAAGTTGATAACAAGATGGTCGCGGTGCAATTCCGCGTCAATGTCTACTTAACAGATGGTTGGATGGTGCCGGATAAAATTTTGTGGTTCCCTTCCAACTCAAAGGATATTCGACCCCTTAAACGTCAAAAGAAGGAATAATGCCGAAAACGCCCTTCGACGTAGACCTGCTGCGTGCTGATTTTCCTATTTTTTCGCGTGAAATTGGTTCCGCTAAACTCGTCTACCTCGACTCAACTGCCACAGCCCAAAAACCGGCTGTTGTGATTGACGTGATGAACGAATTCTATCGTGTCAACAATGCCAATATCCATCGCGGCGTGCATACCCTTGCCGAAGAATCAACGGCGATGTACGAAAAAGCCCGCCAACAGATTGCGGATTTCATCAATGCCCCGGCAGCGCGGCAGGTTATCTATACCCGCAACACCACTGAATCGATCAATCTGGTTGCCTACACTTGGGCGCGTGCCAATTTAAAGGCTGGCGATGTCATCATCCTGACCGAGATGGAGCATCACTCCAATCTCGTCCCTTGGCAGATGCTCACAGCCGAACGTGGTGTGCGCCTTGAGTTCGTTCCTGTCACAGATGATTACCTCTTTGACATGGACGCTTACCGCGAATTGCTTAAGCTTGAGCCCAAGCTGGTCTCCTTTGCGCACATGTCGAACGTGCTTGGCACGATCAATCCTGCCAAAGAGATCATCCGCCTTGCGCATGAAGTTGGTGCCGTCACCCTTGTGGATGGGGCGCAATCTGTGCCGCATTTACCCGTTGATGTGCAGGATTTGGATGTCGATTTCATGGCATTCTCTGCGCATAAGATGGTTGGCCCTACTGGTATTGGCGCTCTCTACGGCAAAATGGATTTGTTGACTGCCATGCCTCCCTTTATGGGCGGTGGCGATATGATCCGCACTGTCCATCTGCGCTCTTTTGTGTCGAATGAAGTTCCCTACAAATTTGAAGCAGGAACCCCCGCCATTGCAGAAGCGATTGGCTTTGGTGCTGCTGCCGCCTATTTGCAGAAAATCGGCATGGAGAACGTTGCCGTCTACGAACACGAGATGACCGAATATGTCCTCGAGCGTTTCGCTGAAATTCCTGGTGTCAAGGTCTTTGGCCCTTCTGCCGAGCATAAAGGTGCCGTTGCCTCCTTTGAAATGGATGGTATTCATCCCCACGATGTTGCCCAAATTCTGGATGGAGAAGGTATCGCTGTTCGTGCCGGGCATCATTGCGCGCAACCATTGCACGAGATGTGCGGTGTACAGTCCACGACACGCGCGAGCTTCTATTTGTACAATACCAAAGCAGAAGTGGATGCGCTGGTTGAAGGCATTTACAAAGTTAAAAAGATTTTTGGATAATACTTATTTATTACTACTAAACAACGATTCTGCGAGGAGCATGCTTGTGCGACGCGGCAGTCTCTTTTTCTGTTAAGGAGATTGCTTCAGCAATAAAGCCGCCTCACAAAGACAGTATCTCTGGTAAAAAAAACTATGGACGATCTCTACCGTCAAATTATCATCGAACGTTACAAAACCCCGCATTATCGCGGGCATCTTGACCCACACAATATTTTCTTTGAAGACGATAACCCGACTTGCGGCGACCATATCGAAATAACGGTGCAGGTCGATGACGCAGGTGTTGTTAAAGCGGCAGCTTTCGACGGGCATGGTTGCTCTATCTCGCAAGCCTCAGCAGACCTACTCATCGAATCGATTCACGGCAAACCCCTCGACGAAGTCAAAGCTCTCACGAAAGACGACATCATCGAATTGCTGGGCATCGAACTTGGTCCCGTCCGCTTGAAATGTGCTTTGCTTTCGCTGAAGGTGCTTAAAGCGGGCGTCTACGGGTTGGGAAAAGAAGAAGTCAGCGACGAATTGGTTGAGTAGTTTACCGATGGCGGGGAGCAAAGCGCTCTGGCGCATCCTTTTTGGCGGGATACTTATCTCAGGCGTTTTGGCGCTGAACGATATTGCCGAAATCGCCGTTGAAAAGGAGTTTTCGCTCACGCAGCCCAAGTGGCTGCTTTTGCTTGTTGGCATTGGCATAGTGGCATTGCTAGGGGGCACACTCTTTGCTCTTACGTGGACAAAATATTTCGCAAAAACAGAAGCATCTCTGGATGCTTTTTTGCGTTTTAGCGCTAAATGGAAATGGTTACTCGCGCCGCTTTTGGTCTTCGCTTTCTTTGGCGTAACCTTGCTGGAAGTACAACCCTATCTGAGCGAGCTTTTTGGTAGTCATTTTTGGACGAAGATATTTCTTTTTCAGATTTTACTGCTTATTGGCGGGGTGGTTTTGCGTGCTTTCTTTCCGTCACTCTCGTGGGCTGAAAGTTTCGCGTGGCTGGCATTAGGGCAGCTCCTGATCTATTATTTCCCGACCAAGTTCAGTTATTTCACCAATTATCCTTTCGCGCTTGGTTGGACGAGTGACAGCCGCCATTATTACGCCTCGCTCTTTTTCTCTGAAAAACTCTATGGGCATCAATTTCCGCTGCCGATCTTGCATCCAAGCCTGCATCTTTTATTGAGTATCCCGTTCTTCTTCGGGCCTTTTTCGTTGATCGTACATCGCATTTGGGGCACGATTTTGCCTTGGGCTTTCTCCCTTAGCATTATTTGGGCGTTGTTGCGACGTAGCACGCCGGATTCTAAAAAGCCTCGCTCGCTCTCCATTCTTTCGGGCATCTGGGTTTTTCTTTACCTTGTGCGTGCTTCGGTTTACGCCCACCTGCTTTTGCCGACGCTGCTGATCTTTCTCTTTGTTTCCCCAAAGAAAAAATGGCAGTCGTGGATGGTAATTATCATCGCTTCATTGTGGGCGGGCATTAGCCGGATTAACTGGTTCCCGGTTCCGGCGATGTTGGCGGCGTTGATCTATTTAATTGAAGTGCCGCAAAATGAGCGCAAGCTGCTGGATTACATCAAGCTACCCGTGCTTTGGGGAATTGTCGGGGTGGGGAGTGCATTTGCTTCGCAGTCTGCGTATATCCAGCTCTCCGGCAATGGTGGACGCGAAGAATTTTATACAAGTCTTTCGTCTGATTTACTCTGGTTTCGCCTGTTGCCCAACGCCACTTACCGCCCGGGCATCATTTTGGGCGCACTCTTTCTCTCATTGCCGTTGCTGCTTTTTGTCGGACAATATTTATATCGTTATCGTGGAAATTGGAAAGCAATCCGTGTGTGGGGAATTGCGGCGATTGTTGGGGTTCTCTTTGCGGGCGGATTATTGGTCAGCACGAAGATCGGTGGCGGCGCGGATTTGCACAATATGGATGCCTACTTCGTCAGCATTCTGCTTGTAGCGGGGATCGTCTTCGCACGTGGATTTGAACCTGATTCCGTTTCCGAGCATCTGCCCGCCAAGTTAGATTTTTTCGTTGTGGTGATCGCTCTTGCGAGCCTCGCGGGGATGCTGCTGCCCGGGCGCGGAAGTTTACCGAGATCTAATTGGGACTGGGCAAACGCCTCTTTAAACGATTTCAAGACTCAGGTCACGAGTGTCGCGGCACAAGGCGAAGACGTCTTGTTCATCGCCCAGCGTAACTTTGTCACCTTCGGGATGCTCGATGTCCCGCTTGTCCCAGACTATGAGAAAGATGTCCTGATGGAAATGGCGATGGCGCGCAATGATGCTTATCTGGATGGTTTTGAAGCTGCCTTGCGTGCGCATGAGTTTGGCTTGATCGTGATTGATCCGCAGTCGAATGTGATCCAGCCCGAAAAAGCTGCTTTTGCCTTGGAAAATAATCGCTGGGTGCGGGAGATTACGCGCCCGTTGCTTTGCTACTATAAACTTGCGGCAGCCTACGAGGATGTGGGCGTGGAACTGTATGCGCCGCGTGCTGAGAATATTGATTGTGAAGAGGAATAATGAATTACACAACCTACCCTGAAGAAAAATGTGACTTTTACGAGATCATGCCTGCCAGCGATTTACTGAATGGCGAACGTCTCTTTTTGGAATTGGATGACATCCCGATCGTGATCTTCAATATTGCGGATGCTTTTTATGCGATCAAAGATCAGTGTTCGCATGAAGATCTCGAGCTTGGTGATGGGGAGCTAAATGGCTATGACCTGACTTGTGAGCATCACGGTGCGCACTTCGATGTCCGTACGGGCGAAGCGTTGACCTTGCCTGCTGTTGAAGGTATCCCTGCTTATCCTGTGCGTGTTCGTGATGGGAATTTAGAGCTTGGTCTGCCGAAAGAGTAGAGCTTTGAGTGTAAAAAGAAGTGCCTGTCATTTTCAAAATGACAGGCACTTTTGCTTTTAAAGGTTTCGTATGTGCTAGTTGCACTTTTCGAATTCTGCAACCACGCGCATAACATCAAATCCTTCGGCGAAAGGTTTTTCTGCCAGCGCGCCGTGACGGATCAGGGTGGCGCGTAAAAGGTCGGATTCAAAATAATATTTATCTTGGTAGGTTTTGTATTGCATCAGGGCGTTTAGCTTCGCGTTGACATCGTCTTCGTTGACTTCGACAAAGAAGTTGGGGAAGAAGCCATGACTGGAGCGAACAACGTCAAACCCCAGCACAGTGATGCCGCGATAGGCGCGCAGGGCTTCACGGGTCATAGCGTTATGGTCTTGATGAATATCTTTTTCGGTATGCGTGAAAATAATATCCGGTTGGATTTCTTTGCGTAGTTCGAGAAAATATTCGAGAATTTCTTGTCGGTGTTCGGGCATCAGGCGGGTTTCAAATTCTTTGACGATGACATTCTCACGGGGAACGCCCAAAACTTGCATGCTTTTGTAGTGCTCGGAGAGCACGTTCTTTAAAGCGGGGTTTTTCTGGTTGTCCGAGAGTGTGATACATGTCACATCACACATTGGCAAGATGTGGTGAATGAGCGCGCCTGCGCCGAGTTCAATATCGTCTGGATGGGCACCGATAAAAAGGACTTTTTTTCCGTAAAAATTCATGGGGTTGTATTGAATTGATTTGATAAAGAAAGGGGCGGGAGTACCCCGCCCCTACAGAAGGGTAAAATTATTTCATGCCAACAAAGCCGCCGACGACTTTGGTCATGACCAGTTTTCCGTCTTTTTCGAGACGCTTCTGGGCTGTTGCGGTGATCTTATCCATTACGGCTTCGAATTCATCTTTGCCGTTGAAAAGGTTGCCCCAGAGCTTGCGGTCTTCTGCAAGCGAGGCGCGTGTATAGGCGATGAAAGGCTCAACGGTCGGGAAGGTGAGCGGATTTTCGAAGATGTGCACATCCACTTTGGCAAAGGTCGCTTTCATGGCGTCGAGAATTTCGCTGCCATAGCGTGAACTACCGGGCATCGGGGGGATGACCATGCCGGTAGCCTCGGTAATAATTTCGTAGAAAAGCTGCTTGTTTTCGGGCATGGGGCCGGAGGTGAACAAGCGTCCACCCGGTTTTAAGACCCGGTGCATCTCTTTGATCGTAGCAGGAATGTCGCTTGCGTAGTAGATCGCAAAGCAGCAGGATTGCAGATCAAATTGGTCATCTTCAAAGGGGAAGTGTTTGTCGAAATCCAGCGGCATTAATTTGAGCGGATTTCCCAGTTTGGCGTTCTCGCTGCGGGCTTTGTCGAGCAGTTCTTCATTTACATCGCCGCCGGTGATCTCGGCTTTGCCATCGGTGTATTCGTGGTACAAAATGCACTGTTTGCCTGCGCCACAGGCCACGTCTAAAATGCGATCGTTAGCGGTGGGGGCGAGCAGGTCAAGCATCCACGCGTCGATGTCACGACCGCCGAATTGCTTGTGAATATCAATGCGTTTTAATAGGTCATTTGTGGTTTCACGATAGTCAATTTTCATAATTTCCTCATCTAAAGTGGTTTTAGCGGCTCGAATATACCACAACTTGTGCTAAAATGCTGTGGTTAACACAACCTTATGGAGTAATTTTATGGCAAAGAATATTGTTCCCTCAGTAAAGGGTACACGCGAATTTTATCCCGAAGAAATGGCGTTGCGCAATTATTTGTATAGCAAAATGTGCGCCGCATCCGAAGCCTTTGGTTATCAGGAATGGGACGGCCCCTATCTTGAAACCCTCGATCTGTATGCAGCTAAGTCTGGCGAAGAATTGGTCAAAGAGCAGGCCTTCACTTTTGAAGATCGTGGTGGCTCGCAGGTCACGCTGCGCCCCGAATTGACTCTCAGCCTTGCGCGCATGATCGCACAGAAACAGCGTCAGTTGACCTATCCCGTACGCTGGTGGTCGTTTGGCCCATTCTGGCGCTATGAACGCCCGCAAAAGGGACGCTCGCGCGAGTTCTTCCAGTGGAATATCGACATGCTGGGACCGGATTCTCCTGAAGCGGATGCGGAACTAATTGCGGTTGCCGTTAAATTTATGCGCTCGGTCGGACTCAGCCCGGAACAGGCTCGCGTTTACGTGAATAATCGCCGCCTGATGGACTCTGAGTTCGATAAACTGGGAATCCCGACAGAATCCCGTTTAACGGTCTCGAATCTCGTTGATCGCCGCAGTAAGATGAAAGATGAAGCTTGGCGGGTTTATGCCCTCGAAAACGGTCTCACGGAAAAACAACTCGATGGTTTGATCGTATTACTTGAAAATAAAGACCTTTGGAAAGAATGGGATGACCTTGTACGTCTCTTCGATGCGCTTGATGCGCTTGGTGTGCGCGAATACGTTGAGTTTGATCCCAATATCGTGCGCGGATTGCTCTACTATACAGGTACCGTTTTTGAAGCCTTTGATTTGAGCGGTGGTGTGCGGCGTGCCATTCTTGGGGGTGGGCGTTATGATAATTTGCTTGCTGACGTAGGCGGCGATCCGCTTTCCGGCGTTGGTTTTGCTATGGGCGATGTTGTGATCGGCATCGTTTTGCAGGAGAATGACTTGGTGCCTGAGTTTGAGCCCTCGCCCGCGCCTGTTTTGGTAACGATCTTCTCGGAAGACCTGCAAATGGAATCGCTGAAGCTCTCAGCAGAGTTGCGCGCAGCGGGTTTGGCGGTGACCAACTATCCCGAACCGGCCAAGATTGGTAAGCAATTCAAGTTTGCCAATAAAATGGGTATGAAAGTAGCACTCGTTTTGGGAGCGGATGAAGTGGAATCCGGTCAGGTGGCAGTCAAAGATTTGGTTAGCGGCGAGCAAGTTACAGTTGCGCGCGCGGACGTTCCGGAAAAAGTCCAAAAAGTCCTTGCGAGCATGTAGTCCCAATGATATAATCTGCGGGCTCTAAAAATATGGTGGCTGTAGCTCAATGGCAGAGCACCTGTCTGTGGAACAGGATGTTGCGGGTTCGAGCCCCGTCAGCCACCCAAAAAAGTTGATAAGGACGATCAAGCAAGGGGAGAGACATTGTCTGGTTTCTAATAAGAAGATCGCAGTCTCAAATTGCACAAGAGCGCTCAGCCTAGAAACTGAGTGCTTTTTTTATTACCCTCATTTTTGTTTGCCATGTTATTAAACGAAAACACTCTAACCAAAAGCGTTAGAGTGCCTTGCATGATGCCTTTTTTAGAGGCGACGACGGGACTCGAACCCGTGATCAGGGTTTTGCAGACCCGCGCCTTACCAACTTGGCTACGTCGCCGGGGATTTGCTTGAGCGGGCGAAGAGATTCGAACTCTCGACCTTCTCCTTGGCAAGGAGACGTTCTACCACTGAACTACACCCGCGATTGCTACGGTCTGTTTATGCTTCGACCGAGTGCCGAGAGACAGAATCGAACTGACGACACCGCGATTTTCAGTCGCGTGCTCTACCAACTGAGCTATCTCGGCGAGAACATTCAATTGTTAAGCGAGTGGTATTCTACTAGCACTTATAGGGATTGTCAACATCAAAATCAAATTTATTGGGGCTAATTTTAAAAAACTATACGCGAAGACTTATTTTCATTCTCACTCGCGTAAGTCTTTAGAACAGTGTAAAATAAGGCCATCTGCAAAGCCTTAAAAAAATTAGGAGTAGCATTGTGAGTGATTGGTCTGGAAAATATGTTATTGGGTTAACTGGAAATATAGCCACCGGAAAAAGTGTTGTCCGTAAGATGCTTGAGCATTTGGGCGCATATACTATTGACGCTGATGCGTTGTCGCATCGTGCAATGGCGAAGGGGGCTCCAGCTTATCAACCAATTATTGATTATTTTGGCAAGTGGATATTGACAGAAAATGCAGAAATTGATCGCATCAAACTAGGCAATCTGGTTTTTGGTGTTCCTGATGCGTTGAAGGCGCTTGAAGAGATCGTGCATCCTTTTGTTGGCGGAGCGATTGATCTTTTGGTGAAGCGTTCTAGCCAAGATGTAGTCGTTATTGAAGCGATTAAACTTATCGAAGGCGATTTAGCAGAAAAATGCGATAGTGTCTGGGTAGCCGATGCTCCTGAATCTGTGCAGGTTTCACGGCTGATGCAAAAACGTGGTTTAAGTGAAGAAGATGCTCGTCGCCGTGCACGTTCTCAAAACTCACAAAAAGCTAAAATTGATGCCGCCGACATTGTTATTGATAATACAAGCTCTTTTGAAGATTTATGGAAGCAGGTTTCTGCTGGCTGGGAAAAAGTAACGAATGCCAGCGCTGCAGAAGATGTGACTGTTACTCCAGAAGCGCAGAGCGGCGATTTCATTGTCAAACGCGGTCACCCGCGAGATTCGGAAGCGATTGCAGCATTACTCTCACGCTTAAGTGGTATCCAGATGACGTCTAGCGATGTTATGGCTGCCTTTGGCGAAAAAGCATTCTTTATTTTGAAATTAGATGAGAATGTTGTTGGTTTGGCTGGCTGGCAGGTTGAAAACCTTGTCACGCGTACAACTGACCTTTACGTAACGCCCGGTGTTGATTTGGAGGGTGCCTTGAAAGTCCTGATTCCGGAGATCGAAAATGCATCTCAGGCTTTGCAAAGTGAAGCATCCTTACTTTTCTTGAATAAGGAGCTAGCCTCTCAGGAAACGGTTTGGAAAGCTCTTGGCTACGAAAAGCGCATACCCAAGTCCCTTGGCGTTCAGGCATGGCACGATGCTGCCCAAGAAGTTCTTAGTCCCGATAAAACGCTTTACTTCAAGCAGCTCCGTATGGATCGGGTCTTGCGCCCGATATAAGTACATCCAATAGGGCTGGTATACCAGCCCTATTTTATCTCTAATATAACCCTGTGACTGATTTCTTTAGCGACTTCCTGTTTTTCTTTCAACGTCTTACCTGGCTTGGTATTGTAGATATTCTGCTAGTGACGTTGATCTTCTTTCTATTGCTCTATATGTTGCGCGATACTCAAGCCATGACGTTGTTGCGCGGGGTTATTTTTCTTGTTGTTTTTATCATTTTTTTAACGAGCTTACTTAACCTTCCAGCATTCTCGTGGTTGATTAATACAACCTTGCCCGCGTTGCTTTTGGCAATCCCTGTGATTTTTGCGCCCGAAATTCGGCGCACGCTCGAGCGGATCGGGCGTGCGGGTATTGCCTTACCATTCAGCAATACTACAGCGGGTGAAGCACAACTTGGCACGATGATCGCTGCAATTATTAGTGCCTCTGCACGCCTTTCTGCGCGTCAGCATGGTGCCTTGATTATTTTGCAGCGTCTGGACAACCTTGAAGATTATATTGAGACCGGTGTGCGGATGGATGCGCGTGTGACGCCCGAAATTCTATTGCAAATATTTTATCCCAATACGCCTTTGCATGATGGCGCCGTAATCATTACCGACCTCAAAATTGCTGCCGCTTCCTGTATTATGCCTCTCTCCGCGAGTGGTATCCTGGCACACTCCCCCGAACGGCAGATGGGACTTCGACATCGTGCGGCCTTGGGCATCTCGGAAGTAAGTGACTCCTTAGCTTTGGTTATTTCCGAAGAAAACGGTGATATTTCCATCGCCCAAAGCGGACGGATCATTCGTCAATTGAGCACCGAGCGGCTTGAGAATATCCTCTTGGCTTTTTATCGGCCAATGGGTGAAGCGCATAGAGTCGGTTTTGTTGAGCGCTATCTCCCTTTCCTGTTCCGCAATAGAGATGAGTAATATGTTTCGCTGGCTTGGCAAGAACCTCAATACTTTTTTACTCGCGTTGCTTTTGGCTATTGCTGTTTGGGTAGCGGCGGTTAACGAATCAGACCCGGACGAGGTGTTAACCTATCCAGCCCCGATCCAGCTTGAGATCGTGGGGCAGGATACAGATCTTCTCATCACCAATACTTACTCGAAGCAGATCGAGTTGACCCTGCGAGCGCCCCGTTCCGTTTGGGAGCAGTTGGTCGCGGATGAGGATAGCGTTCATGCAATTCTTGATCTATCAGGTTATGGAACAGGTGAGCATACGCTAACGCCCCAAATTCAGATTGGAATCCAACCTGTGAAGGTGATCTCTTTTACGCCAGCAACGCTGACGCTCGATTTGGAAGAGTTGGTAACGAGGACTTTTCCCGTTGATCTAAGCCTCACGGGAAAACTCTCCGTAGGGTATCAGGCGGGGCAAGCTAGTTATGATGCGAAAGAGATTGTGGTTTTTGGCCCTAAATCGCAAGTGGATCGTATTAAAATCGTGCATGCTCAATATGATATGACAGATGTGCGTGAGAGTATTGACGAAAGCCTTTCGCTGCACGCTTTAGATGAAGCTAATCAGGAGGTGGATGGCGTTAGTCTTAGCCCCGATACGATCCGCTTGCTGATCCCGGTGAGCCAGCAGGGTGGCTATCGTGATGTCGCTGTGAAGGTGATTGTAAGTGGGCAAGTAGCGAATCTGTATCGCCTAACCAATATTTCAGTTTTTCCGCCAGTTATAACAGTTTACTCATCGGACGCTGAATTAATTGGTGAATTACCCGGTGTTGTTGAAACCGAACCGCTGAGCATCGATGGAATTAGTGAAGATATTTCAGCACGTTTGAGTTTGATCTTGCCTGAAAATGTATTAATTGTGGGCGATCAGACAGTTTTGGTGAATGCCAGCGTCGAGGCGATATTGGGCAGCCTGACGATCTCTGATAAAACCCTTGAGATTGTCAACCTTGATCCGAATCTGGATGCTGTACTTTCATCGTTGATTGTCGACGTGATCGTTTCTGGCCCCTTGCCCGCGCTCGATTCTCTTAGCCCGACCGATTTACGCGTTTTTGTCGATGTAGATGGACTTGGTGTCGGGACACATCAACTTACGCCCTCTGTCGAGATATTGAACGATGAAATTAAAGTTGAATCGTTATTACCTGAAAGTATCGAAGTGATCTTGAGCGAAGCCTCATTGGCGACGCCCACGCCACTTCCGTAATCAAGAGAAAACCTTATGACCAAATCTGTAGTAGCCCTTGTTGGGCGTCCGAATGTTGGAAAAAGCACCTTGTTCAACCGCCTGGCGGGAGAGCGTTTAGCCATCGTGGACGATACACCCGGTACCACGCGAGATCGAATTCTGTCTGAAGCAGAGTGGAGTGGTATTTATTTTGACGTGATGGACACGGGCGGAATCGACCCGACACATGGCGGCGACACTCCCCTTTCAGTTGGGTCGGCGGACTTTATCGCTGATATTAAAACCCAGGCGCAGATTGCCATCGAGCAAGCTGACGCCGTCATTTTCCTGACAGATGGCGGTACCGGCCCTACATCGCCCGACCGTGAAGTTGCCCAAATATTACGTCGTAGCCAGAAGAAGCTCGAAGATGGCACGCTTTGGCCACCCATCTATCTAGTAGTAAATAAATGTGACACGCATGAACGTCGTGCTGCTGTAGCAGAATTCTACGAGTTGGGGCTAGGTGACCCGCTGCCGATCTCGGCCATTCATGGCGCAAATGTGGGCGATATGCTGGATATGGTTGTGGGGGCTTTCCCCGAAAGGGAAACCGAAGCGGATGATTCTGTCAAAATTGCCATCGTCGGGAAACCAAATGCAGGGAAATCTAGCTTGCTGAATAAATTAGTGGGCGAAGAACGTTCCATTGTTAGCTCGATTGCGGGAACAACACGCGATGCAGTTGATACGCAATTTGAGTTTGATGGGGTTCCACTAACCCTGATTGATACCGCTGGCATTCGTCGGCGTGGAAAGATTGATCCGGGCGTGGAACGCTTCAGCGTTGTGCGTGCCCACAAGGCCATTGAGCGGGCTGATGTAGCCCTGTTGATGATCGATGCAGAGGCGGGGATTACTGCGCAGGATTTACACATCGCTGGCTATATTCTTGATGCCTGGAAAAGCACGGTTGTCCTTGTAAATAAATGGGATGCGATTGAAAAAGACTCGTATACGATGAATTACTATACAGAGAAAATTTTGAAAGAATTAAATTTCATGCCTTACGTGCCCTTGCTGTTTATCTCCGCAAAAACAGGGCAACGCTTGGAGAGAGTTTTACCACTGGCATTAGAAGTGCAAGAAGCGCGTTTGCAGCGCATCCCGACTTCGAAACTCAACAATATTTTACGTGAAGCCCTGGATGCTCATCCTGCCCCCTCGCAGGCCGGTAGACAATTGAAAATCTATTACGCTACACAAGTGCGTTCTGATCCCCCAACATTTTTGGTCTATGTCAATGACCCCAAACTGATGCACTTCTCCTATCGGCGTTTTCTTGAGAATCGCATACGGGAAGCCTTTGCTTTCCCTGGCACGCCGATCCGAATTGTATTAAAGGGAAAAGAGAAGAGGAATTAGGCGCGTGAAGCCCAGTTTTGGGTTAGGATTGCCCACTCATCCAATGAGAGTGTCTCTGCGCGGCGGCGTGGATCGATATTGGACTTGGTGAGCAAATCTTCAGTTTCTGGTGCGGTAATATGCAGCCCTGCGGATAATGAATTTCGCAGGGTTTTTCTTTTTTGGCCGAAGCCCGCTTTGGCAAGCCTGAAAAAATCATCCAGCAGGGCGGTAGGGATGCGCGGTTCATCGTGGAGTTTGATGCGGATAACGGCAGAATCCACTTTAGGGGGCGGATAAAATGCCCCGGCGGGGATTTTGCCTGCGATTTCCGGTTGTCCGAAAACATGTACGCTTAATGCTAAAAGACTTAGTTTTCCCTTTGATGCGCAGATGCGTTCAGCCACTTCTTTTTGAATGGTCAGCACCATGCGGCTGGGGCGAGGGTTATTTTCAAGCAGGTGACGTAAGATCGCGGATGTGATGTAGTAGGGAATATTTGCAACAACCAGATAGCTTGGTGCGTTGATGATCTCAGATGGGATGATATCCAGAATGTCGGCTTCGATGATTTTTGTATTCGTATAATCAGCAAGGGATGCGCGCAGTGCGGGAATGATCTTCTTGTCGATCTCAACGGTAATGACTTCTTTTGCGCTTGCCGCAAGGTGACGTGTTAGGCTGCCTAGACCGGGCCCGATCTCAAGAACAGTATCGCTCTCGTTGACTTCTGCGATTCGGACGATCTTTTCTAAAATGGCAGGGTCCTGCAGGAAGTTTTGTCCCAGTTTTTTACTGGGACGCAGGCCGTGTTCACGGAGTAGGGTGGCGGTATTGAGGGGAGGAGGGGATGATTTGGGCATGGTTTCCTATTCACAGAAGGATTTAGCGGGATTATCTTGACTGGAGGCAGGCGCTTGGGTATCGGAAGCAAGCCAACTTCCTTGAGAGAAGGCGGTCACGTAGTTGCGGATGAGATTGAAGTCTACATCCAAAATAGAAGTGTAGCCAAGCTCGGGGTCGTTGACGCGTGTCAATGAAAAGATATCGTCAGGGTAGCTCATGAAGGCAATATCAGCACCATCAATATTTGTGAGTAAGCAGGAAAGTTGACTGATCTCCGCCGGGCTCAGGTCGGTTTGGACGTTATCTTCAAAGGCTTGGATAAGCTCTGGAATATTTCCAACGACGCTTGGGCTGAGCAACTCATCGTATAGTCCACAGAGTATCTGATTTTGGGCGCTGCCACGATCAAAGTCCCCGTAAGGACGCAACCGGGCAAGTTGCAGGGCTTGTGCGCCATTCAGATGGTGCGTGCCTGAGTAGAAGAGTAAGTCTTTACGGTCTGGCTGGTTTTCTTTACGCCCATCAACAGTTTTGTCGAGGGTAACCGTAACGCCGCCAACGGCATTCACAATATTAACAAAGGTGCGCATATTCACTGCTACATAATGATCGGGCAGTGCGCCGAAATTATAGTTTAGTGTGCGCGCCAGCAAACCGGGGCCGAGGTCTGCTCCGTCGTAATAGCCAAAGCCGGGATTGCCGTATAAGTAGGCTTGGTTGATCTTTCCGTGCGTGATGCCGTAATGTTCTGAGATACCGGGGATTTCGACGTAGAGATCGCGCGGGAAAGACATGACGGTGATCCGTGGCGTTACGAAATCCACGCGTACGAGGCGGATTACGTCTGCAAGCCCATAAAGATAGCTGTCGATGCGCTGATCGGAGCCAATTGCGAGGATGGTCATTACTGAGGGCCCACCGCAGATGGCGCTTGCTGGCACGGCAGTGGCTGGCGCTGGCGTCCCTGTGGACGGGTGGCCGGGCTGTAGACCGTTTTTAGGTACGGGCGTATAAGTGGGTGGAAATGTCGCTGCTGGCACATAGGTATTTGTGGGGAACGCTTGTAGAGCTGGCCCCAGTGGTTGTTGCCAAATCTCGATGACTGTGCTGAGAATAAGCACGCAAAAAACGAGAATGCCGATGCTCAAGAAAAAAAGAATGACTTTCTGTGCTTTGCTCATGATGGATGCTTACCTTACTCCAAGACCCAAATGGTATTGGCTGGCACAGGTGGCAGGAAGTAGAGCGTTACCCACTGGCTCCAGCCTTGATAATTTGCGTCGCTATATCCGAGATCAATCCAGTCTTTGTCTGGAAAACCACCGCCAATATCTTCAATGGTGGCAAAGCCATATCCAGGTACGTAAACAGCTTGTCCCTGCATTGCGTTGTACCAAGCCCGCGTCACACCGATCACACCTTGTTGCACAGTTGCTCCGCTGGCGGCTTTCGGATAGCACTCATCCGTCCCGGAACGGCAGGGGGAGTAGGATGTTGCATAAACCTGAATGGCGCGCCAATATTCGATCTTGTGTCCGTCTACAGTGGTTGTTTTGAGCACATATTGTGTGCCGTAGGCGACAATCTGCGTGCTGGGTTCGCGCACTGTGCGTTCGCCTTCAACGATGCGGGCAACTTCTTCCCCGTCTTCGTAGCGAACGCGTGTGCGGCTGACGATCAGCCCTGTTTTGCCATCTTCGAGAATTTTCTTTTCGTCGACGGCTAAATCGTTTGATGGGACGTATTCAATCTCAAAGGGGATTTCTGTCTGCTGAAGTTCGACTTTTTCGACAATATGAACGATGTGGATCTGCCCGTCAGCGGGCAGCGGATCGCTCGGGGATGGTTGGCTTGTATCCAGCCCAACGAGCGGGATGCCTGCCCCGGTTAATGCTTCTCCCACGGTCCCCGCCGATGAGCGGATCGGCAGCACCTGCCCATCCACGCGGATGGCAAGTTGACGCGATGGGGTGTAGGTGATTTCCAACTGGTCAGTAACCGGTGTCCCGGCGGGCGGATCGAGGTAATCTGCTGTGTGGAGTTGGATACCAAACTCGTTCAATGCTTCTCCAACTGTCCATGCGGATGAGATCAACTCCTGCTCGCCATCGGGTGTGAGCAGCGTCATCGTCATCGCACGCCGAATTTGGAGCGTGCAGGTATCACAGCTGAGTGCGGTGTTAGCTTCAGCGACTTCTCCGTTGACAAAAAGGGTATCGAGCGCACCGAGCGATAGCCCCGCCTCCGCCAAAATTTGCGTGGGGACGCGTGCTTCGGTGGCTTGCTTGATATGCGTTTCGCCGTCGAAAATGTCGATTGTTGGGAGGGCGGGTTGGGGTTGGCAGGCCGCGATAAGAAAAAGGAGTGCCAGCCAGAGAATGCGTTTCATACGCTTATTTTATCGCATTCTTGATTTTAAGCTCGCCAACTTCTTAAGCCGTGATGAATTCTGTTGCAAAGAAGTTGAGCGCATAATAGTGTTTTTCGCAATAGTAACGAAGGCTTCCTCTACCCAAAACCATCACTCTCTGATACACTACAGCCCGTTGTTGGAATACTGACAGCCTCGGCCACTCATGCCGAGGTTTTTGTGTGTTATTGTTAGAGTATCATTGTGCTCTGTGTAGGAAATAAAGGTAAAGATGAAAACTGAACGAACTGATCTTCGCAATATCGCCATTATCGCTCATGTCGATCATGGTAAGACCACCCTCGTTGATGGATTGCTCCGTCAGGCGCACACTTTCCGCGAGAACCAGCGCGTTGCTGAACGCGTGATGGATTCGAACGATCTCGAGCGCGAGCGCGGCATCACTATTCTCTCCAAAAGCACCGCGATCACCATCTATGATGAAGAGACCCAACAGGATGTCAAAATCAATATTGTCGATACGCCCGGTCATGCCGATTTTGGTGGCGAAGTTGAGCGTGTGCTCAACATGGTCGATGGCGTCTTGCTGCTTGTTGATGCAGCCGAAGGCCCCATGCCGCAAACTCGTTTCGTGCTCAAAAAAGCCCTCAATCTTGGGCATCAGGCTGTTGTTGTTATCAATAAAGTTGATCGCAAAGATGCCGATGTTGAGCGCGTTCTGAATGAAACCTTTGACCTTTTTATCGAATTAGGCGCGACGGATGAGCAAGCCGATTTCACCGTCGTATACGCTAAAGCAACATCCGCGCAAGCAGGATTTTCGGTCGACCTTAGCCCGAACTTGCAACCGCTATTTGAGACCATTCTGCGCCAAATCCCTGCTCCCGTTGTGGACGAAATCGCCCCCTTACAGATGCTCGTAACCACGCTTGGTTATGACGAATATCGCGGTGTGACGGCTGTCGGTCGTGTTTTCGCAGGCAAGATCAAAGCCGGTCAGAAGCTTGCCCGCCTGACCGCGGATGGTGAGAATCTGCCCGAGAGTGCACGTTATTTGTACACACACGAAGGGTTGGGTAAAGTTGAAGTAGAGGAAGCACGTGCGGGTGAGATCGTTGCGTTGGCTGGCTTGGAAGGGATCGCCATTGGCGAAACCCTCGCTGACCCCGAATTCCCGCGTGCGCTGCCGACTATCCGCGTGGAGAAGCCGACTGTGCGTATGACCTTTGGTGTCAACACATCGCCTTTTGCTGGACGCGAGGGTAAGTGGAGCACATCCCGAAAAATCCGTGAACGTCTTTTTGAAGAGTTGCGTACCAATGTTGCTTTGCGCGTCGAAGAAACGGATAGCGCCGAACGTTTTTCGGTCTCCGGACGTGGCGAGTTGCATCTCGCGATCCTGATCGAAACGATGCGTCGTGAAGGCTACGAGTTGGAAGTTTCGCGCCCTGAGGTGATCTACCGAGAATCCGATAAAGGCGAAAAGCTCGAGCCTTTTGAAATGGTCTATATCGAGAGCAGCCCCGATACGATTGGGACAGTGATCGAAATGCTTGGTCGTCGCCGTGGTCGCATGACCGAAATGCACGATGGCGGTGATGGCAATACGCGCGTGACCTACATTGTCCCGACGCGTGGTTTGCTCGGTTTTCGCTACCAATTCCTGACTGCCACACGTGGTACGGGCATAATGAATACCCAGTTCCACGGCTACGAAAAGATGGCTGGCCCGATGGAAACCCGTCAGACCGGTTCTTTGGTCGCGTGGGAAGCGGGTACGACAACCGCTTACGCCATCAAAAATGGTGAAGATCGCGGCACATTCTTTATTGGCGCCGGAGTGGAAGTGTACGAAGGCATGGTTGTCGGCGAACGTGTGAAATCTGAAGATTTGGATCTGAATGTCTGCAAGAAAAAGCATCTCACCAACATGCGTTCTTCCGGCGCAGACATGGAAGTCCGCTTGACTACGCCGCGCACGATGAGTTTGGACGAGTGCATTGAATATCTTTCCGATGACGAGTTGCTCGAAGTGACCCCCGAATCGATCCGCATTCGCAAGCGTATCTTAGACAGTACCAAACGTGGACGCGAAGCAAAGCGTGCTCGCGAAGCAGTGAAATAAATCAAAGGGCCGTGCTAATCAGCACGGCCCTTTTTAGTCTTATGGGCATTTAGGGGGCGAGATCGTAACAATTGATGATGTGCCAAAGTTGTTGTACGCAGCAACGCCATACTCAGACGATTTCATGGCGATGGCATCAAAAGTTGTTCCGCTGGCATTCGCGTTGAGATTCTTCTCTTCGACGCCATTGACATAAACCTTGTATCCGGTTGCACCATCAACGCTATCCCAGGTGATCTTGTCGGTTTTGCCTTGAAGCAGCTTTTGGTCGTTAAACTCGACGATCTGGCAGGTAGCGCTTGCCTGAACATTGTCGGGGGCAGGTGGCCCAAGGATAACGATTGCGAACGTGGGCGTGGCGGTTGGGCTCGCTTCTGTGGGGGATTCTTCTACGACGGGTGGTGCGGGTGGCGCAAGTTCCGGTAAACTGCTTGTGTCGCCGGTGACGGTTGCGTATTCGTCCCATAACCAGCAAGTTTTATTATCTGGAGTTTTTATGATCCAGTAATTTGAGCCGCCGTCAGAATACTTCCCGACGATCTGTTCGTTGGCACCGGGCTGGAAGACCAGCACTAGCGGATAAGCAACATCAGGACCAGTGCGGCAATTCGTTGCAATGCTAACACTAACAAGCGGTACGCTCGATGTGGGCGCCCCTGTGGCTGTGGCGGTGCTTTCAGTTGTGGGCACGACCGTTTCAGTAGGGGCGGGAGTTTCAGTGGGGGCGGCAGCTTGGGTTTCTGCGATCATGGTTTGAGCAATCTCTTCGGCACTTTGACTGCCATTTGCTGAAGGGAAGCTGCAGGAAGCTAGTGCGAGGGAAAGTAATATAAGGGCCAAGTGTTTCTTCATTAAGTTTTATTCTCCTTTAGTAAATCTGATAAACGTACAAACTTAGTAAACTTTACCTGATTTGTATGTTTTTTCCATCCCCCGTTTGGTTCTAAAAAAAGAAAGGCCACAAAATCTTTTTAGATTTTGTGGCCTTTCTTATGGAAACAATAAATTTAGTCACAGGCGACGATGAATTCTGCTTGTGGAGACCTGTCCAGATTATTGTCGAGATGGGACTTTTTTGTTATGGGAAGCTTGGCGCTGAGATCGTTAAGATGAATTTGTTTATCCGTCGCAAGATACCGAAAAGGTTATTCGGTTGGATGCGCCAATTTGGTTATAGGCTTCAATTGCGTAGGACACATTTACGCCTGAGTCCACAGCGTAATCGTCTGTGTAGGCAACTGTGTTCGGGGCGAGATTGGCGATTTCTATGCCATTGCGATAGAGTTTATAGCCCGCCTCGTCGACAGCTTTGTCCGTCCACTCTATGGTCACGTTGAGATTATTGTTGCTGCCATTCCATGAACAATAGAAATTGTAGTTTTTCAGGCTAGGGCCAGTCGGCAGCTTTGGTGGTGTGGTCGGAGTAACCGGAGTCGGCGAAAGTGTCGGGACAGGCGTCACCGTTGGCAGAGGCGGCGTAGGCGTATTTGCCGGCGCACGTGTCTCAGTGGGAAGCTGCGCAGCGGCAGTCAGTGTTTGGGCGGCAAGCGTCCCCGCCTGTTCCTCGAGGCTGAGCGTGCCGTTGTTCGCCGTGGGCATATTGCAGGCCGTCAAGATGACCAACAAAAAGATAAATAGGAATGCAGTGTGTTTTTTCATAATTTATGGACAGACTACTTGAAGGTTTTCTTTCGCTGATTCTCCTGTTGCATTATAAGATGATAAAGAAAAGTTCATTGCTTGGTTGGGAACGAAGATCACAGAGACCATTTGTTGCTGTTGGTTGTAAGCAAGGATATGTGTGTGGACACCGTCCTGATACAGATTGAACCCCTCTTCGTTGCTGGAGTTATCCGTCCAGGTGAATGTTACATCCATTGTAGCGCCGCAAACTTTATTACTCACGGCAAAGTTGGACGGAGCGACCGGGATGGTGGGCGTGGGTGTTGCAGGAACGGCATATTCCTGAAGATTGGCTGTGTTACCGTCAACACTTGCGTAGTAGCCCCAAAGCCAGCAATTCCCGATCCCATTTGGGTTTTTGATGATCCAGTAGTTGCTGGCGGTATGTTTCCCAACCACTTCCGCCTTTTCGCCGACCATCAGGGCTCCAAGATAGTCGTAAACCTTACCCGGACCTGTACGGCAGTTTGTATTCACACTGACGCTAGCGAACGGAATCGTCGGCGTTGCGGTGAAGGCCGGTGTTGACGTAAAGGTTGGTGGCGGAGTTAGGGTTGGCGTTTCGGTGTTGATTGGCGTTGCCAGTATCACGCCACTGGCGCGCAAAGTTTCTTCTACAGAGGTAGCTATTCCGCTGTTCAGGGTGAGTGGCGTTTGTGTTGCTGGCGTAGAGTTCCCAATATTGCATGCCAGAATAAAAAGAAGACTTGCGCTGATGATTAAAAAGATTTTGCGGCGTTGCATATCCTTCTCCTTTGATGGGTGCTAAGATGTATTTTGAACACCTTCTCTATTCTGGCATAGTGTGCTTGGAATTGCAAATATACTCTCCTCCTTTTGTGGTGACAGGCATGAAGCATGAGAGCAGTTTTTCAACCGTTCTCATGCGTAAGTTACCGCTATTCTGCGTAAGTTGTTTTCAGATTTCGACCAATCTGCCAGAGCAAGATAAGATTGGCGAGAAGAAATAGTGCGCGCATCCAAAAGCTGATCGAAAGAATCTGCCACTCGCCTTGCGCAGCAGCCCACGTAGGTAGCGGGGCGGATATGCTGATCTTGAGGTCTTCAAAGACCTTTGTGCTGACATAATCGTTCTGGATGTCGTGCAGGGCGAGAAAGTCGGTGAGAGTGAGCAGGAGAACCAGCAGATTGAGCAGCAACATGGACTTAAGCAATATGCCGTGCTCTTTCATCTTACTCCTCTTTTTCTTCGACTTTTTCGATGACCATGGTGCCATGTGCGACGAGGGCGGCGATTGCGCCGAGGGCTGCCAGTTGGGGAGCGACCAGTGTTCCCAGAATACCAACGGTCATGGGGATGTCGATCAGGGCGCGCCCTTCTTCGTTTTTGATGATGATGCGCCGGATGTTGCCTTCGTGCAGTAATTCTTTTACTTTGGAAACCAGTTTGTCGCCGCTGAATTCAAACTCTTCGGTGCGGGTATATTCTTCAGACATGGTTTTTCTCCTTTTGGGTAGATGAGACTTCCGAAGTTTTTAAAACTTCGGAAGTCTGCGATGGTTAGCGGTTAAACGTCAAATGCCCAGCGCCCGGCACGAATTAACGGAAGCACGCTTCCATCCGGGGCGATACCGTCGATATCCACTTTGTCGGAGCCGATCATAAAGTCTACGTGGATGAGACTATCGTTCACGCCAGCGGCTTCCAATTCGTCCGCGTTCATTTCTGTCCCGCCCTGAATATTTTCGCGGTAGGCGCTGCCGAGCGCAAGGTGGCAGGCGGCGTTTTCGTCATAGAGCGTGTTGAAGAAGATCAAGCCGGATTCGGAGATGGGGGAGAAGTGCGGCACGAGCGCGACCTCACCGAGATAGGATGCCGTCTCGTCGGTTTCGATCATTTTGCGCAGGGCGTCTTCTCCTTTTTCAGCTTTAAAATCGACCACTTTGCCTTCTTTGAACGTTAGGCTGAAATTTTCGATCAGGTTGCCGTAGTAATTGAGCGGCTTTGTAGCAGAAACGGTACCGTTGACCTTGTATTTGTGCGGCATACAAAAAACTTCTTCGGTGGGGATATTGGCGGTAAAGTCGACCCCGCCGAGGGTTTTGCTGCCGCCGCCTTTCCAGAGGTGGTTTTCGGGCATCCCAACAGTCAGATCGGTGCCGGGGCCACGGAAATGCAGGCTCGCAAATTGTTTCTCGGTCAGGAATTGATGGCGTTTCTCCAGGTCATCGAGATGGGCGCGCCATATCGCAACGGGATCGTCATTATCGAGGCGGCAAAGACCGAAAAGGACTTCCCAGAGTCTTTCCTCGGCAGCTTCCGCGCTTAGTTTAGGGAAGACTTTGGCTGCCCATTTAGGTGTTGGCGGGCAGACCACTAACCACTGTACTCCGCCGTTTGAAATGTATTCGGAAGCTGGTTTGAAGTGTTTGGCACGCGCCTTCAAAGAGGTCGCCACCAGTTCCGGGTCATAGGGTTTGAGCAGGTCGGGATCGGTGCCAGTGACCGAGAGATAGGCATCACCGCGTTTTGCATCTTGGAGTACACCCTCAAAATACCAGGCAGTGACCTCTTCAAAAGAATCACGCGGTGCGTGTTCGAAACGGATCTTGGTCAACTCTTCGTCCGCCCAGGAGACATTCACCAGTGGCGCCCCGTTCTGGTAGGCTTTCTTGGTCACGGCACGTACGAGCGGCGCGGTGTTCATCTCTGCGGCAATGAAGAGACGTTGGCCGGGTTGCAAGTTTAGGCCGACTTTTACGATTAGTTCTGCATACTTTTCGAGCATCTTGTCGAATTTTTCCATTTTTACCTCTTTGAATGATTTACAGAGTGCAACAGTTTTTAAAACTTTTGTGTTCTTATTTTACAGCGATTACTTCCCCGCCGGTCATTTTTTTAAGTTGATTTGCGTCCATTTCAAAGATTGCGTTCGGCGTTCCGGCGGCTGCCCAAATTTTTTCATACTGAAGCAAATCTTCGTCCACGTATGTTTCGATGGGATGCAGATGTCCAATCGGAGGGATTCCGCCGATGGCGTATCCGGTTCGCTCGCGGACAAAAACAGGGTCGGCACGCCCGATCTTCTCTTCGGCGTGAACTTTCATCCGTTTAACGTCGACCTGATTCGCGCCACTGGTCAAGATCAGGATCGCCTTCCCGCTGCTTTTCCCCTGAAAGATCAGCGATTTGGCGATTTGTCCAACCTCGCAGCCGACACGCTCGGCTGCTTCAAGAGCGGTGCGTGTGCTCTCGCTGGATTCAATTACTTTATAGTCATAGCCAAGCTGTTTGAGTGCATCCTGAACTTTTTGCGCCGATGAACTAAGGGACATTTTTCCTCCGTATGATAATGCGAAATGTTAATACTGCTATAGTATAGTTTGTTGAAAAGGAGATCAATAATGAAAATAGACCGTGATTCACTTGAAGTTCTTCATCAGGAAGATAAGGCTCGTTTTGTGATTTTTGTTGACGAACATACCGCCGTTTTAGATTACCGTTTGCACGAGAAGACGATCACTTTTACGCATACCGGCGTGCCATCCGCGTTGGAAGGGAACGGTATTGGTAGTCTCATTGTCCGTGCCGGGCTGGATTACGCCCGCGAACAAAGCTACAAGGTCGTGCCGCTTTGCTCCTTTGTGGATTCTTATATGAGCCGCAAGCCTGAGTATGCCGATTTGAGAGCCTAATAGAAAGAACAAATAAACGTTGTAAAAAGCGGAAGTGACTGTCACCTACAAAGACGACATAAGGGCTACCATAACAATCTTTCTTCGAACGTTGACAGGCCTTACAGATTCTGAAGGTGACAGTCACTTTGCTAATGTCTAAATGATTTGTCCATAAGAAGAAAAATACAGATAATAAAATGCGCCTGCATTTTGCAGGCGCATTTTATTTAAGCGATTTCAATATAGTCGTCTGTAATATTTTCCGCAGTGGGCAATTGCAGGGCCGCGAGCAGTTCAGATGCCATCTCCGCTTTGCGTTTTGCATCGGTGCGGCTCCAGGTGCGTGTCTTGATCTCTACAAAGTTGCCCAGATCAGGTTTGTCGAACTGGTCGAAATTGATGTAGAACTCCGTTCCCTGGAATTTGACGAGCCAGCGTAGGCGTTCTTTCTGGAGATTCTTTTCGTCTTTCGGCTTGAAGTATTCGCGGTAGAAGCGCAGCGAGTTATTGGCCGGAGCCAGATAGCGGCTGCGTGAGAGCAGAACGTCGTTTTCAAACTCTTGCTTGCTGGCCTGGCCGATCAATGTCAGACGGGCGCGGACGCCGGTAATCTCGCCACTCTCATTAACAAATTCATCTTCGCGATAGCGCAAGCGTCCTTGTTTTGGATCGTCAAAAGAGAAGTAGACGTCATACTCGCGGTAGTGGCGCTTTTGGACGATCTCTATCCCTGCGCCCGCTGCCGTCAACGCCGCCTGGACGTCAACTTGCTCGGTGACCTTGGTTTTCATTTGCACCTCGAAGGATTCTTCCTCTATCGAGCCGCCCAGAGCGACTAATTTCGACAAGAGCGATTGCTCGCGCTCGATCAGGAAGTCGTCAATCTTTTCGGCGTAGGCTTGGGCTTCTGCCATGAGCGTTTTTTCATCGAGGGTTAGCAGTTCGCGTTCGCGCATCACAAAGGCACCGTTAATCATCACGTCTGTCACGTCGGTCGCTTTCGCAGCGTAGACCAATTGGACGTAGGCGTTATTCGGGTCACGGCGGAAACGGGGCGCGTTATGGGTCTGGAAGATGTCCACAAGGATCAGGTCGGCACGTTTGCCCGGTTCCAGCGATCCGGTTAAATCGCCGATGTGAAGGGCTTGCGCCCCGAGCCGAGTCGCCATTGTTAGTGCGGTAGCAGCTGGAACGGCGGTCGGGTCGCCGCTAAATCCCTTTGCAATAAAGGCCGCCAGACGGACTTCTTCAAACATATCCATATCGTTGTTGGATGCTGGTCCATCCGTGCCGATGCCAACACTTACGCCATGATCGATCAACTGCTGAACAGGTGCGACGCCCGACGCGAGTTTCATATTGGACGAGGGGTTGTGTGCAACACCGGAGCCGACATTTGCCAGTGTGCGGATTTCGCCTGTGTCGATGTGGACGCAGTGCGCTGCCAGCACTTTGGCATCGAAGACGTTTTGCTTTTTGACATAAGGAATGACAGGAATGCCCTCCGCCTCGCGCATGTTTTCGACTTCAAAAGCAGTCTCAGAGAGATGCGTGTGAATGGGTACATCATATTCGATGGCGAGGGCGGCACAGGCTTGCAGGATTTCGGGCGTGCAGGTGTAGGGCGCGTGCGGAGCAACGCCCGGTACGATCAGATGATGACCTTTCCAGCGTTCGATGAAGGTGCGTGTGTAAGCGAGGGCGTCTTCATACGAGGCAGAATCTGGCGTGGGGAATTTCATCACAGATTGGGCGCAGAGCGCGCGCATACCGGCTTCGGCAGTCACTTCGGCGACGTCGTCTTCGAAGTAGTACATGTCGGCGAAGCTGGTCACGCCGCTGCGGATCAGTTCCGCGCAAGCGAGTTTGGTACCGAGGCGGACAAACTCCGGAGTGACGAACTCGCGCTCAACAGGCATCATGTAGCCCATGAGCCAGACATCCAGCCGCAGGTCGTCAGCGAGACCGCGCAAAAGCGTCATCGGGACGTGGGTATGTGCGTTGATCAAACCGGGCATCAAAATTTTGCCGCCGCAGTCGATCACTTCATCTGCTTCGTAGCTGGCTAAAAGGTCTTCTTCAAAGCCGACGGCGACGATGCTGTCGTTAGTAACGACGACGCCACCACGATCAAATTGTTCCATCTCTTTGTTCATGGTTAAAACGATGGCGTTCTTGAAAATGGTATCTGCTTTTTTCATTAAAACTCCGTTTTCTAGGGAGGATAGGGGTTAAATAAGTCCACAATTCTACCACGCACAGATTGCGCTTGACGACCATCAAATTAATCGCTAGAATCATTGCGTATGAACTAATCTGACTTTTAAAGGAAGAAAATGAACGACGAATCTGTCCCTAGTCCCCGTGGGCGCTCACGGCGTCCACGCACATTTACATAATCCCCTAAGGGCAGATTTTTCTTTTTAATCACCGCTCTGGGGGAAACTGAGAGGTGCCTCATGATAATTAATCCTGAAGAACTGTTGGCGCAATTGCAAGACGCGCTTGAACAAGACGATTACGATTCCGCGATTCAAATGCTCGAAGCATTACGCGGACCAGACCAGGCTGCGCTGTTTTCCGAGTTGGAAGATGACGAGCAGGTCGACCTCCTCCCGAAACTTGATCTCGCTACTTCAGCGGATATTCTCGAGGAACTGGATGATACCGAAGCCGCGAAATTAGCAAGCTCCCTGTCCCTTGAGATGATTACCAGCATCGTCGAGGAGATGGAGCCAGACGAAGCTGCCGACCTCCTGGGCGATCTCTCACCTGAACAGGCGCACGATTTGCTCGAGCGCCTCGATGACGAAGAGGAGTTCCTGCCGCTCTTGCTCCACCCGGATGAGACTGCCGGTGGTTTGATGACATCGGAGTTCATCGCGTTACGACCACTGATGACCGCGCAAGACACTGTTGAGGCCTTGCGCCGCTGGAGCCCAGATGCCGATGAAATCTATTATCTCTTTGTCGTGGATGAGTCTAAGAAACTATGCGGGGTTGTTAATCTGCGTGCGTTGATCCTTGCTGATCCGAAGACCTCTATCAAAGAGATCATGGATCCAGATGTGATTTCGGTCTCCGTTGATGCCGATCAGGAAGAGTGCGCGCGCACAATGGCGCATTACGATCTGGCCGCGATCCCCGTTGTGGACGAGAACGGTCTGATTATGGGTGTGATTACGCACGATGACATCGTCGATGTTCTCGATGAAGAAGCTACCGAAGATATTTACCGCCTCTCCAACGTCTCCGATAGTGATCTTGACCCCGACAGTTCGGTTTGGGAACAGATCAAGGGACGTTTACCCTGGCTCTATCTCAATACGATCACGGCTCTCTTTGGTGCGTGGGTGATCGGCAACTACGAAGACGTAATCGCGCAGGCGGCGGTCTTGGCGCTCTTCCAATCTGTTGTGGCTGGACAGGGCGGGAATACCGCTAGCCAAAATGTCGCTATGGCAGTACGCACGCTGGCTCTGGAAAAAATATCATCGCGTTCACAACGACGCATTATCATTCGGCAGCTTTATATGGGGCTTCTGTTGGGGTTGGCGGTCGGCTCGGTTGTGGCTGTCGGAGTCTATTTATGGCGCGGCAATTTTTATCTGAGCTTGGTTTTGGGGTTGGCGCTGGTTGGGAACTTGATCTTGGGATCGTTGGTGGGTGTTGTCGTTCCTTTAGGCTTGGAAAAGATCGGCATTGATCCCGCGCTTGCCTCCTCAGTTCTGGTCACTGCCGCGACAGACAGCATGGGCTTTTTTATCTTCTTAAGCCTGGCGGCGCATTTTTTGCAGCAAATTCGTTGAACGCAAGGTTTATCTATAAAAAAACTTCTCGAAACCGAGAAGTTTTTTTGTTTACCAGTCACACATTTCGGTGGTGCTAACCCCCGCATTTTTGCCGATGCGTTTATACATCGTCACGTTTGTGAAGGGTTCACCCAAAATCCCGTCATGGATCGCCCAGGAGCGTAAACGGATGCTCGTTTTCGCATCGGCTTGCCGGAAAACAGAGCTGCCGTCTAATTGAGATGTGATGCCCGATTCGCTCGTGAATTCGGTTTGAATCCGTTTCATTAGCTTTCTGCCGACCTGATAGGCAAAGCCATAACGCTCGAAGATGATGGCGTTGTGGTAATAGAGCGGTTCGACAAAGTACATATCATGCCCGAGGCTTTCGACGAAACGTTCAAAGGCTTCGGTCGCAGATGTTAATAGCCCAAGTCCACTACGAATTTGCCCCGGAGCCAAGCCAAATTGGAGGGCGTCCCGCTCCGCTTCGATGTTGCGACGGAAGGTGCCGAATCTAGTCGCTTCCCCGTTGGGCATGATATCCACATCAAAGCGCGGAGAAGCGGGGTCATTCAAAACATAGAGCAAAATGTGGATTTGCCCATTCATTGTATCGGTGAGATGCCCATAAAGAATGGGGTCGCGGGCTCCGGCCTGATGGTACAGGGAAAGCTCAACGCTGGTACTGCCGGGCATGCATTTCAGTTGCATGAGTGAACGACCCTGAATGTCGGTCAGGTAGGGGGTGAGCTTGAAGCGTTCGAGCAACTCAGCGGGGATCACACGCCGATAAATTTCCCGTTTTTCATGCTCGGGGAGCAGGTTAATGCTGCCAATGGTGGATGCGCCCATAATTTACTCCCGTTCTCGCATTTGTCGTTTCATATCGCGCTCTACGTCACGTGCGGCGATGGCATGACGCTTGTCGTGCAGCTTTTTGCCGCGTGCGAGCGCAATCTCAATTTTGGCACGCCCACCTTTGAGATAGACCTTGGTGGGGATAATGGTGAGCCCTTTTTGGCGAGCGACATCGCGCATCTTGCGGATCTCGCGTTTATGCAGTAAAAGCTGGCGTGGGCGGCGCGGTTCGTGGTTGAAGCGGTTGGCTTCGGCGTAAGGCGCGATATATGCTTCCATCAGCCAGGCTTCACGTTCATCCACGCGAATGTAGGCTTCTTTTATGCTCATTTGACCTGCGCGAATCGATTTGATCTCGGAGCCTTTTAGGGCGATACCGGCTTCAAATTCTTCAAGCAGAAAGTATTCGAATTTCGCTTTGCGATTGGTAGCTACAACTTTTATATTCACATTGCGATTGTAACATGGAGCGTCTTTTTGGACGAGTTCTGGCACCTTTTGCGAGAAGGTCGCCGCGCGGTTATAATTCGCAAAGCAAATCAGGAAGGTAGGTTTTTTGATGAAGGAAATTGCTGTCGCCCTGGGCGGTGGGGGTTCCAAAGGAAATGCCCACATCGGTGTTCTGCGGCGTTTGGAAAAAGAAGGTTATCAGATCGCAGCTGTGGCTGGAACAAGCTTTGGCGGTCTGGTTGGTGCGTTATATGCGTCTGGCTACTCGCCAGATGAGATAGAAACTCTTTTTACAGAGATTGACCAAAGTAAACTTTATGAGTTGGGATTGCACGCTCAGCCGGGGTTGTTGGGACTCGGAAAGGTAGGCTTGTGGCTTGACGATCTGCTTGGTGAGAAGACCTTTGCTGAAACACGCATCCCTTGTGCATTGACTGCCGCTGACCTTGGGTGTAATTGTGAGGTCGTCTTGTCTTCTGGTTCGTTAAAAGAGGCCATTCTGGCGACTATCGCCGTGCCGGGTGTGTTTCCACCATATATATTGAACGGACATCATTTAGTGGACGGCGGTGTGCTTAACCCCGTGCCGGTTTCAGTAGCACGAGAGATCGCGCCAAAGCTGCCTGTTGTCGCCGTCTCTCTTTCTTCGCCCTTGATGCCAAGTGCGCACCATTTGCCGGTTTCTCTGCCTTCGGTGATCCCTGAAGCATTGATTAGACGGCTGACACGTTTGAATATCTCTCAAGCCTTAAACGTCTTTTTGCAGTCTGTTGATATGAGTAATCAGGCTGTGACCGAACTGCGTCTGAAAAGTGAGCCGCCCGATGTTTTGATTCGTCCGGCAGTTGCCGAGATCGGCTTGCTAGACCAGGTAATTGTGGCAGATGTCGCTCGTTTGGGAGAAAAAGCAACAGAATCTGTTTTGCCGGAGTTGGCGCGTATCACCAAGCGCAAAGGCTTTTTGAGCAGATTTTTCGGAGGCGTAAAAAAATGAGCCGTGATTTGCGTAAGTATGCTGAGCAGACCAGCGTCCAATTGGGTGTTGGTGCGTTTTTGCTGCTCTTTCTGGTAGGTGATGGACTGATCTATCTGATCTACGGCAAAGGCGCGGCACTCATGGGTTTAAGCTGTCTTTTGATCGGTTTGGCGCCGATCGTGGTGATCGTCTTATTAATGTTGCTATTAAACTGGATTGTTACACTTGCAAATCGAGACTAATACCACCGTTCTGGATCAATTTGGCTGGGTTTTCCGTGCTCGTTCGCTCAGCGAAGCGCCAAAGCGCGTTCTGCTTCTCTTGCACGGCTGGACGGGTGACGAAAATTCGATGTGGACTTTTGCGCGCAATTTTCCCCCGGAGTATGCGATCATCGCACCGCGTGCGCCTTTTCTCGCCCCAAAAGAGAAGGGTGGCTACTCGTGGCGCGATTTGAAGCCCGGTACCTGGGGATCGCCGACTCTGGACGAATTGCGCCCGCCTGCAGATGCGCTCGTTTCGCTCGTGGACGAGTGGCGTGCTACCCTTAACATCACATCTACACCTTTTGACGTGGTTGGTTTTAGCCAGGGCGGCGCACTAGCGACTTTGCTTGCTATCCTGTATCCGCAGCGTATTCGCAAGATGGCTGTGCTGGCGGGATTTGTCCCGAAAGGCGTCGGCGAAGCTCATCTTGCGCCCGGTTTGTTGGATGGCGTTCAGTGTTTTTGGGCGCATGGCACAGAAGATGATCTGGTCACCTTCGAGCGTGGTCGTTCATCGGCAGAGATGATCGAAAAGGCTGGGGCGCAAGTCCAATTTTGCACGGCAGATGTGGGGCATCGTGTGAGCCGCGAGTGTCGGCGTGCTCTGGATGATTTTCTTGCAACGTAAATATGTGCGATACTAGAAAAGTTTTATGACATTTGTAGTATCCAAGACTCTAATTATGGTATCCTTGCCGCGTTTGGTATGCGGTAATCTTTCAAGGTGAAGTTAAATGAGAGAACTTTCTCGACGAGATTTTCTAAAATTAGCGGGAGCAAGCCTCGGGGTACTGGCGTTCCGTCGCTTTGATGGACTGCTCCCTGCGAGGAGATTGCAGTTCCCTGAAGGGGACCGGCTGGGGCGTGTATCCGTATTCCCAAATTACTTTTCGACTTCGATTAAAACCGAACCTTTCCCGAATGCGCCTGATGTGCGTGCAATCGGAGAAGATGAATTGGTTGTTTGGCTGCGGGAAGTGGTTGGTGGGGCAAAGTCGATCAGCAAGCGTTGGGTTGAGACGCCTGAAGGCTATGTATACTCTCCCGATTTGCAGCCTGTGCAGAATATTCCAAATGTTCCGCTGGCGGCGGTTCCGGATGGGAAGCCGGGCTTTTGGGCGGAAGTGACCGTTCCGTATGTGGATTTATATATTGCAAACGGGCCTGCGCGTTCGGGATGGTACAAGGATGCGATCTCAAATGGCTTTGTGCCGCGTTTGTATTACGGGCAAGTTGTTTGGATTGATGCGGTGATGACCGATGACGCTGGACGAGTGATGTATCGTTTTAACGAGCGTTATGGCTATGGTGATTTGTTCTGGGCAGATGCAACCGGTTTTTATCCGCTGACCCCCGAAGATGTTGCTCCGATCAGTCCCGATGTTGACCCTGAGTTGAAGAAGATCGTCGTGAACACGACCTACCAAACTCTCTCTGCCTATGAAGGCGATCAGGAAGTTTTCTTCTGCCGCGTTTCGACAGGCTACGAAAGCGAAAGTTATCGCACTCCGGCGGGTGGCTATAACCCACACCGTAAATTACTCTCGATCCCGATGGGTGCTTCATCTACGGAAGGGCGTTCAGGCTATGATACGCCCGCAGTAGGTTGGCCCTTCTTTATGAATGGTGACGGGATCGCGATTCACGCTGCTTTTTGGCATAATGACTTCGGGACCAGGCGTTCACACGGTTGTGTGAATGTTTGCTCGACCGATGCAAAATGGATCTGGCGTTGGACAACGCCTTATGTCACCCTCGACGAGGGTGAAGCTAGTCTCGACTGGCCTAATCACGGGACAAAAGTTGATGTTGTCCAGCGCACGTTCTAAAATTTTAATGAGGTATATCAATGGATTTTGCTAATATCACTCTCGGCTTGGCCTTTTTGGCTGGTTTGGCTTCCTTTCTTTCGCCATGTGTCTTCTCGCTCGTTCCGGCCTATGTCGGCTACCTGAGTGGACGTGCGGCTGGTGGCGAAGGCGACGAAAATAACAGATTTGTTACCTTTACGCATGGCCTGGCATTTGTGCTTGGTTTCAGTATCGTCTTTATATTGCTCGGTGTTGCCGCATCTGCCTTTGGCGGATTGCTCTACGACATCCGCAACTGGCTGGCAAAGATCGGCGGTATTGTCGTCATTATTTTCGGTCTACACATGATCGGTGTTTACCGTATTCCCTTCCTTGAATACGATACACGCGTGCAAAGTCTTCCTGACCAGAAACTTGGCTACCTTTCATCTGCATTGCTTGGTGTTTTCTTCTCGGCTGGCTGGTCGCCTTGCGTTGGGCCTGTTTTGGGTGCGATCCTGACCCTCGCCATCAACGGCGGCAATGTAGGACAGGGCGCAAGTTTACTAACGGCCTATTCTGCCGGGTTGGCAATCCCGTTTTTGGTTGCAGCACTTGGTATTGGCTGGGTTGGCACCGCCCTGCGCAAATATGGCAAAGCCATGCACTATGTCGAAATTGCGATGGGCGTCGTTCTCGTCATTGTTGGCATCATGCTCTTCTCGGGCACTTTTGAGTTACTCGCTCGCTACGGTTCCTTCGTAGATTTCGGTCTTTAATCAGATTTAAATTTCTCTGTTATGGCAAAATCAAATTCCACTCGTTATATTTGGATAGCCATTGGTATGGCGGCGGTCCTTTGTCTCTTCGCCGCATTTGGCGTTCTTTATTTTGCCTTGACACAAAGGGATGCTACATCTTTTGGGATGACGGATAGCCGCGCTCCTGATTTTGACTTGCCCTCGCTAAATGGACATTCTCTCAGCCTCACGCATCTGCGCGGCAAACCTGTCTTGCTTAATTTCTGGGCAACCTGGTGTGAGCCCTGTATTGCGGAGTTGCCTCTGCTTGAAGCTGCTGCGCAACGTTATGATGATGAATTGGTCGTGATTGGCATCAATGAGGGTGATCTGCTGCGTGATGTCGAGAGTTTTGTTGCGCGTGAAGCGCTCAGCTACACCGTCCTGCTTGACTACGATGAAAGTGTTGGAATGCTCTACCAGATCAATGGATACCCGACCAGTGTTTTTATCGACGCCGAAGGTATTGTCCGCGCAATTTACCTGGGCGAAATCCCCGCAGCCCAACTCGAAAAAAATCTGCGCCTGATAGGAATTGAATAAGCCCCTTTATGATTAACCTGACTCTCTATACGCGCACAAATTGTCATCTCTGCGAAGATGTCAAAGCAGACCTTGCGGCCTTACACGAGACACATCCGCACCGCTTGGTGGAAATCGATATCGACGCCGATCCTGCGCTGATTGCCGCCTACGGCGAAGCTATCCCTGTGGTTGAAGTTGGCCCCTACGTTTTGCGCGCTCCAATCAGCAAACAAGACCTTGCGCTAACGATTGGCGCAGCCACCGACCGTCAACGACAGCTTGAAGAAATCGGGAGTCAGCGCTACCAGAAAAGCGTGCAGCGAGGCAATTCTTTTTCTGGTTCAGATAAGTTCTCCTTTTGGCTCTCGCGTCGCTACATGGCTCTGATAATCCTTTTTCTGGTGCTCTATGTTGGCTTGCCGGTTTTAGCGCCCGTGCTGATGAAAGCTGGCGTGACAACGCCCGCGAACGTGATCTACAAGGTGTACAGTCCGCTTTGTCACCAGTTTGGCTTCCGTTCTTTCTTTCTCTTTGGCGAGCAACCTTATTACCCTCTTAGAGAAACAGGCATGACTGGCACCGAAACAGGCCTGCTTGATTTTGAGAGCGCGACCGGCATCACCCATCTCCATGATGCCAACGGTGCAGCTCGCTTGGAAGCACGCGACTATCACGGCACAGAAGCGGTCGGCTACAAGCTCGCCCTTTGCGAACGTGATATGGCGATATACGGTGCGATGCTGCTCTTTGCGCTCATTTTCACGCTAACGGGGCGGCGTATAAAACCCTTGCATTGGGCGCTTTGGATTTTGCTGGGACTGGGCCCCATCGGTTTGGATGGCTTCTCGCAACTGATAAGCCAATTCGAAATCGGTTTTCTGATCAATCTTTTACCCTATCGCGAAAGCACGCCTTTCCTGCGCACCTTCACGGGCTTCCTCTTTGGCCTGAGCACGGCCTGGTTTGGCATCCCCTATATCGAAGAAAGCATGCGTGAGACTCGTCAGATTTTCATCAAAAAAATAGCCATTATTGACGCGCGAGAGAACTAATGCCTTTTGTAGAAAAAAACGGCTTACGTTACTACCAATTTGATAGCCTGCCTGATATTGCGCTCCATGCGGTTTTTACGCGTCACGGTGGCATTAGCTCTGGGCAGTGGGCTTCGCTCAATGTAGGTGGATCGGTAGGGGATGATCCAGCCCACGTCAGTGCGAATCGCATCCGTTCATTCGAGGCCATTGGACGTGACCCCGAATCCGTCTTTGACGTTTGGCAGGTTCACGGGACAAGAGCATCTTTTGCCCTTGAGCCGCGTCACCCCGACTCCCACGAAGATAAAGCAGATATCATCTTCACCGACCGCCCTGAAGTTACGCTTTACATGCGCTTTGCGGACTGCACACCCCTTATCTTTGTAGATGCGGTGAAAAAAGTTGTCGGTTTGGCGCACGCTGGCTGGCAAGGGACGGTGCAGGGTGTGGCAACCGCTGCAGTCAAGGCGATGCAGGAACGCTATGGCTCCAAGCCCGAAAATATCCATGCTGCGATTGGTCCTGCTATTGGGCCGGATCACTACGAAGTAGGCGATGCGGTGATCGAAGCAGCGCAAGCCTTTTTCGGCTCTGCTCATGCGGATGAATTGCTTCCGCGTGTTGGCGAGCGTCGTCATTTTGATTTATGGGCAGCCAACCGCATCCAGTTGGCGCAGGCAGGAGTCACCAAGATTGAGAGCGCTGAAATCTGTACTGCCTGCCACCCCGATGATTGGTTTTCACATCGTGGTGAAAAAGGCAAGACCGGGCGCTTTGGTGTTCTGATCGGCTTGAGAGATTAATGGAGCTTGTACGTGAGTGACGAAAGAGATGCCGCATCCATTCGGGAACGTTACGCAGCCGCGCAGGAGAAGATCGCCGAGGCTGCCGGTAGGTCAGGACGTGATTCTGGCGATATACGTTTATTGGTTGTAACAAAGCGACAGCCGCTTTCTGTTATCAAGACGGCCATCTCAGCAGGGATAGAACTGATGGGGGAGAATTACCCCGAGGAAGCTGTAATTAAACAGCAACCTCTTGGTGCTGAAAATAAGGTAGAATGGCACATGATCGGTCACGTACAGAGCCGAAAGGCGCGTTTGGTGGCTGAAAATTTTGCTCTTTTACACTCACTCGATAGTTTAAAACTGGCTCGTCGCCTGGACAGTTTCTGTGCAGAAGCTGGCACTACTTTGCCTGTATTATTGCAATTCAATGTCGGCGGAGAGCTTAGTAAATTTGGTTGGGATGCTTCCGATGAAGCTGGTTGGGATGCATTCTTGCCTGATGTAGAAGCGATTCTTGCACTTAAAAATCTGGATGTGCAGGGGCTGATGACGATGCCCCCGTTTTTCGTTGATGCGGAATTGGCTCGGCCACACTTCCGTCAGTTGCGCAGGTTGCGGGATACCCTTGCAGTTCAGTATCCGCAGGTGAAATGGAAGCAATTGTCCATGGGAACGAGTGGCGATTTCCAGATCGCAGTGGAAGAAGGCGCAACGATTGTGCGACTCGGACAGGCTGTGCTTGGTCCGCGTCCAGTCTAATTTTGGAGAATTTATAATGATTGATATGTTGATCGTTTTGATCAATATCCTTACGCAATTGCTGATTCTTTTGATTATTTTATCGGCTGTGTTATCATATTTTATGTCCCCGTACCATCCGGTGCGCGAAGCTATTGATCGTATCGTGAATCCGTTGTTGATGCCCATCCGGCAGGTTGTGCCACTGGTGGGGATGTTTGATCTTAGCCCTTTGGTCTTGTATTTTTTGGTAAGAGCCGTGTCTTGGGCATTGATTAATTTTTTATATGCAATACCGCATTAATTGAGGTGAATTATGTCTTCTCGTAAATATAAAATGCATGATGGTAAAGTTGGTTCCGCTTTGGCAGTACGTTTGACGCCAAAGGCAAGCCGCAGTGGAATCATGGGGATTATGGAAGATGGTACCGTGAAGGTGCATGTCACAGTCCCCTCTACTGATGGACAGGATAACGAGGCTTTGATCGCTGTGTTGGCAGATGTGTTGGAGCTTCCTGCTGAGAATTTTGCGATTGTGGCTGGCGATTCCGGACGCGATAAATTACTCTCGGTATTGGGCTTGGATGCGGTCACGCTGACAAATATCTTGCGTGCTCACCTGAGCTAGATTTTCTTTTGCTAAGGGGTAAACAAAAAGTATCGAAACGATTTTCTTTGCGTATTTAAAAGGAGTTCAGATTTTTCTGAACTCCTTTTTTCTTTAGTCCGTAACAAGCGGGGTGGCATAGATTTTTTTGTAGGTGTTATAGGTTTCGTAGATGCTTTGAATATAGTCGCGTGTTTCGGTAAAGCGGACACTTTCGAGTAGCAGGTCAGGGTCGTTTTGCCCAAGCGCCTGCCATTCGAAGGCGTTGCCGGGCCCTCCGTTATAGGCGGCAAGGGTTGCGTAGATGTCGTCGTTGAGGAGATTCTTACTGTAGTTCAGATAGAAGCTGCCGTATTTGATGCTGACGATGGGCCTGTAAAGATCGTTCGCTGAGTAGCCAATTGGCCAGCCGGTTTTTTGGTTAATCGTTGTGCCGGTTTCCGGGATGATCTGCATTAATCCGCGTGCGCCTGCTGCTGAATGCACAAAGCCCTCGAAGAGACTTTCCTGCCGGATGACGCTGTAGATAAAAAGAGAGTGAAAACCGTTTTCCTGAGCCGCTTTTTCGACCAAGTCAGTGTAATACATCCCGTAGCGGATGTGGCTGAAGTAGATCGGTGCTTGCAGGGACTTGGCTTGGGTATCCATGCCAGCAAGTGTTAGTACCTGTCGAGCAGCAAAAATGGCTGGACGGTATAAGCCTAAATCGAGCAGGTGATTTGCCAGACGAAAACTGGCGACGGGATCATTGCTAACCTCTTCGCGCAGGCTTTCAAATTCGAGACGAGCTTCGTCGTAGAGGCCAAGTTCCCAGAATTCGCGCCCACGTTGAAGGCGCAGGTCGTTGAGCAGGGTGTCATCGGGGGACGCGAGATTTGTCTCGATGGGTAGATTAAATGTGATGCGAAGCCACGAGGCCGCCTCAGCACGCTCTTTGGCAAGATCCACTTCGGGATAGTAGAGGCTTGGGAGGGAGAATGGCGCGTTGCCGATCAGCAGGTCTTCGGCACGTAGACCGTAATATCCTGTTGAGTCCACCGATTGAGCTTGTCTCCAAGCTGTCTGGGCTGCTGTTGTATCTCCCAATTTTTGCTGAGTTTTTCCGATCCACAGATAGGCGCGTGTCTGATCTTCGAGCGCGGAGGTGAGTACCAATCCTTTTTGGAAGATGGTCAGCGCTTGAGCATAATCGCCTTCGCGGAAAAGGGTGATACCAGCAAGGAAGAGCGCTTCGGATGCGTAGATGCTGCCCGGATATTCTTCCCCAAGTCGCTGCCAAAGAATGAGCGCTTCGTCGGTATTCCCTTTGCGTTCCATCAGGCGAGCAGCACTCATCAAAATACGCGCTGCTTCGCTGTTTCCAGGATTGGTGGAGACGAATTCGAGCAGGGTTTCTTTGCCCGCTTGTACATCGTTCAGGTCTGCCCACTGGGTGTAGGCTTTTTCTTCCCAGGCATCTGTCCAATAGCGGTGATTGGGATAATTCGCGATGAAATCGCTCCACGTTGCAACTTCTTCCTCATAGCGATCCATGGCATAGAGCGTTTTTGCACGGTAGTAGAGTGCACTCCCGTCATCTTCGGGATTGGCAGCGATATAGCGATCAAGGGCAGCCAACGCAACATCATATTGCTCGGCAGCGTAATCGGTTAGGCCGCGATTAAAATCGTTGACTGTGACGCCGGCGGTAACAAGCTCAAGCAAGGCCTGATAGGAGTGGTACGAAAGGGGATAATTATCGACTGCGTGGAGATAGCGTTCGTAGCCGGCCTCGGTTTCGCCGAGCATGAGGTGCGCGTATCCAGCAAGATAATCCATCTGCGCTTTGATGAAATCATTGTTCGTGCGGTTGAAGATGGAATCATAATCTGTGAGCGCGCCTGCGTAGTCACCGATTGCAGCTTTGCTCGTAGCGACCTTGATCTCAAGGTTGATTCCGTCATTGAGACGGGGTGCTTCAAGAGCTGTTTTGTAGGCGTTAAGCGCGCTGGGCTGATCGTTTAGCGCGATGAAGGCGTCCCCGCGCAACTCCTCGACATAGCTTTCAAGTAGCGCGGGACGTAAATCGAGATAGGCTGCGTACGATTCGGTTGCAGCAGCGTAACGATTGAGATTCGCGTTCGCCTGCCCCGAAGTGAAATGCGCATACGCCACAAAAGGCGATTCCGGATATTCGCTAATCAGTTGCTGGGCGTAGCTGAGTACCTCGTGATCGCGCTCATCTTCGTAAGCCATGCGGATCAAGCCCCAAAGAGCAGCGGCACGCAGTTCATCATCTGTGGAGATATTCAGCACGTTTTGGAACTCGGTGCGGGCGAGATCATAATCGCCGTTGAAGAGCGCTTTTTCGCCAACTTCAATGCGCGCAAGCGGAATCATGGTCGGGACGGGAGAGGGGGGAAGGGTTGCTGTTGGGGATGGGGTGATGCTGGGCGAAGGTGTCAGGCTTGGGGTTGCGGTCGGCCCGAAAAGGGCACCTTGTGGTAGCGTGCAGGCTCCCAAGATGGCAATCAGCCATAATCCCAGCAGTGTCTTTTTCAGAGTCATGTTGCTTCTTATACTGGTAAACCGTGAGGCTGTCAATCTCATTATGATTTCATTCTGAAAAGAGCGAAAAGGTAGCCCCATGATATAATTTCAGCCACTAAATTAGATATTAAAAGGTAAAGAGGACGCCATGCAAGAAAACATAACACTCAAAGAAATAGATGAAGTCGTTGCCGCTGTTCGTGCTCGCGTTGATGTCTCCCCGCGCATTGGGCTGATCTTGGGATCGGGCCTTAGTGATTTTGCTGCATCCATTGAGAACGCTACGATTATTCCCTTCGGTGATCTGCCTCACTGGCCTGTTTCAACCGTAAAAGGACATTCGGGACGCCTGGTGATCGGTCAACTTGAAGGAAAAGATGTTTTTGTACTACAAGGGCGCATTCACTTTTATGAAGGCTACAGTATGCAGCAGGTCACCTTACCGGTTCGTGTGATGCAGCGTTTGGGTGTTGAGATCATGATCGTTACCAATGCTGCCGGTGGTATTGCTGATGACCATCAACCTGGTGATGTGATGCTGATTACCGATCATATCAATTTTCCGGGCTTGGTTGGAAAAAGCCCGTTGCACGGACCGAATATCGATGAGCTTGGCCCGCGCTTCCCAGATATGACCCAAGCCTACGATCCGGAACTTTTAACTCTGGCTCGCAGTATTGCTAAAGAAGCAAACGTCCCTTTGCACGAAGGCGTTTACATGGGCTTGAGCGGCCCCTCCTTTGAGACCCCCGCAGAACTGCGCTTTATGAAAATGATCGGTGCCGATGCTGTTGGTATGTCTACAGTGACTGAAGTTTCGGTTGCGCGCCATGGTGGTATCCGTGTTTTGGGGCTTTCGGGCATCAGTAACAAAGCTCATACTGATCCATCCTTTGTTGCTACGCATGAAGATGTCCTCGAAGCCGGAAAACAGATCGTTCCCAAAATGGAAACAATTATTCGCGGCGTTTTGCGCTCTGTCTGAACGGATAAAAAAAATAGCGCATGATCGCTTTTTTCGGTTTTCTCTCAGCCTATGAGGGATTGATCTATATTTTTCTTGTCTTGGGAGGGGCATTCCTTGGGCGCTGGCTTTGGCGTACCTGGAAAGCTTGGCGGGGAGCGATTTATGGATTGGAGCGCGAAATCTCGCAACGTCGTTTTGCTCGTGCGCTCGCCTCGAACGTGATTTGGCTTGCCCTCCTTTTAGGAGTGTTTATCGTCGTTTCGTTTATTGTCCCTTCGATGCCCGCCTCTATTTTTATCCCCACCCCGACTGTTGATTTGCTTGTCACGCCGACCGGCACGATCTCTGCTGAGATGGCAGCCACGTTGGAAGCACGCCCAACAACCAACGCAGTTGATTTTAGTGAAGGCTGCGTCCCCGGTGAAAAGATTATCGATTCCCCGATCCCTGGGCAGGAATTAAGCGGCAGTGTTGAATTGATAGGCACCGTCGATGTAAAGGATTTTGGCTTCTATAAATTTGAAATCTCTCCTGCAGGGCAAGAGAACTGGTCTCCGTTTTTTGCCGGACGTGAAATTAAACGTGATGCTGTTTTGGGAAGTATTGATACAGCGACATTAACCCCCGGTGATTATCGTCTGCGTTTGGTTGTGACGAATAATGTTGGCGAGGCGCTTACACCTTGTGAAGTGCTAATTCGTGTTGTAGGTGTAGAATGACAAAAGGATTGAAAATCCGCTCTGCGCTTGCGACCGATATTCAACGCCTGATTGGCTTTGAGCATAGCTGCAAAAGTGACTATGTTTGGCAGCTCGACCTGCAAAAAGAAGATCAGCAGATCGCAGTGTTTCTGCGTCAGGTACGTTTGCCCCGCCCTGTACGGGTGCAATATCCACGTGATCATTTTTCGTTGGCAGATGAGTGGAAAAAGAATGCGCGCACCTTCGTTGCGATCACGCCTGATGGTGTGCCGGTTGGCTACATCCGCTTGTTGGAGCAGGTAGCAGCAGCCTCGGTTTGGGTGCTGGATATTGTCGTTACAGCGGAAGCACGCCGAAAGGGGGTCGCAACGGCGATGCTCCAGTCAATTGAGACATGGGCTGTGCAGCATCAAAATCGACAAATTTTTATTGAGATGTCATCCAAAAATCATCCTGCGATTTCGCTTGTGCAGAAAGCGGGATTTGAATTTAGCGGATATAACGATCATTATTATGCGACACAGGATGTGGCGCTCTTTTTTGGGAAGCTTTTGAAAGGTTGAATAGCTGGCGGAGTTTCTTAATGTTTGTGGTTGGACGAAATGAATAATTTTTTGACGGGGATACGCGTCTTAAACGAGATTTTAACGGCCGGGGTGGCAATTACGGCATTCTCGTTATTTCTTTATGCTTTAACCTTTAACTTGCGCAATCGAGTGGCGCGTTCGTTTGCGTTGATTATGCTTTTTGTGGTGGTCATTTTTTCTGCTGAAGCGCTCCAAAATCAGACCGTTCCTGATTGGGGGTTGGAAGCCCTGTTGCAAATTCAATGGCTGGGATTGGTCTTTTTGCCCGCCGCATATCTGCATCTTTCGGATGCGTTGTTGATAACCGCTGGCCTGCCTTCGCGAGGTCGACGGCGCTTGGCGATTCGTCTGGTTTATGTGGTTTCGGCAGGCTTTTTGCTTTTGCTTGGTTTTGGTTTGCTCTTTGGCGACTTTATCGCCAACGGACTTCCTGCGCCGCACCTTCAGCGCACTTTCTGGACAGAGATTTTTACACTTTACTATATTGCTGCGATGGTTTGGGCCTGGATCAATTTCGCCCGTGCTTTTCGCCAAATGTTGACAAGTTCCGGCCGACGGCGGATGATCTATCTCATGGCAGGGGCGACGGCGCCTGCATTGGGGTCGTATCCTTATTTGATGTATGGTTCATCGATTGCAGCACAACATCCTTTCGTTTTTTGGATATCTGCGTTGGCCATTAATATCTTCGTCGGCGGATTAATTGTGGTGATGGCGTACGCCGTTGCTTTTTTTGGCGTTTCCTGGCCGGATCGTTTGGTGAAGAGTCGCCTCTTCAAGTGGATCTTACGCGGACCTGTAACCGCCTCCGCTTCCCTGGGGTTGATGACCATCGTTCGGCGTGGCGGCGAACTTTATGACGGCAATCCTTATTCTGCGCTGGTGCCTTTTACGATGGTTGTTAGTGTTTTGCTGATTGAGCATACGATTACCGTTGTTGCCCCTTTCTGGGAGCGTAGCCTCTTCTTTGGCGGGGATCGTGAAGAATTAATGCTCCTTCAAAATGTGGAAGAGCGCTTGTTAACAAAAAGCGACCTTCGTCAATTTTTAGATGCAGTTCTGGCAGCCGTGCGCGATCATTTACAATCCCCCTTGGCCTTTATCGCTGCGCTTGATAATGATGATCTCTCCCTGATTACAATGGCCGGCAACAAGGCTCTTTTAGATCTTGAACTCTTTCCTGATGTTTTACGTGTCCCGGGGATTGCTGAAGGCAATGCTCATTCAGTCTTTCTTTGGGGTGATTTCTGGATATTCCCACTCAGGAAACGAAAACGCGGTATGGATCGCGACGAGATCCCGCCGCTTTTGGGTATCTTGGGGATTTTCAAGAAAATCCCGTTCCCGATTGGCAACGAAGAGGATGATTCTCTCTGGCTTTTGGCAGAACGTGCTGCTCTGGCGCTTGAAGATCGTCAATTGCAACAGAGTGTTTTTCAGTCGTTACAAGATTTACAGCCTCAAGCAGAAGTTTTGCAGCGCTGGCGGGCATCCGGGCGTTATGATAGTAAAGCCAGTCTACTTTCGGAAGCAACCATACCTGAAGGCGATTTGCCAAGTTTGGTCAAGGATGCCCTCAGTCACTACTGGGGCGGCCCAAAACTAAGCGATAGTCCGCTGATTGATCTTGAAGTTGTTCAGCGCGAAGCAGAGGAACATGATGGGAATCGTGTCAATGCTTTGCGTGCTATCCTGCGTCAGGGCGTAGAACGTATTCGCCCAGAGGGTGAACGTCGTTTTACAGGAGAATGGATACTCTATAATATTCTGGAGATGAAGTTCATTGAAGGGCGTAAGGTGCGTGATGTTGCAACTCGTTTAGCGATGTCTGAAGCTGACCTGTATCGTAAACAGCGTGTTGCAGTAGAAGCGGTTGCCAAGATGGTTGTCGAAATGGAAACCGAAGTTCATGAACCGAGATAAGCATTTTCGTGCCTAAAAGATAAGGCGCGTTTTGATAAGCTTTGAGCGTGTGTCGGAGGAAGGACTTAATGGTGAGTAAAGAAAAAGTAGAAGAGCAAATCATTGAAGATGATGAGAATTGGTGGGAGGCCGTTCTCGCGGATGAAACTCGTTATGTCGCAAATGAGCCCCCGGCAAAGGCGGGAAAGCCCTCTGTAGAAGAGCCTGTCCTCGATTGGGATAAAGCGCAATCACTTTACAAGCAGGATGCGGTCGTGCGCCTGCATGTGACGGGTCACAATCGAGGGGGCGTGTTGGTCGAAGGGGAAGACCTGAAGGGGTTTGTGCCTTTCTCGCATCTGGTTAAATTGCAGGATAATGTCAATTCTGAAAAGCGCGAAGAAACTCTCTCGACCTATGATGGCGAAAGTCTCGATCTGAAAGTGATCGAATGCGTGCCAGAAGATGGGCGCATTGTTTTTTCGGAGCGTGCAGCGCAAGCTGGTGCGGGACGCAGGCGTGAGCTTTTTTCCACGCTCACGCGTGGAAAGCGTGTCGTTGGCGACGTCACCAACATCACGGATTTCGGTGTTTTTGTTGACCTTGGCGGAGTTGAGGGACTTGTACATATATCGGAGCTTTCCTGGGGGCGGGTGGGGCACCCAAAAGAAATTGTCCAGATGGGCGAAGCGCTTGAAGTGCAGATATTGGATATTTCTCCAGAGCGTTGTCGCGTTGCTCTGAGTGTGAAACGGCTTCGTGATAATCCTTGGGAGAATGCGACTGAGCGCTATCTGCCCGATCAAATCGTTAGCGCAACGATATCCGCGCAAGTTTCTTTTGGTGTTTTTGCTCGCCTTGAAGATGGTATCGAGGGCTTGGTGCATAATTCCGAAATTCCCGCAACACAGCGCAACGTGAAAGTTGGCGACCCTGTGAAGTTACGTGTTTTACATGTTGACCCGAAAAAGCAGCGCATGGGTCTCAGCATGAATTTATAGGCGCTATGGCAACAAAAAAAGACTCTCCTGAAACAACTGACTGGCTTGATCGCCTTGCAAAATTCAACTTGCATTTCGGGCGCTTTGCGCGGGATGTCGGCGGTGTACTTTTGCTCTCTTTGGCGTTAATCCTCTTTGCCGGTTTGCTCAAATGGACAGATGGCTCCTGGGTGTCGGGCTGGGTCTCGTTTTTGCGGAATTGGTTTGGCTGGGGTAGTATTCTGGTTGTCATTACGGTTGGGATGCTGGGGATCATTGTCCTGCGGCGTTCGGATGAACCACTGCCGTGGGGACGCTTATTCACGCTCGAGGTCGCAGCGTTCCTGACCCTGGGCTTGCTGACCGTTATAGGAGGGCGCAGCCTGGAGAGAGCAGAAGCTGGCTTCGACGGCGGTCGTCTGGGCTGGGGGTTGGAACAGATGCTTACCAAGCTGACAAGTGAATGGGTCAGTTTGCTCATCTTTTTGGCGGGGTGGTTTCTGGCCGTGATGAGCGGGTTCAATCTTTGGGTGCGCCTTGAAGAGTGGCTCTTGCGCTTTGGTGGCGAAACATCTGATGAAGTTGATTTGCCTGCTCAGGAAGAAGTTGTTGAAAAACCGGCAGCGAAAAAACGCAAAGCGCCAAAAGTGCAATTGCCGCCCGAATTCCGCAAATCATTCAGCCTTCAGGAGCAGGAAGACGAACGTCCTGCGAAACCGCTTCCGCGAGATGAGCGTTTGCCACCCTTTGAGCTGCTTTTACCCGAACGCCGTTCGCGATTGGATGAACGCACAATTAATCAGACGGCTGGTTTGCTCGAGAAAACATTGGATGAGTTTGGTATCCCCGCCAATGTGATCGGCTTTCGTGTAGGGCCTGCAATTACACAATTTGCTGTACAGCCGGGTTTTATTGAAAAGGGCCTGGCAGGTGCTGAAGAGCAGCGCCTGATGAAGGTGCGTGTGGCGCAAATCGCTTCGTTGCAAAAAGATTTGGCGTTGGCATTATCTGCGCAGCGCTTACGCATCGAAGCCCCCGTACCGGGACGTTCCTTCGTTGGTATCGAGGTGCCGAATGCAAAAGTCGAAGTCGTGCGTTTGCGCTCAATTTTGGAAGCAGATGTCTTCCAGAAAGTGCGTTCCCCATTGGCAATTGCGGTTGGACGTGATGTCTCGGGACACCCTGTTGTGGCAGATCTGGCGAAGATGCCACATTTGTTGATTGCGGGATCAACGGGCTCGGGTAAATCCGTCTGTATTACATCTATTGCCACATCCTTGGCGATGAATAATCATCCTGATGATTTGCGCATGGTTATGGTCGACTCAAAGATGGTTGAACTGATCCGCTTCAACGGTTTGCCGCATCTCTTCGGAAAGGTTGAGACGGACGTTGAGCGTATTCAAGGGGTGTTACGCTGGGTTGTGGTTGAAATGGAACGGCGTTATAAACTACTTGAAAAAGAGAGCTCCCGCGATATTCGCTCGTACAATCGTAAAGTCTTGCGCCGCAAAGATGGCGTTGCCTTACCGCGTATTGTTGTCCTAATTGATGAAATGGCAGATTTGATGATGAGCGCACCTGACCAAACGGAGCATAATCTTGTACGTTTGGCGCAGATGGCGCGTGCAACGGGCATCCACCTTGTGATGGCAACCCAACGACCTAGCACGGATGTTGTAACGGGGTTGATTAAAGCCAATTTCCCGGCGCGTATCGCTTTCGCGGTCACATCAGGTGTGGATTCACGGGTTATTCTGGATAGTGTTGGGGCCGAGAATTTGCTTGGTAACGGTGACATGCTTTTCCTGAGTCCGGAGGCGGGTGTTCCATCTCGCGTACAAGGTGTTATGATCACAGATCAGGAGATTGATAAAGTAATTAGTTTCTGGCATGATAGCGGTCTTAGTGAAGATGAGTCGCCACCGTGGGAGCGTATGTTCAGCGAAGGGGATGAAGACGAAGACGAGAGTTTGATTGAGCAGGCGATTCAGGTCATCCAGAAGACGCAGCGTGCTTCGGCTTCGCTCCTGCAACGTCGCTTGCGGGTCGGATATCCGCGCGCGGCACGTTTGTTGGACAGCTTGGAAGATTTAGGGATCGTGGGTCCGGCTTTAGGTGGGGGGCGTGAACGTGATGTTCTGATTGAGTCGGACGACAGCGATGATTTTTAACTAGGATAAAAAGATTTTATCTATTGGAGTTTTTGTGGAAAATACGGTGAAGGTTGAGAAAGTCTCTTTAACAGATCGTTTGCGGGCTTTATTTAAATGGTTGCTTGATCCGATTGGTGCTTTTTTGAATAAACTTGGGCTAACCCCGAATACGATGACAATGTTGGGGTTGGGGGGGAATGTAATTGCTGCGATCTTTATTGCAAAGGGGAATATTCTTGTTGGCGGTTTGATCGTCCTTGTGATGTGGCCTATCGACGCTTTGGACGGTACGATGGCGCGTTTGCGCGGCGAACCCAGTGATTTTGGCGCTTTTGTTGATTCTGTGACCGACCGTTACTCTGAGCTGGTTATTTTTGGCGGCTTGCTCTATTACTTTGCGATGCAGGGCGATGTTTTGGCCTCTATGTTGGTTTTTCTTTCCGCATCTGGCTCGGTGTTGGTTTCTTATACGCGAGCACGCGCAGAAGCTCTCGGATATAACGCAAAAATTGGCGCGCTGACGCGTGTTGAGCGCTACCTGGTTTTGGCGCCCGGGTTGGTCTTCAATATTCCATTAGTTGCCATGTGGATTATTGCGATTTTGGCAAATTTCACGGCTTTACAACGTATTTGGTTTGTGCGTAGTCAGGCACATAAGCATTTCTAAGGACAAAAATGGTTACCGGTGTTCAAATAGGCTTTCTCTTTTTTAGTTTTTATGGATTATTGATCGCGCTTGGCGCTTTGGCAGGCTCTTTTCTGTCAAAAAAAGAAGCGGAGCGACGCGGGCATTCCCAGGATATTCTTTGGGATTTGTTGGTCTGGTTGATTGTTGTTGGAATCATTGGTGCGCGTCTTTGGCACGTCTTCACTCCTTCGCCTTCAGCGATTGCTGATGGTTTGACAACTGAATACTACCTTACGCACCCGCTGGCGATGATTGACACCCGTAATGGGGGCTTGGGGATCCCAGGGGCGGTAATCGGCGGGTTGATTGCGCTTTATGTCTTTACGCGTAAGCGAAAGCTCTCTTTCCTTGAATGGGCAGATATTGCTGCTCCTGGACTCGCGCTTGGACAAGCGATTGGGCGTTGGGGTAATTTCATCAATCAGGAGCTTTACGGAGCTCCCACTTCGCTTCCGTGGAAAATTTATATCGACCCTGCACATCGTTTGGCAGGTTTTGCCGATCAAGCATATTACCATCCGCTTTTTCTCTACGAGTCCCTCTGGAATTTGGGTAATATGTTTATTTTGCTCTGGGTGGGGCGTCGTTTTGCCGAAAAAATCAAAGATGGCGATTTGCTCTTGCTCTACTTGATCATTTATCCGATAGGGCGTTTCTTGCTCGATTTTTTGCGTCTTGACGCCTCGCGGATCGCGGGTGTCAATGCCAATCAGAGTTTTATGGCCGTTGTGGCAGTTTTGGCACTATTGCTTCTTTTCTGGCGTCATCGCAAAGGGACCTCTGCTGGCTAAAGGACTGTTGTCTTATTGACACAATTGCTCGCCGTCGCTATTCTCTCATTGAGTGCCGACGGCTTTTTATTACACACGATACAAGGTTGAACATGATTGAAGCGAAGAACTTAAGCAAAGCCTTTCACGATTTCTGGGCGGTAGATGACGTTAATTTGGATGTTGAGTCGGGGCAAATTCTCGCTCTATTAGGGCAGAATGGCGCCGGAAAAACGACCACCATCCGCATGTTAACTGGACTTCTACGCCCAACGCGCGGCTCGGCACATATAGCTGGGTACGATGTCGTCAAGGAACCGACGGCGGTACGCTCTTCTGTGGGCGTGCTGACTGAACAACATGGTTTGTACCTGCGAATGACAGCGGGGGAATACCTTGAGTTTTTTGGCAAGGTCTACAGCCTTGATGCTCCGGCTCGCAAAAAACGGAGTGACTACCTGCTCGAGTATTTTGGTTTGGCAAAGGCATCAAAACGTCGCATTGGTGAGTATTCCAAGGGGATGCGCCAAAAATTAGCACTGGCGCGTACACTGATCCACGAACCGCCCGTGCTCCTGCTGGATGAACCAACCTCCGCAATGGACCCTGAAAGCGCGCGTCTTGTGCGTGACGAGATCGCTAATTTGCGTTCGTCCCAGCGCGCGATTGTGATCTGCACCCATAATCTCGTCGAAGCAGAAGCGTTGGCAGACCAGATCGCAATTATCTACCAGGGTAAGATTCTACTTAAAGGAAAACTGGAAGACTTGAAACGTCAGGTTTTGGGACAGCCCGAATATGAAGTCGTTTTTTCAAAAGCCTGGGATGTCGATCAAATGACGCTCCCTGTTGGTGTGGATATTGTCTCGAAAGAGGCGCAGCGCGCTTCCTTCCGTGCCAATCGTCCGGAAGAGATGAATCCGCTTTTGCTGCGTGAATTGACAAAACTGGGCGCGCCCGTGCTGGCTTTGCAGGAGAAATCCCGCAGCCTTGAACAAGTTTATTTGAAAGTCATGGAAGAAGCGCAATCCATTGAAGGTGCTCTATGAGAGAAAAATTGGCCCCTGTTTGGCTTTTGGCTGAACGTGAACTTCGAGATCAATTCCGTGATTGGCGTATTCTTTCACCACTATTCATTTTGACCTTCCTTTTCCCGCCGCTGATGAATTCTTTTGCGGGGCAAACCGTTGGTTTCATGAATAAGTATGGTGGCAATCTTATTTTAGATCGGCTTGTGCCTTTCTCCATCCTGATTATCGGCTTTTTCCCGATCACGATCTCTTTGGTTGTTGCGCTTGAATCCTTTGTCGGCGAGAAAGAGCGTGGCACGATCGAACCCTTACTTGGTACGCCGCTTTTAGATTGGCAACTCTATTTGGGGAAGTTGCTCGTTGGCGTTTTCTTTCCCTTAGCTGCGAGCTATGCTGCAATTTCTTTTTATCTTGTGATGGTTGGCAAGCAGGATTTAAACCTGCCATCGCAAGGACAGATTTTTCAATTATTGGTGTTGACACTTGCGCATGCAATCTTGATGGTTAGTGGCGCTATTGTCATTTCAACGCAATCTACTTCTGTTAAGGCGGCAAATTTGCTGGCTTCTTTTATCGTTATCCCTGTTGCGCTTTTGATCCAGGGTGAGAGCGTGTTGCTTTTTTGGGGCAACGGGGATGTTCTTTGGATGGCTGTACTTGGGGTTTTGATTCTGGCTACATTGCTTATCCGTGTCGGGATTGCGCATTTTCAGCGTGAATACCTGTTGGGGCGTGAAGTTGATTCGTTTAACATAAAATGGATTGGGCGCACGTTTTGGTCGGCTTTTTGGGGCGAGGCAGGAAGCCTTTGGGCATGGTATCAAGTTCAGGTCGGGGCTGTGTTTCGGCGCTTGCGCGTCGCCTTGCTTTTGGTTGTGTTGATGACCGCTGCGGGCAGTGTCACATCCTATAAATGGATGTCCGTTATTGTGCCGCAGTATGTCAGTGACTACTCTCAGGAAGATATTGATGAGACTCTAGAGCGCTTCAGCGAGGTGGGCAGTTTGTCTGCGAATGCCGGGGATGCCTCCTTTGTCTATATTTTTACGCATAATGTTCAAGCAGTTTTGCTGATGTTTGGTTTTGGGATATTTTCTTTTGGTGTTTTAGGACAACTCATTTTTGTGATGAATATTGGTGTTGTGGGGGGGCTGTTGGCGGTTTTGAATATATTTGGTCTGCCTGCGTCGACGCTTTTTTTTGCGGGTGTTTTCCCTCATGGTGTTTTTGAGATACCTGCTGTGATGTTGGCAAATGCAGGCGTTTTGTACTTCGGCGCTGCTCTGGTGACACCTGATCCTACAAAGACAATGGGAGAGGTGTTAATTTATACCCTTGCAGATTGGTGCAAGATTGGATTGGGGCTGGTATTGCCCCTTTTGTTGGTAGCGGCTTTAATTGAGACATACATTACGCCGCAAATTTTATTAAGTGTGATGCAATAAGTTGAGAAAATTATGGCAAAAATAATTATTTTAGGCTCGTCGAATGCGGTTGCAACAGATAGGGCTGATAACGCGCACATGGTGGTTGTTGGAACAACACGTACTGTGCTGATTGATAGTCCCTGTAACCCCATTTTACGTTTAGCTGGGCTTGGTATTGACTATGAACAAGTGTCGGATCTATTGGTGACACATTTTCACCCGGATCATGTTTCGGGAGTTCCGCTTTTTTTGATGGATATGTGGTTGCGTGGACGAAAAGCACCCTTGCAGATTTATGGATTGCCGCACGCGATTGATCGGTTGGAAAACTTGATGGGTGCCTTCTCGTGGGAAAATTGGCCGAATTTCTTCCCCGTGACGTTTAACCGGCTTCCGTCAAAAGAGCTTTATCCTGCTATCGAATGTGATGATTTCAAACTTTATACATCCGAAGTGCGTCATATGATTCCAACCATTGGAATGCGCTTTGAGTTTGCTGAGACAGGTCGTGTAGTCGCCTATTCGTGTGACACTGCTCCCTGTGCCGAAGTTGCCCGCCTTGGTGCGGATTCAGATATGCTTATCCACGAAGCATCTGGTGATTTCCTGGGGCATTCCTCGTCAAAGCAGGCTGCTGAAATTGCCTTGCAGGCGAACACAAAGAAATTGTGCTTAATTCATTATCCTACAGGAGAGTTTTGGGAAGAAAATACACTCCCCGATGCGCAAGAAATCTTTGGTGAAAATGTCTTTCTTGCAAAGGATATGATGTCGTTTGATTGCTAGAGAAGCATTTTAAAACAAAAAAAGTTCATCTGTGATTTGCGGATGAACTTTTTTGTTTTATTTTTGCTTGTGTTTAGAGACCAGCCATATACGCCAAGCCAACAGTGCCTGGCCCAACATGTGTGCCGATGACAGGGCTGACTTGCGAGAGGATCACTTCTTTGACATCAAGTCTTTCTTTCGCGAGTTCGACTAGAGCGTTTGCATCTTCAAGTGCGTTTGCTTGTAATGTGGCAATTGAGATAGGAGTGCGGTCGCCTATTTCCTCGGCAATAATTTCTAACACCCGAGCATGCGCTTTACGTTTTGTGCGGACGCTTTCAATAGACGCAACTACGCCATCCTGCACTGAGAGAATAGGTTTTACTTTCATAGCAGTGCCGAGAAGGCGTTTTGCACCACCGATACGGCCGCCACGATGGAGAAATTCAAGTGTATCAACGGCGAAATATAAGCCCGTGTTGGTGCGTGCTTTTTCTGCCAGCGCGAGGCAGTCTTCGATATTTGCGCCATCCTGAGCTGCACGAGCAATGGCTAATGCCTGAAAGCCTAATGCCATGCCAGTGTTTTGCGAGTTAAAGATATGGACCAACTCTTGTCCGCTTTTCATGCTGTCTTTGCCTTGTACTGCTGAATTGATTGTGCCGGAAAGTTTTTCGGAAATAAAAACACCAAGCACTTCATAGTCTTCGGCAATCAACTTCTCGAAAGCAGCTTGCATATAAGGGATGGTTACTTGTGATGTGGAAGGCATTATTTTGGCAGTCTGCAAGCGTGTATAAAATTCGCTCGGAAGAATATCAATACCGTCTTTGAATGTTTCGTCGCCCCAGATTACTTCTAGAGGCAAAACGGTAATATTATGTTTTTCGGTTAGATCATCGGGAATATAAGCGGTGCTATCCGTAACAATTGCAACTTTCTTTGACATAAATCCTCCAAAGGCTAACATGATTAGGGTTACATGAGTTTAACCCTACGTTGAAAAAGAAGTTGCGTTCTATCTTTTTTCATTTTTTGTCTACGTTGCGGATGCTAGGTATCTTTGCTATAATGCATCAGAATTCCACATCAAGGAATACTCTCCAGAAACGCTCCACAGAGGACACTCCGCTTGGCTTTTTTCAATCCTATTAACTGGTTACTTGGTCTCTTTTCGCTTGACATTGGTATCGATCTTGGTACAGCGAACACCTTGGTCAATGTTCGCGGAAAGGGTATTGTTATTAATGAGCCCTCGTGGGTGACAATTGATAAACGTTCACGCCGCCCGCTTGCGATTGGCATGGCTGCCAAAGAGATGGTTGGGCGCACGCCAAAAAATGTAATCGCTGTTCGTCCTTTGCACGATGGTGTCATTTCCGAATTTGATATTACACAGATTATGCTTGAGTATTTTATTGGTCGTGTTCACGAGCAGAGTGTCGTCCCGCTCCCAAAACCGCGTGTGGTGATCGGTATCCCCGCTGGCGTGACTGAAGTTGAGAAGCGTGCTGTCTACGATGCTGCGATGGCGGCGGGCGCACGACAAGCATATCTGATCGAAGAGCCAATTGCAGCAGCCCTTGGCGCAGGCCTCCCCGTAGGCGAAACGCGTGGTAGTATGGTTGTTGATATCGGTGGTGGCACAACAGAGGTTGCTGTTATGTCGATGAATGGTGTGGTTGCCTCCCGTTCGTTGCGTGTCGCAGGTGACGAAATGGATCAAGATATTATCCAATACCTGCGTAATAAATATAGTCTACTGATTGGACAGGGGATCGCGGAAAAAGTTAAAATGACCATTGGTTCGGCCTTTCCATTAGAAAAAGAGAAGACAATGGAAGTGCGTGGCCGTAACTTGGTGACGGGTTTGCCTGAAACAGTTGAAATTTCTTCTGTAGAAATTCGCGAAGCATTGGCAAATTCCGTGCAGGTGATTGTTGATACCGTTCGCGATGCTCTCGATGAAATCCCCCCGGCAATCATTAGTGACTTGATGGATTTGGGTATTTGTCTTGCGGGTGGCGGAGCCCTTCTTCAGGGGTTGGATCGCCGCTTGACTGAGGATACTCGTTTGCGCACGTGGGCTGCGGAAGATCCGCTGACTTGTGTGGCGCGTGGCGCTGGCATGATCTATGATGATTTCGATAGTTTGTCCCCGTACCTTGTTGGCTTGGAGCGTGGCGGCCGCGGTGGATAGCTTTCATCCCCTTAAATTATTTAGGGGGATTTCGCGCTTTGCCTATCTAAAACTCCCATGAAAGACAACTTTTCACGTTCTCTACAAACAACCATTATATTTTTAGTAGTGGGTGGGGTTTTGGCGTTGGCACTTGGGGGATACCTTAGTACAGCCTCAGATTGGTTTGGAGAATCATTGGTCAATGTCCAAACCTGGGTTTCTGAACGCTATTTGACGATCCGTGATATTGTCAGCGCGCCTAGCGATGTTGTCTCGTTACAACAACGGAATGCTCAACTTGAATCGGAAATTTCCGGCTTGCAAACGCAGGTTATCCAGCTTCAACAGCAACTAACCGATACGCAAGTTTTAGCCGCTCTGGTTGATTTCTCACAGAGCAACCCCGAAAGTATTTATAAGGCTGCCTCTGTGATTGGGCGCGATCCCAGTCCCTTTTTGCATTACATCATCATCAATGTTGGCTCGAACGATGGTATTCGGCGGGGGATGCCAGTTGTTACCAACCAGGGGCTGATCGGGCGTGTAGATGCCGTTATCGCGGATGCATCACGCGTCCAACTGGTTACCGACCCATCGTCCGCTGTTAATGTTCGTTTGCAGAACGCTGACACCGACGCGCTTCTCGTCGGGTCCGTCACTGGTGATTTGGCCCTCGAAATGATCTCACAAGATGTTGATGTTCAGGAAGGTGATGTTGTGTTGACATCCGGCCTGGGTGGCAACTATCCACCTGATCTTTTGGTTGGGCAGCTTCTCAATCTGCGCAAGCGCGATTACGAACTTTTTCAAGGCGCCTCTTTGCAGTCAACTGTGGATTTTTCTCGCCTTGAGATCGTGCTTGTGATTATGAATTTCAAGCCGGTGGATATTACGCCTCTGGTTCCGGCTGAGACCCCCTAGCGCGCGTGAAAGAATTAATCGCAATACCTTTATTATCGCTTTTACTGGTGATCCAGATGGCGATTGCAAGTCGCATCCCGCTTTTAGGTGGGTACGCCGATTTGATATTGGTTGCCTTGGCGGCTTGGTCATTACAGGAACGTGTGCAAACGGCTTGGCACTGGGCTATATTTGCCGGTCTGCTCGTTGGCTGGACTTCTGGACTGCCGTGGATCATTCCGCTCTTGGGATCTTTGTTAACCGTTGCTTTTGCGCGTGCATTGGTGCGCCGTATTTGGCAAACACCGCTTTTGGGGATGTTTGTGGTCGTTTTCGTAGGGACGCTTTTATTCCATGTTTTGACGATTGTGACCTTACGCTTGTTTGGCAGCCCTCTTTCTGTGGAGGACGCGTTAAGTGTAGTAACGTTGCCAAGCTTGTTCCTTAACCTTTTGTTGGCATTGATATCTTTTCCGATTTTACGAGATTTAGCTGTCTGGGTTTACGATATCGAGGACGATGAAGTATGAGTACATCAATACCATCTGATTTCCGCGCAGAACCATGGCGGGTTTTGATTTTCTATTTTGCAGCGACGCTTGTCTTTAGTCTGCTGATCTTTCGTTTGTTCAATTTGCAGGTTTTTGAAGGCCGGAATTGGCAGGTAAGTGCGGAAGATAACTATACGCGTGAAATTAGCGTGCCGACATCACGCGGTATTATCTATGATCGCAACGGGGTTATTTTGGCACGCAATATTGCTTCTTATAATGTGGTAATTACACCTGCTTATCTCCCTGATGACCCAGCGGATATTCAGCATATTTATCGTGAACTTTCCGAGATCATTGATGTGCCTGTCAACAATGGTACAGTTGAAGACGCGAAACTTTTTGCTGCCTGTGTGCCTGGGCCAGGTATTGCTCAATTAGTGGAGTTGGGCAACTCGCTAGCGCCGTATACCCCCGTTCCCGTTAGTTGTGATGTCGATGAAGAGATTTCGCGCATAGTGCGTGAGCAGGCCGTCAGTTGGCCTGGTGTTTCGATAGAGATTGATCCCATTCGGGACTATCCGACAGGTTCTCTGACCGCCAATATTATCGGCTTTTTGGGGCCGATTCCTGCAACGCTGGTGGACACCTACGAAGAGCTGGGCTTTGTCGCAGGGCGAGATAAGATCGGCTATGCAGGTGTTGAGCGCGAGCTTCAGGATATTCTTGCCGGCACCAACGGTAAACGTGTTGTTGAAGTGGATGTTGCCGGACAAGAGCTTCGTAATCTTGAACCTCCGATTGCCCCCGTCGCAGGTAGAAATGTGCGCCTGTCGATTGATATACGTTTACAAAAAGCTGCTGAGGGTGCGCTGCTCGATGAGATCGATAGTTGGAATAAATACTTTGGAAAGATCCGTATTTCGAGTGGCGTGACGATTGCAATGAACCCTAAAACCGGAGAGGTTTTAGCGATGGTCTCGTATCCAACCTATGAGAACAATCGCTTTGCGCGCTTTATCCCAGCGTATTATTACCAGCAATTAAGCGAAGACCCACGTCATCCGTTGTTAAATAATGCTATCTCAAGCGAGTATCCTCCTGGATCGGTTTTTAAACTCTCGACAGCAACTGGTGCATTAAACGAAGATGTTGTTACTGTCGATCAAGTTATCGAAGCGCCGGGAAAGTTGGTTGTCCCAAACCGATATTCACCGAATGATGTAGGGCAAGAGCAAACTTTTGTTGATTGGATTTATGATGATAATCCGGCAGGTTTTGGGCAGATCAGTTTTTTACGCTGTATCGCCTATTCGAGCAATGTTTGTTTCTATAAGCTCGGCGGCGGTTATGAGGATGAAATCCCTGAAGGGTTGGGGATTACTCGCTTAGGTGAATACGCACGTGCTTTGGGCTATGGTGAAATATCTGGTATAGAACTCCCTGGTGAAGCAGATGGTTTGATCCCGACTAAGCAATGGAAACGTATCCAACAGGGTGAGAACTGGTCGACAGGCGATACTTACATCGCCAGTGTTGGGCAGGGCTATGTACTCGCAACACCTTTGCAGGTTTTGATGTCCGGGGCGACGATTGCCAATGATGGCAAGCAGATGCAGCCAACTATTGTTTACGAAGAGCGCGATGAAGAAGGGCGTATTTTAAAGCCATTTGTCCCACGTCTAAAAAAGGACATCACTGATCCTGATGAGCCTGTGATTACAAATTATGACTGCGAAAACGGCTACTGTCTTGAATTGGGAACCAAAAGTGCCGTTGATCCTTATGTTATTGAGCAAGTGCAGAATGGGATGCGTCTGGCGGTGACTGATACCCTCTATGGTACGTTAAACGAGATATTTGGAGATTTTCCAGTGGCTGTGGCGGGGAAGACGGGGACTGCAGAATATTGTGATGACGTTGCCCTTGCCGCCAACCGCTGTACCTTTGGCGAGTGGCCTACGCATTCGTGGACAGTAGCATACGCGCCCTATGACGATCCTGAAATTGTCATTGTGGCATTTATGTATAACGGCGGTGAAGGTTCTAGTGTGGCAGGGCCTGTTGTGGGGCGTGTGATGGAAGCGTATTTTGAGCTAAAGGCAATTGACTTAGCTGAAGGTGGCGGAAACTAGCCGTTTTTGTGTCGAAGAAAAACTTTCGTGTAGAGAGCATTCGTCACAGGCGAGTGCTTTTTTCTTATTCATCTCTTCGTGCTATAATTTGCCTATTCTCATCCCTTCAGGAATATTTATTTTTAGTTCATGGCTTCTCAAAACAATCTCATTACTATCAAAGGTTTACGCGATGGCTTGCTGATCTCGCTTGGGGCGGGGGCGTGGCAGGATCTGCAGGCCTTGCTCTTCTCTCAGATTGATGAGCGCCTTGCTTTTTTTCGCGGAGCCCGTTTAGCGATAGATGTGGGTGAGCAAGTATTGCACGTCGCAGAAATGTCAACTTTGCGCGACGAGCTTTCGGAACGTGAAGTTTCGCTTTGGGCTGTGGTTAGTGAATCCCCAAAAACGGTGCAGACCGCGCAATTATTGGGATTGGCAACGCGTGTTTCGAAGCAGCGCCCTGAAGTACATAAACATGCTGCTGTGCAGACAAGAACGAGCAATACCGGCGCGCTGTGGGTTGAGCGGACACTCCGCTCTGGGACGCGCGTTGAGTTTGAAGGGCATGTTGTCGTGATGGGCGACGTCAACCCGGGCGCGGAGATCGTTGCCGGAGGTGATGTGCTCGTTTGGGGGCGGCTGCGCGGCGCTGTCCATGCAGGAGCAAGCCCAAATCCGGGCGCGTCCGTTTCTGCGCTAGATATGAAGCCGACTCGTTTGCAGATTGCGTCCGAGATCGGTAACCTGCCGAAGATGGGTAAAGGTCCGCAGAAAATCATTCTTAAAGATGGAAAATTCCTTGCGCAAGGTTGGCAAGAAAAATAATAGAACAGGTGAATTTATGAGTGCTCAGATCGTTACGATTACTTCAGGGAAAGGCGGCGTTGGGAAGACCACCGCCGTGGCAAGTTTGGGGATTGCACTGGCTTCACGCGGCCAGAAGGTTGTTTGTATTGATGGCGATATTGGTTTGCGCAATCTGGATGTGATTATGGGATTGGAAAACCGCATCGTTTACGATATTGTGGATGTAATCGAGGGGCGTTGTCGGTTGCGACAGGCGATGATCCGCGACAAACGCCTGCCGGACTTGTTTCTGATCCCCGCTGCCCAAACGCGCGATAAAAATGCTCTTTCCCCGAGCGACATGATGCGTTTGGGCGATGAATTGCGCGATGTTTGCGATTGGGTGTTGATCGATTCGCCTGCCGGCATTGAGCGCGGCTTCAAGAATTCAATTGCCGCCGCTGATCGCATTTTGGTGCTTACAAACCCCGAAATTTCAGCAGTGCGTGATGCTGATCGAGTGATTGGCATTTTGGAAGCGGAAGAAAAAGGCAGCCCTTCGCTGATTCTGAATCGTGTTAATCCTGACATGGTTCGAAGGCAGGAGATGCTTTCTGCTGATGATGTGCTTGATTTGCTTGCAATTGACCTGATTGGCGTTGTGCCGGAAGATCAATCGGTGATTGTAGCTGCCAATCGTGGGCAGCCGATTGCGCTCGAAGAGAGCAGTAAAGCCGGGCAGGCATTCAGAAATATAGCCGCGCGTTTGATGGGAGTAGACGTTCCCTTTATGGACCTGGAAAGCCAGGAAGGTCTTTGGAAACGAATTTCTCGCTTGGCGGGGAGGAATTAAGATGAGTTTTTTTAAACGCGGCAAAAAAGCCAAGAGTGCGCAGAGTGCAAAGGAACGCTTGCAACTTGTGCTGACTCATGACCGTACGGATATGACCCCCGCTCAAATGAGTGCGCTCAAAGACGAGTTGATTGAAGTTATCTCGCGGCATATTGAAATTGACCCCGATGCAGTGATGATTGACATCGCTCGTGAGGGGCGCGCACAGCGTCTTGTTGCCGATATTCCACTAAGGAGCACTGCGCGCCGTCGAGCACGCTAGCCATGTTGCGAAACATCTCTTGGCGCCATTTTGATTTTTGGCTATTGGGCGCTGTTGTACTGGCAATTGTCTTTGGGATTGCCATGATCGATTCTGCCGTAGCGGGGAATACAGAATTGGCAAGTTATCCTAACCGGCAGGCTATTTTTGCCGCCTTTGGGCTGGTGGTTATTTTCCTTGTAGCTGCCATCGACTATAACTATTGGCTCGTGCTCTATCGCCCAATGTACGCCGTAATGATGGTTTTTCTTATTTTCCTTTTTATGAGCGCGCGCGCGGTTTTCGGAGCGGCACGTTGGTTTCGTTTGGGGGCGATCTTCATCCAGCCAACCGAGTTGGCCAAGCTTGTTGTTATCCTGATTTTGGCGCGCTATTTTGAAAAAACCAAAGATGAGCCACGTGACCTGCGTTGGATTATCAGCAGTTTGCTCTGGACGATGGGACTGATGATTTGGATCCTTTTGCAACCCAATTTGAGTAATGTGATTGTAATTATGGTGATCTGGGGAACGATGCTTTGGATGAACGGGTTGCAGCTAAAGCATCTCGTTTCGTTCGCGGTTGGTGGGCTTGCTCTCCTTATAGTAGGCTTTCCTTTTCTCCAGGATTATCAGCAGCAACGTGTGCTTACGTTCATTTTTCCAGACCCCAATGCGACCTACGGTGAAACCTACAATATTCAGCAGGCGCTGATTGCAATCGGGAATGGAGGCTGGTTCGGACAGGGATATGGACACGGTTCGCAGGTGCAGTTACGTTTTCTTAAAGTGCGCCATACGGACTTTATCTTTTCGGCAATTTCGGAAGAGTTTGGCTTTGTCGGGGCATTCATGGTGATAGCAACGTTGGCGTTTATCCTGTGGCGTTGTGTCCGTGCGGCACGTACGGCGCGTGATGTTTCCGGTTCGACCATCGCTTTTGGCGTTGCGACCCTGATCTTTTTCCAGGGTGCAGTCAATATTGCAGTAAATTTGAAAGTGATCCCTGTATCAGGTTTGCCATTACCCTTTATCAGTTATGGCGGTAGTGGTTTGGTATCATTGATGCTGGGAATTGGTCTGGTGGAGAGTGTCATTCTGCGCCAAAAAGTGACAGAGATGTAGAAGTAAATTCGTAAGGTGACAAGGTTTTGCGTTGCACTTTACTGTAAAAAAAAATGGAGACTTATGACTGAGATACAACAACCTGTACGGGTGCGCTTTGCACCTTCCCCAACGGGGCGAACACACCTTGGTAGTGGACGAACGGCTTTATACAATTATCTGCTTGCGCGCCAGACGGGCGGGCAGTTTATTTTGCGTATCGAAGATACCGACCAAAAACGCTATGTGGAAGGTGCCGAAGAAGAGTTAATGGAAGGTTTGCGCTGGCTTGGGCTGGACTGGGATGAAGGCCCGGACGTGGGCGGCGAGGTTGGCCCCTATCGCCAGACTGAGCGGCGTGAGCTTTATAGCAAATATGCACGCCAGCTTGTGGAACAGGGCGATGCCTATTACTGCTTCTGTGCAGCCAAAGAAGATGATGGGGCGCAGGAAGATGTCAAAAAGAAACGTCAACAGCACCGGGATATTTGTCCCGATAGAGATGCTCCTTTAGCGGAAGCAGACCAAAAGGTCGCGGGCGGTGCGCCGCACGTTATCCGCTTTAAAATGCCTTACGAAGGCTCCACGACGGTTACAGATGCAATCCGTGGTGATATTACCGTCGATAATGCGACGTTGGATGATACGGTTTTGGTCAAGACGGATGGGCTACCTGTTTATCATCTGGCGGTAGTGATCGACGATCACTTAATGGGGATTACGCATGCCATTCGTACGTCGGAGTGGCTGCCGACCTTCCCGCTGCACGGGCGGCTTTACGCGGCCTTTGGTTGGGAGCAACCGACTTGGGTTCACCCGTCGATTTTCCTGAAGCCGGATGGCAAGGGGAAGATGAGCAAGCGTGACACCGAAGCTTTGCGCGAATCCGGGAACCCGATTTTCCTGACGGACTTTGCCGAGATGGGTTATTTGCCCGAAGCCGTGGTCAATTGGGCGGCGCTGATCGGTTGGAGTTATGACGACAAGACCGAAGAGTTCTCGATGGCAGAGCTGATTGAGAAGTTTAGCGTTGCAAAATTAAACCCAGCACCGGCGGCGTTGAATTTTACGAAGCTGGATCATTTCAATGGCGTCTATATCCGCTCTTTGGATGTGGACGATTTGGCAGCGCGCATCCAGCCTTTCTTTGAAGATGCCGGGTTGGCTGTGGATGATGAAGAGAAACTGCGTCAGGTGGCGGAAGTCTTGCAAGTTCGCATGGCGAAATTGACGGAAGCACCCGCAATGGGTGGATTCTTCTTCCGTGACGATATCGAACCTGATCCCGAAACCTTAATTGGTAAGAAAATGGATGCCGCATCTTCGCTTGCTATGGCAAAGCGCGTGGAAAGTTTGATCGCCGCCTCGCCGGATTTCAGCATGGACACATTGAACCAGCCTCTGCGTGATCTAGCTGTGGAGCTGGAGACGAAAGTTGGAAATATCTTCGGCTTTTTACGGAATGTTTTGACAGCGCAAAAGGTTAGTCCGCCAGTCTTTGAGACGATGGAAATCATTGGCCGAGAAAAAGTGCTGGAGCGAATCAGGAAGGGAATCGCCGTACTAGAAAAAATGTAAGCAGATAGGGACTGGGATCTTTTTGCGCTAAAGATAGTAGGAGTTTTTGAGAATAGTTAGCTAAGCAAAAAAAGGATTTTTACAGAATGAATTCACCGGCACTCATAGGGCTTGTTAACAATGCGGCGCTTTTGTTAGCTCTAGGGTTGTTATATGATATGGTGGAATATCGTTCGCGAGGTGGGAAGTTCTCTTTTCAGCAGATTATTCTTGGAATAGCGCTGGGGGCTATTGGGGTTGCGGTGATGCTGACTCCGTGGGAGCTTTCTCCGGGGTTGATTTTTGATACCCGTTCAGTTTTGTTGAGCATCTCGGGGCTTTTCTTTGGCACATTTCCGACCATAATCGCTGTTATGATGACAGCGGCACTCCGTTTTTCTATTGGAGGCTCAGGCGTTTTTCCTGGTATAGCGATAATTGTCACATCAGGCGGGATAGGTATAGCATGGCGGCATTTGTACAAGCGACAATTGGATGATATTTCTGTAAAAGAATTATATATACTGGGGTTGATTGTTCACTTCAGTATGCTGCTTTGGATGTTGACTTTGCCATGGCCCTTGTCGCTTGATGTTTTGTCTCAAATTAGTGCACCTGTGATGCTTATTCACCCCGTTGTTACTGCTCTTTTGGGATGGCTGATGGTGAATAGGCGAAAACGAAAAAAGACAGAGAGCGCTCTTCAGCATAGCGAGCATCAGCTAAAACTGGTTACGGATAATTTACCTGCCTTTGTTGCCTATGTTGGGATGGATGATCTTGTTTACCGCTTTGTGAACAGCAAATTTGTAGAGTCATATAAGCTGCCTCGCAATATGATCATTGGCTCTCATATTCGTGATGTCATCGGTCAGGAAAACTATAAATTTGCTAAAAAATATATCGATATCGTCCGTCAAGGAAAGCCGATTTCTTATGAAAATCGCTTTCTAACAGCAGGCACTGAAAGATGGATTCATGTTAATTATGTGCCCGATATAAATAAGGATGGAGAAGTCGAAGCAATTGTTGTTCTTAGTTATGATATTACAGAGAGAAAGAAGATGGAAGAGACGCTTAGCGAAAGCGAAGGGCTTCTTCGTGCAATAGCAGAAAATTATCCCCATTCATATCTTTCTGTAATAGAAAAAGATTTTTCTGTCGGTTATACCGCAGGGCAGGAGTTTAAAAAACGAAACTTGAATCCTGAAGACTATGTGGGCTTGACGATGGAGCAAGTTTTTGGGGAGCACGCAGCGCTAGTGACAGAATATTATCAAAAGACCTTTGATGGTGAAGAACAGTCTTTTGAGATGTTTTTTAGCGGTCAACATCAACGATATAGTACAGTTCCCTTTTACGCAAAGGATGGGAGCATTTCTCGTATTTTGGTTGTGGTAGAAAATATAACCAAACAAAAAGAAGCAGAGTTGGTAGTCCGCGAGGCAAATGAGCAATTGCGCGTCCAACTGGATGAAATTACTGGATTGCAGAGGGCTTTACAGGAACAGGCGCTGCGAGATCCACTTACGGGATTATTTAATCGTCGATATATGGAGTCGATTCTGCTTCAGGAACTTGCAAAAGCGCAGCGCAAGAAAAAATCCCTCAGTGTAGTGATGCTTGACCTTGATAATCTCAAAGAGATTAACGATCTCTTTGGGCATGCTGCGGGTGGGGATCGAGCTTTGCAGGCTCTTGCGGATAGTATTCAGGCTCTTTGCCGCACCGGTGATACCTTTTGTCGCTATGCAGGTGATGAGTTTATTGTTATTCTTTCCGATACATCTTTGGACATAGCTTATGAACGTACTTTGGAGTGGAGAGATGCTGTAACAAAGATAGAGATTGTATGTGAAGATGGGGTGTTTGGCATTACTTTCTCTGCAGGAATCTCAGAATATCCATCTCAATCCTTGACGGAAAACGAACTGATCCGTAACGCAGATAAGGCCCTCTATCAGGCCAAAAAACTGGGGCGAAATCGTGTAGTAGTGTGTGAAATAACAGAAAAATAGTGTAAAATAGAACGTCCGTTCTTATAAAAACAACCTTGGGTAAATTTATGGAATTTAAACTACAAGCTCCCTTTATCCCTACTGGTGACCAGCCCGAAGCGATTGCGCAACTTGTGCAAGGTGTTCAGGCTGGGCAGCAGCATCAGGTTTTGCTTGGCGCCACAGGCACTGGCAAGACCTTCACTATCGCATCCCTTATTCAGGAATTGCAAATGCCTGCGCTCATCATGGCGCACAATAAAACCCTCGCTGCGCAGCTTTATGCCGAGTTCAAAGATTTCTTCCCTGAAAACGCAGTCGAGTATTTTGTCTCCTACTACGATTACTACCAGCCCGAAGCCTACGTCCCGCGTCACGACCTTTACATCGAAAAAGAGACCGACATTAACGAAGAGATCGAGCGTTTGCGCCTCGCCGCAACGACTTCGCTCATGTCTCGCAAGGATGTCATCATCGTTGCTTCGGTTTCCTGTATTTATGGATTGGGGAATCCGGAAGAGTATACGCGTGGTGCCGTTACTCTGAAGGCAGGGGAGATGACCCGCCGGAACGCCCTCATCCGACGCTTGATCGAGGGTCAATATCAGCGGAATGATCTCGAGCTTCGTCCCGGTCTATTCCGCGTGCGCGGCGACACCCTCGAGATTATGCCCGCCTACGTAGACAAGCTCGGCTACCGGATTGCCTTCTTTGGCGATGAAGTCGAACGTATCATCGAATTCAGTCCACTCACGGGTGAGATTCTCGCCGAGTTGGAGACGGTTGATATTTTCCCTGCCAAACACTACCTGACCGCAGAAGATAAGCTCAAAGAGTCAATTTCCGGCATTGAGCGCGAACTTGAAGAACAGGTTGCTCATTACAAAAAGAACGAGCAATATCTCGAAGCGCAGCGCATTGAACAGCGTACGCGCTACGATCTCGAGATGCTGCGTGAAGTTGGCTACTGCTCGGGGATCGAGAACTATTCCCGCCATCTTGACCAACGCAGCGCCGGTACGCCCCCGTGGACGCTGATGGACTTCCTGCCGAGTGAATATCTGCTCGTGATGGATGAGAGCCATATGACCGTCCCGCAGGTGCGCGGCATGTATAATGGCGATCGCTCTCGTAAATCCACGTTGATCGAGTACGGTTTCCGCCTGCCCTCCGCGCTGGATAACCGCCCCTTCAAATTCGAAGAATTCGAAGAGCATATGGGCTATACGGTTTACACCTCCGCAACGCCGGGCCCGTACGAGATGCAGCACGCTAACCAGGTCGTTGAGCAGATCATCCGCCCGACAGGCTTGATCGACCCGCCGGTTGACGTGCGTCCCATCGAGGGACAGATCGACGATTTGATCGGCGAGATCCGCGCTCGCACAGAGATCGGGCAGCGTGTGCTCGTTACGACTCTGACCAAACGCATGTCGGAAGATTTAGCGGATTATCTGCTCGAGTTGGGCATCAAAGTTCAATATCTGCACTCGGAAATTGACACGCTCGAGCGCGTCAGCATTTTACGCGATTTACGCTTGGGCGTTTTCGATGTCGTCGTCGGCATCAATCTTCTGCGTGAAGGGCTTGATCTTCCCGAAGTCTCGCTGGTCGCCATCCTTGACGCGGACAAGGAAGGCTTCCTGCGTTCGGACACGGCGCTGATCCAGACCATCGGGCGTGCGGCGCGGCATGTGAACGGCAGGGTCATTATGTACGCCGACCGAATGACCGACTCGATGAAACGTGCCATTGACGAGACCGACCGTCGGCGGGCGAAGCAGGTTGCCCACAACGAGAAGCACGGTATCCAGCCGATCAGTATTATGAAAGCAGTCCGGGATATTACCGAAGGGCTTGCTGCAAAGGCGGGTGTGGTTGCCGAGCCACAGGCTGGGTACACCGTTGAAGGCGGAGCGAGCCTGCCCAAATCAGAGTTGAAGCGGGTCATATCCGAGATCGAAAAAGGGATGAAAGAAGCCGCATCCAATCTCGAGTTCGAGAAGGCCGCCATGCTGCGCGATCAGCTTTACGAACTGCGCAAAACGCTGGCGGACGAATCAAATCTGCCCCCGTGGGAGCGCGTCAAGTTGATGGCGGGGGAAGAGTAGGTAAAAGTAAAACTTCCGAATTCTTCAAGAATTCGGAAGTTTTTTTATTTAAGCAGACGAACACTGGCAATCCTCTTACTCAAACCCCGCCGCCCTGTGCCCGCACCAACTCTGCGCCGAGCGTGGCCAGTTCGTCGAGATACTCGGCGTTGACATAGCCCATCACGGATAGATACAGTCCCTTGGGTCCAAAGAGCACCGCCAGTTGATCGGTCGAACTTTGGGTGAAGGGATGTTTTTGCGCCCAATCCGCCAACGGGATGGTTGTCCAGGGGGTTAGGATTTGTTGAGCAAGCTGCGTGTCGCTAGTGTAGGCGAAAAAGGTGTTCGTCAGGCGCGTGTCCAAAACCAACAGGTCAGCGTCGCGCATATTGGGCGCGTCTGTCTCATCAAATCCATAGATTTTCATCGACTGTTCAAAAAGTTCCTCATACACTTTTTGCATTAGTTTATTGTTGGGCGGATTTTTTTGTTTCTCCATTTTCTGTGTTAAGTAGATGAAATTATCAGGGAGGGAATAGTCAGCAGTGTGCCAGCGTGTGATCGCAGCCGTGCCAAAGGCGTGCGTCTTAACTTGCCAACGTACCCCGTTCGTCTCGTGGATTTCATCTTGGTCGCCGGTAATCGACTCTTGTTCGGCCTGAAGTTTTGGTTGCAACTCTTGCGCCATGCCTTTGAACATGCCCCCGATGGACATATCCACACCGCCAACGCCGATAAAAGTGCGTAATTTCTCGGCTTGCTTCTCTTTGTTCCTGCGCCCGCTGGAGTAGGCGTTTCTGAGCGGCACAACACTGCCGTCATTGAGCCGAATTTCGACGCGGTAGGTAGGTGAGCCGCCATCGCTGCTGTGGCTGTAGCCAACCTGAATCGAAGCGATCTCGCTAAACGGAATCTCACGCTGGAAACGGTAGACCAGTCCACGGCGGGAGATGCTCAGGGTGCGCGTTAAACGGTCTGCGCTCACGTTAAGCACCGTTGCAAAGAGAAACAGAAGCAAGCTGAAGCCAAGAGCGATTACGGTACCCAGCGACTGTCCGCTTTGAGTATAGAAGAAAACCGCTCCGGCAATGCTCATTAATCCTGCAATGACAAGTGCGGTCGGGAAATCTCGAAAAGAAAGTTGATCGTCCATCGTAGCCTCCTGTGAGTTGATGCTATTCTATTGTACAATAATTCAAAAAATGGAGGTGATAACAATGCGTGCTACATTAAAGTGGATTCTCCCATTAATCTTGGTTTTGGTGATCGTGGGTGTGTATTTGCGCCCGGTGCCAAGCCAGCCTTTTGCCGAGACCTATGCCAACGTGGATCCTGAAACGGTGGCTTCGTTGCAGGATTTTCGGACGATGCACCCCGCCAACTATCTGGATGTGAACGGCCTGACGTGGGCGTATTTGGCGATGGGGCAGGGCGACGAAACCATTGTTTTTCTGCATGGCATGACGGGCGCTTATGATATTTGGTGGAACCAGATGGAAGCCCTGCAAGATCATTATCGTGTCATTTCGGTGACCTATCCCGCTGTGGATACGCTCGAAGAAATGAGTGTGGGCTTGTTGGCAATTTTAGCGCAAGAAGGTGTGGCTGAGTTCAACGTGGTTGGTTCATCGCTGGGTGGCTATTTTGCGCAATACCTGGTGGCGACGCAGCCGGAGCGCATCCAGCGCGCTGTCTTTGCGAACACTTTCCCGCCCAATGACTTGATCGCTGAGAAGAACAAGGGTATTGGCGCGGTGTTGCCCTATCTGCCCGAATGGCTGATTATGGATGTCTTGAAGGGCAGCATTGTTGAGAATGTCTATCCGGCTTCTGGCAATTCTGAGATCGTTTTGGCCTTTATGATGGAGCAATTGGGCGGGCGCATGAGCAAGGCGCAGGAAGTAGCCCGTTTTCATTGCGTGGTCGAGCCCTTTGGCGTTGCGGATGTTGATGCGCTCGGTATCCCCGTTTTAATCATTGAAGCCGACAACGATCCGCTGGTTGAATTGGAACTGCGTGAGCAGCTTAAAGGGACGTATCCGAGTGCACAGGTGGAAACCTTGCACGCTGTCGGGCATTTCTCTTATTTGAATGAGGCCGAGACATATACTGAAATTCTTCAAAATTTCTTTTCAGTCAGGTAGGAAACGGCTCTTTAAAAGAAAACTTCCGAATTCTTCAAGAATTCGGAAGTTTTTGTTTACTTCTTCTCTTTCTTTGCCATCGCCTTTTGGCGTGCTTTTTCTTCCTGCTTGCGGCGGCGGGCTGCCTCCGCTTTTTCCTTCTCGCGCTGCTTCTCAATCCGCGCCCAGGCGTCTTTCAGGGTAACAGTGCGATTGAAGACTAGATTCTCGTCTGTGGTGTCTGGATCGACGACGAAGTAGCCGAGACGCTCGAACTGGAATTTATCGCCGGAACGCACGCCTTTTAGGCTGGGTTCCAGTTTGCAGTTTTTCTTTGCATCGAGCGAATCGGCGTTAATGTAGTCGGTGAAGTCTTTGCCTTCTTCGCTGTCCATCGGGTTGGGAACGGTAAACAAGCGGTCGTAGATGCGTACTTCAGCATCAATCGCATGTTCTGCCGAAACCCAGTGGATCGTACCGCGCACCTTGCGTCCATCGGGGGCGTAGCCGCCTTTGGTGGCAGGGTCGTAGGTGCAATGGACTTCGGTCACGTTGCCAGCCTCGTCCTTGACCACGTCCGTTGCCGTGACAAAGTATCCATAACGGAGGCGAACTTCACGTTCAGGAGCGAGACGGAAATATTTCTTGGGCGGGTCTTCGCTGAAATCTTCACGTTCGATGTAAAGTTCGCGCGAGAAGGGGATTTCCCGCGTCCCGGCAGATTCATCTTCAGGGTTGTTGATCGCCTCGAGCATCTCCGTTTGTCCTTCAGGGTAATTGGTGATGACGAGCTTGATCGGGTCAAGCACGGCCATACGCCGTTCGGCGCGGGTGTTCAAATCCTGACGGATGTGGTGTTCCAGCAGACCGACATCGGCGGTGCTGTTCTTCTTGGCAACGCCGGTTGCTTCCACAAAGGCACGGATCGCTTCCGGCGTGTAACCACGACGGCGATAGGCTGTTAGCGTAGGCATACGCGGATCATCCCAGCCCTTGACGTAGCCCTCTTTGACCATGCGCACGAGACGGCGCTTGGACATCACGGTGTAGGTCAGGTTTAGGCGTGCGAACTCGATCTGGCGGGTGGGGAAGATGCCCAACTGCTCGATGAACCAATCGTAAAGCGGACGGTGGCTCTCGTACTCGAGTGAACAGAGCGAGTGGGTGATGCGCTCCATCGAGTCGCTCTGCCCGTGTGCGAAGTCGTACATCGGGTAGATGCACCACTTCTTGCCCGTGCGGTGATGTGGCGGCTCATGCAGGATGCGATACATGATCGGGTCGCGCATATTGACATTGCCTGATGCCATATCAATCTTGGCACGCAGGACGATCGAGCCATCAGGAAATTCGCCTGCTTTCATGCGTTCAAAGAGATCGAGATTTTCTTCGATGGGGCGGTCGCGATAGGGCGAGTTGGTGCCCGGCTCGGTAAGCGTGCCACGATTTTCACGCACCTCATCAGGGGTCTGCTCGTCAATGTAGGCCTTGCCGTCTTTGATTAATTGCACTGCAAATTCATAGAGCTGGTCGAAATAATCGGATGCATAAAATTCGTTCTTCCACTGGAAACCCAACCATTGGATGTCTTTTTTGATGCCTTCAACATATTCAACTTCTTCTTTGACGGGATTGGTGTCATCGAAGCGCAGATTGCAAAAGCCACCGTTCTCTTCAGCAATGCTGAAGTCGATGATGATCGCGCGCGCGTGCCCGATGTGCAGGTAGCCGTTCGGCTCCGGTGGGAAGCGCGTGGCGACGTGTGTAAAGCGTCCCGAAGCAAGATCTTCGGCAACTGCCTCGCGGATAAAATGACTGGGTTTGGTGTTTTCTTCTGACATGGTTGGGTTCCTTCTTTTTTATGAATTTGCGTTGGAAGATTATAACAAAGATGCGCAGAATGGGCTTGGGTTTGTTTTGGTTGGGTTCTGATGCCCCCCAAAACTAAGTAAGTATCAGAAAATTTCTTCATGAAGCTAAGCCAGAAAACCGGAGCAAATCATCGGCAGAGTCTTCTTTGAAGAAAGTTCTGTAGGCGGTAATGATCTAAGCTAAATGATACTGTTAGACTAAAGTTATGATTATTGAAGAGAAGGTTTGCTGCCTATCGAGAGAGATCGAGCGTGCAAGGCATGTCCAGGGTCTACAGGATTTCTCGCAGTATGCTTTTGAGTTGGATGAGTTGTGGTCGTTTGCTCGTTTTCGCAAGAATAAATGCTGGATTTGGATTGTTCTTTGTCGCTGAACACGCCAGGTGATTGCTTTTATGACCGGTGATCTCAGTGCAGAAACTTGCAAGAAGCTTTGGAAGCGCATACCAACAGCTTATTGCTCTTGTCACAGTTTTAGCGATTTCTAGGAAGCCTATGACAAAGTCTTTCCAGAAGAAACGCATTGGAGTGTAGGCAAGGATAGTAGCGAAACCAATCATGTTGGGCGCTAGAATTGCACATTACAACAAAGGGTAGCTCGCTTTGTTCGAAAAACGCTCTCTTTTTTAAAGATAGATTATATGCATCATATTGTTATACGATACTTTATCGTTGAGTACAATCTTCAAATTATGGTGACATCATGTATTCAAGACCACCACCAAACTTTTTATACGGCTTTAGTTACGCCAAACAAGTGCCAAGAAAACCAACTCTCTTTAGCGATTGGTCGCTTATAGAAATCTTGGTTTTATATATTGTTCGCAGGATATTCGTTGTCTTTTCGACTAATAAATGTTTGGTTGGGGAGTTGCCCTCTTCGTGAAATTAGTTATAATCTAAACATGATTATGTTTTTCAGTTTTGTGGGTATCTAAAAACTGTTCCACGCAAGAAGGTTAACTATGAATAAAAAAGATATTGACTTTGTCTTAGTCGCCATTATGTCTATGTTTTTCATAGGGGCATGTCAGGGACTGGAACCGACCTCAAGCTCTTTCCCTGCTCCTACGTTATCAGTAGAAGTAGATAAGCTTGATGAAAACTTACGTGTTGTAGAGCGTAGCCCTATTGAAGGCGAGAGATTGTCTTTGTCGTCGTCTATCAAGCTTGTATTTAGTCAGGATATGGACACGGAGATAACTTCTGATGCCTGGCAGTTCACTGCCTCAGGCGATTCTCCTCTTGAAGGAGAGATTTATTGGTCAGATAAACGCACCTTTACCTTTACCCCTGCTGGTGAGCTTGAACCGGCATCTTTGTATACAGGCAGATTTGACACAACTGCTGTTGCGGAAGATGGAACAGTCCTTTTTGAAGAACTATCGTTTGAGTTCTATACAGAAGAACCGATTTCCGTATCACAGACTTTTCCCTCTGATGGTGCTAGTGATGTGGAGACTTCAACATCCATCACGGTGATCTTCAATCGGCCTATTGTGCCACTGTCTATCGAAGAGGAACGTCCTGATTATCCTCATCCATTGACTTTTACTCCTGCTCTTTCCGGGGACGGAGAATGGATCAATTCATCGGTTTATATTTATTATCCGGACGAGCCCTTGGCCGGTGGACGTACATATACTGCCAAGGTTGATGCCAACTTGGAAGATGCTTTGGGCAATAAGTTGGGAAATTCATACCGCTGGGGGTTTTCAACGAGAGCACCATCCCTGATCCAATTGGAATTTAAAAATGATTATTGGGCAACCGTAGATTACAGTGTTGAAAAGGTGGAGAACATCCTTCTTAATCCGATCTTCCGTCTTTCGTTCTCTCAGCCAATGGACGATGCCAGCGTAGCTGATGCTATTTCCATTGCGAACAGAGAAACAGGGCAGAGAATCGCATTCAAAACAAGTTGGAATGAAGATTTTACGATTGTCTCCCTGGAAACGACAGCACAATTGAAAATCGGGAGCTTTTACTCATTGGACGTAGCACCAATTGCTATTGCCAGGAATGGAGGACAGCTTCAGGAAGGGCGAACGTTGAAGTTTGACACATTCCCTCTGCCTTATATTGTTAGCACCACATCTGATGACCCCACCCAGACAGACTATTTTCGTCCTTATGCAGTGGTTACTTTTGCAACGCCAATGGATTTTGAAACGATTAAAGATCGAGTACGTGTTTCGCCCGAGCTAGAAGGCGGTGTACATTTATCTTATTCGGAATATAGCCGGCAATTGAGTATTTATGGGCTAGCACCTGCAACTGAACATATTGTAAGGTTGCTGCCGGGCATGGCAGATATTTACGGTAATAGAATTTCGAGTGGATATTCATTTTCTGCAGATGTGATTGATCGACCTGCCTCTGCAAGGCTGCTTTTGCCCTGGACGCCCTTGATCTACCGTGCTGAAGGTACCCAGGATGTTTATTTCGAATACACAAATCTAGATGAGGGTAGCGTCTTTCTATACTCATTGTCCTTTGCTGAATTTGCCAAGTTGCTGGCGAATGAAAATTATGCCCAGTTGAAGTTTGATCCCCAGGACACCCCGGTAAATTCGTGGTTGGTGGACAATACAATTGAAAGAAATACCGTTCAATACAGGAAGATTAATCTTGAAACGGAAGGTGGGCAAGCATTAGCGCCTGGGTATTACTTCCTTGGCGTTCAGAGTAGTTCCCTTGAATACGACTATAGTTTTTATCAAACGCATGTCTTTGCGGTCAGTACAGATAATATTACATTGAAGGCCACCGATACAGAAGCTTTCGCCTGGGTAACCGATCTGGAAACAGGCGCTCCACAAGCTGATGTGTCTGTGACCTTTTATGATGAGAGATTCAGAGAGATAGGTGCGACACTTACAGATCAGGATGGAATTGCGTATCTGGATGAGTTACATAAAGGCTCCATGTATGCCCGCCTGGAAGACGATATTCTTGCTGGATTCACCTCTCTTGGCTGGGGAAATGGTGTTTCTGTCGCGAACTTTGGGATATGGCAAGGGTATTACGGATCAAGCGCTTCGAATTTTGGTTACCTATATACGGACAGGCCTCTTTACCGTCCGGGACAGACCGTGCAATTCGAAGGAATTGTGCGCAATAACGATGATCTGCGATACAGCCTGGTTGATTGGGAACAGGTCTATGTCCGGATCGAGCATCAGGGTGAGATCGTTTACGGACAATATTTACCACTTACGGGCGGCGGGAACTTTAGCGGTGAGTTTGAGATCGCTGATGGTGCTTCTCTCGGTACTTATGTCATGTACCTTAGCCGACACCCAAAGCAGGACATATTTGAAAGTTTATTCTTTAGAGTTGCGGAATACCACAAGCCGGAATTTCAAGTGTCTGTTGAAGCGGATAATGAGGCTGTTTCAGTAGGAGATGAAGTCATCTTCTCTTTGAACGCTGCTTATTATGCCGGCGGGAATCTTGCCAACGCAACGGTTGATTGGTATTTGGAATCACGACCTTATTACTTCACTCCATCAAAGGATTATCGTCAATACAGTTTCGTGGATTGGGATCGCGACACGTACAGGTATGACGAGAGCAATACCGTCGTAAACTCGGTCTTTGCAGAAGGGCAGGACAGCGCCGATGAGAAAGGACATTTCGAAATATCAGAAATCATCCCTGCCAACGAAGAGAAAACCAGCCAGTCCATATTTTGGGGTGTGAACATCACCGATGTAGCAGGTAATGTTGTCAGTGGAAGCACAACTGTCATTGCTCATCAAAATCAGGTTTACGCGGGGATCAAGTCTGAGCAATATGTGGGGGCGGCAGGTGAAGAGCAAGAATTCGAGGTTGTGACTCTTGATTGGGATTCGAACCCTGCCTCGGATCAGAGCGTGTTCGTGCAATTCTTTGAACGGCAGTGGTTTAGTGTCCAGGAAGAAGACGATCAGGGTGTCTTGCGCTGGCAAACATCGGTGAAAGAAATTCCTGTCGGTCAAGAAACAGCAATCACAGACGAGGATGGACTTGCAACGACATCCTTTACCCCCAAAACCGGTGGCGTGTATAAGGTCTTGGTAACTGTGCGTGATGAAAACGGGAATGAACACCAGACATCCACTTATATTTGGGTGGCAGGAAAAGACTATATTCCCTGGAAGCAGAATAACGATCGCTCCTTTGACCTGATTTCTGATAAAGACTTGTACGCCCCAGGCGAAGACGCTGAGATTCTGATCGCGCAGCCTTTCGAAGGAGAGAATTATGCGCTGGTGACGTATGAACGCGGGCATATTTACCATAGCGAAGTTGTCTTGCTGCAAGATAACAGCACGGTCTACAAAATGCCGATCACAGCCGAGATGGCGCCGATCACTTATGTCTCAGTGACCGTGATTAATGGCGCAGAAAGTGGTGGCAAGCCAAACTTCAAGGTTGGCATGATCCCTATTCATGTCGATACGAATGAACAAACTTTACAGGTTAGTGTCACTGCGGATAAAGAAAACGCAGGCCCTGGCGAAGAAGTTACTTACACAATCGAGACGAAAGATTCCACTGGAAATCCTGTCTCAGCAGATGTTTCTCTGGCGGTAGTAGATAAGGCAGTGCTTGCTCTGGCACCATCGAATGTTTTACCGATTTTGCAAGCCTTCTATCCCGAACAGGCACTGCATGTGCAAACGGCATCAGGCATTGTCGTCAGCGCAGATGATTACAATGCTGAGTTCCGCGAGACCATTCCGGACGGGCTATCCAGCGGTGGCGGTGGCGGGGGTGTTAGCCAAGGGATTGTCACTGTACGGCAAAACTTCGAGGATACGGTTGTCTTTAAAACTGATATAAAGACGGATGAAAACGGCACCGCAGAAGTCACCGTCCGATTACCGGAAAATCTGACCACTTGGCAGGCGACCGTCCGGGCGGTTACAGAGGACAGTCGGGTTGGTGAGGCTTCGTCAGAATTGCTCAGCACCAAGTCTCTTTACGTTAACTTGACCACACCGCGTTTCTTTGTGGTTGGTGATCAGGCCGTAATTGGGGCCAATATCCATAATAATAGCGACAAGCCTCTCTCGGTGCAGGTTAGTCTCGATGCTGCTGGCGTCGTGCTGAAATCACCCCAGGAACAAAACATCGAGGTGCCAGCACAGCAGCAAGCGTATCTATTCTGGGAAGTAGAAGTGTTGAATACTGCGGATCGTGTGGATATGACCGTTCATGCAACCAGTGGGACAGAACGCGATTCCAGTAAACCAGCGCTTGGCACTTTATCGAATCAAGGGATTCCTGTATATCGCTACACGGTGCAGGAAACCGTAGGGACATCAGGGATGCTCGACAGCGCCAATTCGGTCACAGAGGGAATTCGTCTGCCGCAGACTCTAGAATACGAAGACGCAGAGTTATCGGTTGATATTGCCCCATCTCTGGCAGCCTCGATGACAGAAGGATTGAGTTACCTGAGGGATTATCCCTATCTTTGCATGGAGCAGACAGTTTCTCGTTTCCTCCCCAATGTCATCGTTTCCCGTGCGCTCGAAGAGCGTGGCTTGTCTATGACTACGGAAAAGAGAATTCTTGATGCGCAGGTGAGTGCGGCTTTGCAGCGTATTTACTCAAAACAGCACGCAGATGGGGGCTGGGCCTGGTGGGATAGCGGAATGAGCGATCCTTATCTTAGCGCCTATGTTGTCTATGGACTCATCGAAGCCCAGAAAAGTGGTTACGATATTTCAGCTAGTACGCTGGAAGATGGGCTTTCTTATCTGTCGGCGCACATGCCTGATTTATCGAAGAATCCATCGACCTGGCAAGCAAATCGGTATGCCTTTATGGTGTATACCCTGGCAAGCGGGGATCGGGGAAGTTCAACTTATGCCGCTACTCTCTACAAGAGACGAGACTTACTTAGCTTGTATGGAAAAGCTTACCTCTTGCAGGCCATCCACTTGGAAGACCCTGAAGATAGTCGCGTTGCAGAGCTTCTTGCTGAGCTACAGACCACTACAATCATGTCATCTACTGGAGCTCATTGGGAAGAAGAATATCGGGATTATTGGAATTGGAATACAGACATTCGTACGACAGCGATTGTATTAAATGCTATGGTTCAAGTTGATGGAGAAAATATTGTTACTGCGAGTGCTGTACGCTGGCTGATGGCACATCGGGAAAGCGGACGCTGGCATTCAACCCAGGAAACAACCTGGAGCCTGATCGCGCTGACGAACTGGATGGTGAACTCAGGCGAATTGGATGCGAGCTACGCCTATGCGGTTGGCCTGAATGGAGACGTGCTGACAGAAGGAAACGCGAGCCACGATAACCTGACTGACAATATTCATTTGCAAGTTGAACTGGATCAACTGCTTAAGGATGAACTGAATGCCTTGGTATTTGTTCGTGGTGAAGGAGATGGAAATCTTTACTATACGACCTATTTGAGCGCGGATATTACGGTAGAGGATGTGCAGCCTTTGGATCAGGGTGTGAGCGTGTCGCGTCAATACTTCAGTCTGGATGATCCTAAAAAACCAATTACAGAAATAGAACAAGGAGAATTGGTTCGGGTGAGAATTACCTTGGTTACACCTGCAGCATTGCATTATCTTGTTGTAGATGACCCTCTACCGGCTGGCTTTGAGGCAGTTGATGCTTCCATCCTCACGGATACTGTGGTGCCTTCCTTCTATACAAAGGAAATTTATGCTGAGCGGGGCTGGGGTTGGTGGTACTTCGACCATGTAGAACAACGCGACGAGAAGATCGTTTTGGCTGCGGACTATTTACCTGCTGGTACCTATGTATACACATATCTTGCTCGGGCCAGCACCACTGGGACATTCAAGGTGATTCCGCCGACCGCCTCTGAATTTTACTTTCCCGATGTGGGTGGACGCGGGGCAGGCAGCTTGTTTACAGTGACCCCGTAAAATAAAAAGAGCTCTGATGCTAATCCTTCAGAGCTCTTTTTATTAATCATTTATGACGGTGATCTGTACCTCCGGCGAGCTAATTATTCTGCCATCACTTGTATTTCCCGTGACCCAAAATCGATGCTCGCCTACGGACAATTGCCACCAGGTTTGATAGGGTGGCCCGGTAAAAGTTTCTAGCAAATTCCCATCTGCCCAGAGCGAAACTTCTATGAAGTTTGGATCTGCGGCAGCCTCGACCATGATCTTCTGTGAAGACAAAGCAAAGTTTGGATCAATACGATAGGTTGTATTAGGATGCGGGGACGTTAGCATAAGCGTTTCCGTACCCACAACGTTAGCACTTCTTTGAGCAGTATCGGTAAATAAATTCCAGCCTTGTTCACGTGCCCACATGGCCGCTTCTTCGGGCAAATCGAGAACGACCATAGCTTGCAGACGAGAAGCAGGTGTCGTCTCATCTGCGAGAAACCCCGTTAATGAATCAATAAAGACTTTGCGGTAAACGCTGTCAGTGTCCGTTGGCACAGTCTCTTCAAGGAACCATTCTCTTTTGGTTTTCTGACAAGCGGGCGTTGGTAAAAGCCCTGAGATAGCGCAGACTTCCACCTTGACCAACCCCGCAGGACGCTCAAAGGCTAATGCAGGCTTTCCTTGCAAGAGCGTTCGGATGGTTTCATGCCAGATCGGAGCAGCTCCGGTAAGCCCGGTAACCCCGTGCATCGCTTCATGATTGCTGTTGCCTACCCAAACTCCCACGACCAGATCAGGGGTATATCCAATGGTCCAGTTATCGTGAAAATTGGTGGTAGTTCCCGTTTTTACGGCGGTTGGGCGGTCTATCTTCAGGGTGCTGTTGGCTCCAAAACCAGTGATGCGAGCGCTGTCATCGCTGAGAATATCAGAGATCAACCACGTGACGCGTGGGTCAATCCGTTCCTGCGGAGCGCTTCTTTCTGGAGCATATAAGATTTCTCCTTCAGGACTCTGAATATCCAGTATAGCGTGACTGTTGTAGTAAAGACCGCCACTGGCGAAGGTTGCATAGGCCGTGGACAATTCCAACAGACTGATTTGTCCTCCTCCAAGAGCAAGGGATAAATCGTAATTCTGCGCATCAATAACCGATGTGATTCCGAGCTGCTTGATAAAGCCAACTGTATCTTCGATCCCAACATTTTCAAGCGTAAGGACTGCCGGAATATTCAGAGATGACCCCAAGGCCTCGCGTAAGGATACAAATCCATGTTCTAAACTATCGTAATTGGACGGGATATAGGTCTGTCCGTTACGGGTGGAAAATGATGTGGAGATATCAAGCAGGGATGTTGCAGCCGTCCAGGGTTCTGGTCGGGTAGAGTCGAGCGCTTGGGCATAGATAAATGGTTTTAAGGCAGAGCCAGTTTGACGGGGGGACGTTGCCATGTTGACAGCCCCATGAATGGATGCGTCAAAATAATCCACACTTCCAACCATTGCAAGGATTTCGCCAGAATGCGGATCCAAAACAACTGATGCAGCATTATTGACGTTCCGGTCGAGATGCTCTGTATCAGAATGAAAGCTGTTAATATAGCGCTCGATAATACTCTCCGAGATTCTTTGATAATCTAAATTCAGTGTTGTTCGAACGACAAGGCTCTGCTGCTGGTTGAGAATCCCAGCATCATATAATTGGTCTAATTGATTTTTTACGATCCAAATAAAATGCGGCGCTTCGATTGGGTATGGAGATGAATTAAATTTGAATGAAAATCTTTCTGCTTCCGTTTGTTCTGTAGGTGAAATAAAGCCTTGTCTTTCCATCAGGGCAAGCACGGTCCTTTGGCGTTCGATCACTTTCTCAAGGTTTGTGTAAGGGTTATAAAGACCTGGAGCTTGGGGCAGCCCTGCCAGAAGGGCGCATTCAGGAAGCAGCAACTCACGGGCTGGTTTTCCAAAATAAGTTTGCGAAGCTGCCTCTACACCATAGGCTAGCCCGCCGTAATACATTTGATTTAGGTATAGGGCAAGAATCTCGTCTTTAGAAAACTTACGTGTCAACTGCCATGCGAGCACAGCTTCCCGCAATTTTCTTTTTAGGGATTGCTCAAAGCGCTCATCTTCATCACACAGCAGGTTGCGGGCAACCTGCTGTGTGATCGTACTGCCACCTGAAACGACCTCGCCGCCCTGTATATTGATCCAAAGTGCGCGCATAATCCCGCCAAGGTCTATCCCGGGGTTTTGATAGAAGTTTTTATCTTCAACAGCTATCGTTGCATTCTTTATACATTGATGAATTGCTTCAGGGGGAAGAGGAACGTTTCGTCCTTCGCCAGGAATGATCTCATAGAGCAAGCGCTCATTGCGATCCACGATGCGGACACTCGGCACTTGTATGTTTTGGGTTATAGAATCCAGAGAAGGCAAGGAGCGAAAGATATCGGTGGCGATCCAGGCACTGGCTACCAGGAATAAAGCCAAAACGGAGAATAAGCCTTGAGTAATTTTTATTTTCTTTTCCATAAGTTTTCCTCCCTAGATGTACCTTTCTTGCTTTGTCAGTCGTATTTTTAATGCGCTAAATCGCTTGGCAACCTTGTTATTACGCACCGCCATCCCAATCGCCTTGGTATTCCCCGTCAGCACACATAAGTCCCGCGCCCTGGTAATCGCTGTGTAGATCAAATTTCTTTGCAGCATCATATAATGTTGCGTCACCACCGGCATCACGATCACCGGAAACTCCGAGCCTTGGGCTTTATGTACCGATACCGCATAAGCCAGATTCAGTTCATCCGCTTCGCTCCACTCATACTCTGCCGGATGCCCTTCAAAATCCACCGCCAAAGTCTGGTTGATCAAATCAATTCCCTGCACAAAGCCAATATCCCCATTGTAGACATTCTTGTCGTAATTATTGCGGGTTTGCATGACCTTATCCCCAACCCTGTAGATTGTCCCGTATAAGCTGCGCTCAACTTTCCCGTTCGCTGCTGGATTGAGCTTGGCTTGGAGACGCTCGTTCAGGATCGTTACCCCGGCAGGTCCGCGATACATGGGCGAGAGTACCTGGATATCGGTGATGGCGTCAAAACCAAAGGTCTTTGGCACCCGTTCTGTGACCACATCCAGTAACCAGTCCGCTGCTGCGGCAGCATCCTCGGCAGGGAAAAGGTAGAAATCTCCTTGCTCGCCTTTGGCAAAGAAAGGTATTTGCCCCTGATTGATCCGATGGGCATTCGTAATGATCTGCGAGTCTTCTGCCTGGCGGAAGATCGTGGTTAGCCGCGTAACTGCAGCGATCTCACTGCGAATCAGGTCGCGCAAGACATCTCCCGCGCCTACAGATGGCAATTGGTCGATATCACCTACGAAGAGCAGGTGTGCGCCAGGGCAAAGGGCTTTCAGGAGATGATTGGTCAGGAGCAGATCAAGCATCGAGGCTTCATCCACGACCAGAAAATCCACATCAAGCGGATTGTCAGCATTGCGCTTGAATCCCTCTACAGGCGAAAATTCCAATAGGCGATGAATGGTACTGGCAGGGCTATCGGTTGCCTCAGCAAGTCTTTTGGCAGCCCGCCCGGTTGGAGATGCGAGCGCATAGCGTTTCTTTTGCCTGTCCAGGGTGGCGATCAGGGCTTTCAGGCAGGTGGTCTTGCCCGTTCCCGGTCCCCCGGTCAGGATCGAAACCGGCTGGGCAAGCGCCATCTCCACTGCGATGCGCTGTTCGGGAGAGAGTTGGCTATCCGGCGCTGTTGTAAACTCCAAGTTATAAGCGGATTGTGTCTGGTTTGCCACCAATGCCTTGATGCGTTCTGCGACTCCGACTTCGCCCCAGTAGAGCGGCGTCAAGTAGACCACCGCCATCGTTTCTCCGTTCTTGGCGTCGGGGAGCGGCAGTTCTTCCAGGCGAATGCGTTCTTGGATTTCAAGGTGTTCCAAGCCGGATGGGATCAGTTCGCGGGAAACTCCAAGCAGTTCGATCGCGCGCTGGATGAGCAACCCCTTCGGAAAATAGACATGCCCCTGATTGACCGTTTCGTTCAGGACAAAGACGATTCCCGCTTCAATTCTGGATGGATGCTCGAGGCTCAAGCCCAATGCCTGGGCAATCCGGTCTGCTGTCTTGAAGCCGATGCCATAAATATCACGTTCCAATTGGTAAGGATTTTCCTGCACGACCTGCAAGGAAGTATCGCCATAGGCTTTGTAAATCTTCACTGCCAGATTGGTACTGACCCCATGTGTATGCAGGAAGAGCATGATCTCCTTGACCTGCTTTTGCTCTTGCCAGGCAGCAGTGATCTTGTCTACTCGATATGAACCGATGCCGGAGACCTCTCGTAAAAGTCTGGGCTGCTTTTCGATCACGTCGAAGGTGTTTTCCTTGAAGCTGTCTACGATTCGTTCCGCGAGTTTGGGGCCGATGCCCTTCACCATCCCCGAGCCAAGATAACTAGCCATCCCCGCTACGGTGGACGGGAGCACTTGCTCACAAATTTCTGCCTTGAATTGCTTGCCGTGTTTTGGATGGCTATCCCAGATTCCCTCTAAGCGTAAATGTTCACCAGGGGAAACTTCAGGCAGGTTGCCCACGACCGTGATCAGCCCATCAGAACTCAAGCCGGGCAAATGCTGCCGTCCACGCACTTCGGGTCGCAGTCGCAAGACGGTGTAGCCGTTTTCTGAATTGTAGAAGGTGATGCGTTCAACTGCGCCAGCGAGCTTGTCCATAGGCATAAGTATACTGCCCGAATAATGGTAATGTGGGCGGAATCTGTCAATGACAATTAGAAAAAGATGTGGATATATTTCGATGAAGTTTGTAATTCCTGTTCAGGTAGGTGTGATGAAACCGTTCATCATATCAATTAAAGCTTAATTTCTAGATGGCTTGTATAATTGTCTTATGCGTATTCAACGATTCCTTTACTTGTTCATGCTGATTGTGTTCGGCATCGGTGCATTGTGTCGACCACAAGTTGTCTGGGCTGACGAGACCCATCCTGCTTCACTCGATCAAGCCAGTGCCTATGATTTGATTCTTGCGATGAACACCTTGCGTGTTTCCTATGGGCTTCCGGCTCTTGTGGAAGATCCCATTATTAATGCTGTTGCCCAATCGACTGCTGCGACGATGGCAGCCAACAATATGTCCTGGCATATTGGGGATGTGCGCGGTCGCTTGGCTGCTGCCGGATATGGTAATGGTGGTACTGTCTGGGCAACGGAAAATTTTGCCATGAGTAGTAGCGGCATGGGGATTGATGAGATTATGGCTGTTTGGGCTGATCCAGATCACATGCGTCCGGCGGTCGATGGGGCGTATTGTAATGTAGGCGCAGGTGTCGCTCAGGCGAATGGCAGGACCTATTACATCCTGCAAGCTGCCTATGTTTCTGGGCAGGAGTGCGGCAGTTCATCATCATCGGATGGGACATCTTCGTCAAGTACTGGAGCAGGTACTGTGTCACAATTGATTATGCCCGTAACAATTGCCACGCCGGATGAAGATGGTAAGGTCTATCATGTTGTTCAGGCGGGTCAATCCTTCTGGTCGATTGCGATTGCTTACCAAATCTCCATCAACGACCTGGAAACCTGGAATAACCTATCTCGCGACACACCATTGAATGCTGGACAGCGCTTATTTATCCCAAGCAAGGATACCGAAGGCTATGCCACGCCAACTCCCTTTGGGATGTTCGCCATCCAAACACCGGATGCGGATGGCAAGATTACCCATGAAGTCCAGGCCTATCAGGCACTCAGCACAATTGCGGATGCTTATCACGTCTCTGTGGAGCGGATATTGGCATTGAATGGCATACAGGCAGATTGGCCTCTGCAAATTGGGCAGAAACTCATCATCTCCCCAGGCAATATCACCCCTAGCCCAACGCTGACCACCCTCCAGAGGCTAACTCCCGAAGCAGACGGGAATTACTATCATACAGTCCAGAGCGGCGAAACGCTTTCATGGATTGCTAGTTGGTACGACGTCCCTCTTTCGGATTTATTGGCTTGGAACGAACTGAACAACTCGTCAGTAATTCGCCCCGGGCAAAAATTGCTCCTGCTTGTTACGCTACCAGTAACGCCAACCATTACACCAACCCTGACATCGCCACCGCCTTCTCCCTTTCCCACCATAACTCAATCACCGCCAACGGAAACTCCGCTTGCTCTGATTGAAACAGAGCCCACACGGAAATTGAACTTGGGTTTCATTGTTGGAGTGATCTCTGCTTTGATCGCTGGTTGGTTTGGTTGGAGATTTTTGCGTAAAAAGGGATGATGCACTCCGCTTAATCGTAAAAGAGCTTGGTCAATCATTCTCTGTTTTTTTAGGCCACTCTGGCATTCCTCCTATAAGCTGGTTTATCCCCCGATTATTGCTTTGATGCCATAATTGGAAAATATTGCGACAATCTCTTTTTGCTCATTTTCGTTGGGAGTTTCCATGCCATTGGGATCGTAGTCGCCGCCGAGCTTTTGATATTTTCTTGCGGCGATATTGTGATAAGGGAGCAGGTTCACCACTTTCTTTTCGCCTGCCAAATTTGCGACAAATTCCGCTGTTTTGCGGGTGTTCTCTTCGTCCGCGTTCACGCCTTTGATGAGCGGGATGCGGATATTGATCTTTGCGCCCGTTTCAGCGAGAATTTGCAAATTTTCCAAGATTTGCTCATTCGGGACGCCCGTCCATGCTTTGTGCTTGCTACTGTCCATTAGCTTTAGATCGTAGAGAAAATGGTCGGTACGACTCGCTACCTTGAGCAGGGTCTCCGTTTTCGCCAACCCAGTCGTGTCCACTGTGCGGTGGATGCCGCGCGCGCCGCATTCGTCCAGCAATTCAATTAAATAATCGGCATGTTGCAGCGGCTCACCGCCCGAGAAGGTCACACCCCCACCTGATTGATCGAAGAAGACGCGCTCCTTTTCGATCTTTGCAAAAATCTCTTCTTTGCTCATCGTCTGACCGGACATCTCTGTCGCCTTGGTGGGGCAGACATCGGCGCAGATGCCGCAGAGTTTACAAATTTCGGAGTCAGTGACGATGCCCTGCGGCGTCAGCTCGCAGGCGTTTTCGGGGCAGGCGTCCACGCAACTCTGGCAGCCGATACATTTGTCGGCGGTGTAGAGCTTTTGCGCATGGGGGGACTGACTCTCGGGGTTGTGGCACCAGATGCACGAGAGCGGACATCCCTTTGTGAAGATGGTCATGCGGATGCCGGGTCCGTCGTTGATGGCGTAGCGTTTTATGTCGAAGATTAAGGGTTCCATAATATTCTAAAAGATGACCAGTTCCTGAGCGGAAGGCGAACGGAGTGAGCCTGTAGTCGAAGGACGGCGTAATCAGAGAACGCCGCCCTTCGACTGCGACTTGCTTTGCTGTATCTCCGCTCAGGGGCTGGATGATGTTTTTTAAACGGTACCAAGCCCAAACCACGTGCGACGCGGTTCTTTATCCTAAAACACCTCGTTCTGCGTACGCTCGATCACTTCCTGCTGGAGATCGGCGTTCATGTCATTGAAATAGTCGCTATAGCCAGCCATGCGGACGAGCAGATCCTTGTAATCATCGGGGTTTTGCTGGGCGGCGAGCAGCGTGGCGGTATCGACGATGTTGAACTGGATATGATGCCCGCCGAGCGTGAAATAGGTGCGGATGAGCTGACCAAGCTTTTTGATGTCTTCGTCGCGTTTGAGCAGGCTGGGCAGAAAACGCTGATTGAGCAAGGTGCCACCCGATTTGGTGTGGTCAATTTTCGTGAGCGATTTGATGACAGCGGATGGGCCGTTTGTGTCTGCGCCATGCGAGGGGGATGTGCCATCGGAGATTGATTTTCCCGCGAGACGACCGTTCGGCGATGCGCCCATGACCTTGCCAAAGTAGACATGGCAGGTGGTCGAGAGCATGTTGAGATGATATTGCCCATCCTTGATGTTGGGCTGTCCGTCGATCAGGTCGAAAAGGTCGCTGTAAACGCGTTGGGCAAGCTCGTCGGCGTAGTCGTCGTCATTACCGAAGAAGGGCGTGCGGTTCATGATGAATTGGCGCATGACTTCCTTGCCATCGAAATTGACGTTGAGCGCATCGAGCATCTCGTCCATGCTGAATTTCCATCTTCAAAAACGTGCTTCTTGAGCGTCGCCAGGCTGTCCGTAATCGTCCCCAGCCCCGTGCACTGGATATAGCTGGTGTTGTAGCGCGGCCCGCCGTTGTAATAATCTTTGCCCGTCGCAATGCAATCGTCGATGACGACCGAAAGGAAAGTCGCAGGGGCGTATTTGGCAAACATGCGGTCGATGTAATTGCTGACACGGATTTTCTGGTCGATGACAAAAGCAAGCTGCTGATGGAAGGCGGTGTAGAGTTCTTCGAAGGATTTGAAGTCTCGCGGATCGCCCGTGCGAATGCCTGCTACCGTACCCGAAACAGGGTCGATGCCGTTGTGCAGGGTCACTTCGAGAATCTTCGGCACGTTCAGGTATCCCGTTAACAAATACGCTTCCTTGCCGAAAGCGCCGACTTCGATACATCCGCTGCAGCCGCCTTCACGCGCATCTTCGAGCGTCTTTCCCTGACGGAGCATCTCGAGAATATAAGTGTCGGGATTGAACACAGAAGGATAGCCGTGTCCCTGACGGATGACCTTTGCGGCGGCGTGCAGGAAACGGTCAGGCGTTTTGGAGCTGATATGCACCGAGTTGCCGGGCTGCAAAATATGCAATTCTTCCACGACGTCCAGCATCAGGTAGGAGACTTCGCTCGTCCCGTCGCTGCCATCACGTTTGACACCGCCGAGATTGATATTGGTAAAGTCGTTGTATGTTCCGCTCTCACGCGCCGTGATGCCGACCTTTGGCGGGGCGGGATGATTGTTGACCTTGATCCAGAAACAGGAAAGCAGCTCTTTGGCTTCGTCACGGGTCAGTGTGCCAGCGGTAATCTCTTTCTCGTAGAAAGGCGCGAGATGCTGGTCGAAGTGACCTGGGTTCATCGCGTCCCAGCCGTTCAGTTCGAGAATGGTGCCGAGGTGGACGAACCAATACATCTGGATGGCTTCCCAGAAAGTGCGCGGGGCGTTGGCGGGCACCCAGCGACAGACGGCGGCAATCTGTTCGAGTTCGGCAACCCTGCGCGGGTCGCGTTCGTCCCGTGCCATCTCTTCGGCGAGATCGGCATGGCGCTCGGCGAAGACGATAATCGCATCACAGGAGATCGCCATCGCTTTCCATTGCTCGGCTTTGTCGGTCGCTTCGGGGTCGTTAAGATAGTCGAGTAATGCGATATTTTCTTCGATCTCGCGTTTGAAATCGAGCATCCCTTTTTTGTAGATTTTGCCGTCGAGGGCGGTGTGACCGGGCGCGCGCTGCTCCATGAATTCGGTGAAAAGCCCCGCTTCGTAGGCATTCTTCCACGCTTCGGGGACGTGGCTGAAAATCCGTTCGCGCATGGTTTTGCCTTCCCAGTAGGGGATCACTTCGCGCGCGTAGGTTTCAATATCTTCCTGCGTCGTGTAATAGGGTTGCATGTCGCGGTTGTTGAGCACGTGGAAATCTTCGACGCTGTGGCAAGTCAGTTCGGGGAAGGTAGGCACGGCTTTGGGTTTTGGTCCGCGCTCGCCGACGATCAGTTCGTCGGCGCCAAGATAGAGCGTCATCTTTTGGACGTGGTCGAGAAAATTCAGCGCCCGCAAAACGGGGATAGAGTATTTGCCGTAATTTTCTTTATAGAATGCGGTCTCGTGCAGCGCGCGCTCAATGGAGATGGTCGGCTCGGTCTCCACGCTCAATTTGCGTAAACGTTGAATGCGTGGATTCATGCCGGGGCCAATGGCGTTTTTGAGTGGGGCGTAAAAATTCCCTTCGGCTTGGGCGGGCCGTTCAGGAACAGGATTTTCAACTTTAACTTTTTCAAACATGGGAGTTAACCTCTTAAATATCGTTTTAGTAGACCTGTCAGGTTTTAATGGATACCTTTGGGGTAAGACATCTTAGAAAAAGGAGAAGCCCTTTCGTAAAGACGTTTTTTGAAACCTGACAGGTCTCTTATTCTATTGAAATGTTTTCAAAAAGGGGAAATAATGCTAGATATAGAGCATCAGGCAGCTAAAGAGGCGGCGATAGGTTTTGCATAAACTGGTGGGGATTACGTTCTTAGCCATCTTTTCTCCTGATTGTTTGAAATATACAGGATGTGATGGTGTGCGTCAAGAGAAAGTTTTTTAAAAATCATCTTCCCAATCATCGTCTCATTGTGTGTAGGGCTTCGGTTTGATTGGTTTTGGGGCGGGGCTTCGATTTGCGCCGGTGATGGCACGCAGGAAAACGGCGACCAATCCCATAACGAAGGCGATGAGCGTCATTCCACCAATAATGACGAGGGTGGCGCCTTGCTGGATTCTAAAAAGCTCCTTGACTTGTTCTATGGGCGGACTCGGGAGTTCATCGGTTGGCTGATTGAGCAAGGTGGCGATATTGGTGCCCGTTATGAAAACCAGTGATAGCGCAAAACTGACTGTGCCGGACATAAATTGAGTGCCGCCCAAAATTCCTTGTGTGAGCGCAAAGCCGAGCCAGTCTGCGCCGGAAAAGCGAACTTTTTCATCATGGGGTGTTCTGGTAAGGAGAAAAATGCTCCCAAGAATCAGGGTAGCTGCGAACCAAATACCGAGAAATGTTTTTAGGTCAAGCAACGCTGATAAGTTCAGCATATATTGAAAGATGTTGTTGCTGAGATAATAGACCGATGCACCTAAAACGAGAACCCATAAAACAGAGAGTACCCAGTTTTTTTGATTTTCTTTACCGCCTTTGAGTAGCCAGACAAGCGAGATTAAAAATGGCACAAGAAACAGAGGGATTGCAGTCAGTGATGTCACGAAAAGCATGACTTGTGGTGGCAAATCGGGAGCAGCGAGCATATTGTTAAATAGTGTCTCAGTGGCTGATTCTTGCAGTGCGTTGACCACAACAAACATCATGACAAAGCTGACCAGCCCTGAGATGGTTAGCGTATATGCCGGTAAGCGATAAAGCCAGCCGCTCTCAAGGCGTGGCACTGTTTTCCACTCTTTTCTTGTTTCAAGAACAGCAAGAAAGCCGCCTAGCGTACCAAGAAGTATAGCCGGAATCATGAATTGCCAAAACATAATCGGAGTTTGTGAAGCAGTTTGGCTGACCTCATTGAGAATAAGTTGATAGCCCTCCTTCTCGCTCAAATTTCTTCCCAGATTGAGATAAATTTCCCCTTGTGCTAATAATCCTGCCCATGCACCGCCGACAAGGCTGAAGCCGAGCGCACCGGCAATCAATCCTGCCCCCGCGCCTGCTGCCAAAGCATCGTCAAGGCGCTGGGTTTTATTCCATGTCGCAGCCAGCCAGCCGCCGATCATTAACGAGAGTGCCGCAAAGCCATAAACAACGAGAGCGATTTGTGTTTCTGAAGGCACACCATCCCAAACAGGCGTACGCCAGCCGGTGATAAATTTCGCAGGCAAGCTATCGTAAGCCAAGCGCATCAGCGAAAAATATAAACCTACACCTGCTAAGATTCCTGAAAAGACGGTCTTTAGCCTCATGTTTTCACTCCCTGCTGGCGATCACCAGCCCGATTCCAATCAACAGCCCCCCAAACAAAAAAAGTGGCGTGATTACTTCGCCCAAAAAGATCGCGCCCAAGATTGTCCCGACGACGGGTTGGGCGAAGAAGGTCAGGGATGCGAGAGATGCATCCAGTAGGGCGAAGGCGGTATTCCACAGGTACATGGCGAGTCCTGTTGAGATGACGCCGATGAAGAGCACGCCAACGATCACGCCGATGGTCATCTCACCGTAGCCCTGAGTTGTGGCTTCGTAGGCGCCTGCGGCGATGCTCGTCGGCATCCCGCCTACAAACGCGATCAAGCTGACTGTAAGGACGTCCACGCCGCGCGTTACTTTGCGGATTAACACCGAATAGAGTGCCCATGTCAATGCGGCGGCAACGAGACTCATATTTCCCAAAAAGAGCGCGGAATCCAATTGTGCAGAACGTGGATCGATCACGGCGAGCACGCCCAACGACGCAACGATCAGCGTGAGCAATCTTCTGGATGTGATTTTCTCGCGCAGGATCAGGGCGGCGAAGATGAGCACAAAGGCGGGCGTGGCGGATGTGACGAGCGATCCGTTCGCGGCTGTAGATAGGTCGGTGCCAACGAATTGAAAGCCCAGTGAAATGCCGTAACCGATAAATCCCACTCCGAGGATATTCCAGAAATCCTTTTTGCCGACCTTGAGCTTTTTCTGGCTGACTGCGACTGCGAGCAGTGAAAGCGCCCCCAAAACGAGACGCGTGGTAAGCAGCGAGAAGGGCGGGATGACCGTCATGACTGCCTTGCTGACGACGTACATCGCGCCCCAAATGGATGTGGCGGCGAGACCGGAGATAATGCCAATGGTGGCGTTATTTTTCATGGCTGTCATTTTAACTGATGAACCCCGCCCAAAACGGACGGGGTTTAAAATTGGGGTGTCCCAACACCTTTTTGAGCAAGCCTCTCTTTTAAGGGAGAGGGTGGGGGAGGGCTAAAACATCGCGTCGTTGATCTCTTTCATGGTTTCTGGCGCAGGGCGCAGATCTGCTTCTGTCATGCGATTGAGCGCTGTTTTGGGCAGGTCGAGCACGTCTACGAAGGAGGGGCGTTCGGGATTGATGTAGATCAGCCCTGTTAGCAGCCAATTGTTGGCGTTCGCTTCTTCGAGCATTTGCACGGCAGCCATGCGGCTGGTGGGATCGTAATCTTTGTCCAATTTTTTGAGTAATATCTTTGATCCGTCATGCATGGTCACGCTCTGCGTGGTGCCTTCTTCAAAATCTTCGATCATGATCTCGTCACGAGCGGGGATGAAGGTCAGGTCATGAATGGCGGTCTCGTTGGCTTTACCCCAGCCGTAGGAGTGCATCGAGTCGTCGGCGTTGTTGAAGGTCACGCAGGGGCTGACGATATCCAGAATGGCGGTACCGTTATGGCGTAGGGCTGCCCGAATGAGTGTCTTGACCTGTTTCGGGTCGCCTGCGAAGGAGCGTGCGATGAAGGTTGCGTTGGATGCCATCGCTTCCATGCAGACATCAATTGGCTCAAGGACGTTTGTGCCTTGTTTCTTCAAGCTCAGGCCAACTTCAGATGTCGCCGAAAGCTGCCCTTTGGTGAGACCATAAGTGCCGTTATTGGCGATGATGTAAATCATCGGGATATTGCGGCGCATGATGTGCTTGAACTGTCCCATGCCGATGCTGATAGAGTCGCCATCACCGCTCATGGCGATGCCGGTTAGGCTGGTGTCGCCAAGTAAACCGCCAGTGGCGATGGAAGGCATACGTCCATGAAGGCTGTTGAAGCCGAAGGAACGATTCAGCATATAGGTGGGCGCCTTGCTTGAGCAGCCGATACCGCTGAATTTGACGATGTCTTCAGGGAGCATGTCCATTTCGTAGCAGGCGGCGATGATCTGGCTGAGAATGGAGTTGTGTCCGCAGCCCTGACAGAGCGTGGAAGGCGCACCTTTGTAGTCGCTTTTTTCCAAACCAATAGTATTTGTGCGTGCCATCTTAGTTCTCCTTCTTTGCCAGAATATCGTCTCTGATCCACTCGGCGGTCAAGGAAAGACCGTTGTTTAGGTTGGATGAGATGAGTTTGGTGCTTTCTGCTGGCATTTCAATGCTCAGTATTTCGCGTAGTTGTCCATCGTGGTTCATTTCAACGACGAAGACAATATCGTTTTCTTTGACGAAGTCGGTCACCGCGTCGGTGATCGGAAGTGCGCGCAAGCGCAGGTAATTGGTCTTCAGACCTTCGGCTTTGAGCAAGTCGCGTGCTTCGGCGATTGCGGGGTCGGTTGAGCCGTAAGCAATGATGCCGACGCTTGCGCCGTCCATCTTATCCACAATTGCTTCTGGGACGTATTGCTTCGCTGTCTGATATTTCTTTTGAAGGCGGTTCATGCCCTTCATCCAAACATCAGGGTCTTCGCTGTATCTGGCAAAGGCATCGTGTCCGGTACCGCGCGCAAAATAGGAACTGCCCTGACGGCGATTGCCGGCAACAGTGCGGTAGGGAATTCCGTCGCCATCAACATCGTTATAACGTCCCCATTTGCCGTGCTCAGCTTCAAAGGCTTCGAAATCATCTTCCCAAAGCACTTTGCCGCGATCCATTGGTACATCTGGGTATTCAAAAGGTTCGCTGATCCACTGGTTCTGACCGAGATCAAGGTCGCTCAAAACGAAGACAGGTGTCTGCATCCGCTCGGCCACATCAAAGGCTTTCCAACCAAATTCAAAGCATTCACGTACGGAGCCAGGCAGCATGACAATATGTTTTGTGTCGCCATGGCCAAGATAGACAGCTTGATTTAGGTCGCCCTGGGATGTACGGGTCGGGAGTCCCGTGCTGGGGCCCATGCGCTGGATATTCCAGACGACGATCGGCACCTCGGCGAAATATGCGAGACCCGCGAATTCGCCCATGAGACTGATACCTGCTCCCGATGTGGAGGTCATTGCCCGCACCCCAGACCATGCGCCGCCAATCGTGATTCCGATCGCGGCCAGCTCATCCTCGGCCTGGACGACGGCGTAGGTTGCCTTGCCTTCTTCGTCACTGCGCAGCTTCGGTAGATAAGCGTTCATCTTTTCAACCAGACTGGTCGCGGGTGTAATCGGATACCAGCCAACTACTTGCACGCCACCATAGATTGCGCCAAGTGCTGCCGCTGAGTTCCCGTCTGCCATGATGAGACCTTCGGTCTTATCCATCGGTGCGACGGAGAAATTATCGTTCTTTTCAAGATTTTCAGCCGCCCATTTTGCGCTAGCTTCGATCACGCCCATATTGATGGAGACAGGTTTCTCTTTCCCTTTGAAGTGGAAATCGAGCGCCATCCTGATCTTTTCCATCTCGATGCCAAGCATCTCTGCCAGTACGCCGACATAGACCATGTTCGAGACCATTGTCCGTAAAGCGGATGGCATGTCGGCGTCTTTGATGATGGTCTTGACATCCATCGGGTAGACAGTGATGTCGTCACGTTCGATGGGCATCTTGATCGAGTTGTCGTAGAAGAAAACGCCGCCGGGCAGCACATCTTCTAGGTCGCGCTCGAAGGATTTCGGGTTCATAGCGACGACAACTTCGTGCTCATCACGGCGGGCGGTGTAGCCATCTTTGCTCAAGCGGATGGTGTACCAGGTCGGTAGGCCCTGAATATTGGACGGGAACATGTTTTTTCCCGTTACAGGGATGCCCATTTTGAATAGGGCGCGTAAGATGGTCAGGTTCGAAGTTTGGCTACCAGAGCCGTTCGAAGTGCCAACCGTGATTGAAAAATCGTTGACAGTTTTTTGAGTCATGCTTCCTCTATTATTGCTTCCTTTGTTTTTATATTTTTTTAAAGACGCCTGAGACCTAGCGGGCTCAGCGTAAATTAAGCTTATTTGAAGACGGGACGTGCGGCAATTAATTTTGTATGATCTAGCAAGGTTTTATGTGCAGCATCGTAATCTCCGCGCTTGATGGCTTGGACGATGTCGCTGTGATATTGCCAGACGTTGGTAAGATATTTGTAGTCGGTGAAGACGTTCAGTTCAACACTTTCGTAGGCATCCCAATAAGCTTCCAGAATACCCAGTACGAAGATATTGTCCAGACGTTTGTACATTAACAAATGGAGATCGCGATGTTCAGCATGGGGGATTTTCGGTGGATCGCTGCGTAGTTTTTCCCATGCTATCCAGACCAGTTTTTCGAGTTCGTCGATATCTTCCGGAGCCAGCTCTTTGACGGCCTGATGGAAATACGCCGATTCGACGTGGGCGCGTAGATCGGAGTATTTTTCAAAGTTGCTTTTGTCGCGCAGGATGGCGTAGCCAAGACTCTGCTGAATGGCGGGTGTAAAGGTATAGGGCAGTCGTCGAGTACCAATTCTTGGTTTGACGGCGACCAGACCCAATGCACGTGCGACCGCAAGTTGTTCCCGCAAGGCAGCGCGATTGATTTCAAGTTCTTCGCTAAGCTTATCGATGGCAGGAATTCCTTCTGATTCTGCTTGTTCGTGTGATGCAAGATATTTCAGGAATTCGGAAAGGGAATTGATCATTTTGTATATCTATGTAATTAATCTGATTATTTGAATAAATCAAAGCTAGTCTATCACCGTCAAATGGATGCGTCAAGAATGCGGGTGTACTTGTTAATAAGTTGTAATTTTTGTCATGATTTTTGCGAACGATAATAATTTTCTCATTTTGAGCTACGAAAAGAAAGGAATGGTGTTATTAGACTATAATGGTCTTATTGATTAACTTGATAAAAGGGAGCCCATGACTACGAAAAAAGCCTTGCCTTTTGATAAAGAAATAATTATTAGGGATTATCGTATCGCCTACAAAAGCCGTAAAGCCAGCGAAATTGGACGTCGCGAAGTTTTGAGCGGGCGGGCCAAGTTTGGTATTTTTGGCGCAGGTAAAGAAGTGGCGCAACTTGCGATTGCGCACGCCTTCAAAAAAGGGGACTGGCGCTCTGGGTATTACCGCGACCAAACCTGGCTTTTTGCGCTCGGCGTATTAAGTGTTCAGGAGTTTTTTGCGCAGCTTTATGCGCATGCCGATGTAAAGGCCGATCCCGCTACTGCCGGGCGCGCTATGAACGCTCATTTTGGCACGCGCTATCTAAATCCCGACGGCTCTTGGATAGACCAGACGCAGGAATATAATATTTCTGCGGATGTTTCGCCGACTGGCTCGCAGATGCCGCGCCTTGTTGGGTTGGCGTATGCATCCAGTCTCTATCGCTCTTCACCTGAGTTACAGAAGGGATTCGAGAAGTTTTCCGATAACGGGAATGAAGTTGCCTGGGGCACGATCGGCAATGCGTCCACCGCCGAAGGCATGTTCTGGGAATCGGTTAATGCCATTGGTGTTTTGCAGGCACCCGCCGTCATCACCGTTTATGATGATGGATATGGCATCTCGGTGCCGAATGAATTTCAGATGGTCAAAGAAAATATCGGTCAAATCCTGAGCGGATTCCAGCGCGATAACGACTCGGATGAGAACACGAGTCGCGGCTACGACATCTACAGCGTTCGGGCTTGGGATTACCCCGCTTTGCTGGACACTTACTGGGCGGCCTCGAATACTGCCCGTAAATATCATATCCCCGCACTGGTGCATGTTACTGAAGTGACACAGCCGCAAGGACATTCGACTTCGGGTAGCCATGAACGCTACAAAACCAAAGAACGCCTCGCATGGGAAGCCGAATATGACTGCAATCTGAAAATGCGCGAGTGGATGCTTGAACGAGAGATTGCCAGTGCTGATGAGCTGGACGCTCTTGAAAAAGAAGCGATCAAAGAAGTTGAGAGCGAACGCAAGCAAGCATGGCAAGCCTTCCAAGCCCCGATCATGGCGGAGCGAGAAAAGGTTGCTGACTTGCTGACCGATCTTGTTTCGCAAGCCTCTGTAAAAGAAAAACTTAAAGCCATTCACGATAAGCTGGCGGCTTTTCCGCAAGGTCTCTATCGTGAACAATACGAAGCTGTGCATGCGGCACTGCGTGCTACGCGGAAGGATGATATTCCGGCACGGCAGGCGCTTGTGAAATGGCAGCAGAGCCAAAATCCGACGCATACAGAACGTTTTAGTTCCCATCTTTGGAGTGATACTGATGAAGCCTTGTTGGGTGTCTCTGAAGTTAAGCCCGTCTACTCAGCAAATTCCCCGATGATCCAAGCTTTTGATCTGCTCAATCATGGCTTCGATGCGATCTTTGCACGAGATAAGCGCGTGGTCGCCTTCGGCGAAGATGTCGGTCATTTGGGGGCGGTCAATCAGGGTTTTCGCGGTTTGCAGGGCAAATACGGCACGCTCAAGATCATGGATACAGGTATTCGAGAGATCACGATTTTGGGTCAAGCGATTGGCTTGGCGATGCGCGGTTTACGTCCGATTGCTGAGATCCAATATCTTGACTATTTGCTTTATGCGCTGCAACTAATGTCCGATGATCTCGCCACACTGCTTTGGCGCACGAAAGGTGGACAAAAAGCGCCCGTCATTGTGCGTACACGCGGACATCGCCTCGAGGGTATCTGGCACGCCGGTTCGCCGATGGGCGCTATCGTTCATCTTGTGCGTGGAATGGCGGTGCTTGTGCCGCGCAATGCTGTCCAGGCAGCAGGTTTCTATAATACCCTGCTCAAATCGGATGAGCCGGGCATCATCGTTGAAGTGCTGAATGGCTATCGTCTGAAGGAAAAACTGCCCGACAATATTGGCGAAGTGACTGTCCCTGTTGGCGTGCCCGAAGTGCTGCGCGAAGGCAGCGACATTACGCTCGTTACCTATGGCGCGATGTGCCGTATCGTGCTCGAAGCCGCCGAAGAACTCGCCAAAGCCGATATTAGCGTTGAAGTGATTGATGCGCAGTCGCTGCTGCCCTTCGATGTGCATGGTCGCATTCTTGAATCGCTCAAAAAGACCAATCGCATTCTTTTTGCTGACGAAGACGTCCCGGGCGGCGCAACCGCCTATATGCTGCAGGAAGTGATCGAAAAGCAGGGCGGCTACTACTGGCTCGATTCGCCCGCTGCCACACTTACATCCAAAGCACATCGTCCCGCCTACGGCTCGGATGGCGACTACTGGTCGAAGCCGAATGTTGAGACGGTTTACGATGCTGTTTATGAAATCATGTCGGAAGTGAATCCGCAGAAGTATCCGTCGTTTTATTAGCAGATTGCACCCGCCCCCTTCCTAACCTTCCCCCGAAGGGGGAAGGAACAGTTCTCCCCCCCTTCGGGGGGAGATGTCCGAAGGACAGAGGGGGGGAGGGGAAGAGGAAAAACTATGCCAACCAAAGTTCTTGTGCCCCTGCTTGGGGAAGGTGTTGAAGAAGTATCCATCGTCGCTTGGCTCAAAGCCGAAGGCGATGCTGTCGAAGAATACGAAGGTCTGCTCGAAGTCGAGACCGACAAGGTCGTGACCGAGATCGGCAGCCCGGCAACGGGCGTGGTACTCAAAATTCTGGAAGCGGAAGAAGGAAAATCCGTCAGCGTGGGGACCTTGCTGGCCTGGATCGGGGAAGCTGGCGAAACCGTCCCGGATGGGGACGAAACGCCCGAGGATGAGAAACCTGCTCCCGCTAAAGAAGAAGTGGTGCTTGAGCCGGAACCTGTTCCATCAAAACCCGCTACCCAAACAGTGGGACGTGACTCCGAGCTGGGATTCATCTCGCCCGTCGTTGCAAAAATCGCCGCTGAGGAGAATATTGACCTGCACCAAGTCGAAGGGACGGGGCGCGGTGGGCGCATCACGAAGGCAGATGTTTTGGCGTATAGAAGCAAGCCCAAGGCCGAGGCTGTTCCGACGAACGGCGGGACGGCTGCCAAGCCGACAGTCGCATCCACTCTCAAGGGTGGCACCATCCTGCCGATGACGTCTGTGCGCCGTTCCATTGCCAAACATATGGTCGAGAGCCGTAAAACCTCGCCGCATGTAACGACGGTGATGGAAGTCGATTTGAGCGGCGTGATGGCGCATCGCAAGGCGAATAAAGAGGCTTTTGCGCGGGACGGCATCAAGCTGACTTTTACGCCGTATTTTGTGGCGGCGACGGTGGCGGCGCTGAAGGCCTTCCCGATTGTGAATTCGTCGTGGAGCGATGAGGGGATTATCCTGCACAAGGATGTGAATATCGGCATGGCGACCTCGCTGGGCGAGGACGGCTTGATTGTGCCGGTAATCAAGAATGCGGAGCGGCTGTCGCTGCTCGGTCTGGTGGGGGCGGTGAACGACCTTGCCGAGCGGGCGCGGGCGAAGCAGCTCAAGCCCGAGGAAGTGCGTGACGGGACCTTTTCGATCACCAATCACGGTGTGAGCGGGTCGCTCTTTGCGATGCCGATCATCAATCAGCCGCAGGTGGCGATCTTGGGCGTGGGCGCGATCCAGAAACGGGTCGTGGTCGTGATGGACGCGAACGGCAACGACATGATCGCTATCCGCCCGATGGTGTATCTGACGCTGACTTTCGATCACCGTGTGCTCGATGGCGCTGTGGCGGATTATTTCTTAGGGGAGGTTGTGAAGGGGTTGGAGGGAAGTTGGTAGTTGGGATTCGGGAATTGGGGTAGTTATTTAGTAATAAAAAGACTTCCGAAGTCTACGAGACTTCGGAAGTCTGTCTTTAGTTATGGTTTAGTAATTGATCACATTTTGTAAACGACTAAATTGCTCATCACTCAACTTGATTTGCAGAGAACCAAGGTTTTCTTTTAACTGTTCTTTTGTGCTTGCAGAAAAAACAGGTAAAACTTGTGGTTTACTGTGTAGCATCCAAGCCAAAACAACTTGAGTTGTTGTTGCACCAGCTTCATCTGCGATTGTTTTTAGCATTTCAAGGCGTTTTTGATTATCAGTGCTTTGATATTGAGAATATAAGGAGCGATCTTCTCTAGTATAAGCACCCTTTAGAAGAGGTGAGTATGCGAGCAACGTTATATTTCTTGTTTCACAATAATCTATTAGATCGCTGTTTGCTACCACTTGATTTTCAAATTTTGTGTTTGAACGTGGCTGAAGGTATGTGTATCTTTGTTGAACACAGCAATATTGAGCAAGGTTTTGCATTTTGCTGACCCAATAAGCTTGTTCTAATCTCCAAGTTTGGATATTGCTTGCGCCAATAAATCGAACTTTGCCACTATTAATTAATCGAGTGAAAGCCTCCAAAACTTCGTCAAAATTTGTGTTGCGGTCGTCGATATGAGCATAATATAGATCGATAGTTTCTACGCCTAGGCGTCGCAAAGATTTTTCGCACTCGGTGATAATGGTGCTTTGTTTCAGTTCTCGCTTTACTGAACCATAATCGAACCCAACCTTTGAAGCGACAAATATTTTTTTGCGGGCTTTGCGTTTATTTATCCATTTCCCAACGAGCGTTTCACTTTCTCCACCTTTAGTCCCTGTTACCCACCATGCATAAATATTAGCCGTGTCGATAAAACTTCCATCGTTTTCAAAATATTGATCGAGTAATTCAAATGCAGTTTTTTGATTGATTTTGGTGCCAAAAAACATTGTTCCGAGGCATAAAGAGCTGACTTTCTCATTTGTAAACCCTAATGATATTTTTTCCATCAGATTCTCCAGACGATTTGCTGCTAGTTTTATGTTTGCCATTCAGAATGTAGCCTCGGCAAATCCCACTGCGGATTTGGCTGCCAATCCCGCCATTGTTCGTAAAAAGAGCGGCGTTCTACTGTGAGTAATTCTATTGCTCTTTCGGCTTCCTGCCTGATTGCTTGTGCCTTTTCTTTTGAGCCAATCCCTGCTTTTTCGGCGGCGGCGAGTTCGTCTTCGTCTTTCCACTCCCATGAGTCCATGTCGGAGCTGATGACAACGTCAAGCATGTGATCCATGGTGTCAAAGCCGATTTCCGTGCGGCGGATCGGGTCTTGCAGGTTGATATACCAGCAATCGAGTTTCTTGGTTTTTGTGTCCCACATTAGGTAAACGCTGAAGGTATCTTCTGGTTTGATCAGGAAGAGCACGTCCGTGCGCTGCCATTGGTGGTCAACGACTTCGAGGTTTTCGGGCCTAAGCATTTCTTTAATCGTCGGTCTGTGCGAGACGTTCTTTCCCATCACGCCAGCGGGCAGGTAGAGGGCGATTAGATCGGCGCTGTCTGCGACGACGATGGTTGGATAGGCCCAAAAGACTTTTGTCCCAACGCCGCGCAGGGTGGCGGTTTCACCTGATAATCGGTATTTGAGTTCTTCTTTTGTGGCCATTTTTAGATGCAAAAACTTCCGAAGTCTACAAGACTTCGGAAGTCTAGTTGTCTTTAGAGATATTTAGTCGTTGCTCTGCTTTGGCATGTACTTTGAGAGCTTGGCTGCCAGATTCGTGAGTGGCAGGGTTTGGAGCCATATCTTTCCAGGCCCTTTCAATTCGGCAAGGAAGAGACCTTCGCCTGAGAAGAGGATATTCTTCAAACCCTTGACGCGTGTAATCTCGTAGCTGACGCTCGGCTCGAAGGCGGCGAGATAGCCCGGGTCGACTTTCATGACGCCATTGGCGGGAAGTTCGTACATCTTCACTTCACCGGGAATTTCCAAAAATGCAGTGCCGGGGCCGGTTACTTTTTGCAGGATGAAACCCTCGCCGCCAAAGAAGCCTGCTCCCAATTTTTTGCGGAAGTGCATCTCCAGTTTGACGGAGCTCTCCGCACACATGAAGGAATCTTTCTGGCAGATCAGCGATTGTCCCGCCGCGAGTTGAACGTCCATGACCTTGCCCGGCGCTTCGGGGGTGAAACCGATCATGGCTTTGGTGCCCTGGCAGGTGTAGGTGGTCATAAAGAGCGATTCGCCTGCCAGTGCGCGCCCAAGACCGGCCATCAGCCCGCCTTTGGTGCCTGTGTCCATGCCGACGTTACCGGACATCCACGCCATGCCACCGGATTCTGTGAAGACAGATTCTCCCTGTGCAAGGCGAATTTCTAAACTTTGCATAACTGTGCCGTCAATCGTGTATTCCATTTTTTATTCCTTTCGATTTATTGAAAATAGTATTTGTTGGTTGAGTAGGCGGTGCATTTCGCCGTATCGAAACCCAAATAAGCTAGAAATCTTATTTTATGGTTTCTCAACCACCTTCAAAAACAAAAATAGCAGATCGCTAGTAACTTCGCGTTATATATTTTGTGATTATAGCAAAGGCATTTTTGCGTTGAGCTATGAAGTGAGCAATGATTCTGTGTTGATGTATCTGACAGGCACTTCTTTGGTTAGCCAAATACCGTTTTCAGAGAGATAGAATTCGTGTCCGTCTGCGTTCATCTTTGCTGCTTGAATGGTCAAGATCACAGGTTTTCCATGTCGTTGTCCTACTGTGCGTGCAGTTTGTTCGTCGGACGATAGATGAACATATTGCCGACTTTTTGGCTGTAATCCATTTTGGCGGATGCTCGACAGAAAACGTTCCGCTGTGCCGTGATAGAGCCACTCAGGTGGGGCGATGGGCTTCAAGCCGAGATCAATATCGATGGAGTGCCCCTGATTGGCGCGGATGAATTTCCCGCCGGGTGAGATGCTGTAGCGTTCTTTGCTGTCGTTGGCGACGATGATTTCGAGTGTCTCGCGCGTCAAAGCGGGGCCTGCTTTGTTGACGGCAGCAATCAACTCGTCGATATTTGCCCAACCAGCGGAATCAAGTTGAATTCCGATACGCTCCGGACGATGTCGCAGGATCAGGCTCAGGAATTTGCTTAGTTTGATCTGAGAGCGGTTCATTTTCGGGAAGTCCATCTTCTTGCAGATGGTCTCTTTTGGGGTTGCTCAAATAAGCTGAGTGTCATCTTCTCATCTAATTATTGGCGTTAAGTGCTTGAGGGGAGGGCGGGTTCAGTACGATTTGGTCGCCTGCTTTTAGCGTGCCGCCAATTAATTCGCTATAGGCATCTGATCTTATGCCTAGAAGGACTTCAACTGTTTTCAATGTGCCATCTGCGTTGAGAATATAGACCGTGCGCTTGTTGTTCAGCATGCGCACCGCTTGATTAGGAACCATGAGGGCATCTTGTACGGTACGGGTTTGAATAAGCACGGCAGCCGTCATGCCTTGCTTGACCATTTCGTCTGGATTGGTGATTGCAACGGTTGCCTTAAAGTTGACGCTTCCGGCTGTGTTGGTTCCTATTCGGTCTACTGAAAGAACTTCACCGGCGTAATCCTTTTTTTCTATGGCATCAAAGTTCACGAGTACTTCTTGCCCAACAGAAACGCTATTAATGTCGATTTCGGATATATCTAATTCTATGAGTAAACTGGATAGATTGTCGACTCGAAAGGCAAAGGTTCCTGACGAGATTTGATCGCCTGCTTGAACATCCATCTCTGTGATAACGCCACTGAATGGAGATGTGATCTTTGCCTGATCGAGGACAGCTTGAGCCGCGAGAACTCGTGCGTTAGCCGCTGAGATGTCGCGTTCGCCAGGGCCGTCTTTTACGCGATCATAGGTACGTTGAGCATCTTCCCATTCAGCTCTTCGTGCTTCGATGTCTTGATCTGCTTCGGCTTTTTGTTCGTCATTGGGGTAGTATCTGACAGTTTTGATACTGGGGATTTTAAATGTGCCCCAAGGTGTTTGTAAGCGTTTGAAACCATTAAAAACATCATATTTGACTTCATCATCCAGCAGGTTGCGATAGTTAACGGCATCATCATAGGCTTCTTGCGCTTTGGTTACTGCGATTGCAGCATTGGCAGCTTCTGTTCTTGTAGAGCCATATAAATCTTCGAGTGCCTGTTCCGCTGAGATCAAGTCTGCTTCTGCCTGGATGATTTGCGGGGGTAGCGATGTTTTATCCAGCAGTGCCAGGACGTCACCCGCTTGGACGGTGTCGCCCAATTGGACATTGACGGCTTCCACAATCCCGCTGGTTTTCCACGCTAAGGTGGTCGATTGATAGGCACGTACAGTACCTGTTGCCTCGACCACTGAGGTTATATCTCCATATCCGGCCGTTTCTGTTTGGTATATCTCATTTGCGGTGTTGTTGTTGCGCTGCTTGAAGAAGGCAAATAAAGCCACGAGCACTAAAACAGTGCCAAAGCTTATGATTATTTTTTTATTTTTAAAAATATTGTTCATTTTTTCTTCCAGAAAACTTTCGTTTGTTGTGTTGTGAGTTTTGTTTATGTTGAGAGAATTGAATATAACGCATTCTATTATACAACTAGAGAAAGAGACTCTATTTACGAGAATCTCTTTCTCTAGTTGCGCATTAAAAGAAAAAGACTTCTGAAATTTCAAAGAAAAATCAGAAGTCTTCTTTGTCTAATGTCTAAAGACTATCTACTTTTCACTGATCGTGATGCTCTCAATGACATCTCCTATGTAGTCGGGGCGCATTTGCGGATCACGGCGCGTGATGCCGTTGACCACATCCATGCCTTCGGTGACCTGCCCGAAAATGGTGTAGCCGCCGTTTAGTTGCGGTGTGGGGCCAAAGGTGATAAAGAATTGGCTGCCATTTGTATCAGGCCCAGCGTTTGCCATGGCTACTACGCCGGCTTTGTCGAAGGTCAGGTCACTGTTTTCATTGACAAATTGGTAACCGGGGCCGCCCATGCCGGTGCCGGTCTGGTCGCCGCCTTGCGCCATGAAGCCTTCAAGCACACGATGGAAGGTCGTCCCGTCGAAGTAGCCGTCGCGGACGAGGAAGACGAAGCTGTTAACGGTAATCGGTGCTTTGTCGGGGTAAAGCTGAATCACAAACTCGCCACCTTTTGCCATTTTAACGGTAGCAAAATACTGCACGTTCGTGTCGATGGTCATTGGCGGAGCTGAGTCATATTGTTTGATCTCGATCTCCGGAAGTGTATCCTGTTGTGCTGTATTGCTCTCTGCCGCTGAATCCTGCTGAGTTGTGTTGTTCCCTGCGGCTGCATCCGGCTGTTTCTGGTTTGCGGATGTTGCGATCCATAAGACGGCAAGGATAACCACGACGATGATCGCGATATTAATCGTCATTCTTTTTTGCTCTGCTTTTTTTGCCTGCTGGCGTGCACGTTTATTTCTGCTTCTTGATGCCATTTATTTCTCCTTCTTAAAAGTTTGTGCAATTGTAGCGGGGAGCGCGAAAATGGGCAAATAAAAAAGCGACGATTTACGTCGCTTTTGGGGTTAGAGTTCTTTGGTGAGCCAGTCTTTGGCAGCGAACTCGTCGTCGAAATATTTGAGCGGCTGCCCGGTCAGTTTTGTGAGCATATCTGCAAGGCGGCGCTTGATGCCAGTTACACCAATTACAGCTGTTTTTGCAACGTGATCTTTGGTGAGTTTTGAGCTTTCGTTTAAAACCGTCATTAGATCGCCGGCGATGGTTGTGTCGGTGAAATTTGAAAGCACCAAAAGAGAACCAAGTGGTTGTGCGATAACGATCTTCTGCACTTCTGCTAACTCTTCTTTGACTGCATCATAATTATAGAAAAGACCAGAGAAATCTTGATAGAAGATTTTTTTACCTTGATATTCGATCCATTTTGAACGCATGTTTATGCCTCCCTTTTCTTGTCAAAATAAAGCGCAATTCCAGTTGAGATTGCGCCGATTAGTTCCCAAACCCCAACGCCTAGAAAGCGAGTGGGCGCCAGCCCGAAGACCACCGCGCTGGTGAAGACCAAAAAGGTCAACACACGGAAGGGGACTGTCCAGCCGTAGAAAATTCTCACATCATTTAGTGCGGCAAAAATATAGTAGACCCCCATGTTGAGTGAAGCCATCGAAGATGCGATCAAAAAGACCAGCGTATAGTCGCCACCAGCGCGAGTCGCGCGAGCAACTATGTCGAAGCCTAACATGCTCAATGTGATTTCTGGTTTTATCAAGCCAAGCAATCCCAGCAGCAGCGCAAGAATACCAAAAATGAAGAAGGTCCAGCCAGCATAGTCGATAGGTTTTTTGTGTTTGATTGTTAGCATGAATGCCCTTTTTGAATGGAGAATATTTTCGTAATTATACCTGAAAGTGAGCGGATGGGGCGTTTCGCGTTGCAGAAAAGCGGAGTTCTCCTGTGAAATTGATAGCGCGTGGAGGCTTGTTTCTGTCCCCGCTGTGTCCCCGACTTTTGACCATCTCCCATTCTTGCCTTAGAATATGCCTTGTCAATTCAATTTACTATCTACGAGGAAACCATGTCTCTCACAAAAAATGTTGTTGTTGCTGAAAATGCTCCGAAAGCAATTGGTCCCTACTCTGCCGGGATGACGCTGGGTAATTTGGTCTATACCGCAGGGCAAATTCCTGTCGATCCCACGAGCGGGAAAGTAGTCGAGGGCGGTATCGAAGCCGAAGCACGTCAATCTCTGACGAATCTAAAACATGTTCTCGAGGCTGCTGGCTCCGGGTTAGATCACGTCGTCAAGACGACTTGCTTTTTGGCCGATATGGGCGAGTTTGGAGTCTTTAATGCGGTTTACGCTGAGTTCTTTACCGACAAGCCGCCCGCCCGCTCGACGGTTGCCGTGAAAACATTGCCCTTGAATGTGCGTGTTGAAATCGAGGCTGTGGCATATATTCCTGAAAAATAAAGCTGCTTTAAAGTAAACAGGGCTGGTCATTTGGCCAGCCCTGTTGCGATTAAACTATTCTTCGCGATTGAGCTTGCGGAGCTTCATGCGAATTTCGCGCCATTGGATTTTCGAGATACCCAGTTTTTGGCGGATGCGGTCATGCTCCTCTCCGTTTTTGAAGTCGACCAAGGCGCTTGTCCAGCGGCACATGTCGAAGGAGATATGTTTGTCCAGGCCAGCTTCTTCGCCGATATCCTCAAGCAAGTATTCCAAGCGACGTTGTGACCAGGGGAAGAGTTGGTCAACAGGTTCATATTGAGCAACATACTCATGATAGGCTTCGATCCATTCTTCGGTGAGTGGTATCTTGCGCTCCTTATAGCGGTTGGCGGGGCTGGCGTATCGAATGAAAACGTATGGCCCTTCAGGATCATCCAGTTCGATATGGTTGAGATGAATGCCAAGACATTCGCTTTTCTTCACGGCCGTTGTCAGAATTAACGAGAGCAAGGCGAAGGGGCGTGCGTCCGGTTTTTCATCCGAGCGATGTTTGTTGGCAGCATCGAGCGCGGCGCGCATCTCTTCTTCCGTTAAGACGGTTGGCAGCGGGGAAAGCACTGAGCGATTGGCTACTTTCTCCGCGGGGTCAATTAGCAGGACGCCGTATTGATGAAGCCAGCGAAAGAAGGATTTTGTGGAGGTAATACGGCGGGCGAGCGTCTTGGGGCTGCAGGGAACACCACGTTCCTTTTCCATCCAGTCAAAGTAGCGGTTCAGGTCTTCGGTGGTAATCGCGCCAAGTGCGCGGTCGGGAGGTAGGAATTCGGTTAGGATGCGAATATCGGATAAAAAGGCTTTGATCGTGTTTGGCGAGCTGCCTTGATCTGTAAGATAGCGCTCCCATGCTTGAATTGTGGGCGGCAAAAGGGTTTGTGCGGTCAGATGAGCGGAGTTTTCGGTCATCGGGTTTCTCCTTGTTAAAAACTTCGGATAGTCGTTGCGTATAGTTTATGGTAAAAGAGAGCTGGTGTCAAGAAAAGAACTTTCGTTCTGTGATTTTTTCTTCATCGGAGATAACACTGATGTTCTCTAGCGTACATTCAAGGCCTTACGCATCACAGTCATAATATTGTAGCGATTGGGCAAGAGCACCATCGCACCGGTGTATGGCTCGGTCCAATCATAAACTTCGCCGTAGCCGATTACAAAGCGATTTATATTTTGAGTTTTAACGAGAATATTTGCGGTAGGCAAGAGTTTGCCGATATCTTCCAGACCGAGGTCCGTGTAAACAGTTCCTTTATAGATGTTGTAAAGTTCTGGTGAGCGTTTTAGTACATCAAAGCTGAGTAGACGATAGCCTACAGCCTGAATCACTTCTTGCGTGCGGCGCAGACGGTCAATATCGCTGCTGGTGTAGCGTGAGCGTACGTACCAAAGGGCTGTGTCTCCATCCATGTGAACGGTTCCCTGTTGGACGCGATACCAGCCAAACCCCGTGCGTTGATCTGAAAAATTCTTTCCAACCTCTACATCGATTCCGCCAAGACTATTAATGACCTTTACAAAGTTTGAAAAATTAATCATTAGATAGTAGTCTGGATAGACGCCAAAGTTATAGGCGAGAGTCATAGCCAGTGTGTGATAGCCGCCGTAATTCATCGCGGTATTGATGCGTTGTACCGTCCACCCGGGGATGTAGACGTACAGGTCGCGCGGGATAGATGTTAGATTGACGGTACCCAAGTCTTTGTTGATCGTTACCAGAATGATTGTGTCGGTGCGGTACGTGGTTGTGTTGGGACGAATATCGGAGCCGAGCAGCAGGATGTTAATCTGATTTTTGGGTTGGGAGAGCATTCCAACAGGATAGGGGATTTGTGTCGAAGCAGGATAAAATACAGGCGGAGGGTAATCTTCCCAGACATTGCCATAGAAATTCGGCGTTGCGGTGATGTATTCGCCCATCGGTGGCAGGGCATAGGTGCTTGTGGGAGGAATAGGAGTGTTGCTGGCTGTTGGACTCACCAGCGGCGTAGCAGTAGGTGGCATCTGAGATGGAGTTAGATTTTGCGGGGCACTGCTGTAATCCGGTTGAAAGGGAGTTGGGGTAGCCGTGCTCAGTGGATTGGGTGTAACCAGCAGGTAAGGATCTCTGCGTTTTTCTGGCGGAGGGGATGGTGTTGCGCTTTGACAACCAGAAATAATTATCCCTAGCAGAAACGCCAATAGAAGCGTGCGAAATCGAAAAGTCATTTATTCAGATTGAGCTGTAGCTGTAGCAGTCGCCGTTTCTGTGGGAACAGGTGTAAAGGTCTCGGTTGCGGTCTCTTCGGGCGTGGGTGTAAAGGTTTCTGTTGGCGGTTCCGCTGTGAATGTTGCTGTAGGAGGTGCCGTCGTTGACGTCTGCGTTGGGGTGAAGGTGAGCGTCGCGGTCGGTGTGTTTGTTTCCACGGGAGTGCTGGTGGGGACATTGGGCACGTAGAGCATTGTCCCGGCTGTGATTCGAGTCGAATAGCCCAGACAATTTGCCTGTTGGAGTTGCGACACGCTGACACGATATTTCAAACTAATGCGGTAGAGATTATCCCCTGTTTGAATTTTGTAGAAAACCCAGCCGGCAGGTGCTCCGCAAGGGATGGGTGTTGCCGTTGGGGATGGGGGCACATACAATCGTGTATCGGGTACCAATCCAGTTGCGACGAGGCAGTTCTTTTCTTGCAATGTTGCTACGGAAACCCCGTAGCGGGTGGCGAGCGCATTAAGTGTGTCGCCAAGTTGAACAATATAGGATACCCAACCTTCTGGGGCGGGGCAGGATGCTGAGATGGGCAGAGTTGCCGTAAATACAGGGGATGAGGTGATGATTGGTGACGGAAGCAAGCTTGGGGTAACGAGCGTATCGTTAACAGTTCCTGCCTGCGGCACGCTCGTGGGGAGGCTTGTTTCCGTTAAAGTTGCTGTGGGAGGCTGATTGATCCGCTTTTCCGCTAAAGCAGTGCTTAGTCCGCCAATGATGAGGAAGAACGAAATCGCTGCAAAAAAGAGGCTCGAGCCGAGTTGTTGCAAGGCTTGCCGCATATAATCCCCTTTATTGATGATCTACATCGGCGCGGGCGATGGGTAGTAAGACGCTGAATGTGGCGCCGATATTTTCTTGAGTTTCAACCCAAATACGACCATTCTGAGCTTCAGTGAGGGTTTTTGCAATGGAAAGCCCTACGCCCGTATCGCCAACGCCCTGAATAAGAACATTTTCGGCGCGGTAGAGACGTGAGAAAACGCGCGTAATATCATCCTGGGGGATGCCGCCGCCAGTATCCGAAACGCGGATGAGCATGAAATCCTGTCCTTTTTCGGTTTTGGCTTGTACGTTCAGCGTGACCGTACCATCGACGGGAGAGGCTGCGCCTGCGTTTTGTAGCAGATGAATGAGTATTTGTTGCAGGGCGTCTCGGTCAGCATGGATGGGTTCGAGAACTTTTGGCAGATCAAGATTAATGGAGATATTCTTTTCGCGCGACTGGTTGCTTGTGTATGCCATCGCGTTATCAATGATGGCGTTCAGATCAACGGGCTCAGGTTTTAGTTCAGCCAAGTCCATGTTCAATGTAGAGACCTGGATCATGTCATCAGTCAGATTACTGATGCGCTCAATCGATGATTTGATGCGCTCGACAAATTTGCGCTGCAAAGCGCCCAGAATGCCGACCGATTCGCCGAGCAGCAGATCGGTATACCCGATGATGGATGACATCGGTTGGCGCAATTCCTGCGAGATGGATGTGATTACGGCTGCTTCATCGCTGGGGTCTTCTTTTCTTGGGCCGCTTTCCAGTTCGAGAATGCGTAGGCTGGCTTTGGCATGTAAGTTTTGCAGGCGCGCTACTTCCTGAAGTGTGGTTTTTAATTCCTTCTCAAGATGCTGTGTCTCTTCGCTTGAGAAGCTGGCGTTTTCAAAAACTTCGGCTTTCTTGCTAAATATTTCGGCACGCAGGCTCTCATTCTCGTGTTGCAGTTCTTTGATTTTGGCTTGTGCTTCATCCTGAAGGGCGACAAGAGCTTCCATACTTTCGTTTTGCTCGGGGCCTGCTTCAAGCTGTTTTTCGATCTCGCTCACTTTTTGCTCAAGACCGTATTTGTCTTTGCGCAGAGAATCCAGTTGAACACGATAATTATCTGCAACTTCTTGTGCTCTTTCGCCTGCGCGTTTGATTCTTTCAAGCGTTTGTCCACGCTCGATAATCGAGAGTAGCATATCGGAGATATTACTCAAGAAGGCTTGGTCGTCGGCATTCCATAAACGATTGGAATAAGGCGAAAGCAATAATACGCCGCCAATTGATTCTTTGGACGACTTCATAATTGGGGTACTCAACAGATGCCCCGGATTACTCAATCCGAGTAGCTCGCCAAGACCTTGTAAATCGGGCGATGTGCTACTTTGGGGCAAACGCAGCGCACGTCCACGTTGAAGGGCGTTTGCCAGCATTGGGATCGCGGATTTGTTCAGGCTGGCGCCGTCCAGGTTTTCTTCACGAATCAAGTCATAACCGCTAGAGATAATGAGTTGTTTGGTATCTTCGCTTAAGTAGATCAAGAAACAAAGATCCGCGAGCATGGTCTGGGCAATTGCGCGCGTAATGGCGTGGTTAGTTTTGGTCGCGTCTATTTCGGCTGCTAATGAAAGAAGGGCGTGGAAGGTTTTTGGATCTGTGCTATAGCGGCGTCGCTCGTGGATTGGTCCATCTGTTTGTTGAATCTGTGTCGGGATGTTGCGACTTGCTAAAGGGGTCGATGTTGGGCTCGCAAAGCGTTGCGTTAGGGTTAGCAGGCTGGGGTAAGCAGCTAAGTAGAAAAGACGTACAATCCCAGGGAAGTTTCCCTCGCTGCCTAATAGCATATGTAGACCATGCCCAAGAGCGGTCAGCACCATAAAGAGAAGGCCGTTATTCCATCCATTCGGGCGGCGGATAAATAGCCCGCTTGCAACGCCTGCGATAAAAATCAGCGAGGCAGCCTGCCAGATCATATCTTCAAAAGTGCTGTTGTAGACCTGTGCGGTTGCTTCCGGGAACCAAATTACGTAAGAAGCGATCAAGCCAACAACCGTCAGGACAGTCAGTAAGGCGTTTCCGGCATCAGCAGAGCGGCTTGGTTCGGGGAACGACCATAGCCATGCCACCCAGACAAGACTGAAAAACGTGATCGCTCGATCAAGGGGAGGCAAGATCATCACAGGGTCGATCAATGCTTGCCAAGCAAGGGCATTAATAATGAAAGATGCTAATTGTGCCAGTAAAAGAACCGAAAGCCCTAAAATCGTGCGCTTTACTTGTGGGAAGCGGCTTAAGCGCCACTGACGAACAGCAACCTGCAATGCGCCAGCCACTGAAAAAGCCAGCACAATATGATAAATTAAATTCCCTGGTGCATCTGTCAGCAAGGATGTGAGTTGTCCGAAAATTGAATCCATAATGATTATAAAGATTATACTTTAAAACTGAAGTAAGATGCGATTTGCAATGATAGCGAAAGATATTCTCGCCTGAATTGCTATCTCTGACTGTACGCTTCGCCCTCGATCCCGAAGTTGTTTCCCTTATTTTGTCAATTCGTTGTATTTTCGGCGGATTTCCTGCACATCCTGCCACATCAGCGCTTTGGGTGCGTCTGGTTTGCGGGATGGGTTTCGCAGCAAATATGATGGATGGAAGATCGGCATCACCCAGCGACCTTCAACTTGATTCCACTGCCCGCGCAGACGGGTGATCCCTGTTTTGCCAAGTACAGAATAACAGGCGACATTGCCCGTCAACAATACGATCGGCGCATCTACAAGGCGCATAATCTCGAAGACATAGGGGCGGTAATATTCTATTTCTGCATTCGTCGGTTTGCGGAAGTTTGCGCCGTTTTCTCCAGGTGGCATCCGAAAAACGGAATTTGTGATGTAGATGTCTTTTTCGCTGTCAAAATCTACTGATGCCAGAACTTTATCGAGCATTTTCCCTGCACGACCAACAAATGGCATACCCTGGATATTTTCCTGTGGGCCGGGTGCCTCGCCAACCAAAAGAATCTTTGCTTTTGGATTGCCGCGACTAATGACGACGCGCGTTCCTGCATTCGCCAGCGGATCATCATCCATTTTATACATCTCTTCAAAAAGATCTTCAAGAGTCGCGTGTTTTTCAGGTTGTGCACCAATAGTATTCAATTGTGGTGACATAGAAATCCTTTCTTCGCTTAACGCAGCCAGGTACCGCTCCATGCGGAGAGTTCCAGCTCAAGGTGGCCATCTTGCACGCCAACCTTATTGTAGCTGAAAAGATTGCGCGTTTCGTAACCATTTTGCCACAAAGTATCGACGGGGATGCGCAGCGTAACGTTTTCATCTGAGAAGTTTATCGCAACAAGGATTTTTTCTGCGCCAAGTGCGCGCGCAAAAACATAGCTCTTCTCATCTGCAAAGATGCGTGTGTAGGCGCCGCGTCGCAGGGCGGGATGGTCTTTCCGCAATGCGATCAGTTGCTGTACCCAGGGGCGTAGGTCTCCTTGCCATTGATCCTGTTCCCACGGGAAGGCGCGCCGACAGTCAGGGTCTTTGTCGCCATCGAGACCGACTTCGTCGCCGTAGTAGATCGCGGGCGCGCCCGGGTAGGCAAACTGATAGAGAAAAGCGAGCTTGGCTTTTGCCAGATCGCCACCGAGCTTAAAGCGTAGACGTTCGGTATCGTGCGAGCCGAGTGGCACATACATCGCCTTGGTATTTGCTGCGGGATAGATATTTAGCAGTAGCTCAACTTTGTCTGCAAAGTGTTTTGCATTAATGTGCTGGTTGAGCCCCTCGAGCAGTGCGTCGCGTACGGGGTAATGCATCAGCCCATCGAAGTGTTGGTCGTCCACCCAGCGGGGATCCACTGTCCATATCTCGCCAAGGATGTAGGCGTCCGGGTTGAGAGATTTGACATTTTGACGGAAACGAGCCCAAAAGGCGTCATCGTCGATTTCGTTGGGGACATCCAAACGCCAACCATCGACACCGGCTTCAATCCAGTAACGCGCAATCTGCATAATATAATCCCGCACTTTGGGGTTATCTGTATTGAGTTTGGGTAAAGATTTGAAGTTCCACCATCCACTAAAGTTTTCTGCGTCTCCGTTAGTAAAGGCGTTGAGCGGGAAATTTTTGACATGGAACCAGTCTTTGTATGCGGAGTGCTCGCCGTTTTCGAGCAGATCATTGAAGGCGAAGAAACCACGCGATGTATGGTTGAAAACGCCGTCGATGATGAGGCGCATCCCGTTGCTGTGGAGGGCGCTTAGCAGGGCGTCAAAATCGGCACGCGTGCCAAGCTTTGGGTCGATGGTGTAGTAGTCGCTGGTATTGTAGCGATGGTTGGACGGGGAGAGAAAAATGGGATTGAGATAGAGTGCGGTTACACCAAGATCAAGCAGATAATCCAGTTTTTGAAGGATGCCGCGCAGGTCGCCACCCTGAAAATTCCAGAGAGTGGGTTTGCTGCCCCACTTTTCGACATTGGCAGGGTCATTGCTTGGATCGCCATTGGCAAAGCGGTCGGGAAAAATTTGATAAAAGATTGCGTCTTGTACCCAGTAAGGAACGGTCATTTGAGCCTCGGTTCAATAAAATTTGTGCCTTGCCAGAGCAAGCACGCAGGCGATTTTATCATTCTTTTTGGGTGCAAAAGAATGATGATGCCATGTTATCATAGCCGCGCCAAATTGCGCCGGGTGCGCGGTAAGGCAATCCTAACTTATGCTGGAGTGAAAGAATGAATGCAAATGTTGAAAAAGAAAAAGATTTTAGCATCCTGTCGAAAATGGCAATTATTTTAGTGGCAAGCTATATTGCCGCCCAGATGCTTTCTGATATCGCTAGTTTGAAAATCGGTCTCGTGGCGGGGTTTGCGGTGGATATGGGGACATTTATCTATCCCGTTACGTTTACTTTGCGCGATGTCGTGCATAAGGTGCTGGGGAAGAAGGGCGCCCAGTTGCTGATTCTGATCGCCGGTGTGATTAATCTGCTCATGGCTGGATACCTGATGTGGGCAGCTTCCGTGCCGAGCGACCCTGAATGGGGGCTGGGTACCGAGTTTTCGGCAATTCTCTCCCCCGTATGGCGGATCGTTATGGCCTCCATTTTGGCAGAAGTGGTCAGCGAATTGCTGGATACCGAAATTTATGCCTGGTTTGTGGAGAAGGTCACCCGCAAGCATCAATGGGCGCGCGTACTCTTGAGCAATAGTCTCTCGGTGCCAGTCGATAATCTGATTTTTTCAGTAGGCGCTTTTGGCTGGTTGCTGCCTTGGACGGTAGTTTGGCAGATATTTTTCTTCAACCTTGTGGTGAAATATGGCGTGACGTTGCTCAGCTTACCGATGATCTATTTGGTGCCGGATAGCGAGTAAATAAAAGAGCCCTGACAGGTTTTCAAAACCTGTCAGGGCTGGGAAGCTAAAGGTGGGCGGCTGTTTTTGACGAATGCAGTTTACCGTCAGCTTCAATGGATAAAAATGCACAGTGAGAAGATATGTGGATTTAGTGGAAGAAGCGCGCCAGCATTTGCTGGATACCGATGCCGAGCAATGTTCCCAGAAAACCGAAAAGCAGACCGCCAACTCCCCCCAAAAAGGGGCGGGCCTTTTCCCACCAATTCCTGTACTTGAAATCTGTTCTGCGTCGTCCGCCGAGCACCGCGCCCAAAACGGCGAAAAGGGTCATCGAGACAGGTAAGATTTTTGGCATTCCCAATATGAGCGGTACTGCCCCAATCCCCAAGCCGATGAGCGCTCCCAATGGTGCGCTGATGAGTGCAAGGTAAAACATCTTCCTTGTCAGGCCAACAGCCACTCCCACTGCGACTGTGCCAAATAGCCCCCAGTAAGCCAGTCCCGTTGCACCGCTTGCCACTCCGATGATGAACGTTGCGACCGCAATTGCCAACGCCTCGGCAAAGGTGCGCCAACCTACGGCGTAGACGTAATAGGCGTCTTCAACTTTCTCTCCGATTTTCTGCGCAATCTCTTCGGGGCGCTTTTCTTTCAACGCTGGGTGGATGGGGCTCTTAGGCAGAGGCTTGACGATTTTGGGCGCAACCAGCTTTTCAAGCGGCGCACCGCAGGCGATGCAGTGTTCCGCGTTGCTGGAATTTTGGGACTTACAGTAAGGGCAGGAAATGTAGGTTCTTTTTGGCATAATGCTATTATACAAAAGGCGGAAAGAGGCGAAACCTTTTTTCGCTTTACTGCACTGTTTTACGCGTGGCTATCTCCAGGTCTTAATTGCTCGATCACCATGCTGGAAACCCAATAAAGATCCGAACCTCTGGTAAAGAATAGGTATTTGCCATCTGGCGAGACGCCGGGAAAGCGTTCTTCATCTTCTGTATTGATTTCCTTGCCTAAATTCTGTGGTTCAGTCCAGCCACCATCATTTTTGCGAAAAGTGACATAGATGTCGAATAGGCCGTATCCGCCTGGGCGATTTGACGAGAAGAGCAAATAGCTTTGGTTGGGTGCGATGTAGGGCGTCCAATCGTGATAGGTTGAATTGATCTTCGTATCAAGTGCTTGCGGTTGTTGATAATCTCCATCCACGTATTCGGCGCAATAGATGCCCATCCCGCCTGCGACGCCCTCATAGGATTTGACAAAATATAAGCTGCTATCACTGGCGATGCTGGGCATGGCTTCCAGTTTTTCTGTGTTAATTGGGTCGCCAAGATTTTTCGGCTCGCCCCATCCCGTACTATCTTTTTCAACGAACCAGATGTCAAGATTTTCCGGCTCATCAGTTCTTGGCGAGGGGCGTTTGGAATAAAAATATAATCGCTGCCCATCGGGCGAGAAGATGGGGCCGCCATCATTGTATTTGCCGGAAAAAGGAGCAGGCTGTGGACTTGACCACTGTCCGCTTTCCCTGCGCATGTAGACAATCACTTGCGGCAAGCCTTCGTCGGGGCGGCGCCAAAAGTACCAGTATATCTCTGTGCTGTCGGGTGAAATGGCAAGGCTGCTGTGTTCGTGATTCTCTGTCGAGACGGTATCAGGCGCAAATTTCAGGGGCGTTAACCCCGGTGGTCTTTGACCAAGGTAGATACTTTCTATGGTGTCATCCATTGGCGGCTGCTTTCTTTTCTTCCTTCAGGATCAGGGTTGCAAAAATGATGCCCAAAACGACATTGACTGCGGAATAAATCCAGTAGGCAGTTTCGGGTTTGCCGACTACACCATGCAAAAAGGGGATTAATGGCGCTGCGGTATTATTCATGGCATGGAAAAAGAGCGCCACGATCAGTTTCTTGCCGCTGGCATTGTATAGCCAAGCGTAGACGATGGACAGGCTGGTGGTCATCAGCACGAAAGCGACAAAGGAGTATGCGCTGTGCAGATCGCCTGCCATGAACCACAAAGGCAGATGCCAAAGACCCCAGATGAGACCGATCACCAGGCTGGCAGGGATAACGCCCATTTTTTCCTGCAAGGGTTCCTGAGCATAACCACGCCAGCCAAACTCTTCCTGCCCGCCGCCGATGATGAGCATCAGGAAAAAGTACGGGATCGCCATCACAACTGGGGCAACGGATGTTTCGGTTGGAAATAATGTTTTGGCGACATCGAAGCCAAGCGCAAGTGCGAGATAATGCGCTACGAGATGAATGAGCAACGGTAGCGCCAAAGCGATAATCCAATAGACGGGCTTGAAGCGGAAATCAAAGACCTGCTTGAAAAACGCCTTGACCCCTTTTCCGCCCGCCTGCTGAGCAACGAGCGTGATGGCTGCCAGCAGTGGGGCGAAGGCACCAATGATGACAACGATCATCGAATACTGTGTGACGTCGAAAGGTAAGGCGATGCCCAGCCCGTCCAGCACGGATGGTATCCATAAAATCCATGAGTAGGCAAAAGTCAGCAGGAAAAACTTCCAGGGGTTTCTGTTTTTTGCGTGATCTGTCATCGTTTTTCCCTTTGTTTATTTGTTGAGATTGTTTTCAGGCTATGTTTGCAATGAATATAAAACCCATTACTACATCCATTAGATTCACTGCGATATGGGCAATGATACCGACATTCAAGTTGCGCCTCTGAACTGCAAAGATCAGGGGTAACATCGCTACCGTCCGTGTAATGAACATCCACGGCGTCCAGAGATGATAAAGCGCAAATAAGAAGCTGTGTAAGAGTGGTGCCCACTTTCCTGCGTACCCCATCCGTGGCAACAGAAAGCCTCGAAAATATAACTCTTCGACTGTGGGGGCGACGACCACGCCAAAAATTGCGAGCATGCTGTATGTCCTGATGAGCGCTGCACGGGAATAGCCTGCTTCCAAGCCGCTCTCAAAGAGCGGAACCCAGTTATAGAAATTCTGTTGCAGGAAGGCATCTACAGGTTTCATCAAAGTAAAGATAAGACCCATTACGGCAACTAGCAGAAAGCCCCACAGAAAATATTGCCAGGTCGGTATTGAGGTCTGATATAAAACAACTCCTTGCAGGGAAAAGCGACCATTTTTCTTTTTCCCTGCGTAAAGTAAATATCCCAACTCGACGGGAATTAGCACCACAATAATGGCAGATATAAGCGCCATCAGTGAGGGGTACCCCGCTGTATCCAATGGTTCTCGCACCAGAAAATAAAAAGCCCCAATGAGTATTCCTGGGGCTAGATGCAATATGATCGACTTGGAGGGGCTGTGTATTTCGTTTTCTTGTTGATTGGTCATTGGTTGACTCACACTTTTTTAGGTCAATAGAATTCGGTGGGGGGAGCTATGCAAGACGGCGTTTGAGAATTGTACTCTATATGTTGCGCTTAAATGATTGTCGGCATATAAAAAGCGGAAAGAAGTTCTCACCTCTTTCCACTTCTATGTTTTTTCTAGCGACGTGACACTTTTCTTGATAAGGGCGCTCGTTGGTTGAGTAGGCGATGCTTTTCGCCGTATCGAAACCAACAAGCGGTAAAAACAATCGAAGTTTGTGGTTTCGATACGCTCTCTGCTTGGCGTCGAGCTACTCAACCACCTTCAAAAACAAAAATGTCATGTGGCTAGTGTTTTTTCAGGTTCTATCGATCTCCACTAGAGTTCTGCTATAGCTGGAACAATCTCTTTGGCAAAGGTTTCGAGCGGGGTGATCTTGTAAACATCCGGCATGTTGAAGATGGTGTGGGTGAAGCCCATTGCTGAGAGTTCCTTGATACGCTTGATGACGCTATCGACGGTGTCGCTCCCGGAGAGATGCACAGTGCCGAGGGATGTTTTTTCGATTGTGTTGTAATCGCGTTCTAATCGTTCGCAATGTGCTTTGAGGGCATCGAGCGCAGCTTGCATTTTTTCTTTACCGGCTCCTTCGAAAAAGTTGCAGGCGTCTGCGTATTGGGCGACCATGCGGAGGGTCTTCTTGGGTCCCATCCCGCCGATCATGATTCGGGGATGCGGATTCGAGAGCGGGCGGGGGTTATTGGTAATTGCTGGGGCCGAGAAGTGCTGCCCTTCAAAGGAAACCTCTTCACTATCCCAGAGTGTTTTCGCCAAGCGCAGGTTGTCCTCCAGATGCTCGAAGCGTTCGGATGTGGAGGGGTAGGGAATCCCAAATCCTTTGGCTTCCTCTTCATACCAGGCGGCACCGATGCCGAGATAGGCGCGTCCGCCGGAGAGAATATCGAGGGTGTTGACCATCTTCATCAGCACGGATGGATAGCGATAAATAATACCGGTCACCAAGACACCGAGATAGGCTTTTTCCGTTAGCCCGGCAAAATATCCAAGGGTTGTGTAGCTTTCCATCATCGGGTCTGTGTAGACTTCGCCGAACAAGCCCTTGATCTGATAATAATGATCCATGACCCAAAGGCTGTGAAAACCAGCGGCGTCGGCAGTGGTGACGATCTCTTTGAGTTTTGGGCGGATGGCGGCTGTGCCACCTGGATATTTGAATGAGGGGATTTGTAAGCCGATTTGCATATTTTTCTCCTTTAGGTATGCTGTCATTATACAAAAAAGCGAAAAGAAGTTCTCACCTCTTTCCGCTTTGGACGTGGCTGTTCGAAAATTTACCCTTGCGCATCCAAACGCTCTATCATGCTTAATGCAAATCTTGCTGTCGCTTCTAGCGCTTCGGGTTCGATAGCGTAGCTTTTGTCCGTTAACCGGTGCCAGTTAATCATTTTGTCTTCTTCGTCTAGCCCGACGAGGCAGATGCCGCGATAACCTCGCTGTCTGAGCGTGGAGATCTCTTCGTTGATGACGACCGGCTGGCCGTACACCTTTAGTTCGGGATGGGCTTTTGCGGTTTCATCTGCAAGTTGCGCAGATTCGGGGTCGGGTTTATATCCGTTGAGTACGGAGAAACCACTATGTTCGGTGACGTATACGATTCGTCCAGCGCCGACTAACTCGAAGTCAATGAAGTAGGCATCGCGTAGTTCGTCGGGGTATTTGTTTATGAGAGCGTTCATCCCGACGAGGCCGACCTCCTCTGATCCAGTAAATGCCAGCCAAACCTCTGTGGTTTTAAGCGGGTTATCCTTGAAATATTTGCCCAGCCCCAACGTGACAGCGACCGCGCTGGCGTTATCATTAGCCCCATCGACAAATTCGCCAGTGTCGTCGAGCACGAAGGTGGTCAGACCGACCAGTAGAAGCATTTCTGTGATCCGTTTGAGCCAGAACCAGCCAAAGAAGGCAGCGATGCCATTAAGCACGATCGCCGCTAGTACAGATAGTGTTGAACTGCCCAAGAGTTTTAGCCCCGTTGGCGAGAAGGATGGGCGGTTTTTGTTGGTGTCGGTATGACCGATCAGAACGACTTTTTGACGCATTTTTTCTTGGGCTGGAAGTTTGGCGAGCAGGGTTGCGCCAGGGAACTTTTTGTAAAGGGGATAAAGCCACTGTTTTTCGATATTGCTGTTAAGCATCTTCCAATATTCCCAGGCGCTGAAGAGAGAAAGTGCTGCGCTGATGTAGTTGAAAGTCCCGCCCAGCCAACTGAGCAGGCTGGCAAAAAAAGCAAGTGCAACAGGGACGGTTAATCCCCAACCCCAACTGTTCACTGTTGGGAAGTCGATGCGTTCGATCTGATTGATGCCTGCGTTTTGCAGTTCTTGCACGAGATATTCACGGGCTTCTTCCTCTTGCTCTGACCCCGGCGGACGTGGTCCGATCTCGTCTGCCAGATGCTGGACGGTTTTGAGTAGATTTGCCCCTGATAGATTTTCCATGTTTTTTCCTTTTTGGCTTTAGGTTTGTTCCATTATACAAAAAGCGTAAAGAGGTTCTTGCCTCTTTACGCTTTTTCAAGACATTGAGCTTGATGAATGCCAACATCCAGGGTCAATTTTAAACGGGTCGCCTTCTATAGCATAGGAAAGGCATTTGAGCCCGCCACGACATAATTGTGAGTAAAAGCATTTTGCACAGCTTGTATTTATTTTATTTTTGTCCCGTAAATTATTTAGGAGATTACTTGAATAATATAGCTTTCGCAGCGTAGTCTCTAGTAAATTCCCAGTTTTAATAGGCATCCGTCGACAAGGGTAAAGATCACCATTCGATTGAACGGTAAGTAGTGTGTCGCCCGCTGTGCAGTGATAAGGTTTTCCTCCTGCTACCAGAAATTGTAAAGCCCGGTTCATCGCTATTTCAGTTTTTCCGAACCATGCACGAGATGCCTTCTTTTGTTCGATTTCCATAAGTTTGAAAAAAGATAGGGTTTCTTTGGGTGACAAGATGGTCTCTTGTAAGTTTGCCCCACTCCCATGTGGAATCAAGCGATCTGCCCACACGCGAGAGACTTTTAAGCGTCTTCCCAAACGAGCCACGTCTGGGAATTCCTTGTAATTGCCTCGATGTGCAGTAAATGAGATAAGCGTGCGGATATTTTCCTTTACAAGAAACCTGATAGCAGAGATTGTTTTTTCGTAACTGCCTTTGCCACGAATGTCATCGTGTGTGGGTTTCGTTCCCTCTATACTGACTTGCACAAAGGCTGGATTAAATTCACGAAGACGATTTGAAATTTCTGAGTTTATAAAAGTTCCATTTGAAAGAATGGCAAAGCTGAACAAATCTCTGTCTTGATAAAAGACTTCTAGCAAATCAAAGAAGTCCTTACGCACAAAAGGCTCTCCGCCTGTGATCGTTATGTGACCTTTTAGTGGTTTCCCTTCGTTCTGGTTTCTCCAGAAAGCGAGTAAATCTTTGAATTGTTCAAGAACATCGAGTAACTCATTAAATGATAATTCTTTTGCTGCATAACCTTCCTGGTAGCAGTGCGTACAGCGTAGATTGCACCTTTCTGTAATATGCCATTGAAGGAGCATGTGAGAAGGAATATATAGTTTGTTATGAGTAGCGGGTGAGAGCGTAGAAATCATTATTGTTTAGTTTCCACAACCACCGCAACCACCACAGCCGCCTCCGCAGCCTCCTCCGCTGCAACCACCACCGCAGCCCCCGCCACATCCTCCGCCGCAGCCACTGCTGCTGCCTCCTCCACGATATTCTCCTCCCAATCCCCTTGTAGAAGCCTTTAAATATCCAATCAACTTGTTAGGAAAACCAACGATGAATATAGCTGTGCTGCTAACGAAGTCAGCCCCAAAAATTGCTGTAGCAAGTGAAGGGTCAATTCCGATAGGAAAATTATTTTCTTGAGAAGGTTTTTTGATCCAACGGAAATGCTTTTTTAGTGCCCGCAAATAGCGACGCCCTAACTGAGTTTGAATAGCATTTGGCTGCAAGATTGCAAAAAGCATGATGAATGAAAGAATGAGTAGGGCTACAAGGTAGAGAACTGGGCGGCCTCGCATGATGCCAAGATAAAGTTTTGTGCATCCTACGATGCCAATGAGAGAAGCCGTTAGAATCGTGATTGCCCAAGATTGAAGATAATATATTCGAGATCGTTTGAGATGAAACTGCTCTAGTTCTTTGTATGCATTAGCTAGTTTTGGCTCAAGACGTTTTTGTAAATTGGAGCTATGGTAAAGTTCGTGAACTTTGTGTTTTTGCTTTGGGCCTTTGGCTAATTTAGGTCTATGTAAAAAGACATAGACCTCTCTGATAATAGAGTCTTTCTTTGAAACTGCAGATAAAGTTGATGTTATTAATCTTGCGTTTGCTCCATTTCCTGAAGTCCTGACAAGTTTTTTCTTGATAAGCTTAAAGCAGGCTGTTTGCACAGCACCTTTCCAACCATTACGTAAAACAGAGATTGTCATAGGGCTGAATTGAGTAAGTTCAGGAAGGGGGTGTTGTATTGATGTGTCGATGCTAATTAATATCCGCCCAATGAGAATACATATGGAAGAATAAATAGCAAAATATAACAAGAAGGTTGGGCCGGGGATTTGCTGGAGCATAAAAACAAACTTTGCCATGAGACACCTCCTCTAAATGGCTTTTAAAAAAGCGGAAAGTCCCCTCACTTTCCGCTTTCAACATCCTACTTCAACTTCTTTTCCACCCAGCCAGCAACCGTGCCTAAAACCTCGTCCAGCTTGCTGGCATCACGTCCGCCTGCCTGAGCGAGGGTGGGGCGTCCACCGCCGCCGCCGCCCAGGGGCGTGGCGACGAATTTGACCAGGTCGCCTGCCTTGATGTTGCGCTTGACCAGGTCGTCGGTCACGGCGGCGATCACCATCGGTTTCTCGTCGATGACGCTCGCCAACACGGCCACCGCGCTCTGCGGATTGCGTTGGCGGAACTTGTCCGTCATCTCGCGCAAAGTGTCCATATCGGCGTTTTGCAGCACAGCGGTCAGGACCGTGACTCCGCCCACAGACGAGGCCCCGTCAAGGACACGGGTGAAATCGGCGGCTGCCACGCTCTTGCGCAGCGTCTGAATCGTGTTCCGCATCTCTTTCATTTCGGCGAGAGCGCTTTCCATCCGCTCTTCGATTTTTTCAGGGGTAGACGAGATCAGCGCAGCCGCACGGTTGATCATCCCAAAGCGGCGCTGGATCAGGTCGTAAGACGCCCGTCCCGTGATCGCTTCGATACGGCGGATGCCCGCTGCGGCGCTGCCTTCGCTGGTGATGATGAAGGTACCCACCTGCCCGCTGCTTTCGACGTGCGTGCCGCCGCAAAGTTCGTTGGAAAACTCGCCCATGGTTAAGTTACGCACGATTTCGCCATATTTCTCGCCAAAGAGCGCCGTTGCGCCGCCGTCCATTGCCTCTTGCAGCGACTTGACTTCGGTGTGCATTTCGTGGTCTTCGAGCACGCGCTCGTTCACATAACGCTCGATCGCGGCTATCTCAGCGTGCGTGACGGCTTCGGGGTGCGTGAAGTCGAAGCGCAGGCGGTCGGGTGCCACCAGCGAACCCGCCTGACGGGCATGGTCGCCCAAAACTTCGTGCAGGGCGGCGTGCAGCAGGTGCGTGGCGGTGTGATTGCGCATGATGTCCTTGCGGCGATTCGTGTCGACTTTTGCAACGGCGAAATCACCGACTTTGGGATTTCCGCTGGCGACCTCGCCCACATGCACGACCAGCCCCGGAGCGGGTTTGCGCATGGACGAAACTTCAATTTCCCAGTTGCCAGCGGCGATGACGCCCGTGTCCCCAACCTGACCGCCAGCTTCAACATAGAACCCGGTCTCGGGCAGGATCACTTCGACCATATCCCCGACATTTGCCCGTTCAACAGGCATCCCATCCACGACGAGCGAAAGCACTTCACCTTCCGCTTCGAGCAGGGTGTACGGGTCATACTTGACGCCGTTTTCGCCGAGTTTGCCTTTGGCTTTTAGCTCTTCAACGAGTTTGGCATACATCTCGGCATCTTCGCCGCCGAGCGCACCCATCGCCTTGCCGCCGCCCGATGCGATGCGGTGTTCGTCCATCGCTTTTGTGAAGCCCGCTTCGTCCACGTCGAGATCGCGTTCTTTCGCGATGTCACGTGTGATCTCGAAGGGCAAGCCGTAGGTGGCATAAAGATCGAAGGCTTTATCGCCCGCGAGCATTTTTTCGTTATTCTTCTCAAGTTCCGCCAACATCTCATCGAGATGCGCGGTGCCGCTCTCGACGGTTTTGGCGAAACGCATTTCTTCGCGGGTTAGGCTGTCGGCGATGGTCTGGCGGTTTTTCTCCAGTTCGGGGTAGAACTCGCCATACGAGTCGACAATCGCATCGGCGACTTTGGCGAGAAAAGGTTCGTGCAGATCCAGTTTGCCGCCAAAGCGAGCTGCGCGGCGGATGATCATCCGGCAGACATAATTGCGACCCACGTTGCCAGGCACAACGCCATCGGCAATTAAGAACGCTGCCGTGCGGGCGTGATCGGCAATCACGCGGTAAGGCGTGAAATCAGCCAGCATCTCATCTTCGCTGTGCCCCGTCAACTTGCGGACAGCCGCCAAAGCGCCTTCGAACAGATCGATCTTGTAATTCGAGTCAACGCCTTGCAAAATGGAGACGATCCGCTCAAAGCCCATCCCCGTGTCCACATGGGTGGCAGGCAAAGGCTCGAGGGTGTTTTCGTCGAGGCGGTTGTACTGAATGAAAACCAGATTCCATAATTCAATGAAACGGTCGGTGTCGAGCGTCTCCTCCGTCACTTCGCCCTCTTCGGGGCGTAAATCAATGTGAATTTCCGAGCAGGGGCCGCAGGGGCCGGTATCCGCCATCTCCCAGAAATTATCCTTGCGCCCGAGGTAGAAAACGCGTTCCGGCGTCATGCCGGGCTGGGCGCGCCAGTGTTCGGCGGCTTCTTCATCGGATGCGATTTCGCCTTTTTCGTCTTTGAAAACGGTCGCGTAGAGATTCTCTTTTGGCAAGCCCCAAACTTCGGTCAGCAATTGCCACGCCCACCCGATGGCCTCTTTTTTATAGTAGTCACCAAACGACCAATTGCCGAGCATCTCGAAAAAGGTGTGGTGCGTGTCATCGCGCCCGACATCTTCGAGATCGTTGTGTTTGCCCGCCACACGCATACATTTCTGCGAGTTAACGGCGCGCGTATAGGCACGCTTATCCGTGCCGAGAAACACATCCTTGAACTGCACCATGCCGGCGTTGGTGAAGAGCAGGGTCGCATCCCCGCCTGGGACGAGCGATGCCGAAGGGACAAAGGTGTGAGAATGCTCGTTGAAAAAGTCGATAAAGTCTTGGCGAATTTGTGCGCCGCTGAATTTCTGGGTCATAATTGCTCCGTGTTTACAGATTTTCGAAATTGGTTCAATCTTCAAGATTGAACCAATTTATGTTTACTACAGAAACCAGAATTATAAAGGATGAGAGAGTAAGCGGCAAACGAGAAACGCGAATAATCGCAATAACAGCGGAGATTGAGTAGCCTGACGGCTTCATCGTCAGGTGTATCGAAATCGTAGCGGTATCTGCGAGTGCCGTTCTCGGTTTCGATCGCACAGCACTCAGCCAGCGAGCTAGACACCTTTTGAAATATCCGTGAAAATCCGTCACATCCGCGCAATCCGCGTTCCATCTTTTTTCGGTACAATACCCTCATGGCAAAACTAATCACATTCGTCGGCGTCAGCGGCGTCGGCAAAACAACCTTAGCGCGTGCCCTCGCCGCCGCAGGCGATTTCGCAACCGGTTTCGAGCAGCACGATACACGTCCCTTTCAGCATCTCTGCGACGTGAACAAACGCTACACCCTCCACAATCAGGTCGATTACTTTCTCTTGCGCGCCGAGCAGGAACGTGCCCTGCGTGCAGATCCTCGCCCTGCCTTACTGGATGGCGGCTTGGACGTTGACTTTTTCGGTTTCGCGCGTCTCTTTCACAAACGCGGCTATCTCAGTGAAGACGAATACGCCCTCTGCGAACGGCTCTATACTCAGCTTCGACTTGCCTTACCCCTACCTGAGTTGGTCGTCTACCTGACTGCATCTGACGAAGTAATCCGTCAACGTCTGTCTGGGCGCGACCGCGTCAACATCGCTACCGCCGATGATGCGAGTTTGCTGAAGGAATATTTGGAAGAATGGTTGGATAATTTGCCGCAGGAAAACTTGCTCAGATTGGATGTTTCCGATATAGATGCAAGTTATCGTGAGCTTGTCCCGAAGCTTTTAGCCGACATCAGTCGGCTTTAGCATATTAGCACGGAGATTTATCTCCGTGCGCTTCTAAAGGAGAAAAAATGCCCAACGTAACCACTATCCATCACGGAAACAGAATCGCCAAAGCAGGCAAAATTCGACTCGGCTGTTCGGCGGTTATCTTTGATGAGAGCGGTGAGAAGGTTTTGCTCACCCAACGCGCCGACAACAGCCAGTGGTGCCTCCCCAGCGGGGGTGTGGATTCGGGGGAAACTGTCGAGGAGACGTGCATCCGCGAAGTTTACGAGGAAACAGGCCTAAACGTCCGCGTGACTCGTCTGGTCGGTGTTTACAGTGATCCGCATCGGATGGTCGAGTATCCTGACGGGAACAAAGCCCATATCGTCGCTTTATCCTTTGAAGCAGAAATTGTTGGTGGCGAACTCGGGCTCAGTGATGAGACCACAGATTTTGGTTATTTTACGCTCGCAGAAATGGACGAACGGGAGATGTTGCTCAACCATAAAGAACGCATCGTTGATGCTATCAAAAAATTGAACACGCCTTTTATCAAATAAATATCAGGAGAAGAAACTTTATGCAAAAGAAAACGTTGCGGACGATATTGATCGTTATTGTGATTGCCATTAGTCTCTATCAATATATCAGTGATGAAGGGAATACCGCGCCCGTAAACACCGAAGATTTCATCATGCTCACTGAACCGGCCGATCAAAACACATCTCCGGTTGCCCCTGCTGATGCGCCGGAAACATCTGCTGAATTACCTGAAACGCCAACAGAAATCCCCGCCGAGGTCATCGTGCTTGAAGAAGCCGACGGCGACTTTGACTTTTATGTAATGGCTTTATCCTGGTCTCCCGATTATTGTGCCGAAAGTGGTAGTAGTGACCCGCAGCAATGCGCTCCCGGCAAAAAGCTGGATTTTGTGCTACATGGCTTATGGCCTCAGTATGAGCAAGGCTATCCCAGCTATTGCTCTACAGAAAGTATGTCCAACGATCTGATTGATGCTTATCGGGGGCTGTATCCCAGTGAAAAATTATTCGATCATGAGTGGGAAAAGCACGGGACGTGCACCGGTCTCAGCCCGGATGGTTATTTGCTTTGGAGTCAGACGCTTAAGGAAAAGCTGACACTGCCACCTATCTACGATTCCCCATTGGAGCCTTTCCGCACCGATGCAGAGAGCTTGCAGGAAGCCTTTGTCAAAGTCAATCCGGAATTTAGCGCAAATTCATTTGCCGTCTACTGCTCTGGCTCGGGCCGTTTTCTGAGTGAGGTATTTGTTTGCTATGAGAAAGATGGCGATCCCCGCCCATGCAGTGCTGAAATACTCAGAAAAGCCTCGAAAAGCTGCGGGCAGGCAGATTTCCTCGTTAGAAACACTCGCTAGACTCAAATGAAAAATTAAGACAAAAATGGTATGATTATTGGGAAATATAAAATAATCTTTAGAGGTTCCCATGCAAACAACCCGAATTGTCAAGCAAGTGCTTGAACCGCAAATGGTGATTGAAGGCGCAGGTGTTCTCCTGCGGCGTTCGATTGCTCCACAGGCCAGCAACTTGCACGACCCTTTTTTGCTTTTTGATCATTTCGCCTTCAACAAACCGGAAGAAGGACCCCCGCGCGGTTTCCCCACACATCCGCATCGCGGCATCGAAACCGTCACTTACATGCTCGATGGCTCTGTTCGTCACCGCGATAGCATCGGCAACGTTGGCTTGATCGGCCCCGGTGACGTGCAGTGGATGACGGCTGGCGGAGGGCTGATGCACGAGGAAATGCCCCGGCGTGGCGAGAGCGGTAATATCTACGGCTTCCAACTCTGGGTCAATCTGCCGTCACATCTCAAATGGAGCAAACCCCAATACCGTAGCATTTCAAGCAGTGAAATTCCTGCCGTAGAACGGGATGGTGCAATCATCCGCGTCGTAGCGGGCGAAGTGGATGGGATGCGTGGCCCGGTTGGTGAAATCGCCGCCGACCCGATCTACCTTGACCTTGAGCTTGATTCCGCTTCCGAGTTTTCATACCCGGTTCCTGTGGGACATACCCTTATCGCCTACGTCTTTGAAGGCAGGGGCCTCCTTGGCGCGGACGAGACCCCAGTCGATGCGACCAGTATGGTCTTCTTCAGCGATGGCGAAGGTTTTCAGGTCAAAACTACCGATTCCTCTGTGCGCCTAATGCTGATTGCCGGCGCCCCCTTCAATGAGCCGATCATGCCCTACGGCCCCTTTGTGATGAATACTCGCGAAGAGATCATGGAAGCCTTCAATGATCTGCGCGACGGCACTTTCATTTGGAACGAAGCCGACCCGCGTTTTCAAGCTTAATCAAACTGACAGTCACTCTCAAAGTGACTGTCAGTTTTTTTACTCTGGCAACTCTCCCAAAAGTTGTTGCATCTGCTGGCGGTAGGTGTTGAATGCTTCTCTACCCGCCTCCGTCAACCTGAGCATGGTATTTGGGCGCTTCCCCTTGAATGTCTTCACAACCTCAATGTAGCCTGCCTTCTCCAATTTACTCATATGCGTGGACAGATTGCCCCAGGTCATGCCCGTCTGTCCCATCAGAAAAGTGAAGTCAGCGCTATCCAGCACGTAGAGCAGAGCCATTAGCTTGAGACGCGCCGGTTCATGGATCAGACGATCAACCTCGTCGAGTGGGCTGATTTCCGGTGTCGTCATGCCATCTCCTGCACAGGTGGGTAACTCTTCAGGAAGCGGATGAAGTACCATATCCCGACTCCAATGATAATCGCTGCGGGGATGAGGAAGAGGATATAGTCCAGATTGATTCCGTAGCTATCATAGAGCCATTGGTCGATGGGCACAGGCAGCGCAAAGAGAACGCCGATGTAGTACAGCCGCTCAAACGATGTGAAGTAGCCGATCAAACCGAATACAAGCAAGGCATTCAGGGCAAAGATCAGCGGGAAGAGTGCCGTAAAATTATCGCGTTGATCGGATGGGGCGTTTATCATCCCGGCAGCGAACCACCATGCGATGAGACCAACGATGACCGAAATAAAGAGTACGGCATGGATCTTGTGGCGTTTTTTCGCTTGAAATTTAGCGCGCCCAATCCGTGGCACAACGATAAAGCGTTTGCTTAACCAGAAAACGACCATAATGATGAGCATCAAGCCAATATAAATCGTTGTTGATTGATCATCACTTAGGGATGTTTTGTGTGCAAGCAGGCTGTTGAACCCCATTAACCCCAGCAATAGGCCAAGGTAAATATCCCAAAGACCGTCGTCAAAGAATGAGCGCCAAGCTTTTCTTTCGAGGGCCTTTAAATCAAGTTGTTCTGCCATTTTTTACTCCTTTTCTTTCTTTTCGCAAATAACTTTGCAACACAAAGTTAATGTGTCCAGAGTATACATAAAAAGAATTGTGGAGTCAAGTTGTTTGGCTAGTGTGTTATGGTTTTCTCAAAATGAGCGGTAAGGATGGCAAACTGGCACACTACCAAAGAAAAAAGGGCGATTTTCATTTGAAAATCGCCCTTCTCTGTAGGAAGAAAATAGTTACATGCCAGTAATCTTAATTCCCGCTGATTTGACTCCGTTCTGCTTATTGATGTAAATCAACAGGCTGGTCAAGCCTTCGGCAACCATCGAGTTTTCAATCGGCCCCGCATCCCAGCCAACCATCCCGGCCGCCTCGACGAGTTTTAAAACTTCTAGGCGCGCGGCTTTGCCTTTGCCCGTCACCAGCACATCGCAGTTGATGGGGTGATCGCTGAAAAGATGCTCGTGTGAAATATTCTGAAATGCAGCCACAACATTGACATCCTCGCCCAAGATGGATTGCGCTTCCTGTGCGGCGCTGCCCGCAGGCGGCATTTGCACTTTGGTGACCTTCGGCGGGACGAGTGGAACGGTGACGTCCACGAGAATTTTGCCTTGTGCCGCATCCCGAATTGTTTCGAGCGTGGACGTATGGGCGTTGTACGGTACCGTTAGAACGAGCATGTCGGCAGCTTGGGCAGCTTCCATGTTTTCCATACCGATCACGGTCTCTTTGCCAAGCATTTCGTTCAGGTCAGCGGCAGCAGATTTCGCTTTTTCAGCCGTTCGCGACCCGATGATGACGCGGTATCCACTCTTTGCCCAGCGATAAGCCAAGCCCCTGCCTTCTTTACCTGTGCCGCCTAAAACGGCGATGGTGAGTAAAATTGAATCTGTGCTCATCTGTTTTCCTAGAACTTCTCTTCGTAGCGTTTCCACGCTTTTGCCGAAGCCTCACGCGCTTTCGCAGCGATCTCGGCTTCATCCATTGTGAGCAGTTCGCGGTCTTTCATCAACATTTTTCCAGCGACGATAGTTGTGGTAATCATACTCTCGTGGAAACCAAACAGGATATGCCAGGGCAGGTTGCCAGCCGTCATTTCGGTGAAGGGGTGGTAATCGACAAAAATCAAGTCGGCGTAAGCGCCAACGCTCAGCTCGGCCAGCGGCGCATTCGGGAAGAAAACCCTTGCTAATGCAGCGTTATTTTCAACTGCCATTTTGGTCACATCGTAGCCGCCCATGCGGCGCGGGTCGCCGTGCGCGGATTTGTGCAGCAAGTAGGCCGCCTTCCACTCCGTCCACATCGCATTCGAGAAGCCGTCGTTGCCCAAACCAACTTTCACGCCAGCGCGCAGCATCGACTCGACCGGCGCCACGCCAACGGCGTTATTCATATTCGAGCGTGGTTGGTGCGTCACCCACGTTCCGGTATCGGCCAATATTTGGATCTCTTTGGCGTCCACGTGCACAGCGTGTACAGCGATGCTTTTCTCGCCTAAAATGCCGTGCTTTTCAAGCCTGTCGATGACGCGCAAACCCGATCTTGCCAAACTGTCATCCTGATCGGCGAGACCTTCAGCAGCGTGGATGTGGAAGCCGCTCCCGCTGGGGAGGGCTGCCGCGCATTTGTCGAGCGTTGCATCGGATAAGGTCAGGCCAGCGTGCAAACCAAAGCTCGCGGCGAGACGTTCGTGACCCTGGGCTTGGAGCCGTTTAATAAAGCGGACGTTCTCGTTGATACCGGCCTGCATCTTCGCTTCCCCGTCTCGGTCGGTGACTTCGTAGCAGAGCGAGGCCCGCAGCCCCGATCTGTCTACTGCGTCGGCGATTATATCGAGCGAGCCATCGATAAAGCTCGGGGAGGCGTGGTGGTCGATGAGGGTTGTTGTGCCGTGTTTGATCGCATCCACCAGGCAGACTTCTGCTGAAGAGCGGACATCTTCTTCTAGCAGGGCTTTGTCCAGTCGCCACCAGAGCTTGTCGAGGATTTGGGGAAAATTCTTGGGGGCGTCTCCGGGAATTGTCATGCCACGCGCGAAGGCGCCGTAAAAATGAGTGTGCCCGCAGATATTGCCCGGCATGACGTATTGACCACGCGCATCAACGCGCACCACGTTCGGGTAACGCTGAACAAGTTCAGGTTCAGGGGCGATTTCGGTAATCTTGTCCCCTTCGATGTAGATGGCGTATCCGGTCAGAATTTGATTCTCTTTTCCCCAAGTGATCAATTTCGCATTGGTAATTAGCATGAGAGTCTCCAAGAAAAAATTTCCCCGCTTTGTGAGCAGGGAATTTGAAAATCAGACAAGCCCGTAAACTTGTGGGTCAGGTAATTTGATGCCGCTGGCGGCGATCTCAACCAGAACAAGGAAGATGGCTTCCCGCATTTCGATATCGCCGCCGTTCATGGCGTGATAAAGATTATTGATGACGCCTTCGCTGGGCGTGCGCTTGAGGTAGGGCAGGGCTGCGAGGCGTTCTTCTACATCGTCGCTTTTGAGGGCGAGCAGAAGGACATCTGTCGCGGATGCGCCGGGGGAGATGCCCATGCCTTGTTTGCCTGCAAATGCAATCAGCCATGGGGTTTCAGATGGCGGCGTGAGTTTGCACGGAATACGCGGATTGGGGGCATTCGCTTTTTCGAGCACGCTCTTGGCGATGTCTCTGACAGCCCATTCTTTGTCTTCAACTTGAATGGTGCTGAGCAGTTCTGTTGCCCAATCTGCCTTGACGCGCGATAGACCGTAGACGACCGAACGGCGGATGAGAATATCATCCATTTCAAGACCGTCGCGGAGCATGGGCCAGCCTTCGGTGGGATGGTTGGCGAGGGCTTCGGCGGCGGCGCGGCGCAGATTTTCGTCCCCTTGCAGGAGAGCGCCGGCGATGGCTTCCAGAGCGGAATCAGTGCCGATGGCGCTCAAGGCGAGACAGGCTGCCGTAAGAGCGAATGTGTTCTGCGTGGAAACAAGGATCTTCGCCAGCAAGGGGGCGGCTTTTTTATCTTGCATGAGACCGCTGCCGAGTGCTGCCAGTTGGATGTTATATGTAGAGTTTGTTTGCAAGAGTTGACGGAAGAGAGCTGCTACACTGGGGTCGCCGCTGCGGGCGAGGGCGGAGATGATTTGTCCGCGTAAGCCAAGGGGAACGGTGTCATCCTGAAGGGTGGTGGCAAGGCTTGTGAGCAGTTTGCCGCGCCAGGGGCTTTTTCGGGATGCATCACGTAGCCAGTTGCCCATCGACAGGAGATTCCGTTGAAGAACGGGATCAGGCATGCCCAGGAGTGTATCGGCGAGCTGGGTTGCGTCGCCTTTGGCGGCAATATAGCGCATAGCAAGCGTTTTGCCGCTCCAGATGGGTTGTCCAATCAGGCGGTCATCGACGCTGTAGTTGCTTAACCCGCGCCCGGCAAGGTAGCCACTAAAAACGGGATGTGTGAAGCGCAGATTAACGTCTTGGTGAGCGGAGAGTAATCCGCTTTGCGCCATTTTTGCGAGCAGGTTTTGGGTGGGCGCAGCGACTTTTTCTTTCTTCCCCGTGCTTTCTTCAACATCTTCGTTTTCTTCAGAAGCAATTTCTTCTGGCGGCTCAAAAGATTTAATCCATGTGCGTGCTTGACGTGCGTCGAAAACAGGTTGTGCGGTCAGGTTGACTTGCATGGCGAGCATTTCAAGGGCAGCAATGGGGATTTCTTTGGGAGAGAGACGCACGAGGTGGGTTTCGATGGCGTCGATGGCGCTTGGGCCACGCCCATCGCCTGCGTAGGCACCCCAGGTTTTCAGGGTTAGTTCGAGCGGTGTGAGATTGGCCGCATTGAGACTGATCCACGTGTTGAGCAGGAGAGCATCGACTTGTTCGGGGCCGGCTTGTACCCATGTTTCTAGGGCGACAAAGTTTTCCCAAAGGGAGCCCCATTTGCGTAGGAATTCCTGCTGGTCAGGTATGCTCCATGTTTTGAGTGCGAGGGATGCGAAACCCAGGCGTCCAAGCCGATCGATATATTCGGGAGCGCCGCTGGTGATGATGCGGATTTTTGGGTAGGTTTTGAGCAGGGCAGCTAAATAGTCAACCGCTTCTTTAATACTCTCTTGCGGCATTTCGTCCAAGCCGTCAAGAAGGAGCAAGGCGCGTCCGCTGTTGAAGCTGAGACGCACGAAGTTTGGCAAACGGTTGGCGTTGATGAGCGAGGCGTCTTTGGTAATGGCGGGCATGATCGGATCCAGCACGTCATCTTTTTCCTGAAGCGGTAATGCCACGTCGGCGATATGCATCAGGAAAGGTGTTGTTTCTGCGAGTTCGCCCATTTGGGGATCACGTTTGGCTATAAGGCTGGCGATGTAGGCCAGCGCAACGCTTTTTCCTACGCCGGGGTTGCCGATGATGGTCAGGTGAGAGCCGTTTGATAGTGCTTCGGGAATGCTGAGAGTCTCGGCTTGATAGAAGGATGAAAGTTCCGGGTCTTGGGGAATATAGGGGACGGTATTGTTGATTTGATCTTGTACAACCAAATCGTCGCCAGGTTCAATTTGGGGTGGTGGTGCGATCAGTCTCGGGGGGATGATGATCTCGTCAAGCGAGAAAAGCGGGGCGGCGAGATGCATACCTTGCGCGGTTTTGAGCACTGCCTGACGATGAATTTCTTCGATGCCGCTGCTTCTGTTTATCGCAGCTTCTTCGCGGCTTTTTTCCCAGCTTTCCTTAATCTGTTGGACAAGAGGGCGCATCCAACTGAGCATTAGCCAGAAAGCTGATGCGGCAACAAATCCGATCCAGAAGGAGATGGAATCTACTGTGAGTTTGAATGACCGAAACATAATTTTTTAGTTGGCGTAGATGATGCGTTTGCAGGAGGGGCAATAGACAAGTTCAACGCGAGCTTTCTGTTGGTGGGCTTGTGTCAATGTCGCGCCGCAAGCTGAGCAAGTGCCATCCATAACGGAAGCAATTGCAAATCCATTTTTTTGTTTGCGAAGCTGATTGTATTTGCCAAGCATATCGGCGGGAACTTCTGATACGGCAGCATCACGTTCTCTGGTGAGATTATCCATCTCCTGCGTAAGTACCGTTTGTTCGCCTCCGAGCTGGCTGTTTTGCTGAATAAGTTTGGCCCTGATTTCTTTCAGAGCATTTTTGGCATCTTGAAGTGTTTCGCCTTCTTCTTCGTGGGCGAGCATTGCTTCGAGTTGTGCGTCCTGCAATTTGTTGAGATAGCGTTTGAGTGACTCAGCTTTGTTTTGCAGGTCCTGAATTTCTTTTGGGTTTTTAACCGTGCCCCCGTAAAGCATTGCTTCAGTTTGCTCGATCTTGATGTGCTGTGCTTTAACTTCCTGCTCGGCTTTGCGCAAGTTTTTTTCTGTTTTTTCGTGTGCGCTTTTACATTTTTTTAGTTTGACTTTGGCACGCTTCAAGTCACGATTATCATCAATGATGTGTTGAATTTCATTCAGGCGCTTTTGCACCTTGTCGATCTGGCTGTCTATTTTTTGCAGGCGGTATAGGTGAAAAGTTGCGCTCATGACTGAATTATAAACGAAAGTCGAGTTTAGGGACTGCTTAAGTTAAAGTAATTGTAGACGGCTTGCGTCAGTTCAACGAAGAGGGGGTTCACATCACCCCAAATACCCTGTACAGGATGATAGGTATAGATGGCGATTGCAAAGTCTCCGCCGGGGGTGTAGACGATGCCTACATCGCTGATGTCGTGAACGACGCCGTAACGGTCCGGGATAAAACCGTGCTTGTGGGCGATCTTCGTCCCGTCGGGGAGACCGGCCTGAAGCAGTGAACCAAACTTGTCCTGTACCATGTAGTCGATCATCAATTGGCAGTCATCTTGCGTGATCTGGTTGGCAAAGGCGGCGACCAGCGCGCCTCCACCGGTTTCGGCGCATTGGTAAATATCGGTTAGCAGGGTGCCCATCTCTGTGGATGTGGTCTGGTTGTAATCATCTGGATTGGTGTAGATATCTGTGCGTTGATTGGACGGGGTCGTGTAACGCGCCAGTAATGGACACGGGTTTGCCGCGTTACAGAAGAAGCCGGCCATGAACGTGTTCTCCAGCCCGAGAGCCTGCATATCTTCGGTGACCAAAAGCGGGCCGGTGCCCGGATCGATTTCTGCCATTAGCGAGTCGGCAGCGGCATTGTCGGATTGCTGGAAGACATTTTCGAGCAATCGGTTGGTGGTGTCATCTGGGCTTCCCTCACGCAGAAAGTTCGAGATCATGATCGGAATCTTGATCGTGCTGGACGCTGTGAAAGCCACATCGGGATCGACACTGATCTCTTCGCCATTATCAAGCGCGAAGTGCACCTCTTGCGAATTTTGCAGGTCGACCAGATAGAAGCCAATCACGCCATCAAAGCCGGATGTGTCAATGATCTGTTTGAGTAGAATCTCAAGATTTTGAAAGGTGGGGCGTGCGGGCGCTGTTTGTTGATAGGAAAGGGCAACGATGCGGTTGGTCGGTGAAAGCAGTGCATCTTCAATTAAGGTTAGCGCGCGATCGAGGTTCAGCTCTTGGCCTGGCTCGCCAGGTTCAAAGTTGACGCTGCCCGCGATTGGTTGGGCTGCGGAAGCAGGTTTATCGTAGCGTGGCGCTATTTCGGTTTCGAGATAAGCAAGAAGCTGCTCATCGACGAGAGTCGCTCGAAGGGGAATAGCAGATGCGGGGCGCGGGCGATTCCAGAGGCTGTCCCAAAATCCGCCCCAGAAGGAGGATGTTGTTCTCGCCAGGTCGGCGGCAGCGATCATGCTTTCAATGTCAATATTAAAGCCAACCACTGAAGGGGTGATATGGATGATTTCGCCTGCGTATTGCACTTCGACGGGTTGCGAGTACACTTGCAGGACGCGCTCGGATGCGGTTTGGGCATTTACGCCACCAACGGCAACACCGCCGATGGTCATGCCTGCGGGATAATTGTTACGGTCGCGGCTGTAGTTGACCAATTGGAACATGGTCAGGACAACGGCTGCAACTACGAGTAAAAGCGATATAATTCGGAAGAATAGGAATGATGTGTTACGGGTTCTCACGGAGCCTCCGAGAGGATTTTATCTTTAGATTTTATACTGAATTAGTGACTTAAGTCACCTACAGAGTATAACACGCTCCGTTCTTGGAGTTGCTAGAATAAAAAGTAGTTTGATTTAAAATCAGTCGGTTTAAGGAGAAAAAATGCTCCGTTCTTTTTTGATCTATCTTTCGCAAGCAGGGTGGGCCCAACGTATGGTGACAGGTTGGTCTTTCGCCTGGAATGTCGCCTCCCGTTTCATTGCAGGCGAAAGCACTGCTGAAGCGATTTCTGTTGTTAGAGACTTAAACGCCAAGGGCATTAATGCCACGCTTGATCACTTGGGGGAACATACCTCCACAGCCGAAGAGGCTGCTCAGGCGACTGATGAAATCATCGGTATTTTGGATGCCATTCAAGAGGCGGATGTGCGTGCAGGTGTTTCGATTAAATTAACCCAGATCGGCATGGGGCTGGATGCCAGCATTTGCCGCGATAATTTACGTCGCATTTTGGAGCGTGCCAAAGAATATAAGAATTTTGTACGCATTGATATAGAAGATACCCCTTACACTGACATCACGATTGAAGCATATAGCGCGATGCTCGCCGCTGGTTTTACGACCAAAGTGGTTGGGATGGCCGTCCAGTCTTATCTTTATCGCGCTGAAGAAGATACAAAAAAGATGCTCGAAGAGGGTACGCGTTTCCGCCTGATTAAAGGAGCCTATAAAGAGCCGCCAGACAAAGCTTTCCCCAAGAAGGTTGATGTAGATGCCAACTACGACCTGCTCACAAAGATTCTGATGGACGGCGCCCTCGAGCACGGTTCCCCTAAAGTTAGTAAAGACGGGCGCATCCCGCCGATCCCTGCCATCGCCACGCAAGATGATAAGCGTGTTGAGTTTGCCAGGCAATACGCTCAAAAGATTGACCTTCATAAAGACGCTTTCGAGTTCCAGATGCTGCACGGAATCCGCCGCGATCTTCAGGAGCAACTCGCTGCCGAAGGCTATCAGGTGCGCGTATATGTGCCCTTTGGTTCGCAGTGGTACCCCTACTTTATGCGCCGCCTCGCCGAACGCCCCGCGAATTTGTGGTTCTTTATGTCGAATTTCTTTAAGAAATAGTTTAGCTTTCACTGTTACACTTGAATGCGGAGAGAATATCCTCCGCATTTTTGATTCAATATTGTGAAACTTGAAGCGTAAAACGTGAAAACTTCCCCAATTCCCCTTGCTCTCATCACCGGCGCCGCCCATCGCCTTGGACGCGCCTTCGCACTCTCCCTTGCTCGTCAAGGATATGCCATCCTGTTGCACTACAACCATTCACGGGATGACGCAGAGTCCACGGCGGCAGAAATCCGTGCGTTGGATGTGCCTGTTTTCATCGCTCAGGTGGATTTAACCGATCCGCTCGCCGCCCAGGGTTTGTTCAGCGTTGTGGACGAATCTGCCCATCCCCTAAAAGTGCTCGTCAACTCTGCTGCGGTGATGATGCGTGGTGACGCCCGCACTTTATCGGTATCTGATTGGGATGCGACGTTCAATCTCAACCTGCGTGCCCCATTCATCCTCGCCCAGCAAGCCGAAAGTCGGATGCGTGCCGCAGGCGGCGGGCTGATCGTCAACGTGACCGATATCGCCGCCGAAAAAGCTTGGTCAGGATTCCCCGCTTATACCGTCAGCAAAGCCGCCCTCCAATCCCTGACACAGGTGTTGGCGCGTAGCTTCGCACCAGATGTACGTGTTAATGCGATTGCCCCCGGACTTGTCCTGCCCGCTGACGATATGCCCGCTGAAGAGTGGGAACGCCTCGTCAAGCGCCTGCCCCTCCAACGCCCTGCCGACGTGGCTGAGATCGCGTCCGCGCTCGAATTTTTACTCAAAAACGAGTATATTACGGGGCAGACCATCACTGTGGATGGTGGATATTCTTTATTGTAGAGTGTTCTTGAACACGGATTTCACGGATTGGAGAAAAAATTTAAAAGCCTTTCTCCGTGAACTCCGTGCGCTCCGTGTTCAAAAAAAAGGAAACCCAATGCCCAAATCCCCACAATTCATCGCCAAACGCCTGCGCGTTGAAGGCGAAAAGATGACCGCTTTCTTCGCCGCCCTCGACGATGCCGATTGGAAGAAAGAAGTCTACACCGAAGGCGAAACGTGGACAGTGTGCAACGTCCTCGCCCATTTTGTGACCGCCGAGCAGGGTTTTATAAAACTCTTCGCCGATATTGTGGCTGGTGGCAAAGGCGCAGCAGATGATTTTGACATCGACCGTTACAACGCTCGCCAACAGGAAAAAGCCCAAGCCCTCAGCCCGCAGGAATTGCTCGTCCAATTTCAAGATGTGCGCGAGAAGATGGCTGCATGGGTCGAGGGTTTGACCGAAGAAGAACTGGCTAAAGTTGGCCGCCATCCTTATTTGGGTGAAAACACCGTCGCTGAAATGGTCAAGCTGGTCTATCGCCACAATCAAATCCACTATCGGGATATTAGGAAGGGAAGTAAATGATTATTTTAGGGGCGATAAAGGATGGATTTCTGGTCTATCGGAACAACAAAATGCTTTGGCGTTTCACACTTTTTACGGTAGCCATCTTTTTCGTAATTGCTCAATTTTTTAAGGTTTTCGGCAGTTTTTTTGACTTTTACGGATCTCTCAATTTTGGAACTTTGTTTTTACTTTTGCTCTTTATGACTATTATTGAGACAGGGTTAGTGGAGGGTGTTGGCTGGTTACGCTTAGGAAAAGAGTTTCGGTTTTCAGACATAATTCAGAGTTTGAAAACATCAGGGAAACACCTTCCTTTTCTCTACATTTTTTTGCTCATTATTTTGAGTGTGTCTTTTTTCTTTCTAGCCCCGTTTCTTTTCCCGACAGGCAATTTGCTTCTTTCAGTGAGTTTTGTTGACACAATGGGCGGAAATATGGGGTTGTTTTCTTTTGCTCTTTTTTTCTTTTTAACGCCTATGATTGTTCGATACTTTATATTGCGCCGTGGGACGTATTGGCGTTCAATTGTTGAAGGAGTGAAAATTCTTTTATTAAAATTTGTTGATACGGTTATTTTTGGTGTATTTTTTATCATTTCGATTTTGCTTCAACTTTCGATACCCGTGTTGATTTCACTTATAAAATTTTCGTGGATAGACAAACTCGATATCACGCTTGAAAACATCTTGGTTTCGACTGTAACGCTAATAACAACACCAATCGGTACGCTAATGGCGATACCGATATTTAGTTTTTTCTTGTTGTGGTGGTCTGCGACTTTAACACTGTATTTTCAAGAAATACAGGAAGCAACCGCAGAAAAGCCAAAGTGGATAAGACGGTAACTTGTAAACTTCTACTATGATACGTGTTAAGGCTTTCTTTTTTGAGCGACGAACAGTTTTTGTTTACCTTGGAATTTGGTTTGCGGCTATTTGGACTGTACTGCTAATTTCATCGCAAATTAATGCGCCGCTCTTTGTGAGCAATACACTTTACTTGCTGTTTTTTGCTGTAATTCACCTTGGTTTGATTGGACAGCTTTATCTTCTTTCTAAAGGAGAGAACCTATCTCTGCGTAATGGTTTTCAAGTAGCACAAAGGCATTTTCTGGACTGGGTGCTTGTTGTGATTTTTGCAATCTTATATTCAATTATTTTCAGTCTTCCTTTGATACTTGTTTTTATTGTTGCTTCGATAACTAGTGTAGGAATTTTCGCATTAATCTCTGGGTTTCTTGCCTGTCCATTATTTCTTTTGCTAACGGTTCTGTTATATGAAGTGGGAATGCGCGCTGTAATTTTTCATGATTTGCCATCAAACTATGCTGTGAAATATGCCTTTAAACTCATCCGTCAAAACTTAAAAGCATCTCTAAAATCTCTTTTGACGTATTTTTTAGTGGGCTTTGTGAACATGTTCTTTGTTACACTCATCTCTCTTGCTGGCTTTTTACCCTATATATCTAATCCTGATCTGACTATGGCGTTGCGTTTATATACTGAAAGTAACTTTCTTGGTTTCGCGCTTTCAGCCGTGATGTTCTTTGGTGTTAGTGTGGGGTGGATATTTTCAACCACTTTTATGAATACCTTTTTTGCACAAATAACAGATCAAGCATTTTCCCTTAAAAGCATCAAATAATATGCCTCGAATAAAACACCTCCTCACCTTCACCCGCCCACTCCTAATCGTCCTCGCAGGGATGACCTACACCCTCGGCACAGGTATTGCCCGCTACCTTGGGCGTGCTGACAGCCCGCTGACTTTCGGTCTCGGCTTTGGTTGGATCCTTCTCATCGTTATGGCAATGAATTTGCTGGCGGTCTACTTCCGCCCGCACAACGAGTTTCTTATTGTCGGCGAAACCATCCCGGAGCGCAATTGGCTGCGTGCGGCTGCATTTCAACTTTCGATTGCCGCCCTTGGCGTGGCGGCTGTGCTGACCGTTTTTATCTTGCAACAAGGTATTTCTCCCTCGACGACCTTTTTTGCCGTGCTCATTCTGCTCGCTGCCCTTGCTTATGCTCTTCCGCCTTTGCGCCTCGTCACCAGCGGGTTTGGCGAATTGACCCTCGCCATCCTCATCGCTGCGCTCGTCCCCGCTTTTGCATTCACGCTCCAGGTCGGCGAGATGCATCGTCTGCTGGCTTCTGTCGCTTTCCCGCTGACTGCGCTCACCCTCGCCGCTCTGCTCGTTTTTACCTTTCCTGCTTTCGCCGAAGACACCCGCTACGAACGCCGCACGCTCCTGACCCTGATGGGCTGGCAACGGGCCGTTCCGCTTCACCACATTCTCGTCTTCAGCGCCTATTTCCTCTTTGCCACTATGCCCCAATTCGGCATCCCGTGGACGATCATCGCGCCTGTTTTTCTAATCATGCCCTTCGCCCTTTTCCAAATCTTTTGGCTGCAACGGATTTCGCAGGGTGCTCCGCCAAACTGGAAATTCGTCAACATCCTGGCCATCACCGTGCTGGGGTTGACCACTTATCTTCTCACGATCACTTTTTGGATACGCTAATATGCCTGAATTTTTGACTCTCCTTCCGCCCCAAGAATCACTGGATAAACTGCTCCGCAACATCCCTGACGTTCAACCTGCTACCGAGACAATAGACACCATCTCGGCAATCGGCAGGGTCATTGCAACCGATCTGCGTGCCCCGCATCCTTTACCCGAATTCCCGCGCTCCACGGTCGATGGATTCGCTGTCCAAGCCGCTGATACGTACGGCGCATCTGATTCGCTGCCTGCCTATCTGAATTTGATCGGTGAATGCCCGATGGGTGCTGCGCCCACTCTCGAAATCACCCCGACGACAACCGCCATCATCCACACGGGCGGGATGCTGCCAAAAGGCGCGGATGCGGTCGTGATGCTGGAATACACCCAGCAAACGGTCGATGATGAGATGGAGATCCTGCGTGCGGTAGCGAACGGGGAGAACGTTATCAATATCGGCGAGGACGTTGCCGAGGGCGCCCTCATCAAGCCCAAAGGGAGTGCGATCCGCCCCGCTGAAGTTGGCGGTTTAATGGCTTTAGGTTTCACCCAGGTCGAAGTAGCGGTACGTTCCAAAGTCGGCATTATATCCAGCGGCGACGAAGTCGTCCATCCTGCAGAACGTCCGCAACCCGGGCAGGTGCGGGACATCAACTCGTACACGCTGGCGAGCCTGGTCGAGAAGACGGGCGGAGAGGCAGTGCGCTATGGTATCGTCGCCGACAATATGGATGCGATGCTAGCGACGATCGGCAAGGCGCTCGATGAGTGTGAGATGGTACTCATCACGGCAGGCTCGTCGGCGAGCGCGCGCGATATAACTGCTGCGGCGATCGATCAATTGGGCGAGCCGGGTGTGCTGGTGCATGGCGTCAACACCCGCCCCGGCAAACCGACCATTTTGGGCGTTTGTGATGGGAAAGCGGTCATCGGGCTGCCGGGGAATCCCGTGAGTGCACTCGTGAATGGCTATGTTTTTGTCGTGCCGCTTGTACGGCGTTTGCTGGGACAGAATGAAGAAGTTGCGCGCCCAAGTGTGTCTGCGAAGTTGACCGTGAATATCAATTCGCAGGCCGGGCGCGAAGATTGGATACCCGTAAAGCTAGTCTCTGAGCGGAGCGGAGCGCAGTCGAAGAGCGGGTTTCTTGCAGAACCCATCTTTGGGAAATCGAACTTGATCTTTACGCTTGTTGGCGCGGATGGCTTGTTGAAGATCGCGCCCGATGCGACGGGCTTGAGCGCTGGTGAGATGGTGGAAGTGCTGCTGGTTTAGAAATATCCCGCCCAAAACTTGATCGCAGCGATCAGCAGAACGATGCCAAGGATGCGCTGCGTCCACAAGGTTGAGAGTTTGCGTGCCCCAAAATAGGAGCCAGCCAGCGCAGCGAGAATGCCGATTGGAAGCAGTATGAAACCAATTTTCCCGAAAGCGAAATTGCCACCTACATAGCGCCCCAATAATCCACTTAATGAATTTAAGAAGATAAAACCAGCCGCTGTTGATGCGGCTTGTTTTGATGTCCCCCAGCGCATCAAAATGATCAGTGGGGAGAGAATAACACCGCCACCCATCCCGACCATGCCTGAAAGGAAGCCGATTATTGCGCCACTAAGCAGGGCTAACCAGATCGGAGGTAACTGGGGATGTGGACCTTCTTTACCTTCCTTGTTTGCGAATAACATCCGTAGCATGACATAGGTCAGGATGATGTACAGTAGAACAAAATATAGTTCTTTGTTGAGTTTGAAGTAACCACCGATAAACGCTGCGGGGATCGAGGCAAGCGGAAATAAAAATAGCAGGCGCTTTTCGATATATCCTGCGTGCATGTAGTTGATGAACGCGACTCCTGACGCTACGACGTTCAGCAATAAGGTGGTTGTTGCGATTAGATTTGGCTCGATGTCAAAGAAACTCATCACTGCCAAATAGCCTGTTGATCCGCCAAAGCCGATGCTGGAGTATAAAAAAGCAATGATTGCAACGAGAAAGGCCAGGAGAGGCATTGAGGAAAGCATTATTCTTTTTCCAGCGACCTTGCCAGCGAGAGCAAGATTACCGAGAACCCCACCAAAACCACCGACAAAGCGATTGCCACGCCCATATTGCGTTCAAAGCCGAGGTAGATGGCGAGTGGCATGGTCTGTGTGACCCCTTCGAGATTGCCCGCAAACAGGATCGTCGCGCCAAACTCGCCGAGTGCCCGTGTCCAGGCCAGGATCGCGCCGCTGGTCAGCGCACGCCCCGCCATCGGGAACATGACTTCGGAAAAAAGCTGCCATTGATTCGCGCCTTCGACATAGGCGGCTTCCTCCAGTTGGGAATCGATGCCCGCAAAGCCGATCCGCGCTGCTCGGATGTAGAGCGGCGCGGCAACAAAGGTCTGGGCGATAACAACCGCTGCGCTCGTGAATGGAAGCTGGATTCCGATATGGATAAAAAATTGCCCGACCAAACCCTGTCTGCCAAACGCGATCAACAGCGCGAGACCTGCCACGGCTGGCGGCAACACGACAGGCAGGTCAACAAGCATTTCGACGAACTTTTTCCCCGAAAATTTCCAGCGGGCGAGCGCATAGGCGAGTGGGGTACCGAAGATGACGGCGATCCCGACGCTGATAAGGCTGGTAAGCAGGCTTAGTTTTAGGGCGGTGATGGCTTCAGCAGAGAGGGCGTTCTGTAAAAAAGAATCGTTTGTTGCTTCGAGGATGAGCGCCAGCAGGGGGATGCCAAAGAGTGCTAACAGGAAGATGCTTGGAATGACAAATATCCAGTTGGTGTGGATGTCGGATGTGAGCGATTTGAAGTATCGGCGTAGGGTGGGCATGATGCGAAGGTTTTTATAATGGAGTTCAGCTCCTGAGCGGAGATGTAGCGAAGCGAAATCGTAGTCGAAGGACGGTTTTACGAAAGAACTCCGTCCTTCGACTGCGCTCTCTGGCGTTCGCTCCGCTCAGGAACTGGCATTTATTCAATCGGCGTGAAGCCCCATTTTTCGAGCACGGTTTGCCCCGTGGGAGAAAGCACAAAAGCGACAAACTCTTCAGCAATGACAGAATCAGTCAGCGCAGCGATGGGGTAGGTTGCCAGCACATTGAATTCGGCGGGAATTTCGACTACGACCAATTCGGGGGCGGCGACCGCGTCCGAGGCGTAGACGATGCCCGCATCCGCTTCGCCGAGTTGGATTTTGGCGAGGACTTGTTTGACATCGCTTTCGTTCGAGACGACGTTTGCCAGCACTTTCGCACTGAACTCATCACTCATATTCGCCAGCATTTGACGCGTATACCTGCCAACGGGCACTTCTTCGGCGGCGAAGACCAGTTTCAGATTGGGACGGGCAATATCCTCAACGGATGTCAAGTTTGCGGCGTTTTCGGCGGGCGCGATGATGACCAGTCGGTTATGTAAAAAGACTTGTGGCGCGTCGGCAGCGACCAAGTCGCTCGCCACAAGCGCATCCATCTCTTTGGTGTTGGCGGAGGCGAAAACGTCGGCGGGAGCGCCTTGCTCGATCTGTGCTCGCAGCGTATTCGAGCCTGCGAAATTGAGCACCACGTCCACGTTGGGGTGGGATGCTTCAAAAAGGGTGGCGAGTTCGCTATAAGACTCGGTCAGCGAGGCGGCGGCAAACACGGTTAGAGATTGCTTGGATGCCTGGTCAACGGAAGCCGGTTGACAGGCGAGTGTTCCGTAGCCGATCAGGGCGATAATGATGAAGGTAGCAAGTTTTTTCATGGCAGGTTGATCTCCGGGATGTGAAATTCAGCTTTAATCTCATTCATCCAGCTTTGCGTGAGGCGCAGTTGGCGCAGGCGCAGGTCAATGCTGAGTTGGTTGTAGCGTCCAGCAGGTTGCAGATTTTCGACCTGAGCGATGTTGGCGCGGATCATGGCACACTGGGCGGCGTAGATTTGAGCCGTTTTTTGTGGGTAATTTTTCTGACAGAAGTAAAGGCGGGTGAGAAACTCGAGGCGAATGGCACGCGCATTACGGGATGCGCCGCCCAGCCACGTGTCGAACTTGGTTTTACCTGTTTCCGTGATGTAGAGCATCTGCCGCGCCGGAAGTTTGTCCTGCTCGACGAGCGTGGACGAAATTTCGCCATTTTTCTCAAGCCGTTTGAGAATGTTATATGCCTGACTCTGGCTGATGCGCCAAACGTGACCGAGTTCGGTCTGGAATTTTTGGTGCAGATCGTAACCGTGGCAGGGCGCTTCGATCAGGAAGCCGAGCAGGGCGTATTCAGGGGATAAGCTACTCACTCGGTGAGTATATCATCGTTCGATTTTGTGGACAAGCGTGGGGAGGGTATAATTTCTAATACGGTTATTACTTCTTATTTGAAAATTGGACGAGAAATTTGATTTGCTTCTTGGAAACAATTCATGCTTGATACAAACTTGTTAAAAGTTTTCATAATTTATGCTTCAGCAGATGCTCATTTTGCAGACCCTTTAATTACAAAACTAAGAGGTGAAGAGTGGATTGATTTATGGTCTGGTAAAAGTAAACTTCTTCCAGGGCAAGAATGGAAGCATGAAATTGAAAAGGCACTTCAAGAGGCTGATGTAATTTTGATTTGCTTTTCTGATGAATCTTTGACTAAAGAAGGTTACTATCAAAAAGAAATTAAGTTAGCTCTTGAAAGAGCTTATGAAAAACCTGAAGGGACAATTTTCATCATTCCAATCCGATTTAATGAATGTGAGCCTCCATCATCGCTTTCAAAATTGCAATGGATAAATTGTTGGGGAAGTGTTGAAGAAGAATACTCTAAGCTTCTTAGAAGTTTAGAGAACCGACTAAAATCGGTTCATAGAATCGTAGCAACCAAACAAGATTTGTTAATACGTGATTTGCTAAAAAAATTGCGAAGTTGGGAGGGATATAGTTTTAAGAGTAGTAATATGTCCTTTATTCTTAGCGGTTTTGAAGCCTTAGATGGAGGCGAATTGATTTTATGTCAAACAGTCTTAGATGAAATGTTGGAAAAAGAATTACTAGGGCATGGGCAAATTACTGATGATTTTGTTGCGTTGGCAACGTCTGCTCAAAGGATGAAAGTGCTAAGCTACATAGCAGCAACTCTTTCTTATCCGATTCCCTTTCCTCTTGACTTATATCTAGAACCCAAAGTTGTTTTGCTGGACAATACACCTGAAAATATTGAGAAAAAAGATGCTATAGTGAATTATTCCAACCAAGCTTATATTGAGATTGATGAAAGAATTAAAAAAGAAACCCAATTTATCGGGGAAATTTCTCTATCTGAGAATATAGAGCAAGCAACTTTACAAAATTTGAAAAGATTTAATCAAGTAGCTGTCCTTCTGTTATCTGAACTTATGGGCCAAGCATTTAGGAGCCAGCAAAAAGAAATTGCTGAGAAATTCGAGATTATAGAGAATGTGCTGGTTCGTAAATAAAACTTTCCTGATACGCTGTAAACTTATTGATTGATTTAGGTTAAAGAAAACTTTATGTCCGTCTACCTCCACGATATCCCCCTCGATAAAGCCAAAGCCGCTCTGCGATCTGCATTGCAAGATGCCGATCTATGGCGCGTGCTCGGTACTGAAATCATCCCGCTCGACGAGAACGCCCTCGGGCGCGTACTCGCCGAGCCGATCTGGGCGAAGGTCTCCTCGCCGCATTATCACGCTTCGGCGATGGACGGTTTCGCCGTCCATGCGAACGAGACGGCTGGCGCAACGCTGACTGCGCCTATCACGCTTCAAATTGGCGAGCAGGCGCAATATGTCGATACCGGCGATCCGCTGCCCGAAGGTTTCAACGCCGTCATCATGATCGAAGAGACCGAAGCCCTCGACGTCAACGGCGAAATCACTCCCGCCATTCGTGAGCCAAAAGAAATTCGCATTCGTGCGGCGGTTGCGCCGTGGAAGCATGTCCGTCCGCTCGGCGAGGATATTGTCGCCACGCAGCTTGTTCTGCCTGCGGGGCATACGTTGCGTCCTGCCGATTTGGGCGCCATCGCCGCTTCAGGACATGTCGAAATTCCCGTTGCGCGCAAACCCCGTGTCGCCATCCTGCCGACGGGCACCGAACTGGTCGAGATTGGCTCCGAACTCAAGCGCGGCGATATTCTCGAATATAACTCTCTCGTTCTTGCCGCGCAGATCAAAAGCTGGGGCGGTGAAGCTACGCGTTATCCCATCACCGTCGATGATTTTGATCTCATCACCGAGCGTGTCGCCGAAGCTGCCAAAGATCACGATCTGGTGCTGCTCAATGCGGGATCATCTGCTGGAGCGGAAGATTTTTCGGCGGGTGTCGTCGAAAAGCTCGGTACGCTGCTTGTACACGGGATCGCAGTTCGTCCGGGGCACCCCGTTATTCTTGGGATGGTTGGGCGTGAAACGGGAAACGTGAAACGTGAAATCCCCATCATTGGCATACCTGGCTACCCGGTTTCAGCTGCTTTGACTGGCGAAATCTTTATAGAAGAATTAATTGCGAAATGGACGGGACGCCCACCGCGTGAGCTGGACACCGTCAAAGCGACATTGACCCGTAAGACGACCTCTCCCGCTGGAGACGACGACTACATCCGCATGGCGGTTGGACGCGTCGGGGAGAAGATGCTCGCGGCACCGTTAAATCGCGGCGCGGGCGTGATCTCCTCCCTCGTGCGCGCCGATGGACTGGCGCTAATGCCAAGTGGCGTTCAGGGCATGGAAGCAGGCGAGAACATCGACATTCATCTCTACCGCACCCGCGACGAACTCGAAAAGACGATTTTTTGCATTGGCTCGCACGACATGACGCTCGACCTGTTGGCGCAATATCTCGCGCAGCGGGGGCGGCGTTTCGTCTCATCGAATGTTGGTTCGTTGGGGGGCTTGGTCGCCTTGAAGCGCGGTGAAGCGCATTTGGCGGGATCGCATTTGCTCGATCCCGAAACCGGCGTCTATAACGATAGCTATATCGGCAAGTATTTGGCGGAAACACCTGTCCAGCAGGTAATGCTGGTTAAACGGGAACAAGGTCTCATTGTCCCGCGGGCGAATCCGAAAAATGTCAAAGGTCTGGATGATCTCATTCGTCCCGACATCAGCTTTGTAAACCGGCAACGCGGCGCGGGGACGCGCGTCCTGCTTGATTATGAGTTGGGTAAGTTGGGCATCACGCCGGAACAGGTTGCTGGCTATAAAAATGAAGAGTTTACGCATTTGGGCGTTGCAGCTGCTATTGCATCCGGTCGAGCAGATTGTGGCCTTGGCATCGCCGCTGCTGCGAAAGCGCTTGAGCTTGATTTTGTGCCACTCTTTCACGAGCGTTACGAATTGATTATTCCGCAGGTCTATTTTGACGATCCGCTACTCGCGCCGCTCTTTGAAGTTTTGGCGCTGGATGATTTTCAGCAGGCAGTCAATCTGATGCCCGGATATGACAGTAGTGAAATGGGATATAGAAAGTAGGATTTTGATGAAAATTTTGGGGTCAGTAGCAGGTTTCCTGCTCAAAATTTTGGTAATAGCCGTGCTGATCGTTTTCCTGTCCTTTTTAGGGATGCGGATGATGGATGTTTGGGTGGAACCGACGCAGGATTTTCAACTTTTTGAGATCATCCGTGAAGCGGGGATGCATTCGGTTGAATATCTCAAAATGCTTGCCCATGGCGATTTGGGAACGGCAATGATGGTTTCCGGTGAGACAGAAGTCGCCGAAGTTATGAAGACAGCCTACGCCAATAGCCTCGGTTTGATCGGAATCGCGCTTGGTTTAGCGTTGGTTCTTGGTGTCTTGATGGGGAGCACGGCCTCGCTCACGAAGCATCGCGGTCAGGCCGACCTGGTGCTTTTTCTGGCAATCATTGGCGTTTCTGCGCCGACCTTTTTGTTGGCCGTGCTGTTCCAAACCATCGGCATCAAATATACACTCACTTTTGGCGAGCGCCTTGTCAGCATGGGCGGCTACGCTTGGGATTTCGATCATCTTGCCATGCCCGTGCTTGTCCTGATGGCGCGTCCGCTGGCGTATATCACGCGCGCTACCTATGTTGCTCTTAGTGAGATTATGGGCGCGGACTATATCCGCACGGCGCATTCAAAAGGATTACGGGAACGACGCGTTTTCTTTGTGCATATTCTTCGTAATTTAGGCATCTCCATTTTGACCGCCTTCGGCGTCTCGTTTCGCTTTACATTGGGCGTGCTACCGATTGTGGAATTTATTTTCGCCTGGCCCGGGGTCGGGCAATACGCCCTGGATGCTGTGCAGCGCCGTGAAGCGATCCTTTTCATCGTTGTCGTTCTTGCGCTTGGGTTGACCATCCAATTAGTTAACGCCCTGCTTGATTGGCTTAATCACCGTATCGATCCGCGTTTAGGGAGAGCATAACCATGACCACAGAAGAATTCTCCTTCAAAGAAGAAAATCGCAAACGTAACCGCTTGCTTGCTCGCCAGATGGTTAAAAATCCATCGCTGATCTTTGGATTGTTGGTATTACTATTGCTGGTCATTGTCGTGCTCTTTGGGCAAAGTTGGGGAAGTTATGACCCCTATCTGGTCGCTCAATCTGCGCGCCCTTACTACGATGCCGAACTCAAGGAAATGGTCTCGCCTCCCTTTGAACCATCTGCCGAATACCCCCTCGGCAGTGATCAGTCGGGCAATGATCTGTTCAGTCTTTTGCTCTACGGTACACGTATGACCCTCATCGCAGGTGTATACATTACCCTTACACGCGTGGCACTGGGTACGCTGCTTGGCGTCATTTCTGGTTGGAGAGAGGGTCGCCTTATTGATCGCCTCATCAAAGGCCTGAGTGACTTGATCTCGTCCGTGCCAATCTTGTTGAGTAGTCTCATCATTATTTACGCCCTTGATATCGAAAATGGATTGTGGGTCTTTTTAGTCGCGCTTTCCACGGTCGGCTGGACGGAGACCGCCCAATTGATCCGCAGTGAAGTGATGCGTATCCGTAAACGTGAGTTTATCGAAGCTGCCGAGTCAATCGGTATGACACGTTTGCAGGTTATTGTGCGCCATGTGCTGCCGAATATCATGCCCTATGTTTTGGTGCTGACCGCACTGGAGATGAGCGCTGTTCTCCTGCTGATGGCGGAATTGGGTTTCCTTGGCACCTATATCGGTGGCAGCAGTCTCTACATCCCTGATGTGATGAGTTCGCAGGTTTTCCATCTCGCCGAAGTGCCGGAATGGGGTGCGCTCATCGCGCAGAGCGTTGGCTATATCCGTTCTGCACCTTATATTTTGCTTGCGCCTGCGCTGGCGTTTTTCATCGCGATTGCAGGCTTGAATGCTCTTGGTGAAGGCATGCGCTGGCTCTTTGACCGCTTCCCGATGAGTATGGCGCTCTTGCTGCGTAAGCGTATGTTGGTTATCGCAGCGATTTTTATCGCCTTGAGCGCCTATGTGATCAGTTTTACGGGACCGAAGACGTCCTATTTGCGCGTAGCAAATTCTTTTAACTTGAATAATGCCCAGTTCCATGTCGGTGCCTTACGCGCGATTCAAGAAACTTCCGCTGACCCCGCAGCTGATATTGATCTATATATTGAAGATGCTTTTAAAAATCTTGAAATTGCACGCGGTTGGAAGGCGCATGGCTTTGTCTCCGATTACCATTTTTCCTATCAAGTTAGTATGGCTGAGTTTAAGAAAGAGCCGGAACTTTTCTTTTATGGCCCTGCCAATGCAGAAGCCCTAACCTTTACTGATGACTTCAACATCGTTGAAGATAAAGCACTTGCTGGTGACGATGTTTTCGGTCAGCTTGTGTTTGTGCGGCATACCTTTATGGACGAGCTTGCGATCATCGACGACTATGATTTCACCGGCATGATTCCAATTGTGCCGGCGCGTGGTATTACGCCTGAGTTTGCGGCGCGGGTAGCTGAGCGCGGCGCTGTAGGCGTATTAGTGGTTGCTCCCTCGGCCAACACCAAACTGGCCAAACAAGAATCTTTGCTGATTCCTGATCGTGAAGCCAGCGATGATGCGACAGAAGAAATTACACCGATTCCGGTTTTTCGAATTTCGGTCGAAGCTGCTGATAAGCTTCTTGCAGGTGAAGAGTTGTCCGTCGAAGATTTTGGTGGTCCCGGTTGGCATATCAAGCCTCTTGATACGCAGGTGCACATGTCGTTGGATATTGAACGCAAGGAATCAGTCCTGACGCATAGCACTATCGGATTCATGGGCGGTTACGATAGCAATCTTGCCAGCGAAATGGTGGTGCTTTATACCGCTTACGATAGCAAAAATCCATCGCCGCAGAATTTTGCGGGCGTAGCGACGATGATTGAAATAGCGCGCACATGGCACGAGAAGAATCTCGATCCGCGCCGCGCAGTGCTTTTTGTCGCTTGGGATGGCGCATCAGCAGGTGCGCCGGGCGCGAGTGCTTTCATCGGTAACCCCGAAAACTTCAAGAATCTGACGGGCTTGGCATCTGCTGTGCCAAACCCGATGATGATCTGGAATTTAGATCTGCCAAATGGTATAGAAGATGATACAGTCTGGATTCATGGTGCTTCGAATGAAAAGATGACCGAGCTGCTTTTGGATGCAAGCAAGCTCGTCGGTACGCCCCTGAAATTTAACTTGCTACCGCCTGTGGACAGCCCTTTGCTGACATCAGCAGATGTGCTCTCGATCGACTTGCCTGGGGCAGCCCTCGTCCAGCCCGCGGGAACGGGGCAGATGTCTCTCTCCGATGATCTGCTCGGCGAAGGGATGCAAGCCTATGGCGAGTCCGTTTCGTATGTTGTCCTAAATATTTTGCGAAAGCCCAAATATTGATCTGTCTGGTGGGGATGGTCGCAAAATCCATTTTGGGCTACAATCTGACGGAATTTACTATGGAGAAATTTTATGGCACACGCCCTTGTAATTGATGATAATCGCAACACTGCCGATGCTTTGGTGGAAATGTTGGATATGTTGGGGATTGATGCTCGCGCTGCGTACGGTTCCAGCCCCGCGATGGCATTGTTGAAGTCAGCGACCCCGCCATTGATCTTGCTCGACATCAATATGCCCGGCGTGGATGGTTTGGAAATTTTAGGGTATTTACGCCGTGAACCGCGTTTGAGCAATTCGGTTGTGATCGTGATTACATCGGATGACCAGCCCGAAACGAAACGGCGTGTAATAAGAGATGGCGCCGCTGCACTGATTTTGAAACCGGCTTCGCTGATGCAACTAGAAAATGCTTTGAAAAAGGCAGGTGTGCTTTAGCCCCACTTTTTGAGAATTACAGTCTCGCTTCGATTAACCAGAAATCTTCATCTTCCACGTCTCCAAAAGACTCGTGGAAGATGATTTCTTTAAAGCCAGCTTTGCGTAAAAGAATTTCATATTCGTCTTCCGAGTAGGCTTGCGTGGATGATGCTTGCAGATTGACCGCATTCGTTGCTACATCAACAATAAAATAGCGGATGATAGCAACATTTTCCTTTTCGTCCCAGAAGTTTTCGGTCAGGCAAATATGCGGTTTTTCGAAGAAGAGCCCGCTTTCTTCGCTGTACCAGAGTGGCATCTCTGTGCCAATATTTTCAACGGCTTCAAAGGTATGTGCTTCCAGTAACAGAGTCCCGCCTTTTTTGAGAGATTTCATCGCTTTTTTGAGAATTTTACGCAAATCGGCTTTCTGAAAAACATTTGCTTCCCCAAAGAGCATCATCACAAGGTCGTTATTGCTGCCATAATCGGCATGGCGGATATCTTCTTGCGTATAAGCAGCACTTAAATTTTCAGTTTTTGCTATCTCACGTGCGTAGCGGATGGATGCTGGCCCAAAGTCGATGCCAGTGCAGCGGTGCCCTAGTTTGGCGAGACGGCTGGTGTAGAGACCTGGTCCGCAGCAGAGATCAAGCACGTTGGCGGGTTCGCCTTTAAGCAGGGCGTTATGAATCCAGTTGACATGGGCGTCGATCAGCTCCGTGCGGCGGCTGGCTTCGTCGTGTTCTTGTGAAAGATGTTCCGCCAGAATGCGCTCGCTGAAAGCAGGGTCATCCCAGGCGATTTTTTCGCCTTCTGCCCACGGACGGGGATTTGGGTTGCGGTGGATGATGTCGTGTAGATTCATAGATTTCAAATTACCAGACTAGAAAAGTCTTATGACTTTTCTAGTCTGGTTAAAATGCTACGCCCAGCGTGTTTCAAAGTGAATGCCACGCTCATGCACGGCGTCCATCACTTCGGTAGATGAGACAGCCAATTCCATACGGTGGGCACCGGCCTCGATGCGTTTGCGGGCCTGGAAGCCCATGTAGATGGCACAATGCCAACCCGTCAGGCGTTCCATGGCGGTGAAGCCGGTTTCTTCGTCATAGCGGTCGATCAGGTCGACGGTGACGGTCGCTTCTTTAGCGTCCTTTTCACCGACACCGACCGCACGCATGATGCCAATATCTTTGACGCCCTCGGCATTAATATGCGGCGCAAGCAGGGTGTGGTAGAAGTCACGCGGCACGATGCTTTGTCCGTTGACGTCGATGGGTTCTTCGGAGAAAAGCCCAAGGCGTTTGTAGGCTTCAAAGGTGTGGAAGTGTCCGGGGTAGCGCAACACTTTGTTCTCGTAGCGTTCCAGTTTACCGAGATGTGTATCGGGCGTGGTGGACATACTGCCCGAAATCACGAAGCTCTCTAATTCGCCGAGTGGTTCAAAGACCAAGCTGCCGAGTTCGGTGAAGGTCGGTACGAGCACAATCTTGCCATCACGGATAAAGGTAGCCTCGTCACTGTATTCGTTCGTCAGGCCGTTGATATGGTAGGTCATGGCGTAATTCCAGGGCGGGGTTGGGTCTTGCGGTAAGCCCGCATCGTAGAGATAGACTTCACGCGGCTTGTCGAGCAAGTCCATCACGTAGACGCCCATCGTGTTAATGAGACCCGGTCCCATACCGCAGTCGGGGACGATGCTGACGCCAGCGGCTTTTGCGGCATCGTCCAACTCGAGTTGTGCCCAGACCACATCTGTGTTGCCGCCCATGTCGCACAGGCTGACACCTTTTTCGATGCAGACCTTAGTGATCCCCAGATTGAAGTAGTAGGGCACAGCGCTCAGGGCGACATCGAAACCGTCCATAATGGAAGCAAGTGCGGATGCGTCCGAAGCGTCCGCCTGGATG